>JAVKFY010000016.1:0-4198 GCA_040223615.1 Alphaproteobacteria bacterium
CCTCGACCGTGGCCGCACCAGCCTCCTGCTCGCGCAGCACGCCAACGATCTGCTCCTCCGTGAACCTGCTCTTCTTCATCGTCCGTCTCCAGATGACGGACTCTCATATCAACCGAGGGAGCCGCAGGGGAGCAGGTCACCACCAGCCCCAGAGGAAGTTCGAAAGTATGGCGCCCATAGTTTGTGCCGCTAGAAGCATCGCAACATCAGATGGAGCCATACCGTCGGCGATGGCTTGCACCACGTAAAAGGGCATGGCGACGAGGACCAGGCCACCGGACCACTGGGCAACGACGAAGAGGCGAAAGCGACGATCTGTGCGAAACGTCTTGGCTCCCTGCCGAAGATACGCGGCAAATGTCGCCTTGTCAGGGGTTCGCCCTTGTCCGATTGGCTCGCCCATCGCCACGAAGAAGGTCGCGGAAAATAACATGGCCGTTCCGGCCAGCAAGGTAATGGCGGCATACGACACGGGGAAAGTCAGCCTGGCGAGTAGCTCGCTTGCCACCGCGGCGAAGGCGAGTGCGAGGACGCCTCCACCAAAGAAACGTATGGCAAGCAGCCTACTCCGGCGTGTGGGCTGAACCGAGCGAGCAACGATGTCGTTGTACGGCACGGCGACAATACCGCTCACGAACGCGTAGGCGGTCCAAAGGAGCAGCACCAGGGCGCCGAGCATGTTCCCCGGCGCACCGGCACCAACATAGAGCACCAAGGCTAGCGCCAGCATGCATGCTGCTCGCCCAAATCCGCCGACGACGTAGTAGCGCATGCTGGAAGCGCGACGTTGCGCCAGGAAGCCCACGAAGAGCTGCGGGGAGAGCCAACCAACGCGCAAGATGGCGGTGACCGCGCCGACGGCCAACGGGCTACCGGTCAGCTGGAAGATCAAGGCCGCCATGATGGTGCTGGAGTCAACCGCCGAGGAGCCCGCCTGGAACGCAACCCCAGCGCTCGCGATGTGGATGAATCGCCGGCGCTCCTCCGACGTCGCCGATGCGCGTTGTGAATGATGCGGCGCCATCAGATGGTCCATGCCGCCGCATCGACGTACAGGCCGAACCAGATGGACCAGAGGCCGACGCCGACGAACACAGCCGCCAACAGCCAACGCACTGTCGAACGCGAGAGCTTCAGCCAACTAGGTACGCCGAACATTGCGAGGGCGATGAGAGGGACCGAGAGACCAAGTCCAAAGACCGCCATGGCGGTAAATCCGAGGAAGGGCGCGCCACTGCCAGCTGCAAGGCCGAACAGCGCCACTAGGATCGGCGCCGCGCAGGCCGGGATGCTGAAACCGAAAGCGAGTCCCATCAGCGCCGGGTTGTCCGCGAGACGCCACGATGCCGGAACCACGTCGAGCCGCTGCCTCAGCATGCCGATACGGTCCACGGCGTATGCAATCCCGATAATCAAGTAGAGCGCGCCGAACAGGAGCCAGAGGCCGGACTGAAAGGTCAGAAGCTGCTGCCCCATCAAGGCAGCAACGGCGCCGATCACGCCCATCACAAGCGTTCTTGTGCCAATGAAGATTGATATCGCGGCCACGCGTTGCGCCAATGAGTTGCCGACAATACGCCTCAGGAACAGTAGATGTACCCCGATCGTGCACGGTTCGACAAAGCCCAGTAGACCCAGAAAGAATGGCACCGTTAAGAGTGTCGGATAGGCAAGTTCCATCATCCGATTTCGCTGAGGATAGGGAAGGTTTCCAGCAGCCAGAAGGCGAAGGCGGCGAGGTCGCCGGTGATCATCGCGATACCCATCAGGATCATGATGGCACCAGCCGCAAGTTGCAGCACCCAGCCGACGCGGCCGAGCGCACGCAGTCGCCGCGCCATGGTATCGGTGAAGGCGGCCGTCAGCAGGAACGGCACGCCAAGTCCGAGCGAGTAAACGCTCAGCAGCGCGATGCCGTCAGCAACAGTGGCCGTCACTGCACCGACTGTAAGAACGGCGCCAAGGATAGGGCCGATGCACGGCGTCCAGCCGAACGCGAAGGCCAAGCCGAGTAGGTAGGCGGAAAACGGGCGTCCGCCGGGAAACGTCGGATAGAAGCGAAGGTCGCGCAGCATCCAACTTGGTCGTACAAGCCCGATGAGGAGCAAGCCGAACAGGATAACCAAAGCCCCGCCGACGATGTTCAGCTCAAGGCGGTAGGCCAACAGCAGCTGACCGAGAGCGGTCGCGCTAGCACCAAGCGCGACGAACACTGTCGAGAAACCCAGAACGAAGCACAGGCTCAGTCCAATCGCCGGCAGCCGTGCCGCGAACGTGCCGTTGCCCCGTGATTGTGTCGCATTGCCAGCGATATACGAAATGTAGCCGGGCACGAGCGGGAGCACGCACGGTGACAGAAACGAGACCGCGCCGGCCAGGAAGGTTGCGACGATGCCGACCTCAGATGCCATCGAATACCTGCGACATCATAGCGACTCAGCGGCTCTCGCGTGCGCGCTGAACCAGCGACTGCATCATCCCCAGGTCCGTCGCGCCTCGCAGTATCTGGTCGCCGATCACGAAGCCGGGGGTCCCGGTAATCCGCAGGGCACGAGCCAGTTCGATACTTCGTTCGATCGCGGCCTGTACGTTCGGATCTTCCATGTCGCGTCGAAGTTGCGTGACATCCAGGCCAAGCGCTTCCGCCGCATCCCAGACGGCATTGGAGTCGATGACGCCCTGCCGCGTCATCAAGGCCTCGTGGAACTCGACATAGCGACCCTGACGATGCGCGGCCAGCGCCGCCCGGGCAGCCAGAACGGAGTTCGCCCCGAGAATCGGAAACTCCTTGTACACCACCCGCAGCCCGGCATCGGCGGCGATCGCCTCCGTCAGTACCGATGCGACCCGGCGACAGTAGGGGCAATTGTAATCGAAGAACTCGACGATCGTCGCGTCACCGGCTGTGTTGCCGCCGACAGGGCTGTCCGGGTCGGCATATAGTTCGTCGGTCCTCGCCGCGAGCATGCCTGCCGCCTCGCTTTGCGCCTCGGCCTGCCGCCGCGCCTCCAATTCCTGGATCGCCTCGATGATGACCTCGGGGTGCTCCAGCAAGTAGTTGCGTACTCGCACTTCGAACTGGGATTGGTCAGACGCCGATTCTCCAGTCAATACTGCGCGCGACGGACGCAACTCCGGACCAGCGGTGAATCTGAATGCGACCGCCGCGGCGAAAACCGCGCCGACGATGGCCAATCCGATCCATTGCCATGGTGTCATGAGTGGTACCGCTGGTGTTGTGGGCGCATCACTTGCTCCCGTCCGGGTTCCTGGCTGCGAAGGACCGGATCGGAAACTGCAGCTCGATCACGCCGGCCCGCTCGAACGTCAGAACCAGCGTCAGATCTTCGCCCTCTACCAGCTTTTCACGCAGGCCCATCAGCATGAGGTGGACGCCACCAGGTTCGAGTACGGCTTCGCCACCGGCGCCGATTTCGAGGTCAGGCATCGCGCGCATCCGCATCGTGCCACCGGACCCTTCTGTGGCATGGATCATCACCGACTTGGCCACTGGTGACGTGGCGCCGATCAATCGATCCGCGACGGCGCCGGCATTGCGAATGGTCAGGTATGCGGCGCCCGGGCGCGACGCCAGAATCGATGCCCGTGCCCATGCCCTGTCGACAATGATCGACGCGCCGTCGGCAGCAAACGGCTTGGCCGGCAGCAAGAGCGTGAGGATCACGATTACGAGCCATCGCTTGGCCGTCGCCATTGCCATGCTCAGTCGTCTCCAAGTCGTCGGTTGATTGCCGCTGCGATCTGCTCGGCGGAATCGCGCTTCTCGGTGAACACGGCCTCGTATCGTCCCTCCGTGTCCATCAGATAGATGTAGCCGGAATGCGACATCACGTACCCGTCCGGCGCGTACTCGTCGGCCTGCCTGCCGTGGTAGATGCGAAACGATCTGGCAGCCGCGCGCACCTGTTCGGTGGTGCCGGTCAGTCCGACGATCCTCGGGTGGAACGCAGCGACGTACTCAGCGAGTACCTCGGGCGTGTCGCGTTCGGGATCGACGGTGATGAACAGCGGCGTCAACCGATCAGTCCTGGCTCCAAGAGAATCGAGAACCTGCGCGATCGTCGCCAGTGTTGTTGGGCAGATGTCCGGGCAGAACGTGAACCCGAAGAACACCAGTTGCCACTGGCCGGCGAAGTCCGCCTGGTTCACTCTGTTGCCGCGATGATCGACAAGCTCG
>JAVKFY010000017.1:0-89406 GCA_040223615.1 Alphaproteobacteria bacterium
TGCCCTCGACATCCGGCAACCGGCTAATGCCGTGACGTTGGAAGCAGCGATGCAGGGATGACCGCGTGAGATGCGGCAGGCTGGCCTGCAAGGCATACAAGCAGTCATCCAGCGGCAGGAGCGTGTGGCGCCGGAACGCCACGACCATGGCCTCTTCCTGCGGGCTCAGTACGCTGGAACGCGCCTGCTTCGGCCCCATCGGCGCATCGGCGACGAAGTCCCGCCGTCGCCATTTGGCGGCGGTCTTCGGATTGATGCCGTAGCGCTCGCTCAGCGCCGAGATCGAAGCCTGCGATCGCTGTATCGCTGCTCGGATGGCGTGCGTCGTCGTGGCGCTGCCGTGAAGTACCTGTCCCATAGCTCCTCCCGAAGGTGATGGCACATCATCGCACCATCACACTCCGGGGCTAAACATCTAGACGGCCGCCGCGCTGTGGCCGACGCCTCACTTTCCGTCGCCGACCTTCTGGTAGAGCCGGTACGGCCCGTGCCGCGAGATCTCGACGAAGTCCGACGTCTGCTCGACCCAGGCCCGCAGTTCGGGAAGGTCCGTCTGGTCCCATCGCTCGTGCGCGTAGAAGCCGGTTCTCATCAGGTCGGCATGTCGGACGATGATGTAGCTGATGTCTGCGACGTCAATATAGTCGACCAGTTCCTGGCGCCAGGTCTCGCCGTCGAGCCGCCTGGGCGCCTCGGCGGATTTGCGACCGCTTCGCACCAGCGTCCACTCGTGCGTCTGCGACATGACCACGGCATCCGCGGGACTGGCCCGCTCCAGTTCATCGTGGATCGCCACATAGTCGGGCGCCATCGGGCCGCTCGGGAACGGACCGAAATTGATCCAGGTCGCATAGATGCTGACATACATCGAACCAACCACGAGCACATAGGCCAGCATGGCATAGGCGGCGGCGCGTGGCGCCACCCACGACACCGACGTCTGGATGCCGAAGATGACGTAGTAGAAGAAGATCGGCATCAACGGGATGAGATAGCGGCTCCAGGAGGCGGCCGTCGCGAAGACGAGCAGCACGCCGCAGTAGCAAAGGAAGAACACGTCGTGCAGTCGCGGCCCTTTCAGGTTCGACGCCACCGCGCCGACCGCGAACATCAGCAGTGAGACAACGAAAACCGCCAGCGAGATCGGGTCGAGTGCCTCGACTCCGTACGACAAGAAATCACGAAGGTTCCAGATGTACTGCATCAAGTTCAGCTTCACGATGGCGAAGAGGCTCTGCGGTTCCGTATGGAAGCCGCCGGCATAGCCCTTCTCAACGTTGCCGAAGATCTGGCTCTGTACGTAATAGATGAGTAGCGCGCCAGCGATCGCTTCAATCGTCGTCCAGGTCAATCGACGGCGTTGAACAAGATCCAGCAGAACAAGCGCCGGCAACACCGCAAGAGAGACGCTGCGCATCAAGATCATGAGGGTCAGGATCGAGCCCAGGATAACAGCGTCAAGATGCGTCGCGCGACTGAAGAACTCTCCTGGACCCCTCATCTCCATACGCGTTCGATACCAGAACAGACCATATAGGAAGCCGACGAAGTAGGTATCGGATCGAACTTGCTCCTTCAACTCAAAGAAAAATGGTGCGGTACCGAACAATACTAGACTCAACGTGGCTACGCGGTAACCGTCGCGTCTTCCGAATAGAAAGAACATGAACATCATTCCGACGGCAAAGAATAGAAGCCCAAGAGACTTCGACGCGACGAGAAACGCCCCCTGTCCAAAGACGTCATAGAGCCAAGCTTGCAACGTCGAGTAAAGAACGGGATATGTATGTGGCTGCCGACCACGCAACATTTGCATGGAAGTGTATTGAGAGTTATCGAAATAGTCGTCACCGGCCAGCAAGTTGCCGCCGTGTATGAGAGAAAGGGCGAGATCTGCTCCTGACCCAGACCAAGAGATGTCGCTCCGTAAGGTGAAGAAGTGAGAAATCAGGAGCACAACCGCAGCCAGTAATCCGACTAAAAGCCACTTTCTGTTCGACCGATCGTTCATCGTCAAATTCTCATTTTCCGCTGGCATCCTTCAACCAAGACTGCCAATGTTCTATATTGCAATCCTACGGTCGAAGGGATGAACTAAGCATGTATATCACCAACGGCGGTTCGAGCGGGACAATACCCAGATCACGACAGGCGTGCCCTGCCTACAGTCGCCGGCCGGCACGGCCTCCGGGCCATGACTGGCCAGGCGCCGCCGGTTCGTGGTACGCACCCACAGGCGGGAAGCTGACCGACGTTGGCAGCGCGCACAGGTAACATCCGCGTCGCCGTGGCGGGGTCCGTAGTGCCCTGCGGCCAACGGTTGTCGCGACCTCTCGCTACCGGTCAAGACATCGCGCGCTCAGACCGCCAGAATTAGGTGATCGCCATCGCAATAATAATGCATCTCTGATCTTATGGTATGGGCATGTGATCGACTTGCAACGCGTATCCGCGGGCGACACCGGTCGGGCTTCGGCTTCCCATCGGCGACCGACACGGTCGTGGCGCGCCCTAGGCATATGGCATGAACACTGAACCGCCCTCCCAAGGCTCCGAACGGACGCTCCGAGAGAAGCTTCTTGCCGGCAGCTTGTGGATGCTTGCTGCGCGCTGGCTCGTCCGTTTGCTCAGCCTTGTCAACCTCGTCGTGTTGGCAAGACTGCTGGATAAAGACGACTTCGGCATTGTGGCCATGGCCACGGCCGTTACGGCACTGCCCACAGCGCTGGTGACCTTCGGCATGGAGCAAGCGATCATTCGACAACACCGGCCGTCGGAGGACATCTACAACACGGCCTGGACTATCCGGGCCATCCAGTTCGCAGTCGTCGCACTACTGATTTTTCTGTCGGCACCGGCGATGACTGAATACTTCGGGGATGGCCGACTTTTGGATGTTCTCCTTGTGCTGTCGGCTGTCTTGTTCATTCGTGGTTGCGAAAGCTCCTGGGTAATTTCGTTCCGGAAGCAAATGCGCTATAAACAAGACTTCCTATATGAGTCGACAGTAAGGGTATTGGCAGTCGCCGCAACAATCATAATTGCACTGGTTATTCAGTCGTATTGGGCACTGATCATCGGCCAGCTCATCGGTGTCTGCAGCCGTTTGCTCATCAGCCTCTTTGTCGTTCCTCAAAAACCCCGGATCACCCTGAAATGCTGGCGAGCACTTCTATCGTACTCGATTTGGAGTCTACCAAAAGAGTTCGCGGGCTATGTTTTGAGAGACGGTGACAAGCTCATAGTTGGCCGTCTGCTTACCTCCGCTGCCGTCGGATCGTACACGTTGGGACGCGAAGTGGCGTCAATGCCGCTAACGGAAATTGCCGGTCCCATCAACCGGAGCCTTGGTCCAGGTTTCTCGGAACTTCAGCACGATCGCAATCATCTCGTTGCATCGTTAGGGAAATCATTGGGGGCGGTCGCATTGATCACATTCCCAATGGCTGCAGGCCTCGCACTGACCTCCCAATACGTTGTTGCGATCGTCTTGGGCGAGAAGTGGTTGTCCGCGGCGCCGGTTTTGGCGATTTTCGCGCTCTCTGGCACCTTCGCGGCGATGCGGCTAACCATTGACCACGCGCTGGTGAATACTGGCCATATTTTTGCGTCCGCAGTGGTCACGTGCATTGGAGCGGCGACAGCTGTGGGCCTCGCGATACCGTTAACGGTGCAGGCCGGCGCGCCAGGAGCAGCAATCGGATTCTCACTTGGTATACTGGCCAATCTAGTCGCGCTTCATGTCTACTGTTGTGTTATCTTCCCTCTGTATTCGACCGGCTTCGTATTCCGGATGATCGGACGCCCCGTTTGCGGTGCGCTGCTCATGGCGCTTGGCGTCACAGCGGTGGCGCAGATCGGGATCGAGAACATCTATATCGCATTCGCTTGCCAGGTCGTAACGGGCTGCCTGCTCTACGCGGCCGTGATCTATATACTATGGCGCGTTTCCGGTTATCCCGACAGTGCGGAGAACGAGATCGCGATGCGTTTAGGATGGCCAGTGTCAGGGAGAAGCAATTACGCAAGGCGACGGAGAGTGCGTTGATGCTTAAGATCATACTTCGGAATTACATGAGTTACGGTAGACATCGTTGTTTCTGCTACCTGGCGCTGCCAGTCGGTGTTGTTCGCTCTACGGTGCACGATCGAACACACTCCGAGTCTTCAACGCTTTTGGTCCTGCCCCCGCCTCTGGTCCAGTAGCTACGCGACCTTTCGGGCTGTTGGTACTGCTCCAGACTCTAGGTGTTCAGTCCCGAGGTGAGATGGGTTGGATCGTACCTGAAGCGCTGGGGCTCGTCTGCCCAGGCCTTGCAGATGCGCTCGTAGGGCGTGAGCCCCTTGAGGGTCTTCAGTCGCTTGGCGAAGTTGTAGGCGTCGAGGAAAGCGGCCAGGTGCTCTCTGAGCTGAATGCCAGTGTCGTAGTGATAGCGACGGACGGTGGCTTCCTTGAGGGTGCGGTTCATGCGCTCGACCTGGCCATTGGTCCACGGGTGATGGGGCTTGGTGAGGCGATGCTCGATGCCGTGCTGGCGGCAGGTGCGATCGAACAGGTGCAGCCTGTAGCGAGCGGTCGGACCTGATCGGTTCTGAGGCATGTCGGCGAACTGGACGCCGTTGTCGGTCAGCACGGTGTGGATCGCGTAGGGGACGGCCTCCACCAGGGCCTCCAGGAAGGCGACAGCGGCTTTGACGGTGGCCGCATGGCGAAGCTGGGCGAAGGCGAACTTGGATGTCCGGTCGACCGCCACGAACAGGTAGAGCTTGCCTTCCCCGGTCCTGACCTCGGCGATGTCGACGTGGAAGTAGCCGATGGGGTAGTGCCGGAAGCGCCGTTTGGCCGCCTTGTCACCGTCGACCTCCGGCAGGCGGCTGATCCCATGGCGCTGGAGGCACCGGTGCAGTGACGATCGGGTGAGATGCGGGATCGTCGCCTGCAGGGCATAGAGACAATCGTCGAGCGGCAGCAGGGTGTGCCTGCGGAAGGCAACGACCGCCGCTTCCTCCTCCACCGTCAGGACCGTGGAGCGCGGGTTCTTCGGCCCCATGGGCGCATCATGAACGAAATCTCGCCTACGCCACTTGGCGACCGTCTTCTGATCGAGACCATGGCGGGCGGCTAGGTCTTTGAGCGGAGCCTTCGATCGCTGTATCGCAGCTCGGACGGCGTACGTCGTCGTGGCGCTGCCATGAAGTACCTGTCCCATAACGCCTCCCGGAATGCAGGGTCAGTTTGACCGATTCCCCCACACTCCGGGACTGAACACCTAGTCCCTTTGACCTCAACCGCCACTATCTCTCCATCGTTGTCAGTATACTGAATGTCCCATCCGGGAGTAATATTCTTCCGCGTGATCCACCGAAGTTTCCGACAGTCACGCCCGCCTAACCATCCAATCTACCATTCAAACCGGTCTGCGAGATCAGAGACACGAGACATGCCTTCTCGTAGCATCCTGACTTCATCATTGCCAACACCCTTCCGCCAAGCTTCCGCCATTGCACCGCTGTTCCTGCTGACAGAAAATGGATCTTCACTCCGACTGGATTGCGTGGTCCTACGCAGATGCTCCTCTACCTCCGGAGCCCAACCAAGGCCGCACGCCGCAAAAATCCTTCGACTTTCATCTATAGGGTACCTTACTAAGTTCTCGTAGCTTACAAAATATGAACGTTCGTTCCCTTTCAAAAATTTCTCAACCCAACCTTCTACAGCTGCATAATAGAAACCGAAGCACTTCCAATAGTTTTCCTCCCTTTCGTACCATTCAAGATCACTCTCCGAAAGGTCTTCGACAAATATTGTAGGCCCTAGTTCAGTGCGCAGCGATCTCTTAGTCACCCATCCAAGCTGCTTTCGGCTTAAAGCGACGCCCGCTGGATGACGCCGAAGGTAAATCACAAACGGACTGTTCAGAAACTCTAGCCATCGCAAAGCGCTCGTGTTGACCTCCTTTACCACAACCCTTTTCCGACGACGCGAACGAAGCTGCCAGCGCTGGCGCCAGTTCTCGGTCGCTGTGCTTCCAATAACTTCGTCTCTAAAAACCGGTACCCCACCGACAATCATTTTGCACATTAGACGAGCATCAGTATCATTTTTTGGTGAAGGTAGATACGGGACCGCGTCTCTTGCACCTCGTATTCTCTGATAGAAATCGGTAATCGGCTCCCTATAGTAGAGTAAATCAGGATGCACTCCTAATATACTCCCAAGCCAGCTAGAACCACTACGGGGAAGGGAAAGTACCAGAATCGGTGGTTTCTTAACTGGCAACAACTTCGGGACCACGTTCCGCAATAGCGGAATCTTTGCCCATGCGATCGTAGTCCAACCGAATGGATTTCGCCTCAGAACTGCCCTATGCATATCGGCTCCTTTCAGCTCGACGCCGCTTGCCATTTTCTCGGCTTCCTTCAGTCGGCCACAACGATACGCTCCAAGAAAGTTCAGCACCAAGCATACCAATGTGTAGCAGAGCCGCAGGCCAACTTACCAGCATGCGATGGGCCTTCATCCATCTCAATCTGACCCCTTGGAAGCTCATTCTAGTGCCCAGAAACAGACAGGCTAGCCCCTCCTTGCCCCACAGTGTGGACCCAAGACCATGCAACTGGAAGTCGCATAAATATACCCTAATCAAATAAACATGATACATTTACAAAACGGACATTAGGTCATCTATCTATGTAGACTCACTTAGATAGTGAGCACTCAAATTGATCCATCCCATTGAGGCGGCCCACGCTGTTGTACGGAAATGACATTGAAGAGGATCGAGATACCGAGGAAATGCTACAAACGCAGTCAGCTACACCCGCCACGCTCCCATGGGAACCAAGGCCGACGATGAACCAAGATTCTATCCGGATCACCTAGTGGGAGCCGATCACTGAGCGCAACAGATGGGCGAACATGGCTCATGGTGACCTAGTCCGCGCTTGCTTTCATTAAGCGTATTCGATAAAAGCATATACGCATTCTACTCCTGATCTGTCTACATACCGCCGACAGTATCCTGCGCCAGTATAGGGACTAGTGCAGACCGATTTCAGAAGGTGTGAGGTCTCGGCTTCCGCACCACCAATAGTTGTCTTAGAGTTTCAGATGGGATGATGCATGTCGAAGTGTCAAGATATAGGTATTATGGAATTTTTTTGCTGACCTAGTGTAGCCACGACTTCGAGAAAGCAGCCGAATGCAGTGCCATCTTGAATTTAGAGCGCAAACATGTCGTTGATTAAGAGTTTGGCATTAGTTATCGGTCGATACATAACGAGGTTCGGCAGGTCTGCGCCAACAAGTCGAAACGTTATTTATGTTTTACCACCGGCTTCTGCGGGCAGTCTTGGCGACCAAGCTCTCTTAGCAGGGCTTGTTAATCTGATTCACTCGACCCAAGAGAGTCAACGGATTCGGCAAATCCTGCTGCGGGATTGGCACGAGTTACCTGTTCCGGAAGGCGTAGATGGGGCCTTGGAAGTGGCAACGGTGGACACATCATCGACTCTTAAGTATATGATTTCTCTTATTCACTGCAGACACCTCGTGGTTCTCGGTGCCGATGTAATGGACGGTTTCTACTCGGATGAACAAGTTGTGCAAACCATTGATTTGTGCAATCTCGCGGCCGAACTTGGCGTTCCCGTGTCTATTGTGAGCTTTAGCTTTTCTGACAAGCCGACAGATTCGGCAATAATGGCATTGAAGAGTTCGAATCCGCTGATCACATATGTACTTCGGGACGGCATATCACATGCTCGTTTTGAAAAAATAGTTGGCCGATCAGCATTTCACGCCGCCGACTTGGCGTTTCAGCTGAAACCGGATGTGCTTGGAGACACCTCGAGGAAATGCTTAAACTGGATGGAGGAGCAGAAGCTTGACGGTCAAACTATTATTGGTTTTAACGCCAACCCATTGATAGATCTAGGGGAGGGAATAGATCCGATTGCTGTATATGCAAGGGCAGTAGAGGGAACACTTTCGCGCATTTCGGGCGCCCGGTGTGTTTTTCTGCCGCACGATCTGCGCGGGAGTATTTCGGATGTGTCGCTCTTGAATGAGATTTATATGAAGCTTACTGAGCAAACAAGAGAACGCGTTTATGTTTTGCAGCCAGAGTTTAATGCATGGGATGTGAAAGGCTTGGTTGCGAGAGTAGACTTGCTGGTGACCGGCCGGATGCATTTGGCGATTGCTGCGTTATCTCAGTGTGTTCCAGTTCTAGGTGTAGGCTATCAGGGAAAGTTCGAAGGCCTGTTTGACCTTTTCAATCTTGTTGAGATGGTGATTACACCTGGAGACTTGATCGAAGAAGACAAACTGGACGAACAGGTAGTACGGGCGTTGAGCCGTTCATCAGAGTTACGGGACGAAATTGCATCTGAGTTGCCGAAGGTACTCAAGCTTTCTGAGAGGAACGTTATGACTTTAGGTATTTCATAGTCCGCATATCCGAAGGGTGCCAAGCCCATATACCTCCGCCACCGGCCGCCTGTATAGACCCTTTGCCGTTGTCTGTGTATCGTAGACCCTGAAGGGAACTTTTCGGGAATACTCACTTCAATGTTGATGGGGGCAGTTGTTAGTGTCGATCTTGCCGGCATTGAGATCGACGTTCATCAGACCCACCACGCCCCATTAGCACTACTGTGGTCCTAAATCTGATGGATATCTAGCTGGACCATCAGCTGCCTCTGTTAGGCAGCCTGTAGTTGGAAACCGATCACGGCGATGCATGGATGCCTGGTCGACGGTCATTTCCCGGACACCAACCGGACACGGCTATGCGCTGGGTGAGCGGGGTGGCCCGCGCCAGCGGAGGTAGCGTATTGAATGTATTGGGTTTTGAGTTGGTTGCGGGGGCAGGATTTGGATTTTGCGACCTCAGCAGTATCATTCACGCTCTGCCCTTTGAGACAGCGGAAAGGCGACACCCTTAACCGCCTCTTCTGCGGTTCCCTGTGCGACTGAGCGCCACCTTCGGGAAAATGGCGGGCAGCATTCATCTGGGCCACAAATCAGCCGCTACAGCCCAAATGTTCAAGACCTCTTGAAGGAGGCGATCGCCGTCGCCTTCGCAGCCGACCTCCGTTCGGCAACAGCGTTCAAGAAAAGGAGATGGGCTCCGATCGTGCAGGGCTCGATGAAACCCAGCAGCCCTAGGACGAACGGCAGGGTCAACAGAGTAGGATAGGCAAACTCCAGCATCAGGACGATGCTAACTAACGTGGTTGCCGGTTGTCTCCACCTCGATTTAGGCCTTCTCGCGGTACCGGCCGGCGAATTTCTCGGCCAGGCACCACAATCCACCGCCGCCGGTGCCGACGGCAATGCCGAGCCAGCGCCACCCCTCCGGACCGAACGAAACGACCCCGAACCCGTGCAGCGCGACCGGAACCGTCATCAGCAGGAAGAACGGGCCGGTATAGTAGCAATGGGGCTCTGTCACGGGAACCGTGGCACACAGGCGGATCGGTCGCTAACCTTGGTTGATGAAGCCAATTTCGTACGCCCGTCACCACCATCCGCCTGCCGTGATCCAGCATGCGGTCTGGCTTTACCTGCGGTTCAACTTGAGCCTGCGCGATGCCGAGGATTTGCTGGCCGAACGCGGCCTGGACATCAGCTATGAGACGGTGCGCCGATGGGTCGCCAAGTTCGGTCCAGCCTACGCACGCCGCCTGCGATCGATGCGGCCAAAGGCCGATCGCCGCTGGCACCTCGACGAGATGTTCGTCTCGATCGGCGGCCGCATGATGTACCTGTGGCGCGCGGTCGATGCCGAGGGCGAGGTCCTGGACATCCTGGTGCAGCGGCGGCGCAACAAGCGCGCTGCGGCCAAGCTGATCCGCCGACTGCTGAAGAGACAAGGTTGCATGCCGGGAGCGATCGTGACCGACAAACTACGATCCTACGGCGCCGCACTCGGTGAAGTAGGTCTACGACATCTGCACGTGACCGGTGGTCGCCTGAACAATCGAGCCGAAGTCTCGCACCAGCCCGTGCGACGGCGAGAGCGATCGTGGATTGGCTTCAAACAGCCGGGCACGACCCAACGCTTCCTCTCAGCCCATGCCGCCGTCTACAACACCTTCAATCTTCAACGTCACCTGATCTCACGCCGCACGCTTCGGGTGTTCCGCGAAGCAGCATTTACACAGTGGACCGCTGCCGTCGCCGCTGCATGATTGGCGGCAACGGAGTCCAGCCGCATGGCTCCTCGTCGAAGATGTGACAACGTGCTATTGGGCGTAGGTGCGACTCTTGGACACTCTCATGGTGGAGGCGGACAGTCCCATGAGGCGGGAGTCGTACACAGATGATCACGTCAGCGCCTTTGGCTGCCGTTGCCGTCGCTTCTGGACTCGATACCGACACGTGCTCGAGCAATACAGGGCCTGGTAAGCCTTGCTGAGGAAAAGCTTGCCGCAGGCCTTGCAGGTCCAAATCTGACGCTGCTCCGTCAGGTCGAGCAGGAACATCAATGCAAGTGCGCCGACGAGCGAGGTTGCGAGCCACTCCTGTCGGTAATGCCCCTCGCCATCCGGGTAAAGCGTCGGGCTGATGGTGCGGGTGAGCGCTTGCAGCACGTCCGTGCCGTGTTGCACTCGGGCTGGATCCGGCGCGACCTCTTTCCCCACGTCTGACGGAGGTGTTTCGAGGTAGGCGACGGCTTCCCGAAGTCGCCTCGCAACGCGAACAAAGTCGCGCACCGGTTCGCCATAGGCGTCCCAGAACCCGTTGGAGAGCGGCGCCGGATAGCGGTAACTCTCCGCTTCCCTTTGTGGCACCGCCGGAAAGTACCGCCGCCAGGAGCTCGCAAAGCTGTTCTGCCGGATAGCCGGAGCGCCAACTTGCTGGTGGATCACGCCAGGCTCTTTCCAGCCCTTGCGAAACTCCTCGCGCGTGAGCAGGCGCCCACGGTCTTCGACCGTGTTCCTCAACCTGCCCGGGCGCAGGCTATGACGCGGCTGCGCCAATGTATCCCAACCCTCGCCGGTGCGGCTGTACAAGAGCTGGGTCGGCACGAGGTACTCGTCATCATCGGTCGATGGCTCCCAGCGGGGTGCCAGCGTGGCCATCATGGTCTCGTGCGACAGCACGCCGAGAAGCCCGTGACGATTGCACCAGGCCACCAGATCCGCGGCGCTCTTGTCAGTTAACGCGCCCTCCTCGCCGTTTTCTCTGACGGTGAAGGTCAGCCCCTGGACCAGTTCCAACAGTTCCTCATGCGGTAGTGGGCCACGACGCCTCCGGCCTACCTCCTTGTACGCCGCCCAGGGATCGTAGCGCTCCAGTTTGGCTCCGGCAGTGGGCCGAATCACCCCATCGACAATCTCGTAGCGCTCGAAGCGCCACCACCACCCGGCCATGACGCTGAACGGTTCTGGCATTTGATGTCCTATACATGTCCTATCTTTTGTGCAGGACAACTCTCGTGCATGTTCGCCCGGAACGCAACCCATGTCGGCTGCGAGGACACGAGGAGCATTCGAATGTCCCGATCAGGTTACCGGCCTGGAGGCCGCAAGTTGGTTCCGGCGCGGTCGTCCAGGCGGCGATCGGATCGTGGCGGATCACCGGCAGTGGCCCCGAAACCTGGCCGAAACGATCTCCTTCCGGCGCTCCAGGTGGAAGAACGCCCGATCGCCGGGCTGCGAACCAGATCAACTCGGGTGCGGCGGCTCGACCGTAGGCACGTCAGCGAAGTGGCCCGCGGCATCGCCGCGCATGGCTTTTGCGTACCGGTGCTGATCACCACCGACGGCGAGGTCATCGACGGCGATATCCGCGTGGTGGCGGCCCGTACTCTCCACCTGCAGCAGATCCCCTGCATTGTCATCGATCACCTGGCAGCCAGCCAGGTCCGGACCCTGCGCCTCGCCGTGAACCGGCTGCAGGAGAAGGGCGAGTGGGACGTCGAGGCGCTCAGGTTGGAGTTTGAGGCCCTGATCGATCTCGACGTTGAGCTGGCCATTACCGGCTTCGAGGCAGCCGAGATCGACTTGATACTGCTGGACGATGTCGATGAGGTCGAGGCAGCCCTGGATCCACGAGCAAACGCGCTCGCCGATCTGTCGGACCAGGCCGTCTCGCGGCCGGACGACCTGTGGCAGTTGGGCGATCACCGTTTGCTGTGTGGTGATGCCCGCGATCTGGCGGCATATGGTCTGTTGCTCGACGGCAAGGTCGCGCACGCACTGTTCACCGATCCGCCCTACAACGTGCCGATCCAGGGGCACGTCAGCGGCAAGGGCCGGCAGCGGCACCGCGAGTTCGTGATGGGATCGGGCGAACTGAGCGCGGCGCAGTTCGAGACCTTCCTTGCAGACTTCCTGTCGGCGACGGGTTCCGTGCTCGCACCGGGTGCGCTGGCTTACGTGTGTATGGACTGGCGTCATCTCCGCGAGCTGACGGCGGCGTCGAGCTCGGCCGGCTACCCCCAGGTGAACCTGTGCGTCTGGGTGAAGCCGAATGGGGCGATGGGCTCGCTTTACCGATCGCAGCACGAGCTGGTGGCCGTGTACAAACACGGCGCGGAGTCACACCAGAACAACGTCCAGCTTGGCAAGTTTGGCCGCAACCGCACCAACGTCTGGAACTACGCGGGCGCCAACACGCTGTCGCCGACGCGCCGGGCGGACCTGGCCCTGCATCCGACGGTGAAACCCGTGGAGCTGGTCGCCGACGCGATCTTGGACGCGACGTCGACTTGTCAGATCGTGCTGGACCCGTTCGTCGGCAGCGGCACCAGCCTGATCGCGGCGGAGCGCACGCGCCGGGTGTGCGCCGCGATCGAGCTGGACCCGCTCTACGTCGATGTCGCGATCCGACGCTGGCAGGACTTCACCCGACAAGCGGCCGTGCATGCCGAAAGTGGCCGCCCCTTCGACGAGCTCGCCAGGGAGCGGTTAGCGGCCGACACCGATCATGTGGCTGCTTCCGGGAACCCGGAGTCTCGCCGCACCGACGATGCAGAAGCCCTGGAGACCGACCGACCAGATGCCTTGACCAGTCACGTTGACAGTACGGAGGAGTAAATCGATGAGCCGGAAGAGCGATAACCGGGGTGCCCGAGGGACCGGCAGCCGGGGGCGCGGAAAGGACGAGGGCGCTGGTCGGCGCCGGGAGGGCAGTAGCGACCTGGGCAGAGATGGCTACGAAGTCGGCTATCGCCGGCCACCGCAGCATAGCCGCTTCAAGCCGGGCAAGTCCGGCAATCCGCAAGGTCGACCGAAGCGCGCCAAGAACCTGCGGACCATCGTGCAGGAGGAAGCCAACGCGACGATCGAGGTGCGCGAAGGCGGCCGTATCCGCAAGACCACGAAACTGGCTGCACTCCTGAAGACCATGATTGCCAAGGCGCTGCAGGGAGATACCAAGGCGGCGCAGATCGTGATCGCCGTCGTGCGTGAATACCTACCTCAGGATGATCCGCTTGCGGTCGAACGCACGCCGCTGACGGACGACGAGCGTGAGATCTTGCGCAACCACGCGGACTTCCTGGCGCTGCTGGACGGCGGTGACAATGAACAGCCTGACACCTAGGATAGTCCTCGACGAGCTCTCGTCCAGATCACTGGCGGCATTCACGGAGCGCACGTTCCTTCCGCTCAACCCAGGCCAGACCTTCCAGCCAGGGCACCATCTGCGCGTGCTCGCCTACCACCTGGAGCTCGTGCGAGAGGGGAAGATCCAGCGGCTGGCCATCGCCATGCCACCGCGACACTCGAAGTCCGTGTGCGCGAGCGTGGCCTTCCCCGCCTGGCTCCTGGGTCACGATCCTTCTACACGCATCATCTGCGCCAGCTATGCGGCGGACTTGTCGCACAGCTTCTCGCTTCAAACCCGCAAGATCATGGAGCAGCCGTGGTACCGCCACCTGTTCCCCAGAACCCGATTGGACCCCCGGCGGACGTCGCAGGAAGAGATGCGCACCACGCAACATGGCTTCCGCATCGCCACCTCGGTCGGTGGTCCGCTCACCGGCAAGGGCGGTAGCATCATCATCGTCGATGATCCGATCAAAGCGGCGGACGCCCACTTCGAGTCAGCTCGGCGCGGCGTGCGGGAGTGGTACCAGAGCACGCTTTTGAGCCGCCTCGATAACCCCAAGCGAGATGCCATCGTTGTGGTGGGCCAGCGCCTGCATCCCGACGACCTGCACGGCCTGCTGATCGAACAGGAGGACTGGGTCTTCCTCGACCTGCCGGCGATCGCAACCGAAACGCGCACGTACAGGATCGGACCTGAGCACGAGTGGGAACGTGAGGTCGGTCACATCCTGCAGCCCGACCGCGTTGGTAGGGCGGAGCTGGAGCGCCTGCGCCGGGAACTGGGCACTGCCGCCTTCGAGGCACAGTATCAGCAGCGTCCGGTGCCGCCGGAAGGCAACCTCGTGAAGCTCGAATGGTTCCAGCGCTACGACGAACCACCGCACTTCGACTGCTTCGAGGCCATCGTGCAGAGCTGGGATACGGCGCTCATCCCTGGCGAGGGCAACGACTACTCGGTCTGCACCACCTGGGGCCTCCTCGGCACTCGCATCTACCTCCTGGACGTCTTCCGCGAGCAGCTGAACTATCCCGATCTTCGCCGCACCGTGCTGCGGATGCGGAAGGAGGTCGCTGCGGAGTTGGTGATTGTTGAAAAAGCCGGGAGTGGTGTGTCGCTGTACCAGGAGCTGCACGGCCAGGGACACAACTGGATACGTACGCTCACACCTCGTGGCGACAAGGCCGGGCGGCTGGCACAGCAGTCTGCCAAGATCGAGGCGGGACTGTTGTGGCTGCCGCGGAATGCGAAGTGGCTTGGTACCTTCGAGTCCGAGCTTGCCGCCTTTCCGCATGGCAGCAACGACGACCAGGTCGACAGCTTGTCGCAGTTCCTGCTCGCGCTGGATTATCAACCGACGGAAATCCGCTCCGTCGCCTACTACCGGTCTGGCGCCTGAACTGCGGGCAGCCATCCGGCGCCAAGTTGCGTCGCGACGGCCAATGTTCTCTCCCGCCGGCAACCGCAACCCCCGCGGCAAACACACGCTCCGAAGCGTCAGCTTCCGCTGGACTTCACGTCTCAACGAAGCATTGCTACGGACATCGACATGAGTTCGCCGGCCGCCTGGCCGGCATGCCCTGCCGCAATATCGGCGGGGCCTCGGGCAGTGGGAGCCGCGCTACGCGCGGCCGATGCAGAGAGACCCGCCGATGCCCGAGATCGACATCACATGCGCCCCCGCCAGCTTGGCCCGCCAGGGCAAGCTTGGTGACGCCATCGTCGAACTGATCAAGACCGCCCGCGCCGGCAACGATCCGATCAGTACCGACGAGGTGCTGCGAACCTTGGCCGGCAACATCGCCACCGTGCTGGTGATGGAGATAGCGGCCGCCGACCGCCCCCGCCACGCCGCGACCGTCACTACGATGATCGACGGCTTCCTGGCCAAGTGGCGGCGAGAAAAGGAGACCCACTGACAACAGCGCGGCGTCCGGGCACGGCGGGAAAGACACCGCGCCTTCAGAAAGTTCCTCAACCGGACCATTCGACTGGACTTCGTCAACCAAGCAAGCGTTGCTGCCGATCACGAGCTTAAATCGCGGGCCGCCGAAGGCCCGCCGCCCCGGCCGGCCTCCGGCGGGGCTCGGGGTGGTGGCAGCGCCGCGATGCCCGCGGTGCCTGAACGGAGGCCACCATGCCCAAGCTCACCGACCGCCAAACGACCATTCTCGCAACCGCGATGAAGCGCGACGACGGCGCCGTCCTGCCGGTCCCAACCGCCATGAAGCTCAACAAGGCGGCATTGACCGTCGTGCTGAAGAGCTTGCTCAAGCACCAATTGATCGCCGAGCACACGATCGGTGTCGGTGGCGAGGCCTGGCGCCAGGACGACGACGAACAACGCTTCGGGTTGTTCATCACGCCCGCCGGGCTCGACGCAATGGGGATCGAACCGGATAACTACCCCAACCTCCCGGACGCCGAGCCGGCGACGGCGTCGGACGCAGTCAACCGGGCGAAGTCGAACGACACGGCCGGAGCGCGCGCCAGCGCCAACAAGCGGCCACCCCGGGCCCAACGGGTGGCCGTGGCCGGCGCCATCGCCGTGCGGCCCGGCACCAAGCAAGCGCGGCTGGTCGACCTGCTGCGCCGCAAGAAGGGGGCCACCATCGCCGAGGTGATGGTGGAGACGGGATGGCAGGCACACTCGGTGCGCGGCGCGATCAGCGGCCTGGTGAAGAAGAAGCTGGGCCTGCCGGTTGATAGCGAGACGGTCGACGGCCGCGGCCGGGTCTATCGCATCGTCAAGGCCGGCAAGTGAGCCGGCCTAAGCAAGAGGCCGTCGAAGAGCACCTGGAGGCCCTGCAGCAGCTCGACCTGAAGGCGCTGCAGGCCGAGTGGCGGGCGCTCTTCGGCTGCCCGGCACCCAAGGGCATGCGGAGCAACCTGCTCCGCCGCGCCGTCGCCTACCGCATCCAGGAGCAAGCCTTTGGCGGCCTGCGCGCCGCGGCCCGACGCCGGTTGCGGCAGCTGGCCGCCAATGGTGGTGCGCCGACCGCCGGCGCCGCATCGGCCAGCGCTCGGCTACGACCGGGCATGCGGCTGATGCGCGAGTGGCAGGGCGAGACGCAGGTGGTCGAGGTGCTGGCCGACGGCTTCCAGTGGCGCGGCGACCACTATGGCTCGCTCTCCGCCGTCGCCAATGCCATCACCGGCTCACGCTGGTCCGGCGTACGCTTCTTCGGCCTGCATCAATCCAAGGATCAAAGTGAACCCTGGACTACCGAGAAGGAGCGCGGCGATGAGTAGGCCCAAGGTCATCCGCTGCGCCATCTATACCCGCAAGTCGACCGACGAGGGGTTGGAGCAGGACTTCAACTCGCTGCATGCCCAGCGCGAGGCCTGCGAGGCCTACATCAAGAGCCAAGTCGCCGAGGGCTGGCGTTGCCTGCCGGAACACTACGACGACGGCGGCTACTCCGGCGGTAACACCGACCGTCCCGGCCTACAGGCCCTGCTACAGGCGATCCAGGCCAGGCAACTGGACGTCATTGTCGTCTACAAGATCGACCGCCTGACCCGATCGCTCGCCGACTTCGCCCGCCTGGCCGAGCTGTTCGACGCCCAGGCCATATCCTTTGTGTCGGTGACGCAACAGTTCAACACCACCACGTCGATGGGGCGGCTGACCCTCAACATGCTGCTGTCCTTCGCCCAGTTCGAACGCGAGATCACCGGTGAGCGCATCCGCGACAAGATCGCCGCCTCGAAGAAGAAGGGTATGTGGATGGGGGGCAACGTGCCTGTCGGCTACGACGCCGTCGACCGGCGACTCGTCATCGATCCGGCCGGCGCCGAAACTATCCGGAGCATGTTCCGGCTCTATCTGGAGGCCGGCGACGTACCGGCGCTGGCGCTTCGGCTCGAAGAAATCGGCGTCCGCACGCGAGCGCGCGTGGTCAACGGCGGCAAGCCCGCGGGCGGGCTGCCCTACCGGCCAGGGCACCTCTACCAGCTGCTGTCGAACCCGCTCTACATCGGCCAGATCCGGCACAAGGACCAGACCTACCCAGGCGAACACGAGGCGATCATCGACCAGCCGATCTGGGACGCCGTCCAGGCCCAGCTCGCCCAGAATACGCAAGGGCCGCGAACCCGCCGCGGGCGCGCCGCACAGGAACCAAGTCTATTGGCTGGCCTCGTGGTCGCCAGCAGCGGTAATCGCTTCACGCCGTCGCACGCCAACAAGGGTGGACGGCGCTACCGGTACTACATCGAACAGGCAGCACCCGAGGCTGACCTGCCACCAAACTGGCGGCGTCGCCGCATCCCGGCTCTCGACCTCGAAGGCGTGGTCCGGGAAGCCGTCGATCGCCTCCTTGGCGACCAGGCCGCCCTGGTAGCGGCGGCCGGCACCGGCAACGACGCCGAAGAGACCGAAATGGCGACGCTGGCGGCGCGGCGGCTTCAACTCGATCTCCGGATCGGGGACAGCAACAGCTGGCACGAACTCTTGCGCCCGCTGCTCCAGGGAATCGAGTTTGACGACAAGAACGTCCGGATCGCCATCGATCGCACCCAGCTTCGAGCAAGCCTTCGGCTTGAGGGCCCGCTATCCGAAGGCGAGCCCGATGCCTACGTCCTAGACGTCGCCGTGCGAGTAAAGACACGCGGCGTTCGAAAGAAGATGACCGTAGGTGCCGCGGAACAACGAAACCCCGCCGATGCCGACCTCTCCCTCATAAAGGCGATCACTCGAGCGCACGACTGGTTCGACCGGCTTAGCCACGGTGAGGCCGACTCGGTCCACGCGATCGCTGACGCAGAGAGCGTCACTTCGTCCTACGTCTCTCGCATCCTGCGGCTGGCGTTCCTTGCACCGGGCATCGTCGAAGCTGTGCTCGACCGGCGGCAGGCGTTCGACGTGTACACCCAGCGGCTGAACTTCAACGCTGACATACCGCTCAGCTGGCAGGACCAGCGTCAGACCCTCGGCATGGGGTAGGTCGCGACCATCGCCCGCCAGCGGACCTCTCCGCTTCGGACCACGAATAGCCTTCTGGCCGGCGCGCAGTGCCAAACTGGCGGTACCGTTGTCCGCCGACTTCCGTACCACGACAATCGCCTTACGGAGACTCAGGCGCCGCCATCGCCCGTATGTAGTCTCCGGAGACCAGCCCCGGTCCCGCATTCGATGCTCGCAAGCGCGAAAAGAGTCGCAGTAACGGACGTTTGCGGCGCTGCGTAGATTCAGCGAAATTGTAGCTTTTGCGAAAGCAAATGTCTGGCGGAGAGCAAGTGAATCGAACTTGCGGTATGCTCGTCTCTGCTAACCCTCGGAGACAACGGGCGAATTCCGACTAAGTACTTGTTGCCTATGCGCATTCCGGTACTGTGAACTGTCTTCGTACCGTCGGTTGAGATGGAGAACTCCGAAGAGCGGAGCGAAGTCGAACCAACGGTACCGAGCTGTGAGGAGTTTCGTACCGCGACAATCGCCCGACAGAGACATAAGCGTCGACACGCCTCAGACGTCGTCTCCAGAGACCGGCTACGACTCCGATCTCGATGCTCGCAACTGCGAAAAGAGTCGTCTTTTCCGCAGGTTGCGGTGCACCTGAAATTTCCCTAAGTCATTGATTCCAAAGAGAAAAATAGCTGGCGGAGGGGGTGGGATTCGAACCCACGGTACGCTCGCGCGTACAACGGTTTTCGAGACCGCCCCGTTCGACCACTCCGGCACCCCTCCGCATTGGGCGTCGTCAACGCTGGTCGGTCCGTCGGGGCGTGGCCCTGGCGGCGGGAGACGCCATATAAGGAATCCGGGCCGGCCGACGCAAGGCCAAAGCCCCGCCGGCGGTCGATTTCCCGGCCACGCGCGCGCATCGCGGCGTTGACTTGGCCCGCCGCCAACCGTATACGCATCCGGCGCGCGCGGCGGCCACGGTCGCCGTGAGGGCGGGCTGTGCGAAAAGTCAGCTATGGGGAAAGCCCCCGCAGCGCCAGGATTTGGACGGATAAGAGACCATGTACGCAGTGATCAGGACCGGCGGTAAACAGTACCGCGTTCAGCCGAACGACGTGATCAAGGTCGAGAAGCTGACCGGCGAGGCCGGCGAGACCCTGGTGCTCGACGACGTGCTGCTGGTCGGCGACGGCGACAACGTCACCATCGGCGCGCCAGGGGTGGACGGCGCGAGCGTGCAGGCCACCGTGCTGGAGCAGACCCGGGCGGCCAAGATCACCATCTTCAAGAAGAAGCGGCGCAAGAACTACCGGCGCAAGAACGGTCACCGCCAGCACCTCACCGTGCTGCGGATCACCGAGATCGCGGCCGCGTAAGCCCGGCGCGCAAGAGGAGAACCCGAAATGGCCCATAAAAAGGCAGGCGGCAGCTCACGCAACGGCCGCGATACCGCTGGCCGCCGGCTCGGCGTCAAGAAGTTCGGTGGCGAGCAGGTGATCCCCGGCAACATCATCATCCGCCAGCGTGGCACCAAGTGGCGCCCGGGCGAGAATGTCGGCCTCGGCAAGGACCACACGATCTATGCCCTGATCGAGGGCAAGGTGGTGTTCAAGACCCGCGCCAACGATCGCTCCTACGTTTCAGTCGAGCCGCCGGCGTAGCTCGCGACCGCGCGCGACGTCAGTCTTCGCGGGGGATGCGCAAGCATTCCCCGCTTTTCGTTTCTGGACCCAACGCTAGCAAACGACCAGTACGATGAAGTTCGTCGACCAGGCCAAGATATTCATTTCCTCCGGGCGCGGCGGGCACGGCTGCCTCAGCTTCCGGCGCGAGAAGTTCATCGAGTTCGGCGGGCCGGACGGCGGCGACGGCGGGCGCGGCGGCGACGTGGTGGTGGAAGCCGTGCCCGGCCTCAACACGCTGGTCGACCACCGGTTCCAGCCGCACATCAAGGCAAAGAACGGCCGCCCCGGCGAGGGCGCCAACCGCACCGGCGCGTCTGCCGCCGAAGTGGTGGTGAAGGTGCCGGTCGGCACCCAGGTGTTCGACGAGGACACCGACGAACTGCTCGCCGACCTGACCGAGGAGGGCCAGCGCGTGCTGCTGGCCAAGGGCGGCGACGGCGGGCGCGGCAATACCCACTTCAAGTCCTCGACGAACCGGGCGCCGCGTCGCTTCGAGGAAGGCTTCCCCGGCGAGGAGCGCACGGTGATCCTGCGCCTCAAGCTGCTGGCCGACGCCGGCCTGCTGGGGCTGCCGAATGCCGGCAAGTCGACATTTCTGGCGGCGGTGAGCGCGGCGCGGCCGAAGGTCGCCGACTATCCCTTCACCACGCTGCATCCGCAGCTTGGCGTGGTCGAGATCGACGGCGCCGGCTTCGTGCTGGCCGACATCCCGGGGCTGATCGAGGGCGCGCACGAGGGCGCCGGGCTGGGCCTGCGATTCCTGGGCCATGTCGAGCGCTGCCGCGTGCTGCTGCATCTGGTCGACGGCACCGGCGAGGACCCGGCCGAGGCCTATCGCACGGTGCGGGCGGAACTGGAGGCCTACGACGCCGAGCTGGCGGCGAAGCCGGAAATCGTGGCGCTGAACAAGTGCGACGCGCTCGCCGACGAGGAGATCGAGGCGCGCGCGGCGGCGCTGGCCGAGGCGGCCGGCGGACCGGTGCTGCGGCTATCCGGTGTTACCGGGGCCGGCGTGCGCGAGGCGCTGCGGGCGCTGGCGGCGGAGATCGAGGCGCGGCGCGAGGCGGAGGCGCCGGCGCAGGACGAGGCGTGGCGGCCATGAACCAGCCGCTCGCCACATCGCGTCGGCTGGTGGTGAAAATCGGCTCGGCGTTGCTGGTCGACAAGGCGCGCGGCACGCTGCGGCGCGAATGGCTGCGGGCGCTGGCCGACGACGTGGCGCGGCTGTGCGGCAACGGCGCCGAAGTGCTGATCGTGTCGTCCGGCGCCATCGCGCTGGGCCGCGGGCCGCTGGGGCTGAAGCCCGGCGCGCTGATGCTGGAGGACCAGCAGGCCGCCGCCGCGACTGGCCAGATCCGGCTGGCGCACGCCTATCAGGAGGAACTGGCGCGGCACGACATCACCGTGGCGCAGATCCTGCTGACCGCGTCCGACACCGAAGAGCGCCGGCGCTATCTCAACGCGCGCAACACGGTCGAACGCCTGCTGACCCGGCGCGCGGTGCCGGTGATCAACGAGAACGACACCGTCGCCACCGAGGAAATCCGCTTCGGCGAGAATGACGGGCTGGCGGCCCGCGTGGCGGCGATGATCGGCGCCGACTGCCTGGTGCTGCTGTCCGACATCGACGGGCTCTACACCGCCGATCCGGGCGAGGCCGGGGCCGAGTTCGTGTCCGAGGTGGCGCGCATCGACAAGCGTATCGAACAGATGGCGTCGGGCAGCCGCACCAACGTCGGCAGCGGCGGCATGGTCACCAAGATCGCGGCAGCGAAGATCGCGACACGGGCCGGCTGCACCATGGCGATCGCCGACGGACGCGAGCTCAACCCGCTGACCCGGCTGCTGGAAGGCGCGCGCTGCACCTGGTTCGCGGCGCAGGGTACGCCGGACGGCGCCCGCAAGCGCTGGATAGCCGGCAGTTTGAAGCCGGCCGGGTCGATCCGCATCGATGCCGGCGCGGCAGCAGCGTTGAGATCCGGCAAGAGCCTGCTGCCGGCGGGGGTGACCGGCATCGAGGGCCGGTTTCAGCGCGGCGACGCGGTGGTGGTGCGCGACGCCGACGGCGCCGAGCTGGCGCGCGGCCTGAGCGCCTATTCCGCCGACGACGCCGCCCGCATCAAGGGCCACCGCAGCAAGGAGATCGCGGCGATCCTCGGCTATGCCGGCCGCCACGAAATGATCCACCGCGACGACCTCGCGTTCACGGGGTGATGTGGTTCGTAGCCCGGATGGAGCGCAGCGCAATCCGGGAACGGAGTCGGCACTTCCACGGCCGGTCGCGGACCCTGCTTCGCTGCATCCCGGCTACGTCGTCCTACCTCGGCTCACCGAAATCAATGTCACTGTCGTCGGTGGTTCCCCAATCCGCTGGCAGGGCCCCGTTGCGGACGAACCGGTGAAACGACGAATGGGGCCAGTCCGCAACACGCTTCACATACCCATGTTTGACCGGATTGAAGTGGATGTAGTCGGCATGGCGAGCAAAATCGCCCTCGTCACGCAGCGTGTGCTCCCAGAAACGGCGCTGCCAGAGCCGGTACTCGCCTTTGCGATTCGGCCGCAGGCGGGGTTCATCGGCGACGATAGTCCTGGTAAAGCCGCTCTTGATAGCGCGCCATCGCCCAGAGTAGTCAGCATCGTCTTCCGGCAGCGTGAAGATCGCGTGCAGATGATCTGGCAATACAACGATGGCATCGATATCGAACGGGCGCGACGCCTGAGCAGCGCGCAGCGATCGACGGAAGTCGTCGATGCGTTCCACCAGGGTACGCGCACGTCGATCGGCCAGAGCGACGGTGAAGAAGTAACTCCCGCCAGGCAGGAAATTACGGCGGTACCGCACCATGGCCAACATTGCCCCGGATTTCGCTTCGCTGCATCCGGGCTACATTCTATCGTTGACATGCAAGACTAAGGAACGCCGCCATGAGCCTGGCAGAAATCCGTGACGACGACGGCATCGAAGCGCAGATGCGCGACCTCGGGCGGGCCGCGAAGGCGGCGGTGCCGGTGCTGGCGCAGTCGCCGGCGGCGCAGCGCGACCTGGCGCTGACCAAGGCGGCGGAGGCGTTGCGGCGCGAGACCGCCGCGCTGCTGGAGGCCAACGCGGCCGATATGAAGGCGGCGGCGGAGAACGGCGTCGCGGCGCCGTTGATGGACCGGCTGCTGCTCGACGAGGCGCGGATCGAGGGCATCGCCCAGGCGCTGGAAGGCATCGCCGCACAGCCCGATCCGATCGGTGCCGTGGTCGACGAGTGGAAGCGGCCGAACGGCCTGGACATCGCCCGGGTGAAGGTGCCGCTGGGCGTCGTCGGCATCATCTACGAGAGCCGTCCGAACGTCACCGCGGACGCTGGCGGGCTGTGCCTGAAGGCCGGCAACGCGGCGATCCTGCGTGGCGGTTCGGAAAGCTTCCATTCCAGCCGCGCCATTCACGCCTGCCTGGTCGAAGGCCTGCGCGAGGCCGGTTTGCCTGAAGCGGCGGTGCAACTGGTGCCGACCCGCGACCGCGCCGCCGTTGGCGCGATGCTGCGCATGGTCGGCCTGATCGACATCATCGTGCCGCGTGGCGGCAAGGGCCTGATCGAGAGGGTGCAGAACGAAAGCCGCCTGCCCGTCATCGCGCATCTGGACGGCAACTGCCACGTCTATGTCGACGGCGCCGCCGACGCGACGATGGCGCTTGCCATCGTGGTCAACGCCAAGATGCGCCGGACCTCGATCTGCGGCGCGGCGGAGACGGTGCTGTTCGATAGTGCCCGCCCCGAGGCGGTGGCACCGATCGTCAAGGCATTGCTCGACGCCGGCTGCGAGGTGCGCGGCGACGAGACCGTGCGGCAGGCCGACGACCGCGTGGTCGCCGCCGGGCCGGCCGACTGGGACACGGAGTATCTGGCGCCGATCATCGCCGCACGCATGGTCGACGGCGTGGAGGACGCGATCCAGCATATCGAGACGCACGGCTCGCATCACACCGACGCCATCGTCACGGAGGACGCGACGGCGGCGAAGACATTCTTCCGCAAGGTCGACAGCGCCATCCTGCTGCACAACGCCTCGACCCAGTTCGCCGACGGCGGCGAGTTCGGCATGGGCGCGGAGATCGGCATCTCCACCGGTCGGCTGCACGCGCGCGGTCCTGTCGGCGCGCAGGAGCTGACGACGATCAAGTACATCGTGCGCGGCAGCGGCCAGACCCGGCCCTGATCCGCTTCGATGGCGCGGCTTCGCGTCGGGCTGCTCGGCGGCTCGTTCAACCCGGCCCATGACGGGCATCGCCACGTCAGCCTGTGGGCGCTGCGCGCGCTGCGGCTGGATCAGGTCTGGTGGCTGATCTCGCCGCAGAACCCGCTGAAACCGGCCGCCGGCATGGCGCCCCTGGCGCAACGCATGGCCAGCGCTCGCGCCGCCGCCCGGCATCCGGCGATCCGGGTCAGCGACATCGAGGACCGGCTCGGCACCCGCTACACGGTCGACACCGTGGCGGCGCTGTGCCGGCGGCACCGGGACATCGACTTCGTCTGGTTGATGGGCGCCGACATCCTGGTGCAACTGCCGCGCTGGCGGCGCTGGACGGATCTGACCCGGATGGTGCCGATAGCGGTGCTGGACCGGCCGGGCTACGCCTATGCCGCGCTGGCCGGCCGAGCGGCGCAGCGCCTGCGCCGCTTTCGGGTGCGAAACCCCGGAGACCTGGCGCAAACACGTCCGCCGGCTTGGGCGTTCCTGTGGGGCCGCCGGCACACCGCCTCGGCGACCGAAATCCGCGCCCGCGATCGCTGCTGACCCGCGGGCGCAGGGAACCGGTTCACCCGGAGTCACGTTCCCTCCGCAACCTGTTCTCTCGGTTGCAGAGGTCGATATCGTGATAAATAACTGGCGTAGCTTACTTTTTGCCACCACAGCCATTGCCGCATTGGCAGCTCCGACGCTGGCGGCGCCGAACATGCCACGTCCGGCAACCGGCGACTCCCTGATCGTTGCGGTGGCGTATAGCTCAACGGTGTACCAGCTCCAGGTCGGGCTGAATGCACAGGGCTACGATGCCGGCCCCAGTGACGGGCTGATGGGATCGCGCACCCGCACCGCGATCGAAAGCTATCAGCGCAACAATGGCCTGCTGGTCACCGGACAGCCGAGCCAGGGCCTGCTGTCACACGTTCAGGCGAACCAGCAGGCGCGCACGACGACGCCCACCGCCAGCCCCGGCGAGCTGAACGAGCGCCAGATCTCGCGGCTGCAGCGGCGGCTCGACCGGCTCGGGTACGACACCGCGGTCAGCGGCCAAGTCGACAGCGAGACCCAGGCCGCGATCCGCGCCTACGAGCGCGACAACAACCTCCTCGTGACCGGCGTGGCGACCGAGGCGCTGGCCGAGCACGTGCACCAGAGCGTCCTGGCCAAGCGCGCCGAACGGCGCGACGACCGCCGCGACGAGGCGGACGAGATCGACACCGATACCATCGCCGCCATCCAGCGCGGCCTGCGGGCACGCGGCTACACGGTGACGGCGGTCGACGGCGAGCTCGACTGGTCGACGCGCGAGGCGATCAAGGCCTATCAGCGCGACCGCGGCGCCGCGATCACCGGCGAGGCATCGCTGGCGCTGGCCGAGCAGCTCGGCGAGGGCCTGGCGGCGGCGGCGGACACGCCGGAGAATATCCGCGCGGTGCAGCAGGCGCTGAATGAGCGCGGCTACAGCGCCGGCCCGGCCGATGGCGTCATGGGTCCCTCGACCCGCACCGCGATCCAGCAATACCGCCGGCGCACCGGCATAAGCGCCGGCAGCAGCGTCGACCAGGCCCTGCTGACCAGCCTGGGCATCGCCGAGGCGGACGCCGGCACGAGCGTCGCCGCCGACGCGGCGGCCGACGACAATGACTCGATGCCGGTGCTGCTGAGCGACCGCTTCGCGGACGGCGACTACACCGTCAACCCGCGCTGGCAGGTACTGTCGAAGAGCTTCACGGTGGCCAATGGCGAGCTGCGAAGCTCGGTGCCGACACAGCAGGCAAAGAGCGCCGACAACGACGACCTCGGCAAGGCGGTGGTGCGCGGCGTGCTGAGCCAGGTGCTGGGCGTGCCGTCGCAGCCGCAGTCCGAGGCCGCGGTGATCGCCCATAGCAGCGGCTTCGGCGGCACCTTCGAGCTGCAGATGCGGGTCCGGCACACTGGCAAGGGACCGAGCAAGATCCACTTCGGTCCTTATCAGGGCACCAACGCGGTCGCCGGCTACCGCCTGGTCTATGACAGCGACAAGTCGCAGCCGCTGTCATTGGTAAACGTGGAAGAGTCCGGCGCCTCGGTGCTGGCCTCGACCAGCCAGGTGCCGGCGCTGGGCGATGGCAATTGGCATGACGTGCGCCTGCGCCGCGACGAGGACGGCCGGCTCTCGGTCGACATCGACGGCACCGAGGTGCTGAACGCGCGCTACACCACGGTCGCCAACGGGCACGGCGGCATCTCGTTCGCCAATTTCGGTGGCGACTGGGCGGTCAGCGCGGTCGAGTTGAAGGCGCCGCGCGCCGGCTGATCGCCGATGCGGCGCCGGCTCGGCGGGTACGTTGTGACAACGGGGCGATAGACAGGCTGTTGGAAAACCTGTTAGCAAATCGAATCATGAGGAACGGTTGTAAGGCCCGGCCGATCGCGGAACCCTTGAGAGAACACCGATGATCGTGCCGGTCGCCTCGCGAACATGGAGCATGACGCCATAAAGACCGTAGCCGGGGCTGACCCCAAGCAGTTGCAAACGCTCATCCTGAAGTCGCTGGACGACGACAAGGCGGAAGATGTCGTTCATATCGACCTGGAGGGCAAAACGTCCATTGCCGACGCCATGATCATCGCCAGCGGCCGCTCGACCCGACAGGTCGCGGCGATCGCCGATCATCTGGTGCGCAAGATCAAGGAAGCCGGCTACGGCGCCGCGAAGGTCGAAGGCCTGCCGCAAGCCGACTGGGTCCTGATCGATGCCGGCGACGTCATCGTGCACGTGTTCCGCCCGGACGTGCGCGACTTTTACAACCTGGAAAAGATGTGGTCGGTGCACATGCCGGAGCACGCCGCGGCGATCTGAGCCGGCGGCGATGCGGCTGAGCGTCATCGCGGTTGGCCGCTGGCGTCGCGACGCGCCGGAGGCGGCGCTGTTCGCCGACTACGCCGGCCGGCTGCCCTGGTCGGTCGAACTGATCGAAGTCGCCGAGCGGCGCAAGCTGCCGCTGGCCGAGCTGAAAGCGGCCGAGGCGGCGCTGATCGAGAAACGCCTGCCGCCGCGCGCGGTGGTGGTGGCGCTGGACGGTAGCGGCAAGGCGCTGTCCAGCGAAGCCCTGGCCAAGAAACTCCGCACTTGGGTCGAGGCCGGTGAGATCGCCTGCGTGATCGGCGGCGCGGAAGGCCTGGACCGGTCGATACTGGAACGCGCGGAGACGATCTGGTCGCTGGGGCCGGCAACCTGGCCGCACATGCTGGTGCGGCCGATGCTGGCGGAGCAGATGTACCGCGCCCACAGCATCTTGACCGGCCATCCCTACCACCGCGGTTGAGCCGGTTTACGTTTTATGGCACGGGTTGTTGGTATAAACAGGCCGCCACAACTGTTCCGCATTTGTTGCTGAAGGTTCCTGGATGAACTCGACCCCGCGCCCCGTCGTGCTGTGCATTCTCGACGGCTGGGGCTATCGCGAGGCGGCGGCCGACAACGCCATCGCCCGCGGCCAGACACCGACCTGGGACCGCTGGTGGCGTGAGTTGCCGCACGCCTTGCTGAAAACCTCGGCCGGCGACGTCGGCCTGCCGGCCGGCCAGATGGGCAACTCGGAAGTTGGGCACCAGAATATCGGCGCCGGCCGGGTGGTGCTGCAGGACCTGCCACGGATCGACACGGCGGTCGCCGACGGCAGCCTGGCGGCCAATCCGGCACTGACCGACCTTGTCGCCAAGCTGAAAGCGTCCGGCGGCACCTGTCACCTGATGGGGCTGGCCTCGCCCGGCGGCGTGCACGCGCACCAGGACCACATCGCGGCGCTGGCCCGCACGGTCGCCGGCGCCGGCGTGCCGGTGGCGATACATGCGCTGCTCGACGGCCGCGACACGCCGCCGCAAAGTGCCGGCGGCTATCTCGCCGAGCTGGAACAGGCAATCGACGGCAGCGGCGCGCGGATCGCCACCGTCACCGGCCGCTACTGGGCGATGGACCGCGACAAGCGCTGGGAGCGCGTCGGCCGGGCCTACGACTGCGTCGTCGACGGCAAGGGCGCGACGGCCGGCAACGCGGCACGGGCGATCGAACAATCCTACGCGGCCGACCAGACCGACGAGTTCGTCGACCCGACCGCCGTCGGCGGCTACGCGGGCATGCGCGACGGCGACGGCCTGCTGATGGCGAACTTCCGCGCCGACCGGGCGCGCGAGATCCTGACCGCCCTGCTCGACCCGGCGTTTGACGGATTCGCGCGGTCGCGCGTCGTGCGCTTCGCCGCGCAACTCGGCATGGTGTCTTACTCGGCGGCGCTGGACGAACTGATCCCGTCGCTATTCCCGCCGGAGAAACTGTCCGACACGCTGGGCGAAGTGGTGGCGAAGGCCGGCCGCACGCAACTGCGGATCGCCGAGACCGAGAAGTACGCCCACGTCACCTTTTTCCTGAACGGCGGCGAGGAGCGGGTGTTCGACGGCGAGGAGCGCATCCTGGTGCCCTCGCCCAAGGTGGCGACCTACGATCTGCAGCCGGAGATGGCGGCGCCGGAGATCACCGACCGGCTGGTCGAGGCGATCACCGGCGGCGGCTTCGACCTGATCGTGGTGAACTACGCCAACCCGGACATGGTCGGCCACACCGGCAAGCTCGACGCCGCGCTGAAGGCCGTGGCGACCGTCGACGACGCCCTGGCGCGCCTGGAAGCGGCACTGGGCGACGTCGGCGGCGTCATGCTGGTCACCGCCGACCACGGCAATATCGAGCAGATGAACGACGCCGGCGGGCCGCACACCGCGCACACCACCAATCCGGTGCCGCTGGTGATGGTCGGCGCCGCCGCCGGCGGGCTCGCCGATGGCCGCCTGGCCGACCTGGCCCCGACCCTGCTGACGCTGATGGGCCTGCCGGTGCCGGCGGCGATGACCGGTCACTCGCTGCTGACCGACAGGCCAGCTCAAACGGCGGCCCGGACGGCGGGACAACGTGCGTCGGCTTAGCCTCCCAGCATGTGCGCTGCTGATGCTGGCGCTGGCCGGCGCGGCACGGGCGGATGACGGCCCGGACAGCGCCGCCACGCAGGCCCGGCTGGATGCCGCGAATGCCACGGTGGAGGCCGGCCAGGCCGAGCTCGAGCGTCTGGCGACCGAAACCGACAAGCTCAGCGCCGAGCTGGCGCGGCTGCGCCGCGAACTGGTGCGTCGCGCCGCCAGCCTGCGCGATCAGGAGGACGCCATCGAACTGGCCACGGTGCAACTCGCCGGCCTGCGTGCGGAAGCCGCCAACCGGCGCACCCGCCTCGATGCGCGGCGCGGCGAAGTCGCGGTCGTGCTGGCCCGGCTGACGCGGATGAGCCGGCGGCCGCCGGCCGCGGCGCTGGCCGCGCCCGGCAGCCCGATCGACGCGCTGCGGGGCGCCGGCGCGATGCGCGCCATGATCGGTCCACTGAAGTCGGAGGCCGACACCCTGGCGGGCGAACTCGCCGAGCTGGCGGCGTTGACCGAGGTCATCGACGGGCGCCGGGAGCGGCTCGAAATCCAGCGCAACGAGGCGCTGTTGGCGCGGCGCGGCATGCGCGACCTGGTCGAGACCCGCAAGCGCGCCCACCGCGACCTGACCCGGCACCGGAGCGAAGCCGACCAGCAGGTGCAGCAGGCGCTGGAACAGTCGCGTAGCCTGCAGGCGCTGCTGAAGCAATTGCTGGTCGAGGAAGCGCGGCGGCTGGAGCAGGCGCGGCTCGCCGCAGCGGAGGCCGAAGCCCGCGCCGAGGCCGCGCGCCGGGCGGAAGCCGCGGCGCGCCAGGCGGCGGCAGTGACGGCGGCGCTGCGCAAGGCGGAGGCCGCCCGCCAGGCCGCCGAGGAAGCCCAGCGCAAAGCGGCCAAGGCGGCAGGCCGGACGGCGCCGGCGCAACAGCTCGCGGCGCTGCCCGGTGGCGGGCCGGCGCTGTTCTCGACCCGGCGCGGCCACCTGCCGATGCCGGTCGCGGGACCCGTGATCGGGCGTTTCGGTGCCGCCGACCGCGTCGGCCAGCGCACCAAGGGGATCAAGGTCCGGGCCCGGGCCGGGGCCACGGTGGTGGCGCCGCATGACGCGGAAGTCGCCTTCGCCGGGCAGTTTCGCGGCTATGGCCTGCTCTTGATACTGTCTCAGGGCGAGGGATATCATATTCTGCTTGCAGGGATGTCGCGGCTCTACGCGGTGACCGGTCAGCCGGTCCTGGCCGGCGAACCGGTGGGCGAAATGGGTCCGGATGGCTCCGATACCACTCTCTACGTAGAATTGCGCCGTGAGGGGGAGCCGATCAATCCGCTCTCCTGGATCACGGCCGGCAAAGGAAAGGTGAGCGGATGATGCGTCAGTTGTTCTCTGCGGCCGCACTGGCGGCGATGCTGGCGGCGCTGGCCCCGGCCGGCGCCCAGGCGGATAACGCCGAGACCTATCGCCAGCTCAACCTGTTCGGCGACGTGTTCGAACGGGTGCGTGCCGACTATGTGGAACCGGTCGACGAGGCGGAACTTGTCGAGGCGGCGATCAACGGCATGCTGCGCTCGCTGGACCCGCACTCCAGCTACCTCAACGCCAAGAATTTTCGCGACATGCAAGTGCAGACGCGCGGCGAGTTCGGCGGCCTGGGTATCGAGGTCACGATGGAGAACGGCGTGGTCAAAGTGGTCTCGCCGATCGACGAGACCCCGGCCGACCGCGCCGGGCTGAAGGCCGGCGACTTCATCACCCACCTGGACGGCGAGGCCGTGCTTGGCCTGACATTGTCGCAGGCGGTGGAGAAGATGCGCGGGCCGGTGAACGCGGCGATCGTGCTGACCGTGGCGCGGCCGGGCGAGGAACAGCCGTTCGACGTCTCCATCGTGCGCGACGTGATCAGGATCCAATCGGTGCGCAGCCGGCTCGAGGGCGACATCGGCTATGTCCGCATCACCTCGTTCAACGAACAGACCGAGCTCGGCCTCGACAAGGCGGTCGACAAGATCAAGGCCGAGCTCGACGGCGAGCTGCGCGGCCTGGTGCTCGACCTGCGCAACAATCCCGGCGGTCTGCTTGATCAGGCGATCGCGGTCTCCGACGCCTTCCTGGACCAGGGCGAGATCGTCTCCACCCGCGGCCGCGCCGACAGCGACATTCAGCGCTACAGCGCCCGCGAGGGCGACCTGATGGACGGCAAGCCGGTGATCGTGCTGGTCAACGGCGGCTCGGCCTCGGCCTCGGAGATCGTCGCCGGGGCGCTACAGGACCACCGCCGCGGCGTGATCCTGGGCACCAAGTCGTTCGGCAAGGGCTCGGTGCAGACCATTATCCCGCTGCAAGGCCACGGCGCGGTGCGGCTGACCACGGCGCGCTACTACACGCCATCGGGCCGCTCGATCCAGGCCACCGGCATCGAGCCGGACATCATCGTCGAGCAGGTCACCGTGGCGGAAGGCCCGGCGGCGACCCGACAGCGGCGTTCGGAAGCCAATCTGCGCGGCCACCTGCGCGGCGACAACGAGCCGACCGAGGACGACGAGGCCGAAGAGAAAAAGGTACCGATCCCGGCACCGACCGACAGCACGACCCCGGCACCGGCGGAAGACGAGAAGCCACGCGATTTTCAGCTCTCCTATGCGCTCGACCTGCTGCGTGGCATGACGCTGCTCGGCGACCGCGAGAAGTAGGCGCGGGCGGCGCGCAAGCCCGCGGGCGGCGATGGCGAGGAAACCGCGCAAGGCGGCAGCAAGCGGCAAGGCGGAGAAAGCCGGCAGGACATCCGGGCGGCGCGGTGTCAGCGCCCTGGCGCTGGTGGTGTTCCTGCTGGTGCTGGGCGCCGGCGCCGGCGTCGCCTGGCTGAGCTTCACCTACCAGCCGCCGCTGCGCCCCGGCATGCCGGGCAACGACCTCGTGCTGGAACTCGGCGACGAGGCCAAGGCCGTCGCCAAACCGATCGCCGGCGACCCCGCGGCCAAGGCCAGGAACCTCGCGGCGGACGACGACAAATCCGACGACGCGTCGTCCACCGAAACCGCGGCGGCCACCACGGACACGCCCGTCACCGACGAGAGCAAGCCGGGCGCGCGCGCGCAAGACGATCAGCCCAGCGCGCCGACGCCGGACGACCAGGCCGCCGAAGATCCCAAGGCCGACGACAGCGCCGCGCAGAGCGCCACCGCCGCATCCGACACTGCCACGCCGGCCAACGAATCCGACGACAGCACGTCGCAACCCGCCGCGACCGACGATACCGCGACGGCGCCGACCGACTCGGCATCACCATCCACCGATCAAGCCGCCGCCGCGCCGGCCGACAGCGGCGACCAGGGCACCGGCCAGACCGCGCCCGTTAAAGCGCCGGCGCCGCAGGGCCAGCCGCAGCGCCAGCCGGTCGGACAGGAGACCGCGATGCGGCTCAACGTGCCGCAGCCCAACCCCGGGGTGAAGCCGCGCGTCGCCATCGTGCTGACCGGGCTCGGCCTGTCGAAGGCACAGACCAACGCGGCGATCCAGGCGCTGCCGGCCAACATCACCTTCGCCTTCTCGCCCTACGGCAACGACCTGCAGGCCTGGGCCGACCAGGCGCGCGAGGCCGGGCACGAAGTGCTGCTGGAACTGCCGATGGAGCCGCACGGCTTCCCCAACGACGACCCCGGCCCGCACACGCTGCTGACCAGCCTGACCGAGAACGAGAATGTCGAGCGCATGACCTGGGTGCTGGACCGGTTCACCGGCTATGTCGGCGTGACCAGCCAGCTCGGTGGCCGATTCACCACCCAGCCGGAGTCGCTGCGCCCGATCCTGGTCGAGCTGAAGAAGCGCGGCCTGCTGTTCCTCGATACCCGCGCCAGCCCGGACAGCGTCGCCGGCGAGATCGCGGTCAACGCCGGCCTGGCGCACGCCAACAACGACGTGTTCCTCGACGAAGCCGCCGCCGCGCGGGCTACCATCAACGCCGGCCTGGCCGAGCTTGAACGGATCGCCCGCGAACGCGGCAGCGCCATCGGTATCGGCTATCCGTTCCCGGTGACCATGGAGATGCTGGCCAACTGGGCCCGCGACCTGGAGGGCCGGGACATCGAGCTGCTGCCGGTCTCGGCCCTGGCACGATTGCCCGCGGCCCGATGAGCGCCAAGCTGCCGTTCGAGGAGCGGCCCTACCGCAAGGGCGTCGGCATCGTGCTGCTGAACCGCGATGACCTGGTGTTCGTCGGCATGCGTGTCGACCAGACCGTGGCGGCGTGGCAGTTGCCGCAGGGCGGTATCGACGACGGCGAGGATCCGCGCGCCGCCGCCATCCGCGAGCTGGCCGAGGAGACCGGCGTGGAACGCGCCGAACCGATTGCCGAGAGCCGCGGCTGGCTGAGCTACGACCTGCCGCCGGACCTGGCCGACAAGGTCTGGAAGGGCCGCTATCGCGGGCAGGCCCAGAAGTGGTACGCGATGCGCTTCCTGGGCACCGAGGACGATATCCGGCTGGACGCGCACGAGCAGGAATTCTCGGCCTGGAAGTGGGCGCCGATGGTCGCGCTGCCCGACCTGATCGTGCCGTTCAAGCGTCCGCTCTACGAACAGGTCGTCGCCGAGTTCCGCCACCTGGTCGCGCGCTGAGCGAGACGCCCGGCTCAGGGCGGCGGCATGCAGAACGCGGAGTCGCCGGGATCGGCGCTCCGCGACTCCGCGTGAATCCGCACCGGAGGACGGCGCAACCGCTTGTTTTCCAATCGCTTCTGATCGCCGCGCGAAACCTCACCCGGGCATCTGGCGCAGGCGAATGCCGCGCTACAGCCGGTCCTTGTGGCGGGTGGCGAATTCCAGGAGCTTGTTGGGCCCGCGCAGGCCGAGCACGGCCGAGATATTGGCGCGATGATTTTCCACGGTGCGGTGGCTCAGCCCCATCTGCCGCGCGATTTCCTTGTTGGTGGCGTAGTCCGCCAGGTGGCGCAGCACCTCGGCCTGGGTCGGCGTCAGCTTGTCGAGCAGCGCCGCCTCGCCGCCATCTGCCACCGGGTGCAGCAGCGGTTCGGCGTGGTCCAGGCTGGGACTGACGAAACGGTCGCCGGCCAGCGCCATCTCCAGGCAGCGCGAGACCTCGTCGAAGGCGTCGTCCTTCAGCAGGTAGCCGAGCACGCCCAGCGACAACGCGCGATCCACCAGCGCCTTATCCTGATGCATGGTCATCACCACCCGGCGCACCGACGGCGCGTTCTGGCCGATCCACTCGGCCACGGCGAAACCGTCGGCACCCGGCATCGACAGGTCGAGGATGGCGATGTCGGGCGCCTCGCGCGCCATCGACTCGATCGCCGAGGGACCATCGACCGCCTCCGCGACCACGACAAAGTCGCCGGATTCCTCCACCACCTCGCGCAAGCCCCGCCGGAAGATCGGGTGATCGTCGGCGATCAGGACGGTGGCCAGGGTCATGGCCGTGCCCAACAGGCTCGACGCACTGCGTCGAGGGCCGGCTTTGGGACATGAGCGTGCTGTTGCGCGCTCATGGCCGTGCCCAACCGGACACGGCCGGCTTATCATCATGAGCGTGCTGTTGCGCGCTCATGATGCGGGCTCTCGCGGTGCATCGACGCTGAGGCGAGTGCCGCCGCCGGCGCGCGTGCCCAACGCGTAGTCGGCGCCGATCAGGGCCGCGCGCTCGGCCTGGGTCGACAGGCCGAGGCCGTCGCTGGCGCCATCGCGGATGCCGCCGCCATCGTCCTCCACGCTGAGCGCCACCCGCCCGCCGACGGCCGTCAGCCGGACCCAGCAGTTGCGCGCGCCGGCATGGCGCAGCACGTTGGACGATGCCTCCTGGGCGATGCGGTAGAGCTGCACGTCGCGCATCGGTTCCGCCGGCAAGGCGTCGGCATCGATCTCCAGGTGCAGCTCGACGCCGCTGTCGGCGAAGGTGCGCCGCAGCATCGCCGACAGCGCATCGGCCAGACCGAGACGTTCGAGCTGCGCCGGATGCAGGTCCTGGGCCACGGTGCGCACGTCGTCGACCGACTGCCGGGCCAGTTCGGCCATGTCGGCCAGGCGCCGTGGCTCGGCCTTGCCGCCGACCACGCGCTTCAGGCCATTGGACAGCACCAGCAACGACTGGCCGACCGAATCGTGCAACTCGGCGGCGATGCGCCGGCGGTCGTCTTCCATGGCGCGGGCGAGCTGGCGCGAGTAGCGCGTGTGGGCTTGCGCGGCTTGCAGCTCGGCGGCCGCGGCTTCGGCGCGCCAGACATTGATACGATTGGCCAGGGCGAAGGACAGGACGATGGTCTCCAACGCGGTCGACAATTCCAGACTGTGCTGGGTCAGCAGGCTGTGCGGGATCATGCCAAGCGCGCGCATGACGAACAAGGCGCAGCCCGGCAGCAGCGACAGGAAGGCCAGGGCCAGGTAGCGCGCCGTCTGCGAGCCGCGCGCGATGGCGATCGGCACGACGATCAGGATCACGATCAGCACTATGCCGCCAAGCGCAATCAGCAACCGGATGATCGGCCCGTAGGGCAGTACCAGCCCGCCAAGGCCGGCAAGCAAGCTGACGGCGCCGATCGCGGTGAGCAGCTTGTGCCAGCGCGGCATCAGCGTGTCGGTATCGATCAGCACCTGGACGAAGCGCAGGCCAGATGCGATCACCGTGGCGTAGAGCAGCAACAGCAGCTTGTTGGCGTCCAGCCCGGCGACCGGCGTCAGCGGCGCTGCGAAGCCATTGATCTGCGCCTGCAGCGCGCCGAACGACAGCACGTAGATGACGTAGAAGATGTAGGCGCGGTCGCGGACCACGACGAAGATGCAGGCATTGTAGGCCGCCATCGCGATCAGGATGCCGAAGTAGAAGCCGTAGATCGCGAACTGGCCCCGGTCGCGGTCCTGCAACTCGTCGCGTGGCAACAACTCGATCGGCAACACCGCCGACCCCTGCGACAGGACACGCATGAAGACAACAGCGGTGTCAGGCGGCACCGGCACGACGAAAGCGTGGTGCGGATAAGGTCGCTCGGCATAGGGACGCAGATCGCCTATGCGGTGCTGCACGACCGTGCCGGCCTGGCTGACCACGTAGGCGTCGATCTGGTCGATCACCGGGTGGTTGAGCGTGAGCAGCCAGTCGTACATCGGGTCGAGCGGGCCCGGTCGAAGGCGCAGCCAGATCGCCGCGTCGGTGAGGCCGATATTCTCCTCGCCGGCCGCCATTGTCTTGAAGCCCGGATCGCCGTCGCGGACCTGTTCGAAGGTCAGCGCGCGCGTCGCATCGAGCAAGATGTCGCGCTCAAGCGTCGCCGCCCGCGCCGTGCCGGCCACGGAAAGCAACGCCAGGATGCACAGCAGACGGGGCAGCAGGCGAGCCATGGCGGCGGGCTCAGACCTCCGGCAGCGGCCGAAACTCGCCGTCGGAGCCAAGAATCAGCAGGACCCCGTCGCGCACGCCGAAATAGGCGCCATGCAGCTTGAGCGTCTTGTCGTCGACGGCATCGCGGATCCACGGGAAGGTCCAGAGGTAGGCCAGAGACAATCGCACCATTTCGAATTCGCAGGCCTGCTGACGCGCCTCGGGCGGCTCGATCCCCATGGTGCGGGCGCGCGCCGGCGCGGCCAGCGACATCCAAGGCCGCACGAAATCGCCCATCGCCTCGGTGTCGTCGGACAACAGCCCCTGGACACCACCGCACAACGCGTGGCCGAGTACGATCAGGTGCTGCACTTTCAGCACCCTGACCGCGAACTCCAGGGCCGCGCTGGTGCCGTGATAGTGCGCGTCGGGCGCGAAGGGCGGCACCAGGTTGGCAACGTTACGGACCACGAACAGCTCGCCCGGCCGGGTGTCGAAGATCAGATGCGGATCGATCCGGCTGTCGGAACAGGCGATCACCATGGTGTGCGGCTTCTGACCGGACTTCGCCAGTTCCTCGAACCGGTCGCGCTCGCGCGGCCAGGTCTCGGCGCGGAACCGGCGGTATCCGTCGATCAGATGGTCAACCATCGCGGCTTCTCCCGGCGTCAAACACGTTCATTCGTACCCGGCATATGTACCCGGACTAGACATGCAAGGACAGCGGGCGGAAACAAGCGACGGGCCGAACCGGCTGGCGGCCACACCATTCGCGGCGGTCGCGGACAATATTTGCAACCTTAACATGTATTCAATATTTCTCCTGCGACAATCCCAGGTGTTGAGTGGTTGCAGAGTATCTGTTGTGTAAGGAGTAACGGATGAACGCCTCGCCGGAGGCCGGCACGTCGCCGGAACCAGCGGCTCCCCAGGTCGAACCCGACCTGCCGCGCGATGCGTTGCACATCCTGCCGCTGGAGATCGTACCGCTGGAAAGCCCGGCGCTGCGACGCGCGCGGCTGGTCAAGACCACCCGACTGGAAAGCATGGTCGAGCTGTACGCCGATGCCGGCGGCGGCCGTGGGCATGTTCGGCCGGACCAGCTCGGCAGCGCGCTGGGCTGGCCGGCCGACCAGCCCGACCTGGAGGTCATCAGCCGCCTCGCCGTGCTGCCAAGCTACGACGTCTACGCCTTGCGGGTTCAGTTGCGCCAGCTCGGCATCGTCGTCGACGATGCCGACGCGCTGCGCCTGTCGCCGGCGAAAAGCGCCGAACTCACCGACTACATGCGCGACTTCACCCGCCCGCTGATGCAGCAGGTTTACGGCGCCGACGCCGCCAACATCGAGGATCTGAGCGACCTGATCGCGATGTTCGCCAACCCGGACCGGGGCGAAGCGATGCGCAACCTGATGCTGCTGGCCAGGCGGCTGGAGATCGGCGTCACCGAAGTGCCGCGCTTCCTGGAAGACTACGGCGACATCTTTCTGTCGCTGGCCTACTACAAAGCGACCCTGGATCAGGTGATCCCGCGCGTCAGCGACTGCCTGTGGGCGCTGAACGAGTTGCGCGGGCACTATCAGCTACGTTCCGACCGCACGCTGATGCAGGCCTGCCAGTACATCTCGATGTCGCTGTCGGACGTCACCAGCTCGCTGACCGGCCGGTTCGAGAGCTTTCACAACCACACCCGGCACCTGTGGAACAACATCACCGCGGAACGCTTCCGCGAGGTCAAGAAGCTGATCACCGCGCACCACACCACCGTCGGCGGCGTGCTATGCGGGCTGTCGGTGAAGATGCGCGCGTGGGACGAGCAGTTCCCCAACAACCGTGGCGGCCCGTTCCGGCGCGCCGAATTCGTGCTCGCCGAGCTGAAGCCCGGGATCGACGCGATCCTCGATATCGAGCGCCAGGCGCCGACGGTTCAGGGGCTGGACTGATCGCCCTCCAGCGCCGCGGCGATGGCGCCGCGCCGGCGCCAGAGCCATGCCCACATCAGGAAGGCAATTCCGGCGCCGATCGCCAACGGCCAGCGCAGACCGACGAACTCCGACGCCAGGCCCATGACGAAGGCGCCGGCCGCCGGACCGGAGCGGAAGATGATGCCGTAGAGGCTGAGCACACGGCCGCGCACCTCGCCGGCGACCGACATCTGCAGCAAGGTCTGGGTGCCGACGCCGCAGATCACCATGGCGACCCCGGCGCAGGCGGCGCAGACCATCGCCACGCCCAGTCCGGGGCTCAGCGCCAGGGCCCCGATCGACGCCGCGGCCAGTGCCGTCGCGCCCAGCGTCACCCGCGCCAGGCCGGGCCGCGCGCCGCGGCTCGCCATCCACAGCCCGGAACAGATCGCGCCCAGGCCGACGATCGAGCTCAGTGCCGCGAGGCCGTCGGCGCCGGACCCGAAGACCGCGTCGACCAGGCCGGGCATCAGTTCCACGAACGGCCGCGCGCCCAGCGACAGCACCGTCATCAACGCCAGGATCGGGCCGATGCCGGGATGGCCGGCGGTATAGCGCAGGCCCTGGACGATATCGGCGACGATCGACTGGCGCCGGGTCGGGCCGGCCTCCTGCGGCGGCAGCTGCATCAGCGACAGGGTGACGATGAAGGCGGTGAAGCTGAGCCCGTTCAGCAGGAACACGGTGGCGACGTCGAGGTTCAGAATCACGAAGCCGGCCAGCGCCGGGCCGATGAAGCGGGCCAGGTTGAAGGTCACCGCGTTCACCGCCACCGCCGTGGCCAGCAGCGCGCGCGGCACCAGCGAGGGGATCAGCGCCAGACGGGCGGGCTGGTTCACGCCGACCACGACGCCGCCGAACAGCACCAGCAGCAGCAGCAGGCCCGGCGTCATCAGCCCGGCCGCGGTACAGGCCCACAGCGCCAGGCCCTGGATCAACATCAGCACCTGGGCCAGGCGGATGGTGCGCAGCCGGTCGAGCCGGTCGGCCAGCACGCCCGCGACCGGCCCGACCACGACGCCCGGCATCAGGTCGGCCATCGCCGCCAGGCCGAGCCAGGTCCCGGACTCGGTCATCTGCCACATCAGCCAGCCGACGCCGATGCGCTGCATCCACGTGCCGATCAGCGAAACCAGCCCGCCGGACACGTAAAGCCGATAGTTGCGCACGCGTAGCGCCGCGCCGATGCCGTGCACTGATGATTCCTCCCGCCGCGCCGAGGCGGGATTCCTCATGCCGGCGCGGCCCGCCTAGCATAGGCCGTCGCGCCGCGTTTGGCGCCGGCTGGGCGATCCGGCTAGCTGTGCGCGAGCCGGTAGCGCCACATCGGGGTGGCGAGGACCAGCACGGCGACGATCAGGGCCATCAGGGCGGCCGGGGCCAGCGGCGCGAGGCGCACGCCGACGGCGGCGACGATCAGGCCCATCAGCAAGGCGCCGACCGGCGCCGCGCCCATCAGCGCGAGCTGGTACAGCGCCATCACCCGGGCGCGGTAGTCGGCCGGCGCCTCGGTCTGCATGATGGTGCGGCCCATGGTCATCACCACGCCGCCGCCGATGCCCCACACGAAGCACAGGGCGGCAAAGCCGACGAAGTTCAGCGGCAGGGCCATCGCCGCCAGCACACCGACACCGCCGGCCATCGCGGCCAGCATCGCCCGGCCCGGCCGCGCCACGCCGCCACGGCGCAGCAACGCCACCGTGGTCAGTATGGTGCCGGCCCAGAAGGCGACGTTGACGATGGCCAGTTCGGTGGCGCCGCCGGCGAAGCTGTCGCGCACGGTGAGCGGCAGCACGACCAGGTAGCTGCCGACGAAGCAGAAGCCGACGGCGAACACCGACAGCACCGCCGGGCGCAGCGCGGCGTCGCCGAACGCCACCGTCACGCCGTCGCGGATCGCGCGCCAGCCAGTGACGTTGTTGACGTTGAGCGGCGGCGCGGGGGCGAGCCGGAACAGCGCCGCCGCGCCCGTCAGGATCAGCACCGCGTGCAGCACCATCAGCGCCGGGGCGCCGACCAGCGCGGCGAAGCCAGCGATGACCATGCCGACGAGCTGGCCGATGAACTGGCCCATCGTCGCCAGCATCACGCCGCGTTGGATGGTGCCCTCGGCGACCCGATGCAGCAGCGCGTCGCGCGCCGGGATCACGAAGGCGCCGAGCGTGCCCATGGCGACGCCGTAGCCGATCAACAGGGCGTAGGTCAGCCGGTCGGTGCCGACCAGCCAGGCCAGCACCAGCGGCGGCACGGCGGCGACCAGGTGGTAGCGCAACAGCAGGCGGCGCAGGTCGCCACGGTCGGCGACGCCGCCGCCGATCAACATGAAGGCCAGCGATGGCAGCATCATCGCCATCTGCGCCAGCCCGACCCTGTCGGCCGGCTGGTCCAGCACCACCGTCACCAGCCAGGCGAACAGGACGAGCTGGATACCGAGACCGGCGAACCAGGTCCCCTGCCCGGCCATGTACCAGCCGAGCCCGCGTGCGGGCGGCGCGGCAGCGGTCGGCGTGGCGGCGTCGTCGGTCATTACGTGCAGATGCACCCTTGTGACTTCGAAGTCAACCAGCGTCCGCTTGAGCCCACCCGCCAGCCGGCCTAGGCTGCGCGCACATCATTTCAGGGGAACTACACCTATGGCAAAGATCCTGGCCTTCGCCGGCAGCGCGCGGCGCGACTCGTTCAACAAGAAGCTGATCAAGATCGCGGCCGAGGGCGCCAGCGCGGCCGGCGCCGAGGTCACGCTGATCGACCTGGCCGACTATCCGATGCCGATCTACGACGGCGACCTGGAGGTCGGCGAGGGTCTGCCGGAGAACGCGGCCAAGCTGCGCGCCCTGTTCGGGTCGCACGACGCGCTGCTGATTGCCTCGCCGGAGTATAACAGCTCGATCTCGCCGCTGCTGAAGAACACCATCGACTGGGTGTCGCGACCGACCAAGGACGACGGCCAGCTAAAGTATTTCATCGGCAAGGTCGCGGGCCTGGTGTCGGCCTCGCCTGGCGGGCTGGGCGGCTTGCGCGGTCTGGTGCACGTGCGCGCGATCCTGGGCAACATCCAGGTCACGGTGATCCCGCAGCAGGCGGCGATCGGCGGCGCCGGCGGCGCCTTCGACGACGACGGCGGCCTGAAGGACGAGAACCAGCGCAACATGGTGCTGGGCGTCGGCAAGCGGCTGGCCGAGGTCGCGGCGAAACTGGCATGAGCCAGGCCGCCGAGCTGATCGAGCGCGCCCGGGCGTTCCGGCGCGAGGTGGTCGATGCGAACGCGGCGGCCTGGGAGCGCGAGCGCAAGCCGCCGCTCGATGCCCTGCGAATGGCGGCGGAAGCCGGGTTCCTTGGCACCGACGTGCCGGTCGAGGCCGGCGGGCTGGGTCTGGGCTTTGCTGCCAAGCTGGCGATGGTGGAGGCGATCGCCGAGGGCGACATGCCGTTCTCGTTCTCCCTGGTGAACACCCACAATTGCGCCGCCAAATTGGCCCGCGACGGTACCGGCGAACACCGCGCCACGCACGTCCCGGCGCTGCTGAAGGCGGAGAAGTTCGGTTGCGCCGGCCTGACCGAACCGAACGCGGGGAGCGACTTCGCCGCGATTCAAACCATGGCGAAGAAGGTCGACGGCGGCTGGGTGCTGAACGGCGAAAAGGCGTGGATCACCAACGCCGCCTTTGCCGACCTGTTCGTGGTCTATGCCCAGACCGACCCCGGCAGCCGCGGCCGCGGCATCGCCTGTTTCCTGGTCGAAGCCGACAAGCCGGGTTTCGAGCGCCAGCCGGCGTTCCAGCTTTTCGGCGGGCATGCGATCGGCGCCGGCGGGTTCGCGATGAAGGACTATTTCGTCGCCGACAAGGACGTGCTGCACCCGCCCGGCGAGGCGTTCAAGGCGGCGCTGGGCTCGATCAACGGCGCGCGCACCTACGTCGCCGGGATGTGCTGCGCCATGCTGAAACGTTCGCTCGCCATTGCCGTCGCCTATGGCCAGGAACGTGAGACCTTCGGTCAGCCGCTGCTGAAGCACCAAGGCTGGCGCTGGCAACTCGCCGACGTCGCCAACGACTGGCAGGCGCTGCGCCTGCTCACCGATCGGGCCTGTTCAGCGATAGAGTCCGGCGGCGACGAAGCCATCCTCGCCGCCGCCCAGGCGAAGAAGTTCTGTGCCCGCGTCACCGTGCCGGGCGTCACCGCCTGTATCCAGGCGATGGGCGCCTACGGCCTGCGCGACGACGTGCCGCTGGGCCGTCACCTTGCCGGGGCCAAGATCGCGGCCTATGTCGATGGTTCGACGGAGATCCAGAACGAACGCATCGGCGCCGCCCTGCCGGAGATGTTCCCGGCCGACTGACCAGCCTGGAGTGACATGCGCAAACTCGTTGCCGGCCTGATCCTGTTCCTGTCCGCCGCCTGGCCCGCAGCGGCGATCGATGGCGGCTGGAAGCTGCTGACCTTGCCGGACAAGGCGCCGGCGTCGTTCGAACGACTGGCCGACGGCACCATCGAGATCGCCACCGACGGCTCGGTCGCGTTCCTTTATCGGACGGCGCCGGAAGACTGTGTGCGGATGACCTGGCGCTGGCGCGTTGACAAGGCCGGGCCGGCCGGCGACCTGATGCGCAAGGGCCAGGACGACCGGCCGCTGGCGGTGCACCTGTGGTTCGCCGACGAGTCCATGCAGGCGGGCCTGAAAGGCACCGTCGCCAAGCTGCTCGGCTATCCCAGCTACGGTCGGGTGCTGACCTATGTCTGGGCGCCGGGCGACACCAAGGGCAAGCGCTTCGCCAACCCCTACATGGACGACGGCCAGGGCGCGGTGATCGTGCTGCGCGACGCGCGCGACGGGACGATGACCTGGCGCGACGAGACCGTCGACATCGTCGCCGACTATGTCGCGGCCTTCGGCTCGATGCCGTTGGCACCAGCCTACGTCGCGGTATCCGGCGACAGCGACGATCTCGGCGGCATGACGCTGGGCCGCATCGCGGACCTCAAGCTGGAATGACCGGGCCGCATGGCGGCCATGCTGCACCGCACATTGACGTTGACGTAAACGTTAACTAGCCTTGCGCGGTAACCGCCAGAAAGGCCCGCGATGCCCGATCCCTCGCCGCGCTACGCGTTCGACCGTATTCCTGAGCCAGGCGAAGTATTCCCGGTGGCGCCCGGCGTCGGCTGGGTACGAATGCCGCTGAAGCTGACCGGGCTCAGCCACATCAACCTGTGGCTGCTGGACGACGGCGACGGCTGGACCATCGTCGACACCGGCATCAACACGCACCAGATCCGCGAGCTGTGGGACCAGGTGTTCGACACGGCGCTGGCCGGCAGGCCGGTGACGCGGGTGATCTGCACCCACTTCCACCCCGACCACATGGGCCTGGCCGGCTGGATCTCGGAACGCTGGAACTGCCGGCTGTGGGCAACCCGGACGGAATGGCTGTTCGGGCGCATGCTGTATCTCGACTCGCAGCCGAAGACGCCGGACTTCTTCGTCGACCACTACCGCAAGGTCGGCTTCGGCGCCGAGGCGCTGGAGATCATCGCCAGCCGTTCCTACGAGAACTACGCCAAGTCGGTGTGGCCGATCCCGGAACAGTACCGGCGCATCGTCAACGGCGAGACGATCCGCATCGGCGGGCGCGACTGGCGCGTCGTCTGCGGCTATGGCCACGCGCCGGAACACGCCTGTCTGTACTGCCCGGAGACCGGCGTGATGATCTCCGGCGACCAGATCCTGCCGAAGATCACGCCGCATATCGGCGTTTATCCGGCCGAGCCGGACGCCAACCCGTTGCAGGAATATATCGACAGCCTGGATATCTTCCGGCCGTTGCCGAAAGACCTGCTGGTGCTGCCGGCGCATAACGAGCCGTTTCGCGGCCTGCACGACCGGCTGGACTATCTGGCCAAGCATCACGACGAGCGGCTGAACGCCCTGGTCACGCTGCTGGACGAGCCGAAACGGGTGATGTCGACGCTGAAGGTGCTGTTCGGGCGGATCATGAAGCCGCACGAGACCTTCCTGGCGGTCGGCGAGGCGATCGCGCACCTGAACTGCCTGATCGAGCAAGGCCGCGTGGTGCGCGACCTCGACGCCGAGGGCATCTGGTCCTACCGCCGCGCCGGCAAGGCCGCCGACGCCGCCTGATTTCAAACGACAAGCAAAACCGAACGGGAGGGCCCGCGATGCCCCGCGACGACGCCAACACCGGCTACGAGACCCTGCTGCTCGATGTGAGCGACGGGGTCGGCACGCTGACGCTGAACCGGCCGAAGGCGCTGAACGCGCTGACGCCGCAAATGAAGGAAGAGATGGCCGACGCGGTCACCCGCCTGGAGTTTGACGACGCGGTGCGCTGCGTCGTGGTGAAGGGTGCGGGCGATCACTTCATGGCCGGTGGCGACCTGAAGGGCTTCTACGCCGATCGCGAGAACACCGCGCACGCCAAACGCCGGCGCTTCCTGGAGGGCATCAACGCGTTGCACCCGGTGATGTTCTCGATGCGCCGGATGCCGAAGCCGGTGATCTCCTCGGTGCAGGGCTACGCGGCCGGCTTCGGACTCAGCCTGGCGATGGCCTGCGACCTCACCATCTGCGCCGACGACGCCAAGTTCGCGCTTGCCTATGTCCGTATCGGCACCAGCCCGGACGGCACCGCCAGCTACATGCTGCCGCGCATCGTCGGGCTGAAGAAGGCGATGGAGATGGCGATGCTGGGCGACGACTGGGACGCCGAGACGGCGCAGCGCTTCGGCCTGACCAACTTCGTGGTGCCGCGCACCGACCTGACGGCCGAGACCGCGAAGCTGGCGACGCGGCTGGCCAACGGGCCGACCCACGCGCTTGGCGGAATCAAGCGGCTGATCCACCACTCGATCGACACCGCCTACGAGGCGCAGTTGCAGCAGGAGGCGGAGACCTTCGCCTCGAACGTCAACGGTCACGATTTCCTGGAAGGCATCTCCGCCTTCGTCGAGAAGCGCAAGGCCAAGTTCGTCGGCAAGTAGCCGCGGCTGGACGCGACGTCAGCTCTCGACGCGGTTGCGGCCGTTGGCCTTGGCGCGATAGAGCGCGGCGTCGGCGACGGCGAGCAGTTCCTCCAGCGTGCCGGTGTCGGGACCGAGGCTGGCCATCCCGATGGAGATGGTCACCGGAACCGAGGCTTGCAGCCTGGCCACCGCGACACGGATGCGCTCGGCGACCATCGCGGCGGCGACGCGGTCGGTTTCCAGCAGCCCGACGACAAACTCCTCGCCACCATAGCGGCCGACCAGGTCCTGCGGCCGCACGGTGGTGTCGAGGGCCTTGGCGACGGCGCGCAGCACTTCGTCGCCGGCGGCGTGGCCGTGGCTGTCGTTCACCGCCTTGAAGTGGTCGATGTCGACAAACAGCACCGATAGCGCCAAGCCGAGCTCGCACGCATGCTCGAACCCGTTGCTCAATGTCTCCAGCAGCGCGCCACGGTTCAGCAGGCCGGTCAGCGGGTCGCGGGTCGCCAGCCGGCGCAGCCGTTCCTGGGTGCGGTACAGGTCGCGCTCGGCGGCGCGCTGCGCCTCGACCTTCTGCAACCCGACCAGGATCGACCCCATCGCGCTGGTGAGCGGCTGCAACGCGTCGGCCAGGTCGGCATCGTAGCCATCCTCGCGACCTTGCAGGCCGACGATGCCGACCACGCGGTTGCCGGCGCGGGCTGGCAACGCCATGTACGGCGCGCCGACGCCGGACTTCTGCAGCAGCAATTCCTCACCTTCCAGAATCGCGCCGACGCGGGGATCGTCGGCCGCCATCAGCGCGCGGCCATTGTTGCCGGTACTGGCCACGATCCGGATCGCGCGCCCGGCCTCGCCACCGATCACCACCTCACCGACGAATCCGGCGCGGCTGTCGGATAACTCCAGCAGGTCGCGCAAGGCATCATCGAACAGGTTGGTCTTGGACCATCGATTGGCGGCGACGAACTGGTCCCATGCGTGGCCGACGGCATTGCCGAGCCGCAGATCGAAGGCGCGCCGCGCCTCGTCCTCGCGCCGCTCCGACAGGTCGCGCAGCACACCGACGAAACAATTCCGGCCGCCAAGCGTCAGGGGCACCACGGAAAGCTCCACCGGTATGGCGCTGCCGTCGCGGCGGCGCGCCTCGACCTCGCGGCCGGTGCCGATGATGCGCGTCTCGCCGGTGCGCAGATAGCGCTCGATGTATCCGTCATGCCGGGCCGCGTGCGGCGAGCCCATCAGGCAGCTCACGTTGCGCCCGATCAGGTCGTCGGCGTCATAGCCGAACATGTGCTCGACCGCAGGATTGACCTCGTGGATCGTGCCGGACTCGTCGATGACGACGATGCCTTCGATAACGTTCTCGACCACGGCACGCGCGATCTCGTCGGTGCCCAACGGGCCCGCAATTGCTCCGGCAGACGGCGTCAGGCGCGGCTTCAGGGAGGCGGACATTGCCGGCTCACCCCTCGTCAACTTCACGAACCTACTTCCGCCGTAAAGCTTAGCCGGACGATGGTTAATCAGAAGTTCCCGCTGGCGAGGCTATGGACGCCGATCCGCGACGCTTTCGCCTGGGCCGCGACGGCACTAGCCGAATTGCAGCAGGACGCCGTTGGCGTTTTCGGGCGCGACAAACAGGCCGCCGTCACCCTCGATGAACGGGATCGCCTCGCCGGCCAGGTGGCGTTTCGTCGCCTCCAGGTCGGCGACCGTGAACCGGATGGCGATACCATGCGGCGGCCGATCCTCCAGCCCGTCGACCTCGGGGTAGAGCTGCGGCAGGTCGTCGGCTGTGACGTAGATCAGGCGGTGGCGGCCGGCGTGCACGGTGACCACGTCGTCGGTCCGCATCACCGAGCCGGGGCCGAACAGCAGGTCGAGCCTGCTCGCGACCGCGTCCGGATCGGCGGTGACCACGGTGATGCCGGCGACACCGGTGACGCCATTGGCATGTTCGGTCCAGCCCGGCTGCCGCACCAGCTCGGGCGTCAGGTGATAGCAGCAGAACAGCCGGAAACCGGGCGTCGCCTCCAGGGGAAAATCGAAGTTGCGGAACTGCGCCTCGGCGTCGTTGCCGTCCTTGTCCTTGAGCGGACGCCGCAGCAGCACGATGTCCTGCGGCGCCACGCCGGCGCCGGCGAGTTCCTGGTGCGCCGCCTCCGGATCGGTCGGCGACAGCGCCGTGGCGATCAGGCTGTCGCCCTGGTTCGTGAGGATGTCGTCCAGGCGCGAGGGCGGCCCGTCGGGGTCGACGATGCCGATCAGCTCGATATAGTCGTCCGGGAACAGGATGCAGTGGTTCCCGGTCTTGCGGCCGACGTGACGACCCAGCGGGGCGCTGGTGAAGCCAAGCCGGTTCCATTGTTCGTTCGCCGCCGCGAGGTCCTTGACCCCGACCAGGACGTGGTCGATGCCGCGCAGACAGGCTCTCATGATGGTGCTCCTTGTCTAAGCCGGCTCCGGCCCGCGCCCCCGCTCGGCCACCCAACACCGGTATCCTCGTGAGTGACCGGGTGGATGAGCGAGCCGGTGCGAGGCCGCGTGAGCGGCCGTGAACTAGTGGCCCTCGAACGCAATCAGGGCGCGGGCCGGGACGTCAAGCGCCTCGATCTTCCTGATACCACCCAGGTCGGGCAGGTCGATGACGAAGCTGCAGCCGACAACGTCGCCGCCGGCCTGGCGGATCAGCTCGATCGCCGCCGTCGCGGTGCCGCCGGTGGCGATCAGGTCGTCGACGATCAGGATCCGGTCGCCCCTTTCCAGGCTGTCGATGTGGATCTCGACCTCGTCGGAGCCGTATTCCAGCTCGTATTCCACCGAGATGGTCTGGTAGGGCAGCTTGCCCTTCTTGCGGATCGGGATAAAGCCGACGGAGAGCTGGTGCGCCACCGCGCCGCCGAGAATGAAGCCGCGCGCCTCGATGCCGGCGACCTTGTTGATACCGGTGCCGGCGAACGGCTGCACCAGCTCGTCGATCGTGCGGCGAAAGCCGGCGGGATGCTGCAGCAGCGTGGTGATGTCGCGGAAGATGATGCCAGGCTTGGGATAGTCCGGGATCGAACGGACCAGGGCGGCGAGGTCCATCAGCCGGCTCCTTGCAGGACGCGGCCGGCGACGGCGTCGAGCTTGGCCAGCAGGGCCGGGTCGCGGGCGTCGGGCGCGGTGATCATGGCGGTGTCGAGCGGCCGGTCGGTGCCTTCCGGGCACACCGCGGGACGTCGCTTCATCTGCGGCGCGACACGGCGGACCAGCGCGCGGGCGCGGTCGGCATTCTCGGTCAGCACCTTGATGATGGTCTGCACCTCGACCTTGTCATGGTCGGGATGCCAGCAGTCGAAGTCGGTGACCATGGCGACGGTGGCGTAGCTGATCTCGGCCTCGCGGGCGAGCTTGGCTTCGGGCATGTTGGTCATGCCGATCACGTCGCAGCCCCAGGACCGATACAGGTTGCTCTCCGCCAGGGTGGAGAATTGCGGCCCCTCCATCACCAGGTAGGTGCCGCCGCGATGCACCGGGATGCTCTCATCGCGGCAGGCCTGCTCGGCGAGGTCGCCCAGCCGGTTGCAGACGGGGTGCGCCATGGAGACGTGCGCCACCATGCCGGTGCCGAAGAAGCTTTTTTCCCGCGCGAACGTCCGGTCGATGAACTGGTCGACGATGACGAAGGTGCCGGGCGGCAGATCCTCGCGGAACGAACCGCAGGCGCTGAGCGAGAGGATATCGGTGACGCCGGCGCGCTTCATGGCGTCGATGTTGGCGCGGTAGTTGATCGTCGTCGGCGACAGCGGGTGGCCGCGACCGTGACGGGGCAGGAACACGCAGTCCACGCCGTCCAGCCGACCGCAGAAGAGCTGGTCGGAGGGCTTGCCCCAGGGGCTTTCGACGGTGCGCCATGCGGCGCCCTCCATGCCCTCGATATCGTAAACGCCGCTGCCGCCGATGATGCCCAGCACCGGCCGCGGATGAAGCTCAGCCATTCGCATTCCTTCTTAGACGTGGCCCGATTGTCACCGCTGCGCGCCGTGGCCGCAACGACGAAGGGCCGCGCGTGGCGGCCCTTCGGGTGGTCGTCTCGATGCGGCAGGCGCGATCAGTGCACGTCGGCCCAGACCTTGCGCTTGACGGCGTACAGGAAGCCGGTCAGCACCAGCAGGAACAGGACCACCTTGATGCCGGTGCGCTTGCGCTGCTCCAGGGTCGGTTCGGCGGTCCAGGCCAGGAAGGCGGTGACGTCGTGCGCCATCTGCTCCACCGTCGCCGGGGTGCCGTCGGGATACTCGATCTGGTCGGCGATCAGCGGCGGCGGCATCTTGATGTTGCCGCCTGGGAAATACGGGTTGTAGTAGGCGCCCTCGGGCACCTCGTGATCGGCCGGCGCGTCGGCATAGCCGATCAGCAGCGAGGCGATGTAGTCCTCGTGGCCCTTGCGTGCCTTGACCACCAGCGACAGGTCCGGCGGCGTCGAGCCGCCATTGGCGGCGGCGGCAGCCTTGGCGTTCGGGAACGGGTCGGGGAAATAGTCCGACGGCTTGCCCGGCCGGTCGAACATGTCGCCGTCATCGTTCGGGCCGTCGTTGATGGTGTATTCCGCCGACAGCGCCTTCACCGTGCCTTCCGACAGGCCGATGTCGCGCAGGGTGCGCAGGGCCACCAGGTTGAGGCCGTGGCAGCTGGCGCAGACCTGCTGGTAGACCAGCAGCCCGCGTTGCAGCGCGCCGCGGTCGAAGGTGCCGAACGGACCGCTGTGCGACCACTCGAACTCACGCGGCTCCGCCACGTCGCCGGCGGCGAGCGCCGGCAGGCTGGCGTGACCGAGCGTTGCGGCGGCCAGCGCCGCGAAAATGGTCCTGGTCAACCGCATCAGCCCCGGTCCTCCTGCTTCGCGGCGGCGCCTTCAGGCGCGCTGGCGCCCCCGCCACCGCTTTTCAACACCGAGGCGGAGATGCTGGCCGGCAGCGGCCTGGGCCGCTCGAACCAGCCGAGCAGCGGCAGGATCGGGAAGAAGAACAGGAAGTAGAAGGCGGTCGCCAGCCGGCTGTAGGTCAGGTACGGCTCCTCGGCCGGCATCGCACCGCAGTAGCCGAGGATCAGGCAGTCGATGAAGAACAGCCAGAACAGGATCTTGTAGACCGGCCGGTAGGTCGCCGAGCGGACACGGCTGGTGTCCAGCCAGGGCAGCACGAACAGCACCATGATCGCGGCGAACATCGCGATCACGCCGAGCAGCTTGTCCGGGATCGAGCGCAGGATCGCGTAGAACGGCAGGAAATACCATTCCGGCACGATGTGCGGAGGGGTCACCAGCGGATCGGCCGGGATGTAGTTGTCGACCTCGCCCAGCGCGTTCGGCAGGAAGAACAGCATCACCGCGAAGAACAGCCCGAAGATGGCGAAGCCGAGAAGATCCTTCACCGTGTAGTAGGGATGGAACGGGATGGTGTCCTGCGGGCTCTTCACGTCGATACCGGTCGGATTGTTCGACTTCGACGTGTGCAGCGCCCACAGGTGGATGAAGACAACGCCGAACAGCACGAAGGGCAGCAGGTAGTGCAGGCTGAAGAAGCGGTTCAGCGTCGGGTTGTCGACCGAATAGCCGCCCCACAGCCAGGTCACCACCGCGTCGCCGACCACCGGGATGGCCGAGAACAGGTTGGTGATCACGGTCGCGCCCCAGAAGCTCATCTGGCCCCACGGCAGCACGTAGCCCATGAACGCGGTCGCCATCATCAGCAGCAGGATGATGATGCCGAGCCACCAGAGCAGCTCGCGCGGCGCCTTGTAGGAGCCGTAGTACAGGCCGCGGAAAATGTGGATGTAGACCGCGATGAAGAACATCGAGGCGCCGTTGGCGTGCATGTAGCGCAGCAGCCAGCCGTAGTTCACGTCGCGCATGATGTGCTCGACGGAGTTGAACGCCAGGCTCGCGTGCGGCGTGTAGTGCATCGCCAGCACGACGCCGGTGACGATCTGCAGCACCAGCATGACGCCGGCGATGGAGCCGAACGAGTACCACATGTTGAGGTTCTTCGGCGTCGGGTAGACCACCAGGGAGTGGTTGACGAAGCTGAAGATCGGCAGCCGTGTCTCGATCCACTTGACCACGGCATTGTTGGTTTGGAATTCGGCCATGTCGTCTTCGATCCTCAGCCGATCAGCACGGTGGTGTCGGACAGGAACTGGTAACCCGGCACCGGCAGGTTGGACGGCGCCGGCCCCTTGCGGATGCGGCCGGAGGTATCGTAGTGCGAACCGTGGCAGGGGCAGAACCAGCCGTCATACTCGCCCTGCTCGCCCAGCGGGATACAGCCCAGATGCGTGCACACGCCGACCACGATCAGCCATTCCGGCTTCGGCGCCCGGTCGGCATCGGTCTGCGGGTCGGGCAGATCGTCGAGGCTGACGCCCTGCGCCTCGGCGATCTCCTTCTCGGTGCGGTGGCGGATGAACACCGGCTTGCCGCGCCACACCACCTTGATCATCTGGCCGACCGCGATCTGCGACAGGTCGACCTCGGTGGAGGCCAGCGCCAGCACGTCCTTCGACGGGTTCATCTGGCTGACGAACGGCCAGATCATCCCGCCGACGCCGATCGCGCCCAATCCGCCCGCGGCGACGTACAAAAAGTCGCGCCGCGAGGCCTTATCACCGGATGCCGCCATCGTGCCCCCAGACTCCCGCAAGTTCGCTCAAAAGCAAGGGTGGTTGTGTCATGAGACCCCCGCTTTGTAAACCGACGCACGTTCATGCGACAGGATGACGCATCGGCCCGCGAAGGCCTCGGCGACGGGCTGCGCCTGGCGCTCTACCAGCCTGATATTGCTCAGAATACCGGCGCCGCGATCCGGTTGGCGGCGGGCCTGGGCGTGGCGCTCGACGTGATCGGCCCGACCGGCTTCATCTGGCGCCCGGCGGACCTGCGCCGGATCACCATGGACTACGCCGACCTGGCCCGGATCGAGCGTCACGACGGCTGGCAATCGTTTCGCCGCGCCACCGCCGGCCGGCGGCTGATTGTGCTGACCACGCAAGCCGATAGGCCCTATGCGACGTTCGATTTCTGGGCCGACGACATCCTTCTGGTGGGCCGCGAATCAGCCGGCGTCCCGGCCGAGGTGCACGACGCGGCGACGGCGCGGCTATGTGTCCCAATGACAGCGTCGGCGCGATCGTTGAATGTGGTCGCCGCCGCCGCGATGGTGCTGGGCGAGGCCCTGCGCCAGACCCGGTGGCGCGACCACGCCGGGGAGTAGCCGATGAGCGATACCGTCGAGGCCCGAAAGGCCGCCGCGAGGGCCTGGTTCGAGGCGTTGCGCGACCGCATCTGCGCCGCCTTCGAGACGCTGGAGGACGGCCACGCGGGACAGTTCGCGGACCGGCCGGCCGGGCGATTCGAGCGCCGGCCCTGGGACCGGCCGGCTGGCGGCGGCGGGGTGATCTCGGCGATGACCGGCCGGGTGTTCGAGAAGGTCGCGGTGAACGTCTCCACCGTCCACGGCGAGTTCTCCGAGGAAATGCGCCAGAACGTGCCCGGCGCGGCCGACGATCCGCGCTTCTGGGCCTCGGGCATCAGCCTGATCGCCCACATGCGCTCGCCCAAGGTGCCGGCGGTGCACATGAACACGCGCCATATCGTCACTACCAAGGGCTGGTTCGGCGGCGGCGCCGACCTGACCCCGATGGTGGAGGACACCGACGACACCGCCGCGTTCCACGCCGCGTTCAAGGCGGCCTGTGACAAGCACGGCCCGGACTACTACGAGCGCTTCAAGAAATGGTGCGACGAGTATTTCTTCCTGCCGCACCGCGGCGAGGCGCGCGGCGTCGGCGGCATCTTCTACGACTATGTCGATACCGGCGACTGGGAGGCCGACTTCGCCTTCACCAAGGACGTCGGGCTGGCCTTCCTGGAGATCTACCCGCGCCTGGTCGCGCGCCACATGGATGAGCCCTGGACCGAGGCGGAACGCGAGCACCAGCTGGTCCGCCGGGGGCGTTACGTGGAGTTCAACCTGCTCTACGATCGCGGCACGCAGTTCGGGCTGCGCACCGGCGGCAATACCGAAGCGATCCTGATGTCGATGCCGCCGGAAGCGAAGTGGCCCGCGTGACACGCCTCATCGTCACCCCGGGCACAGCGCGAAGCGCGTAGACCCGGGGTCCTTGTCGATCCTACGCTCTGCCCTCGACATGGACCCCGGCTCAGGGCCGGGGTGACGAAAGCCGGTAGGGCCGAGGTCGGGAGGACAGTTGTCGATGCGCAACTTGAGTATTTTGCTGGGGCTCATGCTGCTGGCGCTGCCGGCGGCGGCGAAGGATATCGGCATCGCCGCGTTTTTCGGCGTCTGGGAGGGCAACGCGGTCTCGGAGAGCGAGATCAGCCTTTATTTCCGCCTGACCAGCCGCGATATCGGCGTCGAGGTGCGGCCCGCCGGAGAGGGCTTCTCGATCACCTGGAAGACGGTGCAGCGTCAGAAGGGCGACCCGAACAAGCCGGTTGAAGAACTGAAATCGGCGACCACCACCTACCAGCCGGTGCGTGCCGGCGTGTGGGCGGCCGAGGCCAACCGCGACCCGCTGTCCGCGCCCGGCGCGGTCTATAGCTGGGCCCACGTGCGCGACAACACGCTGGTGATCAAGTCGCTGGCGATCGACGCCGACGGCGGCCACGAGATGCAGATCTACGAGCGCACGCTGTCCGGCACCGGCATGTCGCTCAGCTTCTCGCGACTGCAGGACGGACAGGAGGTTCGCACCGCCACCGGCCGGCTGATCAAGGTCGCGAAGTAGGCGTCTTCCCGGCTTGGCCGGTTTTTCCGCTGGAACCCGCGCCATGCTACGTTAGTTAAGCTAAGGGGACCGCGAGGCACGCCGCGGACTGTCGTGCGTTTCGACAGGGAGGTCCGTGCAATGAGCAAATTGGTGAAGATTATCGGCGGCCTGGTGGTGCTGCTGGTCGTGGTTGTCGGCGTCGCCTTCGTGGTCGTCAACGCCATGTCCTGGAACACCTTCAAGCCGTACATCGTCGACGCGACGCGCGACGCGACCGGCCGCGAGCTGACGATCGAGGACCTGGACGGCAGCCTTTCGCTGGGCCTGCAGGTCGACGTGGCGATGAGCGGCGTCCGGCTGGCCAACGCGCCCGGCATGGAGCCGGCCGACATGGTCTCCCTCGGCAAGGTCGAGACCACGGTGCAGCTCCTGCCCTACCTGCTCGGCAACGAGTTGAAGATCGACCGGCTGGTGGTCGAGAAGCCGGTGGCGGCGCTAGCCGTCGACAAGGATGGCCGCCCGAACTGGGTGTTCGACGGCAAGGGCGGCGGCGGCGATTCGTCCGGCGGCGGCGAGGGCGGTGGCGACATGAAGGTCGGCATCGGCGAGCTGCGGGTCAGCGACGGTGCCTTCACCTACAACGACGCGGTGTCCGGCCAGACCGTCGCAGCCGACCAGATCCAGCTCGCGGTGGCGCCGACCGATCTGGTCACGCCGCTGAAGGTCGACGGCTCGCTGGTGCTGAACAAGGAACCGGTCAAGCTCACCGTGAACCTGGACGCGCCGCAGAAGCTGATCGACGGCCAGCCGGCGACCGCCGTGCTGGCGCTGCAGAGCAAGCACGTGCAGGCAAACTATGACGGCACCGTGCAGAGCGAGCCGGTGCCCGGCCTGGACGGCACCTTCACCCTCGACATGCCGTCGGCGGCGCGGCTCGCCGCCTGGCTCGACCAGCCGCTGGCCAAGGGCCAGCCCGACCCCGGCCCGTTGAAGGTCCGGGCGGTATTCGCCAGCGAGGGCACCAAGGTGGCGCTGAGCGAGGCGGTGGTCGAGGGCGCCGACCTCAATCTCAAGGCGAACGGCTCGATCGACGCGTCGGGCGAGGTCACCAAGGTGGTGCTCAACGTCGACAGCGGCGTGCTCAACGTCGATCGCTACCTGCCGCCGGCCGAGACCGGCGGCAAGCCGGCCGCTGTCGAGGCGGCCAAGGCGGCGACGCCGAACCCGCTGGAGCTGCTGTCGAACGAGAAGATCGATGTCTCCGCGCTGCGCAAGGTCGACGCCGACATCAAGGTGGCGCTGGCCGGCCTGAAGGTCTCCGGCCTGAGCTTCGGCAAGATCGACTTCACCGCCCTGGCCAAGGACGGCGTGCTCGACGCCACGCTGGCGCCGCTGGCGCTCTATGGCGGCAACGTCGCCGGCACCGTCAAGGTCGACGCCAAGGCATCGACGCCAACGCTCGCGGCAACCGCCAAGGTGGACAAGGTCAAGGTCGACGAGATCGCCAAGGCCGCCACCGGCGAGGCCACGGTCGTCGGCGTCGCCTCGGCCGACATCGCCATGACCTCGAAGGGCGACAGCCCGCGGGCGCTGGCCCAGGCGCTGGTCGGCAAGGCCACGGTGAACCTGGGCGAGGTCAAGAACACGCCCGGCGGCGCGCTCACCGAGGCGGTGCTGACGCTCGACCTGCCGGGCATCGACAAGCAGGCGACGCTGAACGGCCATGTCGTCTTCAACAAGGAAAAGGTCGACATCGCCGCGACGCTCGATCCAATGCAGAAAGTACTGTCCTCGGACCGGTTCAACGCCGATCTGAAGCTCACCGCTGCACCGGTGACGGCAAGCTATGCCGGCGCCGTGCAGGTGCGCCCGGTCCCCGGCGGTGACGGCAGCTTCGCCGCCAATGTGCCCTCGGTCGGCCGTTTGCTGGCTTGGCTCGGCCAGCCGCTCGACAAGGCGCAGCCCGACCCCGGCCCGCTGGACATCAAGGCCGAGCTGGCCACCGCGGGCGAGGACTTCGAGCTGAAGTCGGCGACGATCAAGGGCAAGGCGATCGACGCCACCGCCAAGGCGACCGTGAAGGCCGGCGATCGTCCGCGCTTCAATGCCACCGTCGACGTGCAGCAGGCCAACCTCAACGCCTACCTGCCGCCGGAGGAGAAGCAGCCGAAGGGCAAGCCGGCGGCAACGCCGGCGGCCGGCGCCGAGCAGGGCTGGAGCCGCGAGCCGATCGATTTCTCCGGCCTGCGCAACGCCGACGGCAAGGCCGTGGTCAACCTGGCCAACGTGGTCTACCGCAATCTGACCATCGATAAGGGCCAACTCGTGGCCACGGTCGAGAACGGCGTGCTCGACGCCGAGGTCAAGGACCTGGGCCTGGCCGGCGGCAGGATCGTCGCCGAAGCCAAGGTCGACGCCTCCGGCGATGCCGCCGTGGTCACCTACAAGGCCGACGTGGAGAACGTGGCGGCGCGGCCGCTGCTGACCGCCTTCGCCGATTCCGACCGGATCAGCGGCACCGCCAACGTCACGGCGGAAGGCAGCACCCGCGGCGCCAGCCAGTACGAGCTGGTCAAGGCGCTGAACGGCAAGGGCGCGGTGAAGTTCACCGATGGCGCGATCCACGGCATCAATCTGGCCTCGGCGCTGCGCAAGGCGCAGGCGCTGGGCCTCGACAGCACGGCCGGCGAGGAGCAGAAGACCGACTTCGCCGAGCTCGGCGGCACCTACACGATCACCAACGGCGTGGTCGACAACCAGGACTTCGCGATGCTGGCGCCGCTGATCCGACTTGGCGGGGCGGGCCGGGTGCCGATGCCGCCGCGTACGCTGAACTATGGCGTGGAGGCCAAGCTGGTCCCGACGCTGAAGGGCCAGGGCGGCGACGACGCGCTGGCCGGCGTGCCGATCCCGATCAAGCTCACTGGCACCTGGGCCAACCCGTCTTACGCGGTGGACTGGGAGGCGGTGTTAAAGACCCTGGCGCAGGATCCGGCGAAGCTCGCCAAGCTGCCCGGCGCGCTGTCCGACAAGGCCAAGGACCTGGGCATCGCTCTGCCGGGCCTGGGCAAGGCCGGCGACGTGCTGAAAGGCGTGACCGGCGGCAAGGACAGCGGCGGCGGCGTCGGCAAGCTGCTGCAGGGCGTAACCGGCGGCGCCACGGCGCCGAAGGCCGACGACGCGGCGACACCGCCGGCGACACCGACGAAGAAGAAGCCGAGCATCGAGGACGCGGCCAAGGGCGCGCTGAAGGGCCTGCTGAACAAGGACTAGGCGCGCCGGCGCAATTCGGCGAGGCAGGCGGCGCGGTCGGGGCGGAAGTCCCTGGCCGCCCACCAGCCGCGCACCGCCGCCAGCGCCGCGCCGACCGCCGGGCCGGCGATGCCCACGGCATGCGCGTCGTGGCCGTCGAGCGGGAAGTCCGGCAGGTCGATGGCCGCGATCCGAGCCGCCTGGTCCGGCAAGCCGGCGAGCAAGGCACGGTCGATCATCTCGGGCTGTCCGACCCGGTCGACGCCCTGGCGCAGGGCGCTCTCGCCGGTGCGGGCGGTGACGGCCGGCGCGCGTGCCGCCAGCGCGATCAGCCGGTCGCGGGCCTTGTTCGACAGCCGCAGGCGATGCGCCACGCTGCGCCGCGCCTCGGCGGCGGCCGGCAGCAGCGCGGCCAGGCGCCGGATCGGATCATGGCCGCCAGCGGCCGGTTCGGCCGCCAGCAGGCGCGGCAGCCGGTCGAGCGACGTACCCGCCGGCAACACCGCCGCGAGCACGCGCGCAACGCGCATCGCCCGTAGCGCCGGCAGCGGGTCGGGCGCGGCCAGCAGGCGCAGCAGTTCGTGCTGGATCCGCTCGCCGGACAGCTTCGCGATCATGCCGCGGTGGCGGCGGCAGGCGCGCAGGCCGGCGGCGTCCGGCTCGCCTTTGCCGTACCAGGCGTGAAACCGGAAGAAGCGCAAGCTGCGCAGCCCGTCCTCCTCGATGCGCGTGTCGGCGTCGCCGACGAAGCGCACGCGGCCGGCGCGCGCGTCGGCCAGCCCGCCGACCGGATCGAACACCCGGCCGTCGAGGTCGGCGTAGAGCGCGTTCATGGTGAAGTCGCGACGGCCAGCGTCGGCCGCCCAGTCGTCGGTGAACGCCACTGTCGCGTGGCGGCCGTCGGTCTCGACATCGACCCGCAGCGTGGTGATCTCGACCGGACGATGATCGACCAGCGCAGTGACGGTGCCGTGCGCCAGCCCGGTCGGCAACGCCTTGATGGCGCCGGCCTTCAGCAGGCGCATGACCTTTTCCGGCGGCGCCGTGGTGGCGAGGTCGATGTCCTTCACCGGCCGGCCGAGCAGCGCGTCGCGCACGCAGCCGCCGACGAAGCGCACGGTTTCGCCGTCGGCCGTCAGCACCCCGAACAAGTCGCGCAAGCCCGGGGACGCCAGCGCCGCGACGCGCTTACTCGAAGCGGCCGGGGACGATCTGGCCATCCTTCATTTCGGCTGGCTTGTAGGTCGAGCCGGGCGGCGCGCCGGTGGTGAGCGCCAGCGTGCCCAGCGCGATGATGACGCAGCCCATGCCGGCGGCGGCGAGCCAATACCACGGCGCGTCCTCGAAACGCTTGCCCTTGGCCGCCGCGCGCTGGCTCAGCAGCGCATAGATCGCGTAGCCGATGAACGGCAGCAGGAACGGCAGCAGCGTGACCAGCAGCTTCTTGATCATGTGCCGGCCGCCGGTTGCTCAAGCCCGCTCAGCAGACGTCGATAGAGGTTCATCAGCATTCCCGCCGTCGCGCCCCAGATGTACTTGTCGCCGTAGGGCATCGCGTAATAGTGCCGCCGCCGGCCCTGCCAGACACGACTGTGACGCTGGTGGTTGGCCTCGTCGAGGATGAAGGCGAGCGGCACCTCGAAAGCCTCCGCGACCTCGAAGCTGTCCAGCTCCAGCCGGAAGCCGGGCCGTACGAAGCCGACCACCGGGGTGATGTGGAATCCGGTGCCGGTCTCATAGGCGTCGAGATAGCCGGCGATGCGCACGAAATCGCGCGGCAGGCCGATCTCCTCCTCGGTCTCGCGCAAGGCAGTGGCGATGGCGTCGTCGTCGTGCGCCTCGACCCGTCCGCCGGGGAAGCTGACCTGGCCGGCATGGTCGTGCAGGTGGTCGGTGCGCTTGGTCAGCAGCACGGTCAGTCCGTCGGGCCGCTCCACCAGCGGCACCAGTACGGCGGCCGGGCGCAGGCTCGGCTCGCGCGGCGGCCGGGTATGCGGGCTGAGGTCGAAGTCACTGGTCGGCGGCAATTCCTGGCCGACCGGCTCGGTCAGCAGGCGGGCGACGATCAGGTCGGCGACGCGGTCAAGAGAGACGGTCAACAATCGGCTACCCAGCCGGGCTCGCCGATCGGGAAGAACTCGCCGGCGCTCCAGATGCCGAAGCGCGGCTGGCCGTCGATCTCGCCGTCCTCGGCCAGCGCCACGAGGTCGTAGAACACCGAGCGCGCGATCAATGCCCACAAATTGTCGCGTACCAGCACGTAGGGCGACGGTTCCAGGGTCTCGGGCTCGATCTCGACCCGGATCGGATGGTCGGCGTCGGCGATGACCTCGTCGTCGACGTTGGTGCGGAACACCAGCGCCCGCCCCTCGCCCTCGCCGTGGGTGGTCATCTCGACTGCCACGAAGGGGGCGTCGTCGACGGTGATGCCGATCTTCTCCACCGGTGTGACCAGGTAGAACTTGCCGTCATCGTCGTGCCGCAAGACCGTCGAGAACAGCCGCACCAGCGGCTTCCGGCCAATCGGCGTGCCCATGTAGAACCAGGTGCCGTCGCGAGCGATTCGCATGTCGATGTCGCCGCAAAATTCCGGATTCCACTGATGCACCGGCGGCAGCGAGCCCTGGCTCAGTTGCGCCGCCAGCGCGCCCAAGTCCACAGAAGCCGCTTTTCCGGGTTTGTTCATGCCGTTTCCTTGATCGCCGCCGCTGGTCAGCGGCTCTCGCAATCGTTACCCTTCGATCTAGGTGTTGCCGTAGTTGCAGCCAATATAATCGAGAACATGCAAACAGTCAGCGAAGCCGATCCGGAGGCCCTGGCCAGCGAGCTGGAGGCCTTCGGCGAGAAGATGTTGCGGGTACGCGAGATGATCGGCACGGTCATCTTCGGACAGCAGCATGTCATCGACGAAACCCTGATCACATTGCTGGCCGGCGGCCATGCCTTGCTGATCGGCGTGCCCGGCCTGGCCAAGACCCGGCTGGTGGAAACACTGGGCACGGTGTTCGGCATGGACGACAAGCGGGTGCAGTTCACGCCCGACTTGATGCCGGCCGACATCCTGGGGTCGGAGGTGCTGGAAGAGACCGACGGCGGCAAGCGCGAATTCCGGTTCATTCCGGGGCCGGTGTTCTGCCAGGTGCTGATGGCCGACGAGATCAACCGCGCCAGCCCGCGCACGCAATCAGCGCTGTTGCAGGCGATGCAGGAAAAGGCGGTGTCGATCGCCGGCCACCGGCACGTGCTGCCGAGCCCGTTCCACGTGCTGGCGACGCAGAACCCGCTGGAGCAGGAAGGCACCTATCCGCTGCCCGAGGCGCAGCTCGACCGCTTCCTGCTGCAGATCGACGTCGGCTATCCGGACCTGGAGGCGGAACGGCGCATGCTGATCGCCACCACCGGCCTGGAGGAGCAGACCGTCGGCCAGGTAATGACGCCGGACGAGCTGAAGGCCGGCCAGCGCCTGGTGCGCCGCATCCCGGTCGGCGACAGCGTGGTCGAGGCGATCCTGCGCCTGGTGCGCAGCGCCCGGCCGGAAGCCTCCGACCTGCCCGAACATGCCGCTCACATCGCCTGGGGCGCCGGTCCGCGCGCCAGCCAGGCGCTGATGCTGGCGGTACGCGCACGGGCGCTGCTCGACGGGCGGCTGTCGCCGTCGGTCGACGATGTCGTGGCGCTGGCGCCGCCGGTGTTGCGCCACCGCATGGCCCTGACCTTCGCCGCCCGTGCCGACGGCATCTCGATCGGCCAGGTGATCGGCGAGCTTTCGGCACCGCTGGGATAGGGGCGCCGATTGGCCGGGCCAATCGCCGCCGTTGCCGCCTCGGAGCGCCGCGCCGAAGCCGTCGCCGCGAGCCTGCCGCCACTGATGGTGGCGGCGGAGCGGGTCGCGGCGACCGTGGCGCAGGGCCTGCACGGGCGCCGGCGGATCGGCGTCGGCGAGACCTTCTGGCAGTTCCGGCGCTACGAGTTCGGCGACGCCGCCGCGCGCATCGACTGGCGCCAGTCGGCGAAGACGCAGAATCTCTATGTCCGCGAGAACGAGTGGGAGGCGGCGCAGACCGTGTGGCTGTGGCGCGATGGCTCCGCCTCGATGCGCTACGCCTCGTCCGACGCGCTGCCGAGCAAGGCGGAACGCGCCGAATTGCTGCTGCTGGCGCTGGCCTCGCTGCTGATCCGCGGCGGCGAGCGTATCGTGCTGCTGGATTCGGAGATCGCGCCCGGCGCCAATCGCGCGACACTGACCCGGATGGCCGATGCGCTGCTGCGCCAGTCCGGCGACGACGACCTGCCCAGCCTGCCATCGCTGCAACGGCTGCCGCGTTTCGCGCACATGGTCTGGTTCGCCGACTTCCTGTCGCCGCTGGACGAGATCGAGGCCCAGGTGCGCGGCTTCGCGGCACAGCACGTGCGCGGCCATCTGGTGCAGATCATGGATCCGGCCGAGGAAGACCTGCCGTTTCGCGGCCGCACCGAGTTCCAGGGGCTTGAGGGCGAGGGCCAGTTCACCGTCGGCCGGGCGGAGGACCTGCGCGCGGCCTGGACCCGGCGGCTGAACGCGCGGCGCGAGGCGCTGACCAACATCGCGCGCCGGGTCGGCTGGACCCACACGCTGCACCGCACCGACCGGCCGGCGCAGGCCGCGCTGCTGCCGGTCTACGTGGCGATGAGCGACGCCGGGACGCTGCCATGATCGCCGCCGGCGGTCTCGGTTTCCTGTCGCCCTGGCTGCTGCTGGCGCTGGTCGCGCTGCCGGTGATCTGGTGGCTGTTGCGGATCACCCCGCCGGCGCCGCGGCGCCAGCCATTCCCGCCGCTGCGGCTGCTGCGCAGCCTGGTGCCGACCGAGGACAGCGCGGCGACCTCGCCGTGGTGGCTGCTGCTGCTGCGGCTGATCCTGGCGGCGCTGGTGATCCTGGCGCTGGCGCATCCGGTGCTGAACCCGACCACCGGGCTGGTCGGCCAGGGGCCGATGCTGCTGGTGGTCGACGACGGCTGGGCCGCGGCGCACCGCTGGTCGGACCGGCAGCGCGCGATGCTCGACTACGTCGCCCAGGCCGAGCGCGAGGACCGCGCGGTCCAGGTGCTGAGCACGGCACCGGCGGCCGACGGTTCGCCGGTGCAGGCGCAGCCGCTGGCGCCGGCGACCAAGGCCCGCCCCTATGTCCGGGCGCTGGCGCCGAAGCCGTGGGCGGTCGACCGGGCCGGCGCGGCGCGCGCCGTGGCGCGGCTCGACCCGGAACTGAAGTACCGCGTCGTCTGGCTCGCCGATGGGATTGACGACGGCAATGCCGAGGCGCTGGCCCGCGCGTTGGCCCGGGTCGGCGAGATCATCTATGTCGGCGACGCGCCGGGCCAGCTGGCCCGCGCGCTGGCGCCGCCGGCCGAGCCCGGCGGCGCGCTGACCGTGCAGCTGCTGCGGCCGGAGGCCGGCGCCGAAGAGAGCCGCTGGGTGCGCGCGTCGGGCGCCGGCGGGCGGTTGCTGGGACGGGTCGAGGCGAGTTTCGCGGCCGATGCGCTGCGCACCGATGCGACGGTCGAGCTGCCCTCGGAGCTGCGCAACAAGGTAGAGCGGATCGAGATCGAGGGCGGCAACGCGGCGGCCGCGGTGGTGCTGGCCGATGAACGCTGGCGCCGCCGGCCGGTCGGGCTGGTCACCGGCGACGCGTCGGAACACCGGGCGCAGCCGCTGCTGTCGTCGATCTACTACCTGGAACGCGCGCTGGGCCCGTTCGCCTCGGTGCAGCAGGGCTCGACCGACGACCTGTTGCGTCGGCGCCTGGCGGTGCTGTTCCTGGCCGACATCGGACAGCTTCCCGACGACGAACAGGCGGTGCTGCGGCAATGGGTGAGCGACGGCGGCATGCTGGTGCGTTTCGCCGGCCCGCGGCTGGCGCAGAATGCCGACGAGCTGATTCCGGTACGGCTGCGCAGCGGCGGCCGGCTGCTCGGCGGCGCGTTGTCGTGGGACCAGCCGGCGACGCTCGCCCCGTTCCCCGAAACCGGGCCGTTCAACGGCGTCGCCGTGCCGGAGGACGTGCTGGTGCGCCGCCAGGTGCTGGCCGAGCCCTCTCTCGACCTGCCGGAGAAGACCTGGGCCCAGCTCGCCGACGGCACGCCGCTGGTCACCGCCGAACGCCAGGGCCAGGGCTGGCTGGTGCTGTTCCACGTCACCGCCAATACCGAATGGTCGTCGCTGCCGATTTCCGGGTTGTTCGTGGAGATGCTGCGCCGGGTGGTGGCCCTGTCGCGCGGCGTCGCCGATGCCGACGCCGGTCAGGCCACCCTGCCCCCGGTCGCTACGCTCGACGGCGAGGGCCGTCTCGGCGCGCCGCCGCCGACGGTGACGCCGCTGAACCCGGCTAACCTGCCCGACCTGCGGCCCGGGCCGAGCCATCCGCCGGGCTATTACGGCACCGAGGATGCGCGACAGGCGGTCAACCTGGCGACCGGCTGGGCCGACCTGCGGGCGATCGGCGAGCTGCCGGTGCCGGCGCAGCGCGCGACCTATGCCGCGCGCGACGAGATCGACCTGAAGCCGTGGCTGCTGGCCGCCGCGATCCTGCTGGCGGTGGTCGACGTGCTGGCGGTGCTGGCGTTGCGCGGGCTGCTGTTCGGGCGCGGCGCGGCGCGTGCGGCGGCGGTTGTCATGGCGGCGCTGCTGGCGTGGCCGCAGACGTCAAGGGCCCAGGGCGGCGACGAGTATGCGCTGCAGGCGACGCTGGAGACCCGGCTGGCCTACGTGATCACCGGCGACGGCACGGTCGACGAGCTGTCGCGCGCCGGCCTGTCGGGACTGTCCGACGCGCTGCGCCGGCGCACCTCGGTTGAGCCGGCGGAACCGATGGCGATCAACGTGGAGCGCGACGAGCTGCTGTTCTTCCCGCTGATCTACTGGCCGATCACGGCGGCGCAGGCGCGGCTGTCGCCGTCCGCCGTCGGCAAGATCGACGCCTACATGCGCACCGGCGGGACCATCCTGTTCGACACCCGCGACGCCAACATCGCCGGCCCCGGCATCCTGCGCGGCGGCGGCAACAACGGCCACCTGCGCCGGCTGCTCGGCCAGCTCGACATCCCGCCGCTCGGCCGGGTGCCGGAGAACCACGTGCTGACCAAGGCGTTCTACCTGATGCAGACCTTCCCGGGCCGCTACGGCAACGGCGCGGTGTGGCTGGAGAGCACGGCCGGGACCAGCAACGATGGCGTCTCCTCGATCGTGATCGGCGGCAACGACTGGGCCGCGGCCTGGGCGATCGACAGCCAGGGCCGGCCGATGGCGGCGACGGTGCCGAATACCGGGCGTCAACGCGAGCTGGCCTATCGCTTCGGCATCAACCTGGTGATGTACACGCTGACCGGCAACTACAAGGCCGACCAGGTGCACGTGCCGGCGATCCTGGAGCGGCTCGGACAATGACCGCCGCCACCTCGATCGCCTTCGCGCCACTGCTGCCATGGCCGTGGCTCGCCGGGCTGGCGCTGCTGGCGCTGGCGGCGCTCGGCTTCGGGGTGTGGCGCCGCGCGCCGGGCATGGCGTGGCGGCTGCTGGGACTCGGGATCGCGGTGCTGGCGCTGGCCAACCCGTCGCTGGTGCGCGAGCAGCGCCGGCCGCTGAACGACATCGCCGTCGTCGTGATCGACGAGTCGCCAAGCCAGCGCTTCGGCGACCGGCAACAGGCCACGGCCGACGCGCTGGCCGAGGTAGAGCAGCGCCTGGCGCAACTCCCCAACCTGGAGGTCCGGGTGGTCAGCGGCGGACGGCCCAAGGCCGGCAGCGACGGCACCCGGCTGATCGAGGCGCTGGGCGAGGGCCTGTCCGACGTGCCGCGCGAGCGCGTCGCCGGCGCCATCCTGATCACCGACGGTCAGGTGCACGACCTGCCCGAGGACCCGACCCGCGCCGACCCCGGCGGGCCGGTGCACGTATTGCTGACCGGCGCGCGCGGCGAACGCGACCGCCGGCTGGTGATCGAGAAGGCGCCGCGCTACGGCATCGTCGGCGAGCCGCAGACCCTGACCGTGCGCGTCGTCGAACAGGGCGGCCAGGAGAGCGGCAACGCAACCGTCACCTTGAGCCAGGACGGCGAGCGCCAGCTCGAGCGGCCGGCGCGGATCGGCGGCACGGTGGAACTGCCGTTCACGCTGACGCATGGCGGCCAGAGCGTGATCGAGATCGAGGTCGGACCCGGCGACGATGAACTGACGCTGACCAACAACCGCACCGTGCTGCTGGTCAACGGCGTGCGGGACCGGTTGCGCGTCCTGCTGGTGTCCGGCGAGCCGCATTCCGGCGAGCGCACCTGGCGCAACATCCTGAAGTCCGACCCGGCCGTGGATCTGGTGCACTTCACCATCCTGCGACCACCGGAGAAGCAGGACGGCACGCCGATCGGCGAACTGTCGCTGATCTCCTTCCCGACGCGCGAGCTGTTCCAGGCCAAGCTGAACGATTTCGACCTGGTGATCTTCGACCGCTACCGCCGGCGCGGCGTGCTGCCCGACCTGTACCTGTTCAACGTCGCGGAGTATGTGCGCGGCGGCGGCGCGGTGCTGACGGCGGCCGGGCCGGCCTTCGCCACGCCGCTGTCGCTGTACCGCACGCCGCTGGCGCAGGTGCTGCCGGCGCGGCCGACCGGCGTGGTGGTGACCGAGGGCTTCCGCGCCGGCCTGTCGCCGGTGGGCGTGCGCCATCCTGTCACCGCCAACCTGCCGGGCAGCGCGGCGCCGGGCGAGCAGCCGACCTGGGGCCGCTGGTTCCGCATGGTCGAGGCGACGCGCGATCGCGGCGAAGTGGTGATGGTCGGCCCCGGCGAGCGGCCGATGCTGGTGCTGGACCGGGTCGGCGAGGGCCGCGTGGCGCAGATGCTGTCGGACCACGGCTGGTTGTGGGCGCGCGGCTTCGAGGGTGGCGGGCCGCAGGCGGAATTGCTGCGCCGTGCCGCGCACTGGCTGATGAAGGAGCCGGAGCTGGAGGAGGAGGACCTGCGCGCCGTCGCCGACGGCAACCAGCTGCGCATCAGCCGGCGCAGCCTGGAGGCGGGCGACCGCGAGATCACCGTGACCACGCCGGCCGGCGACCAGCAGACCGTCACGCTGGCCGACGACGGCCGCGGCGTGGCCAGCGCTGCCATCGCCGTCGACCAGGCCGGCTTGTACCGTCTGCGTGACGGCCAGCGCACCGCGGTCGCCGCGGTCGGCAACCTGAACCCGCTGGAATATGCCGACCTGCGCGCCAGCCCGGCGCCGCTGGCGCCTTTGACCGAGCTGACCGGCGGCGGCGCCTACTGGCTGCAGGATGGGCTGCCGAGCCTGCGCCGGGTGCAGCGCGAGCGCGACCGCACCGGCTCAGGCTGGCTCGGGCTGGTGGAGAATCGCGAATATCTGATCACCGGCGTGGCGCAGTATCCGCTGCTGCCGGCGGTGCTGGCGCTGCTGCTGGTGCTGGGCGGCATGATGCTGGCCTGGCGCCGCGAAGGCCGCTAGGCGGCCCATCGAACCCACCCTCCCGCGGTGATCGGGCCGGCGATGCCGTCGAGGCCGCCGGGCACCAGCGCCCGCACCATCAGCCGGTCGTCGCCGCCCGCCAGGGTCAGGCCGTGCGGAGCCGCCATCTCGAAGCCGAGCTTGCCGTAGTAGGCCGGGTCGCCGACCAGCAGCACCCGGCGCCAGTCCAAGGCGCGGGCATGGGCAAGGCTGGCGCGGATCAGCGCGCGCGCGACGCCCTGGCCACGCACCGCCGGCAGCACCGCCACCGGCCCCAGCATCAGCCCCGGCAACCGCGCAGTGCCGAACGCAACGGCGTAGTGCCGGATGACGCCGACCAGCCCACCGCCCTCGCAGGCGACGCGACACAGGTCGGGGAGCGGCGCCATGCCGGCGCGTAGCCGCGAGGCCGGCCGGTTCGGCCAGTCGGCATCGAAGGCGCTGTGCAGAAGTTGCTGGACCGCGGCGCCATGCGACGGCGCCTCCAGGGCGAAGGTGATGGTCATGGGACGATCCCGAACGTAGAGGAAGACGACAACGGGCCGCGGCCCGCCAGCGAATCAGGCGGCGGTGGCTGTTCGTCGTCGCATTGCGTGTGGCACGGTCGCCAGCATCGCGGGTCTCCCAAGATCGTGGCCGGGTTCTTACACCCTTCGAGGCGCGACCGTCCAGGACCTATTCCGACGCCGCTTCGATGTGCCGGGACGATGCTCTAAGCTGCTCCCAACCGAGGGAGACCCATCACATGAAGACCGGCGTATTCTATTTTCCGACCGACTACGGCATGTCGGCGATCGAATTGGCCAAGGAGCTGGAGAGCCGCGGCTTCGACGCGCTGTTCGTGTGCGAGCACACGCACGTTCCGGTCAGCCGCAAGACCCCGTTCCCGGGCGGCGGCGAGCTGCCGAAGCGCTACATCCATACCCACGACCCGTTCGTCACCTTGAGCTTCTGCGCGGCGGCGACGACCAACCTGATGCTCGGCACCGGCATCTGCCTGATGAGCCAGCGCGACCCCATCGTCACCGCCAAGGCGGTCGCCAGCCTGGACCAGATGTCCGGCGGCCGGTTCCTTTTCGGCGTCGGCGCCGGCTGGAACCAGGACGAGATGGAGAACCACGGCCAGGCCTACGAGAACCGCTTCAAGGTGATGGAGGAGCGGCTGGAGGCGATGAAGGCGCTGTGGACCCAGGACGAGGCCGAGTATCACGGCAACTTCGTCGACTTCGACAAGTCGTGGTCGTGGCCGAAGCCGGCGCAGAAGCCCTACCCGCCGATCCTGCTCGGCGGCGAGACCGAGCACACGATCAACCGCATCGTGCGCATGGCCGACGGCTGGTTCCCGCGCCCCGGCCGCGGCTTCGAGCCGATCGAGAGCATGGCCAAGCTGCGCGCGGCGGCGGAGAAGGCCGGTCGCGACCCGAAGTCGATCCAGGTCACCGTGTTCCGCGCGCCGAGCGAGGCGCAGCAGCTGGAAGCCTATCAGCAGGCCGGCTGCGACCGGGTGCTGCTGGAAATCCCGGACGCGCCGCGCGACGAAATCCTGGCGCTGCTCGACGACTACCAGAAACTGATCTGAGCGGAGGACGCCTGATGGGCCTGCTTGACGACAAGGTGGTGCTGGTCACCGGCGGCGGCCGGGGGATCGGGCGCGAGGTGGCGCTGGACGTGGCGCGGGCCGGGGCCAAGGTCGCGGTCAACGACCTCGGCGCCGGGATCGGCGGCGAGGCCGGCGACGAGACGCCGGCGGACCAGGTGGTGAAGGAGATCGAGGCGATGGGCGGCCAGGCGGTCGCCAACGGCGATTCGGTGGCCGACAGCGCCGGCGCGGCGGCGATGGTGCAAGCCGCGATCGACGCCTTCGGCAGAATCGACTGTGTGGTCAACGTCGCCGGCATCCTGCGCGACGCCATGTTCCACAAGATGGAGGAGGCGCAGTGGCGCGCCGTGGTCGACGTGCACATGACCGGCTCCTACCTGGTCAGCCGCGCTGCCGTGGAGCACATGAAGGCACAGGGCTCGGGCAGCTTCGTGCACTTCACCTCGACCTCCGGCCTGAACGGCAACATCGGGCAAGCCAACTACGCCGCCGCCAAGATGGGGATCGTCGGGCTCTCCCGGGTGATCGCGCTGGAAGGCCGGCGCTATGGGGTCAGATCGAACGCGCTGGCGCCTTTCGCGTGGACCCGGATGATCGAGTCGATCCCGATCCAGTCCGACGAGATGGCGCAGGCGTTCGAGAAATTCCGCAAGGGCGCGACGGCGGCGCAGATCGCGCCGGTGGTGACCTACCTGCTGAGCGACGCGGCGCAGACCATCTCGGGCCAGGTGTTCGGCGTGCGCGGCAACGAGATCTACCTGATGAGCCAGCCGCGCCCGGTGCGCTCGCTGCACAAGGACGGCGGCTGGAGCCACGACGACCTGGCCGCGACGGTGGCCAACGCGCTGCAGCCGCACCTGGTCGACATGCTCGACACCGGCGAGTTCTACGCGTGGGATCCGATCTGAGCGGCAGCGAAACCTGACGCTCATGCGGCGCCCGGATCAAGCCCACGAGTGTCCGGTTACGTCCTTCCGGTCCTGCGCCCACTCCTCAACGTCTTTGCAAGCGCAGGGACGTGGATAGCCCGGACAAGCCGGGCCATGACGCGTTGTCTATGTTTTTCAATAAGGTCGTCATGCCCCGGCTTGTCCGGGGCATCCACGTCCAGAAGCTGGACCCATCGGTCGCGGTTCTTCTGTCAGGTGCCGCCCGTAGCAGCGCCACCGCCTGAGCGGCACCAGGAAACGGACAATCACCCATCTTAACCGGACACCCGTGGATCAAGCCCGGCCATGACGGCAAGAGTGGTCGTTGTCGCCGGGCCTGATCCGGCGATCTCGCGATCAGCCGGCGCCGTCGGCGCGCAGCAGCAGATCCTGCTTGGAGAATTCGTGAGTCTTGCCGCAGTGCGGACACTCGATCCGCTCGGTCTGGCTGCTGAGGCTGTCGAGCTGGAGCCACTCCACGTTCAAGCCGACATATACCTCGCGCCGCGTCGTCGGACAGGAAATGTAGGCTTGCGACATGGCCGTCCTCGCTCGCGGTTTCGGGTCAAGGTCCTGATGCTGCGGGCCCCGCGTTTCCGCCGGGCCCGCAGGGACTGTCCGGTGGCGTCATCCGAAGATCCTCCCACCAAGATATTGACATAACCATCCTGACCGTCGCTGCCCGCGATGTCAAGCAGCCTGACGGTGACTGGACAGGCCGGAGATCGCCACGGTCTACTGCGGCCACGTTGCAGCACAGGAGCCACGCATGGCCTTCATCACCGTCGACCCCGCCGTGGACCTGCGGCCGGCGCCGTTCAGGCACAATCCGTTCAAGGCCATCGTGTCGCCACGGCCGATCGGCTGGATCACCACGCTGTCGGCCACCGGCGTCGTCAACCTGGCGCCGTTCAGCTACTTCAACGCGGTCTGCGACAACCCGCACTGCGTGATCTACGGCGTGAACGGCGCCCAGCCGGAGGATGGCGGCGCGAAGGATTCGCTGCAGAATGTCGAGGCGACCAAGGAGTTCGTCTGCAACGTCGTGAGCTGGGACCTGCGCGAGCAGATGAACCTGACGTCGGCGCACGTACCGCGTTCGGTCAGCGAGATGGCCGAGGCCGGGCTCGACCCGGCACCGTCGGTGAAGGTCAAGCCGCCGCGCGTCGCCGCCTCCCCGGCGCAACTGGAATGCCGCTACCTGCAGACGGTGCAGTTGCCTTCGCACAATGCACCCGGCAACCACCTGGTGATCGGCGAGGTGGTGGCGATGCACGTCGACGAGCGCGTCATCGTCGACGGCCGCATCGACATGATGCAGATGAAGACCGTCGCCCGGCTCGGCTACATGGACTACTCGGTGGTCGACAACGTCTTCGCCATGAACCGGCCGGACTGAAGATTCCAGGAGAGTTTCCGCTCTCGCGGAACCGCTCCGGCCAAGGCGTTCCCTAGATGCGGTGGTAGTCGCGGTACCAGGCGACGAAGCGGGGGATACCTTCGTCGATCGGGGTTTTCGGCTTGAAAGCCAGGTCGCGCTCGGCGGCGGCGATGTCGGCGTAGGTGTCCTTCACGTCGCCGGGCTGCATCGGATGCATCACCTTCTCGGCCTCGCGACCGAGGGTGCGCTCCAGCACCTCGATCATGTACATCAGGTCCTCGGACCTGTGGTTGCCGAGGTTGTAGACCGCCTGCGGCGGCGTGCCGTCGGGCACCTGGTCAAGCGCCGCCACCACGCCGGAGACGATGTCGTCGACATAGGTGAAGTCGCGGCGCATGTCGCCGTGGTTGAACACGTCGATCGGGCGGCCTTCCAGGATCGCCTTGGTGAACAGCCACATCGCCATGTCGGGTCGGCCCCAGGGGCCATAGACGGTGAAGAAGCGCAACCCCGTCAGCGGCACGCCGTAGAGGTGCGCATAGGCGTGGCTCATCAGCTCGTCGGCCTTCTTGGTCGCGGCGTAGAGCGAGACCGGATTGTCCACCGGGTCGGTTTCCGCGAAAGGCAGCTTGGTGTTGCCGCCGTAGACCGAGCTGGAGCTGGCGTAGACCATGTTGCGCAGGCCGTCGCGGTGGCGGGCATATTCAAGCAGCACCATGTGGCCGGTCAGGTTGGCACTGACATAGTCGAACGGATGGCTCAGCGAGTGGCGCACGCCGGCCTGCGCCGCCAGGTGCACGATGCGGTCGACCGGCTCGTCCGCCAGCGCATCGTTGAAGCCCTCGCGGTCAGAGATGTCGGCCTCGACAAAGCGGAAACCATTACGGCCTTCGAGCTGAGCCAGGCGCGCCCGCTTCAGGTTGACGTCGTAGTAAGGGCTCAGGTTATCGACGCCGACGACGCGTTCGCCGCGCGCCAGCAGTGCCTGGGTAACGTGGAAACCGATGAACCCGGCGACGCCGGTCAGCAGGATCGTCATAGGCCGTCTCGCCGTGGTCTCGAAAACTCGCGCCGCACCATCATCGCCGGCCGCGCCGCCGTCAAGCCTCGCCTGGGCCGGGCAGCAGCGCCTCGGTGCGGCCGGCGAGGTAGTAGAAGACCAGCCCGATCCAAGCCTGTGCCGCCTCGCTCAGTCCGCTGAGATGATCAGAGAGCGACAGGCTCGGGCTCATCGGCCCATCCTCTGTGCCGAAGTCAACCGGATAGGCCAGAACGCGCCAGCCGGCGGCGCGAAAGCTGCCGACCGCGCGCGGCATGTGCGAGGCCGAAGTGATCAGCAGCCACGGCCGCTCGGCCGTCGGCCGCACCATGTCGTAGGTCAACCGGGCGTTCTCCCAGGTGTTGCGCGACCCGCCCTCGTAGCGCACCCGGTCGGGCGGCAGGCCGAGCTGGGTGAAGATCTGCGCGGCGACCGCCGCTTCGGTCATCGGCGAGCCCAACACCAACCCGTCGCCACCGGTGAACACGACCGGCAGGTCGGGATAGTGCCGGGCCAGCGCCACCGTCGAGGTCATGCGCTCCGCCGCCTCGTTCAACGCCGGCTGGCCGTGTGCCGCGGTTTGCACCGTCCGCACCGCGCCGCCGAGCACCACAATGCCGCCGAGCTGCGAGGCGGGCGGGAGCTCCGCCATCGGTGGAAAACGATTCTCCAACGGCCGCAGCAGCCAGTCGCCGACCGGCAGCCAGCCCAGCACCGCGACAACCAGCGCCAACAGCAGCGCCAGCCGGTAGCCCCAGCGCCGCCACGGGGTCAGCCACAGCACCACCGCCAGCAAAGCCAGCAGAGCCAGTGCGTTGCCTGGCTCCAGCAGCAGCCACGCCAGCTTCGGGATCAGATAGCCCATGGTGGTCCGTCAGAGGCCGCGCAGGAAGCCGAGCAGGGCGTCGTTGACCGCGTCCGGCGCCTCCTGCTGCACCCAGTGACCGACGCCGGGAATGATGTGGCTGCCGGCATGACGCAGGCAGTTCTGGGGCAGCGCGGCGACGGCCCGCTGGCTCGCCTCCCAGGCCAGCACCAGGTCGCGTTCGCCGGCGATGAACAGCGACGGCACGCTGACCTTGGCACCGGCCCAGGGCGCCAGCAGGGCGTGGTTGCGTTCCATGTTGCGGTACCAGTTGAGGCCGCCGCGATAGCCGCTGGCGGTGTAGGCGTCGACGTAGACCTTCACGTCGGCCTCGCTCAAATAGGCGGGTGGCGCGTCGCGCGCGGGAAAGGCATCCAGCAGCCCGGTCTCGGCAATCATGCCATCCCACACCTTCTCGGCATCGGAGTTGCCGATGATCCGGATCACGCTTTGCCGCACGTCGGCCTCCAGCTCGGCTTCGGCGCGGCCCGGTTCCTGGAAGTAGAGCTGGTAGAAGCGGTGCATGCCGGCCTCGCGCAACACCTCAAGGTGGGGGCGCGGCGCGCGTGGCGAGTACGGTACCGAAAGGCCGGCGACGGCGCGGAACCGATCCGGGCGCATGAGCGACGATTGCCACGCCACCGGCGCGCCCCAGTCGTGGCCGACGATCACTGATTGATCGATCTCCAGGCCGTCGAGCAGGCCGACCATGTCGCCAACCAGGTGCAGCAGCGTGTAGTCGGCGATGTCATCGGGCGCGTCGGAGCCGCCGAAACCGCGCATGTCAGGCGCGATGGCACGATATCCCGCCGCGGCCAGCGCCTCGATCTGGTGGCGCCAGGAGTGGCCAAGTTCCGGCCAGCCATGGCACAGCAGCACCGGCGGCCCGTCGCCGGCCTCCTGCACCGACAGTGCAATGCCGTTGGTGTCGACGCGGCGGGTGGTGATCTCGACCATGGCGGCGCTCCTGTTGTGGGCGCCGCACTATAGAGCAGCCGGCCTAGAAGCGCAGGTTGGCGCGGACCTGCACTGTGTTGTCGCGATAGGGGGCCTCGCCACGCGGGGTGATCTCGGCGGCCTCGGCGCGCAGGCCGAGCCGCAGGCCCAGCCGATCGAGCGCCTCGGCGCCAAGCGACAAGGTCAGGCGATCCTCGCGCGCGCTCTCGAAGCCCTCGTCGCCGGCCAGGTGGCCAATGCGGCCGGCGGCGAACCAGCGCCAGTCGCCGGCGCGCTGGTGGCGCTCGGCGCCGATCGCGAACTCGCGCGCCTGGCCTGCCGACCGCCCGGCCTCGGCGTCGGCATGCCGGATCGCCTCCAGCCGCAGGATCAGCGGCCCGGGCCAGGCCAGCTTCAGCTCGGTGCGGTCGGAACGCCGCACTGCCTCGGCCTCAGTGGCGCGCCAGGCGGTGGTGCGCTCGGTCCGATTCAGCACCACGGCGGCCTCGCGCGGCGCCCAGGCGGCGGCGCCGTCGAAGCGATAGCGCACGGTACCGGTCCAGCCAATCCAGGCGCGGCTCTGGTCCTCGCGGCGATCCAGGTTGTCGCGGCTGCGGTGGTGGTCCAGCGCCAGGGTCCATTGCGCGACGCGCGCGGTCAGGCCGGCGGCATGCAGCTCGCGGTCGCGCTCCAGCGCCGAGGCCGGACCGTCGAAGGCCGGCTCGGCGCGCTGGTGGCGCAGGATGCCGTCAATACGCAGATCGTTCCCCTGCAGCAGGATCGCGCGCAGCCGCTGCCGGGTCGCCGTACCCCACTGATCGGCGCCGTTGTTGGCGCCGGCCAGCTCCGACAGCCATTCGGCGCGGCCGTCGCGGGTGCGCAGGATCGAGGTCATCGCCAGGCCGCGGGCACCGAGCTGCCGCTCGGCCGGATCGGCGCCGGCCAGGCGCTCCAGGTCACGCTCCTCCGGCAGCGCCTCGGCGGCGCTGGCGCGCACCGTCCAGCGCAAGCCCTGGCTGCGCCACAGGTCGATGCCGGCCTGGCTGAAGCGAACCGTCTCGCCGTCGTCACCGAGCGGGTTCCCGACGTCCCAGGCGTGGCGCAACTCGGCGCTGACGAAGGACAGCTTGCGGCCGGCGATGCGGGTCTCCAGCGCCAGACCGCAGCCCTGCATGCCGGCCGAGGTCAGCGAACCGCCACGGCCGATGCGGATCAGGTCGCCGCGCGCCGCGACGCCCAGCGCAACCAACTCGTCATCGTCGGTGCACTGCGCGTGCGCTTGCGCGGCCGCCAGGACGGCCCCGGCGACCAGCAGCGCGGCAATGTAAACATGTCGATGCGGGCGGCCCATGCCTGCTCCTCCAGCGGGAGGATAGGCAGGCAGGTCTTGACGGTCGGGAAATGAACTAGGCTGACGCGGCGTTAACCTTGCGCATCGGGCGGTTCCAGCGAGGTCAGGCCGCCGGTGCGCACGTAGAGCAGGCAGCCTGTGTCACTGTAGGGGGCGTGGCGGCTGTCGGGGCGGTAGTGCAACCAGCACAGCGGGCCGTAGCGGCCATTCTCGTCGGCGATCTCGCCCTCCAGCACCAGCACCTCCTCGCCGTCGGGGTGATCGTGCATCCCCGCCCGGCCGCCGGCGGGGATGCGGACCAGCCGAACCTGCTCCGGATGGCCCGGCGGGTCGTAGAGGATACGCTGCGTCAGGCCGTCGGCGCGGCCCGGCAGCCAGGGCAAGTCATCGGCATTCACCACCACCCGCTCGCGTTCGCCGGGATACTGGCGCAGCTTCACGAACAGCACGCAGCCCTCGCGGGTGTAGGGCGCGTGGCTGGAGCCGTGCGGGTTGAGCACGTAGGTGCCGGCCGGATAGCTGCCGTGCTCGTCGCTGAACGTGCCCTCCAGGACCAGGAACTCCTCGCCCTCCGGGTGCTGGTGCAGCGGAAAGCGGGCGCCCGGCCGATAGCGCACGATGGAGGTCACCCGGCCGCTCTCGGCGGCGCCGGCATGTTCCAGCCGCTTGCGCGCGACGCCGCCGGCTGGACTTTCCACCCAGTCCATCGCCGCGGCATCGGCGACGTAGGGTTCGGCGCTAGCTGCCACCCTTCAACGCGTCCCAATAGTCCTGGTTCATGTAGTACATCATGCTGTCGTGCTCGGCCTCCAGGCACTGGCGCAGGCTGGTGGTCTGGTCGTTGCGCGAGACCAGCGTGCAATAGTCGCGGGCGTCGGTCACGAACGGACGCGCGGCCGCCGGCAGGGCAGCGATACGCTGCGGCGTAAGCACCCGGTCGACCTCGGCCCGCGCGGCCCGCACCGTCAGCCGGCCGGCCGGAATGGCATTGACCAGGCGGATGGTCTCGCGCGCGGCGGCCATGCGCACCCGGTCCTCGTCGACCATCTTACGGCCGAGCTGGCGCAGCACGGTGGTGGCGAGAGCCAGGTCGGCCTCGGTTTGTGGGTTCGGGTCGCCGGCCTCCGGTACCGGCACCAGCGCGGCATCGTCGCTCACCCGCACGCTGACCTGGCGCAGGCCCAGCCGCTCGACGTCGCCGCGCGACAGGCTCAGCATCACGCTGACATGGTTGTGCGATGCCTTGAAGCCGGCGCGCGCCGGATCGAGCCGCAGCGTGGTGCCGTCCGCCGTGGTGCCGGTGAGCTCGACCGTGTCCGCCGCCGCCAGGCTGTAGCGCTGGCCGCCGGTCGGCGCGGCCCGGTCTGGTTGCAGGCAGAAACTGGTGAAGCGCGCGGTGCAGTCGCCGCCCGTGCAGGCGATGGTCACCGGCGTGTCGGTGCTGACCAGCGCCAGCACCTGCGGTGCCGCCGTGGCCGCCGTGGTCCAGCCCAGGCACGCCAGGGCCGCCGTCAGGAATATCCGCATGATGCCCCTCCATCGGCTATGTCAAATAGACTTGAGCCTTCGCGCCGCGCCGTCAAGCAACGCTGTCGTGAGCCGCGCCCTCTTGGCATGTACGCCAGCCGGCCCATTTGGACTCAGATGAGCTGCGAGAAAATCCTTCCGACCCGCCGCGCCGTCCTCGCCGGCCTGGGCGCGCTGGCCGTCCCGCTGCCGGCCGGCGCCGCGATCGGCCCGCATCTGCGCCCAATCCCCGCGACCGGCGAGCGCGTGCCGGCGATCGGCATGGGCACCTGGATCACCTTCAACGTCGGCGACGACGCCGGCCTGCGCGCGGCGCGGACCGAAGTGCTGCAGGCCTTCTTCGACCTCGGCGGCCAGGTGGTCGATTCGTCGCCGATGTACGGCTCGGCGCAGGCGGTGATCGGCCACGCGCTGGCCCGTGTCAGCGCGCCGGAACGGCTGTTTTCCGCCACCAAGGTGTGGACCCCGCTGGCGATGCTGGGCGACGGCCAGATGGCCGACGCGCGTGACCTGTGGGGCATCCCGCGCTTCGACCTGATGCAGGTGCACAACCTGCTGAACTGGGACGGCCACCTGCCGACGATTCTTGCCGAGAAGGCGGCCGGGCGGGTGCGCTATGTCGGCGTCACCACCTCGCACGGCCGGCGCCACGACGAGCTGGAACAGGTGATGGCGCGTCAGCCGCTGGACGCGGTGCAACTCACCTACAACGTCGTCGACCGCCAGGCCGAGGCGCGGCTCCTGCCGCTCGCCGCCGAGCGCGGGCTGATGGTGGTGATCAACCGGCCGTTCAAGCGCGGCGCCCTGTTCGACAGCTACGCGCGCCACCCGCTGCCGTCCTGGGCGGCGGAGATCGGTTGCGCCAACTGGGCCCAGGTGTTCCTGAAGTTCATCATCTCGCACCCGGCGGTAACGGTGGCGATCCCGGCGACCAGCCGCGTCGACCACATGGCCGAGAATATGGGCGCGCTGCACGGACCGCTGCCGGACCAGGCCTTGCGGGTGCGCATGGCGCGCGACATCGCGGCGCTCTGACCGGCATGATCCCTTACGACGCGGACGCCTTCTTTGCGCTGTTCGCCGCCTACAACACCGCGATCTGGCCAGCGCAGCCTGCCGCCTACGCGCTCGGCCTGCTCGTGCTGGTGGCAATGTTCCGCCGCTTCGTACAGCGCGACCGGCTGGCGGCGGCGGCGCTCGTCGTCATGTGGGCGTTCAACGCGGTTGCCTACCACTGGACCTACTTCGCGACGATCAATTTCCTGGCGCCGGTCTTCGCGGCGGCCTTCGCGGCACAGGCGCTGCTGCTGGCCTGGTCCGGCGTCGGGCGCGGCCGACTGCACTTCGCCTGGCGCGGCGACCCGGCCGGATGGATCGGGCTGACCCTGATGCTGTTCGCACTGGTCGGCTATCCGGCCTGGACCTGGTACGCGGGCCATCGGTGGCCGGATCTGCCGATGTTCGGCATCGCACCCGGCCCGACCACGATCTTCACGCTGGGCGCCCTGCTCGCCGGCCGCGCGACCTGGCCGCTATTCGTCATCCCGCTGCTGTGGTGCGCGGTCGGCGGCAGCGCCGCCTGGCTGCTCGACGTGCCGCAGGACCTGTCGCTGCCCGCTGCCGCGGCGGTCACGCTGATCGCGATTGCCGTACGCCGGCACTGAACACCGCCGGCGTGAACCGGCGGAACCGATCCCTCGACGCGGCGTTCACCACCCAGACATTGCAACGAGGAGTTTCGTCATGTTTCGTCGTCTGACCGCTACGCTGCTGGCCCTGGCCTTCGTCGGCTCACTCGCCGCCTGCGGCGACACCTGGCGCGGCGCCAAGAGAGATACCGGCCAGAACCTGGAAGCCACCGGCAACGCCATCGAAAAGGCTGGCGAGAAGGTCAAGGAGTAGCGCGGCGACGGCGGCCCCGAGCCGCCACGGCACTGCAGAATCGACCGACAGGCCGGCGACTGGCTACAGCGCCGGCTTGTTGCCGATCCAGGGTCGCGCCTGTTCCAGTTGCGCGGCGAGCCGTAACAGCAAGTCCTCGCGGCCGTAGGCGGCGCCGAACTGGATGCCGATCGGCAGGCCGCTCTCGCTCCAGGCCAGCGGCAGGCTCATCGCCGGGCAGCCGTTCATGTTGAACGGGATGGTGAACGGCAGCTCGGCGACCATCTGGTCGACATAGCCGTCGAGATCGCCCGACATCATGTCGACCTCGCCCAGGCGCAGCGGCGGACGCGCCAAGGTCGGTGACAACAGCAGGTCCCAATCCGCGAAGAAGAAACCGTAGGCGCGGCCGAGCTGGTGCATCAGGAAAGTGGCGCCTGCATAGTCGGCGGCGGTGAAGTGACGGCCCTCCTCGGCCCAGGCGGCCGAGATCGCTTCCACGTCATCCGCGCGCTGCGCCCGGCCCAGCCGCGCCAACCGCGCGTCGATCAGCATGCGCAGGTTGCCGGCGAGCAGCGGCCGCATCGCCGCCATCGCCGGCCGGTGGTCGTAGCCCGGCGCGGCTTCCTCAACGTGGTGACCCAGGCTCTCGCACAGCTTAGCGACATCGCGCACGGCGCTGACATTCTCGGCTTCGACCGCCTGGCCGGCGCCGCCGACGGTGGTGAAGGCGATGCGCAGCTTGCCGGGGTCGGCACCGACCTCCTCGGCATAGGGCCGCGGCGGCGGCGGCGCGGCGTAGGGGTCGCCCGGCGCCGGCCCGTGGGTGGCGTCGAGAAGCGCGGCGCTGTCGCGCACCGTCAGCGTTACCGCGTGGCCCGTCGACATGCCGCCCAGCCCCTCGCCCACGTCGGGACCCAGTGGATAGCGGCCGCGCGACGGCTTCAGGCCAAACACCCCGTTATTCGCGGCCGGGATGCGGATCGAGCCGCCGCTGTCGGTGGCGTGCGCCGCCGGCACGAGGCGCGCCGCCACGGCCGCGCCGGCGCCGCCGCTGGAACCACCGGCGGAATGGTCCAGGTTCCACGGGTTGCGGGTGGCGCCGAACAGCACCGGCTCGGTGGTCATGGCACCGCCGAATTCCGGCGTGTTGGTCTTGCCAGCGATCACCAGCCCGGCGGCGCGCCAGCGGGTGGTGATGGTGCTGTCGTGGTCGGCGATGTTGTCAGCGAACAGGCGGCTGCCGTTGGTGGTCGGCGCGCCCTCCACCAGCACGTTGAAGTCCTTCACCAGCCAGGGCACGCCGGCAAGCGGCCCGGCCGGCAGACCGGCGTCGATCGTCGCGCGCGCCACGTCGAGCATCGTGTGCACCACGGCGTTGATCTTCGGGTTGCGGGCTTCGAGCCGCTCGACGAAGGCGTCGAACACCTCCATGGCCGTGACCTCGCGCCGGGCGATCAGGTCGGCGAGACCGAGCGCGTCATAGTCCTCGTAGTCGGCGAAGGCAGCCATGGCTGTGTCCTCTAGGGCTTGGCGGGGCGCGGGTGGTCGCCAGTATAGCGGGCGCGCGGCCGGATCAGGCCAGGGGTGCGGTACTGCTCCTGCGCGTGCGCGATCCAGCCGATGACCCGGCCGATGGCGAACAGTGCCAGCGGCGCGCCGGCCGGCAGCGACAGCGCGCGGGCCAGCAGCGCCAGCGCGAAGTCGACGTTGGGCGCGCGCCCTGTGAGTTCGGCAACGGCTGCCGCAACGGCAAGGTCGTCGGCCAGCGTCGGCGCATCCGGCGCCATGTCGCGCAACGCATCGAGCAAGGCGCGCGCGCGCACGTCGCCGTCCGGATAGAGCGGGTGGCCGAAGCCCGGCAACGGCTCGCCGCGTTGCAGCCGGCCGGCGATGCGTTCCAGCGCGGTGCCGCCCTCGCCCGGCGCCTCGAGCATCCGCGTCACCAGCGCCGCCTGGCCGCCATGGCGCGGGCCCTGCAACGCCGCCAGGCCGGCCAGCACGGCGCCATAGGGCGTCGCCCGGGTCGCCGCCACCACGCGGACGGCGAAGGCCGACGCGTTCAGCTCGTGATCTGCGCACAGGATCAAGGCCATGCGCAGCAACGGCTCGGCCGCCGCCGCCGCGCAACCCCAGCCGCCCGCCAGTTGCCGCTCCAGCGGCGCGGTGGTCGGCCGACCGCCGGCCAGCAAGCCGACGACGAGTCGCAAGATGCGTGCGCCTGTCGCCGCGACGCCGGACGGTTCCAGGTTGTAGGCGCGCAGGTCGCCGGCTGCCGCCACCGGGAATAGCGACTGGCAGCGCGGCAGGCCGTCGAGCCCGGTGTGGTCGGCCGGCGGTGCCGGCGGCGGCTGGGTGAACGGGTCGAGCCGGTCCTGGCCCCACAGCAGCCGGGCGACGCTCTCGACGCTGGCGCTCTTCGCCAGCGCCACCACGTCGCGGCCACGATAGTACAAGCCGCCATCGGCGATCAGCGTGATGGCGGATTCCAGCAGCGGGGCGCCGAAGTTCAGCGCATCGTCGCGGTTCTCCGCCGAGGCGCCCTCGCGACGTCCGCGCAGGCTTCGAACGTCGTCGGCGCGGTAGCGGCGCGTGCGCTTGCCCGGCTCCTGTTCGGAACGGATCAGGCCGCGGCTGACATAGGCGTACAGCGTGGCGCGACTGACGTTCAGCTCGGCAGCGGCTTCGGCAGCGGTCAGGTACGGGGGCGTCTCGGCCTGCATCGCTTTATATTGATCATTACAATCAAGATTGATCAATACGAATTTCATCGCCACCTTCCCGCCGACAACCGAGAAGGAGACCGAGATGAGCGATGGACTGGAAGGCGTGGTGGCGGCCGAGACCGTGTTGAGCCACGTGGATGGCGAAGCCGGCCGGCTGATCGTGCGCGGCGCCGACGTCGATACGCTGGCCGGCACGACCAGCTTCGAGGCGATGGCGCGGCTGCTGTGGGACGGGCTGGCGCCCGACTCGCCGGACGAGGCCGACCTGCGGCGGCGCCTCGGGACGGCGCGTATGGCGGCCTGGGAGAAAGTGCCGGCGCTGCTGCCGGCCGCGGCTGGCTTGCCGGTGGTCGACGGGCTGCGCGCGGGGCTGGCGACGGTCGCCGACGGCGGTGGCGACGACCACGTCCGGATCACGGCGGCGACGGCGGTGTTCGCCGCCACCCTGTCGCGGCGGATGCGCGGCCTGGAACTGCTGCCGCCCGATCCGGACCTGGGGCACGCGGCCGACTACCTGCGGCTGCTGCGCGGCGCGCCGGCGGCGCCGGAAGAGGTCGACGCGATGGAGACCTACCTGGTCACCGTCGCCGACCACGGGCTCAACGCGTCGACCTTCACCGCGCGGGTGATCGCCTCGACCCAGGCGGGAGTCGTCTCGGCGGTGGTCGGCGCCTTGTGCGCGCTGAAAGGTCCGCTGCACGGCGGGGCGCCGGGTCCGGTGCTGGACATGCTGGACGAGATCGGCGCCGAGGCGCGCATCGGACCGTGGATCGACGCGGCGCTGGCCGGCAAGCAACGGCTGATGGGCTTCGGGCATCGGGTCTACCGCACGCGCGACCCGCGCGCCGACGTGCTGAAAAGCGTGGTCGAGCGGCTGAGCTCGGTCAGCGCCGGGCGCATCGCGTTCGCCGCCCAGGTCGAACGGGCGGTGGTGGCGGCGCTGGCGGCGCGCTACCCGGACCGGCGGCTGGACACCAATGTCGAGTTCTACACCGCGCTCGCGCTGGAGGCGCTGCAGGTGCCGCGGGACATGTTCACGCCGACCTTCGCGGTCGGCCGCGTGCTCGGCTGGTGTGGGCACGTGTTCGAGCAGGTCGCCGGCGGCCGCCTGATCCGCCCGGCCTCGACCTATGTCGGGCCGCTGCCAAAAGCGGCGTGAGCTTGGGAACCGTTACGCCATCGACTACGTTACAGGAGGCCCCGGGGATCGAACGCAGATGAAACTCTTCCAATGCCAGTCGTGCAATCAGCTGGTCTATTTCGAGAACACGCATTGCGTGCGCTGCGGCATGGCGCTGGGCTTCCTGACCGAGATCGCGACGCTGAGCGCGCTGGCGGCCGACGCCAATGGCATGTGGCAACCGCTGGCGTTGCCGGGGCGGTCCTACCGCTCGTGCGCCAATGCCAGCCACGGCGTCTGCAACTGGCTGGTGCCGGCGGACAGCCCCGACCCGTTATGTCAGGCCTGCGCGCTGAACCGGACGATCCCGGACCTCACCATCGCGACCAACCTGGAACACTGGCGGCGCATCGAGCTGGCGAAACACCGCGTGGTCTACGCGGCGTTGCGGCTCGGCCTGCCGGTGACGCCACAGCGCGACGAGGGCGATGGCGGCCTGGCGTTCGATTTCATCGCCGACACCAGCCTGGCATTTCCCGACGCCGAGCCGGTGCGGACCGGGCATGACAACGGGCTGGTGACACTGAACATCGTCGAGGCCGACGACGCCGAGCGCGAGCGGCAGCGCCAGCAGATGGCGGAACCCTATCGCACGCTGATCGGGCACCTGCGGCACGAAATCGGGCACTATTACGAGCAGATCCTGGTGGTCGGCCCGGAACGCATGCAGCGTTGCCGCGAGCTGTTCGGCGACGAGCGGATGGACTACGCGGAGGCGCTTGAGCGGCATTACCGACAGGGGCCGCCGCCCGACTGGCAGGCGCGCCACGTGAGCGCCTATGCCAGCAGCCACCCTTGGGAAGATTTCGCGGAGAGCTGGGCGCACTACCTGCTCATCATCGATGCGCTGGAGACCGCGTCGGCCTTCGGCCTGCGCATCGACCCGGCGGTCGGCGACGACCCGGCACTATCGACGACCATCGACGTAGACCCATACCGGCCGCAACCGCTGCCGGCGCTGATCGACGCCTGGCTGCCGCTGACCTACGCCGCCAACGCGCTCAACCGCAGTGTCGGCCAGGCTGACTTCTACCCGTTCGTGCTCAACCACGAAGTGGTGGCGAAGCTGGATTTCGTGCATGGCCTGGTGCACGGCCAGGCGCTGACATAGCGCCAACGCAAGAAGCCCGGGACAAGACCCGGGCTTTTCCGGCGGCGCGTAGGCCGCCGCTCACAAGGCGAAAAACCTAGTTGGTCTGACGGAAGGCGAAGTAGGCGCCACCATCACCGACGTCGGTGAAAAAGATGCGGTAGCCGACTGCTGTGCCGCAGCGGTCCAGCACCCACTGCTCCTGCCACTTCTTCTTGCCGGCGCTGACCTCGATCGGGCTGGTGATGATCTTGGCGCTGGCGAAGCTCTTCTCGTCGCAATTGCTGGCGAGCTCGTCATCGTGCTTGAGGATGCGGAACTGCGTCTTGGTCTTCAGCAGCGGCGTCGCGATCGAACGCGACAAGCCCTCCACCGTGTCCGCGCCCGGCAGCCGGAGCGCCACCTTGTCGTTCGCCAGTGCGGCACCGGCCGTGCTCAGCGCCACACCCATCGCGATCGCGGCAACCACAAAACGCATCCGTCTGCTCCTAGCCTTTGCCCAAGGGCGAGTCGGGCCGACACTAACTGGCGGTCACACGGAATGCGACCAAAAAAAGGCGGCGGCGCCAGTTTCTTGACGCCGCCGCCCGTTTTGCCATGTGGCAGGTTTACTTCAGGTGAATTTCCACCCGACGGTTTTCCTGCTCGCGCACGCCATCGGCAGTCGGCACGCGCGGGTCGCTTTCACCGCGACCGGCGATCGTGGTCTGTACCGACAGGCCACGGCCAGCCAGGTACTGACGCACCGCCTCGGCCCGACGCTCGGACAGACGCTGGTTGTAGGTCGTCGCGCCAGCGCGGTCGGCGTGGCCGATCAGTTCGACCGTACCAGTCTTCAGCTCACGCACCGCGTTGATCACGCTGTTCAGGATGCTGGCGCTGTCGGCGCGGATTTCCGACCGGTCAAAGTCGAAGAACACCAAGTAGTCGCTCGCCGGCGGCTCGGCCATCGCGGTCGGCTTCGGCGCCATCTTCGGCTTCAGCGCCTCTTCCACCGCGGCCATCGCCGCCATGAAGTCGGCCCAGCACGCGCCGATATCCTTCGGCTGGTGATTTTCCTCGGCTTCCTGCGCCCAGCACTCGAAGCTGGTCTGCGCCTTGGCCATCGGCCCCGGCGCCTTGATCGCCCCGCCGCGGTTCAGCGCGTCGAGCAGCATCGTCTGGCCCTTGGCGAAGTTGTCGTGGTGCTCAGGCGCCAGGTCCCAGCGCTCCATCGACCAGATGCCAGGGATGTTGCCGTTGGCAGCGTCGACCGCCTTTTCGGCGAACAGGCCGGCGTCGCGGTAGTCGTACTCGGCACGCTCCGCCTCGGCACGCTGCAGGTAACCCTGCCGCAGCGCTTCGCCGAACGGATCGGACGCGGTTTTCGACTTCGCGAACGCGATGTCGTCGTCGGCGGTAAAGGCGCCACCGCCGAAGTTGAGCTGCGCGCAGCCACTGGTAACCATCAGGATACCGGCGCACGCGGCGGCGATGAGGGGAAAGCGCATTTTGCAAACCTCGTAGAAATCGATATGAAGCACAGGCCTCAAACGCACTTATCGCGCTATCGATCCATCACGTCAAACATAACCGTCGGATTGGATAGTGGCCAAGCTGCGTCATTCCGCCGCCGAGGCCCGGAAATCCGGGCTTTTGTACCGTTGCAGAAGAGCAACAGATTTCTTTTTTGCAAGCGCGACGTTGGTCGCCTTGACGTGACCGAAGCCGCGAACGCCGTTGGCGATGTCGGCGATCTCGATCGCGAGGGCATGGTTGTCCGTCTCAAGGCCGGCGATAAGCTCGCGCACCGTGGCCTCGTAATCGCCGATCAGGCGGCGCTCCTCGCGACGCTCCGCTGTGCGCCCGAAGGGGTCAGCCCAGGTCCCACGCAGCCCTTTCAGCTTGGCGAGCAGCTTTAGCGCAGTGAACATCCACGGTCCGAATGTCATCTTTTGCGCCTCGCCGGTGCGCGGATGCCGGCTCGCCAGCAGCGGCGGCGCCATCAGGAACTGCAGCTTCACGTCACCCTCGAACTGCTCGGCCAACCGGCGCTGGAACTCGCCGTCGGTATACAGCCGCGCGACCTCATACTCGTCCTTGTAGGCCATCAGCTTATGCAGGTTGCGCGCGACGGTCTCGGCCAGGCCGGCAAAACCCTTGGCGCGCTCGGCCTCGGCGTTGCGGGTGGCCTCGACCAGATCGGTGAAACGCTTCGCGTAGGCCGCGTCCTGGTAGGCGGTGAGGTCGGCGGCCAGGCGCCGGGTCAGCGCGTCCAGGTCCTCCGGCAACTCGGCGACCGGCGTCGGCTCGGCCGCCTGCTGCACGGCAACCGGGTCGATCACGGTGCGCCGGCCCCAGGCGAAGGCGCGTTTGTTCCAGTCGACGGCGGCCCCGTTCAACTCGATGGCGCGCCCGATCGCCTCGGCCGACACCGGCAGCAGCCCCTTCTGGTAGGCATAGCCGAGCATGAACAGGTTGGTCGCCAGGGAATCGCCGAGCAGCTTGGTGGCCAGCCGGGTGGCGTCGACGAAGCTGGTCGACTGACGGCCGACCATGTCGGCGATGCGGCCTTCGACGGCGTCGGTCGGAAAGGCCAGGTCGGGATCGCGGGTGAAGTCGCCGGTGATCGCTTGATGCGTGTTGATCACAGCCTTCGTGCGCGACGGGTCGACGGTCTCCAGGGCCGCGTCGGAGCCGGCGACCAGCATGTCGCAGCCGAGCAGCAGGTTGGCGTCGCCGGTGGCGAGGCGGACCGCGGCGATGTCCTCGGGCCGCTCGCCGACCTGCACGTGGCTGATCACCGGGCCGCCCTTCTGCGCCATGCCGAGCTGGTCGACCACGGAAACGCCCTTGCCCTCCAGGTGCGCGGCCATGCCGAGCAGCGCGCCGATGGTGACCACGCCGGTGCCGCCGACGCCGGTGACCAGGATGCGGTAGGTGTCGCCGACCGGAATCTCGGCCGGTGCCGGCGCCGGGAGCTCGATCTGTTCGGCCGGGCTATTCTCCGCGCCCGGCGCCTTGCGCAAGCCGCCGCCGAGCACGGCGACGAAGCTGGGGCAGAAGCCCTCGGCGCAGGAATAGTCCTTGTTGCAGTTCGACTGGTCGATGCGACGCTTGCGGCCCCAGGCGGTGTCGACCGGCAGGACCGACAGGCAATTCGACTTCACCGAACAGTCGCCGCAGCCCTCGCAGACACGCTCGTTGATGAACATGCGCTTGGCCGGGTCGGGAAAGGTGCCGCGCTTGCGCCGGCGGCGCTTCTCCGCGGCGCAGGTCTGGTCGTAGATCAGCGCGGTGACGCCGGGGACCTCGCGCAGGGTCCGCTGCACCTCGTCGAGGTCGCGGCGGTGATACACGGTGACGCCCTCGGCCCAGCGCGTGCCGACCGGGTACTTGTCCGGCTCGTCGGTGACCACGGCGATCTGCTCCACGCCCTCGGCCGCGACCTGCCGGCTGATCGCCCAGGGGGTGATCCCGGAGACGTCGTGCGGCTGGCCGCCGGTCATCGCCACGGCGTCGTTGAACAGGATCTTGTAAGTGATGTTGGTGCCGGCGGCGACAGCGGCGCGGATCGCCAGCAGGCCGGAGTGCAGGTAGGTGCCGTCGCCCAGATTCTGGAAGATGTGGCTCGTGGTGACGAACGGCTGCTGGCCGATCCAGTTCGCCCCCTCGCCGCCCATCTGGGTCGTCGAATAGGTCTCCCGGTCCATGTAGCTGGCCATGAAGTGACAGCCGACGCCAGCGCCGGCGCGGCTGCCCTCGGGCACCTTGGTGGAGGTGTTGTGCGGGCAGCCGGAGCAGAAATACGGCGTTCGCTTCAGCGTCACCTCGGCCAGCGACTTGCGCCGCTCGGCCTGGGTCTTCAGGAAGCCGACGCGGGTGTCCATCTGCTGACTGGAATGGAACCGGGCCAGGCGATTGGCCAGCGCCAGGGTGACGTGGGTCGGGGTCATCTCGCCGAGCTCGGGCAGCATCGGCTGGTGGTTCTCGTCGTAGCGGCCAACGACGCGCGGCCGGCGGCTTTCCGGCAGGCTGTAGAGCGCGTCCTTCAGCTCGGTCTCGATCAGGCGGCGCTTCTCCTCCACCACCAGGATCTCCTCCAGCCCGTCGCCGAACCGGCGCAGCGCCTCGGGATCGAGCGGGAACGGCATGCCGATCTTGAACACGGTGACGCCGATCTCCTCGGCCTGCGCCACCGACAGGCCGAGGTCGCGCAGCGCCTGCAGCACGTCGAGGTAGGACTTGCCGCTGGCGACGATGCCGAAGCGGCGCCTGGCGCCGCCGATGACCTGGCGGTTCAGCCCGTTGGCGGTGCCGAAGGCGCGGGCGGCCGGGATCTTGTAAGTGCGGTGGCGCGGCTCCTGGTCGAACCAGACGTCGGGCACGCGGATGTTGAGCCCGTCGGCCGGCATCTCGACCTCCGGCAGCACTATGTTCAGCCGCGTCGGGTCGACGTCGATCGAGGCGGAGGTGTCGACGGTCTCGAAGATCATCTTCATGCCGACCCAGCAGCCGGCGAAACGCGACAGCGCCCAGCCGTAGAGCCCGAAGTCGAGCACCTCCTGCACGTTCGCCGGGTACAGGATCGGCATCAGCATGTCGTGGAAGGTCGGCTCGCAGGTCGCCGGCACGTCGGTCGACCGCATGCCGTGGTCGTCGCCGGCGAGAACCAGCACGCCGCCGTGCTTCGACGAGCCGGCATAGTGGCCGTGGCGAATGGCGTCGACGGAACGGTCCAGGCCCGGCCCCTTGCCGTACCACATGGAAAACACGCCATCGTACTTGGCGTCGCCGAACAGGCCGGCCTGCTGGCTGCCCCATACCGACGTCGCCGCCAGGTCCTCGTTCAGGCCGGGCTGGAAGTGGATGTGGTTCTCGGCGACGAATTTCGGGGCGCGCCAGAGCTGCTGGTCGACCGCGTGCATCGGCGAACCGCGATAGCCGGAAATGAAGCACGCCGTATTCAGCCCGGCGGCGACATCGCGGCGGCGCTGCACCATCGGCAGGCGGACCAGCGCCTGCGAGCCAGTGAGGTAGATGCGGCCGGTCTCCAGCGCGTATTTGTCGTCAAGCGCGACGGCGGCAAGGGTCATGCTGCGTATCCCTCGGCATGAGGCTAATTTCGGATTGCACCCATCATAGCCAATATGCCGCGACCATTCGCCTGTTTACAGAACGCGGGCCGGTTCCTAGATTGACCGCGCGGTGAGGGGAATCAACCAACTCACGGGCATATGGTAGCCGCGTTCGCATTTTTCGCCGTCCTGAGCTGGCTGATCTGCTGGCGGGCCACGCCACTGGGCGAGTGGCTCGGCGTGATGGACCGCCCCGACGGCCAGCGCAAGCTGCATCGCGAGGCGACGCCGTTGATCGGTGGCACCGCCATCGCCGTGCCAATCACACTGGTCGCGGCTGTGCTGGCGACGCACAGTCCGGTGGGGCCGTTCTTCCTGGTGCTCGCACTGCTCACCGCCGGATTGTGGCTGCTCGGCCTGATCGACGACCGGCGCACGCTGAAACCGATGATTCGGCTCGGCCTGTCGCTGATTGCCGGCGGCGCGGCGATGCTGGCGATCCCGGATCTGGCGGTCGGCCATTTCCGCTTCAGCTTCCTGGACCGGGCGCTGTTCCTGGACGGCTGGGCGATCCCGTTCACGCTAGTCTGTCTGGTCGGCCTGCAGAACGCGGTCAACATGGCCGACGGCAAGAACGGGCTGGTCACCGGCATCGCGCTGATCTGGACCGGCCTGCTGGCCCTGCACGCGCCGGTGCACCTGGTCGGCCTGCTGTGGGCGCTGGC
>JAVKFY010000018.1:0-33015 GCA_040223615.1 Alphaproteobacteria bacterium
GCGCTTGGCGAGTTGGTTCGGATCACGTGGCCGCTTGCGTTTGCTATCTGCCATTGAGTGAATATGGCATCGGACTGGGCGGGATGCCACCGGGGCCAGACCGAGCGTGAGCCGTATCAGATTTCAAACTGACCCACTACCATCGCCTGGCGCACCTTGACGTGCTTCAGGTACTCGTTCCGGTTGTTTACTTCGAGCAGGAAGATCGGCGACAGGTACTCATACCCGCGGGTCTCCACATCTATATGCGGCAGCTCGTCGAGCCGCGGAATGTCGGAGACCGGCACACGGCTGAACGGCGCGTAGTGGACTTCGCCGGTCTCCAGCGCCGCCGCGCGCGCCGCGGCGTCGGGAATGATCCGCCAGACCATGCGGTCCAGGTAGGGCTTCGGCTTGTCCCAATAGTTGGGGTTCCGTTCGAGGATGATGTACTCGCCCTTCTTCCATTCCTTGAACACGAACGGCCCGGTACCGATCGGCTTGTTCAGGCCCGGGTGCCGGGCGATCTCCTGGCCGTCGTCGAAGATGTGCTTCGGGATGACCTGCGACTCATAGCTGCTGAGCGCTTTCATCAGAATCGGCGTCGGCTTGTTGAGCCTGACGACCACCGTATGGGCGTCGGGTGTATCTACCGCCGCGACGTGCTGGTAGGTGGTGCGCCCGCGCGGGTGCATCTGGCTCCACACCTTCTCCAGCGAGAACTTCACGTCGGCGGACGTGAAGGGCTTGCCGTCGTGCCAGGTGACGTCTTCGCGGAGCTTGAATTCGTAGGACAGGCCGTCGTCTGAAATGTTCCATGACTTGGCCAGATGCGGCCGAGGCGTCATGTCGAAATCATAGGTGACCAGGCCGTCGAATATCTTGGTCGAGACCAGGCCGACGAAAGTCGACGAATTGAACGCCGACACGATCATCGGCGGCTCCGGGAACAGCGCGATGTTCAGCACGCCTCCCTGCTTCGGTTCCGACGTCGCCGCACCGGCGACGGCAACGGTCATGACGGTCGCTGCCGCCATTGCCCGCAAAAGGCGTCTTATCATCTGTCGCATCGGTTTCTCCCCGTAGTTGCCGTGACGTACCAGCGACGTCAGGCTTGCCGCAGGCTGAGCGGCGAGATTTCATCGGTCGTACGCTTGGCGAAGTCGTGGTTGGGCGTGTCCCGCATCATGCGGGCCTGTGCCTCGGCCAGGCGGTCCAGCGCCAGGCGATGGTCCATCGTCAGAACTTTGCCGTCGCGCACGACTTGGCGGCCGTCGACATAGACGTCGCGGACGGCTCGGTCGGCCGCCGTGTAGACCAGGCAGCGGAGCGGATCACGGGCCGGCTGCATGAACTCGTTGCGCAGGTCGACCAGGATCAGGTCGGCCTTGGCGCCCGGCGCCAGCCGACCGATGTCGTCGCGCAGCAGCGCCTTGGCGCCCCCGACCGTGGCGGCATGGAACACGTCCGCGGTGTTGGCGGCGCGGATATCACGCGCCGAAACCCTGGCCAGAATGGTGGCGAGCCGCATCTCCTCGATCAGGTTGTGCGGCGCCACATCAGTGCCCATGCCGAGGTTGACGCCAGCCGACTTGTACTTGCCGAAATTCTCCAGCGTCTGCCCGTAGCGGGCGAAGGGCGAGGGACAGTGCGCCACGGTGGTCGCGGTATCGACAAGGATCGACAGGTCTCGATGGCTGGCCCAGTTCATCCAGCTACTGTCGTCAATAAAGATCGCGTGGCCGAAGCTGACGTCCTCGCCAACGAATCCGATCTGGTTCGCCCACTGCACCGGCGTCACGCCGTGACGGCGCACAATCTCATGAAACTCGAGCACGCCCTGGGCAACGTGGCTGGTGACCGGACGGCCGGTCTCGCGGGCGAGCGCGATGCTGTCGCGCAGCATCTCCTCGGTACAGTTGTCGATCTGGGCCGGAAAGACGACGCCTGAGAGCCGCCCGCTCTCATGCTGGTCGGCAGCGTTCATCAGGCCGATCGCCGCGTCCATGTTCTTGCGGCCCTGATCCTCGTCCCATTGATATTTCAGTTCGTGCAGCGATTCCATGTACCAATGCGCGGACGAGTAGCCCGGCGCCACAAAGCCACGCAGGCCGCTCTTACCGATCGCATCGAGCCAACCGGGATAGGCGAAGCTCTGGTCGCATAGCGACGTGACGCCGCTCAGCAACAGCTCCGAATAGGCAACCGTGGCCGCGTCGGCCATGTCGTCCGGATTCAGTCCGAACGCCTGCGCGCGTTCGTAGAGACCCGTCATGTACATGGTCGGCACGCCATGCTCTTCGCGAATGCCGCGGTAGAACGGCTCCATGCTGGGATGGGCATGAATGTTGACGAGACCGGGCATCACCATCAGGCCGCTACCGTCGACTGTAACGTCCGCCGCACCGTCGTAACCGCGCCCGACGAAGCTGATCCTGTCGTCGGCGAAGACGACGTCGGCATCGGTGAGATAGACGTGCTCGCCGGCAGCGGCATCCCACGCCACGACCCAGTCGGCGCCCTTGATCAGTGTGCTTCCCGTCATCTGCCTGCCCCTCGCTCGGCCCCTCGAAAAAAGGATCCCAAGAATGGTAGGCACGAACGTCAGAATTTTACTATTGGAAAATTTACAGCGCGATCAGATAGTCGAACGCGGCCAGCGTGTGGGTTCTCAGGACGTGGCGGAACTCGGCGATATCGACGCTCTCGTTCGGCGCCCCCATGCCCGCCGGCGAGCAGCCGTAGACGAACGACGGCACGCCCTTGACGCGCCAGAAGCGCGTGTCGGTGCCGCCCAGGCTGATGATCGGCTGCGGCGAGCGGTCCAGGCCGGCGGCCGCATTGCGCGACAGGTGGCCGACCATCTCGTGGCCGGGATCGGACCAGTTCGCCTCCGGGCCGCCGGCCAGGAGTTCCTCGACCGTGACGCCTTCATGCTCGCCAGCGATACGGCGGGCGGCCTCGATGACGTCGGCGCGGCTGACGCCCACCGGCAGGCGGAAGTCCACGTCGAGCACGCAGGCCGACGGCAGCATGTTGATCGCCACGCCGCCTTGCATCACGCCGATATTCGCCGAGATGCGCCGCACCACGTCGGCGGCGCCGCGGCCGAGCGACTGCTCGATGGCCTCGCGCACCTCGGGCCGATCAAGGGCATCGCGAACCGGCGCCGGCTCGTCGGGCACGGTTGTTTCGATCGCCTCCAGCCGTGCGATCAGGCGCGCGGCGATCTTGTTGGCGCTCGGGCTGGTGTGCGGGTAGGCGCTGTGGCCGCCGGGCACGTCGATGCGAAAGCGGAGCCACAGGATCGACTTCTCGCCGAACCGGATGGTCTGCAGGCCGCTCGGCTCGGTGTTCAACACGACGTCGCCGAGCACCTCGTCGGCGCACTGTGTCGTCAGCCAGTCAGCGCCCCACTTTCCGCCGGTCTCTTCGTCGGACACCACGGTCAGCGTGACCCGGCCAGGCAGCTCCGCGCGCACGCGGTGCAGGTAAGCATGGGCGAAGACCAGCGCGGTGGTGCCGCACTTCATGTCCACGGTGCCGCGCCCGTAGACGCGACCTTCGATCACCTCGCCGGACAGCGGATCGCCCAACCACGCAGCGCGGTCGCCGATGGGAAAGACGTCGAGGTGACCGTTGAAGACGAGATGACGTCCGGCCTGGGCACCGCCGAAGCTGCTGACCACGTTCGGCATGGTCTCCTGCGGCGCCTCGGTCCGGTGGGCGATGCCTTCCTCGTCCAACAGATCGGTGACCAGTCGCGCGGCCTCGCGGGTGTCGCCCGGCGGATTGCAGGTGTCGATGCGGGCGAAGGCGCGCAGGAAGTCGAGCTGCCGGTCGGCCTCCTTCTCGAGCCAGTCCAGCAGGGTCTGGCGCGGCGCCGTCATCGCCGCAGGCCCACGGACATCTCGTCGTGCACCATGGCACCGCGCTTGACGACCGCAAGGCATGCGGCGCCACCGATCAGGTAGGGGATGCCGCGCGGATCGTCGGTGTCCCAGACCGCCAGGTCGGCGTCGCGGCCGGTGGCGATGGTCCCGGCGCTGTCGGCCAGCCCGAGCGCGCGGGCCGCGTTGGTGGTGAAGCCGCGCAGCGCCTCCTCGGCGGTGAGTCGGAACAGGTAGCAGGCAAGGTGCATCTGCGCGGCCGGCGACACCGTCGGCGAGCTGACGGGATTGCAGTTGGTCGCCAGCGCCATCGGCACGCCATGCTGGCGGAACAGCTCGACCGGCGGCTTTTGCGTCTCGTGCAAGGTGAAGTGCGCGCCCGGTAGCAGCGTGGCGACGGTGCCGGCCGCGGCCATCTCGCGCACCGTCGCCTCCGACGCGTATTCCAGGTGATCTGCCGACAGCCCGCCATGCCGGGCGACCAGCGCGCCGGCGCCGAAGTCCGTGTACTGGTCGGCATGCGCCTTCACGCCCAGTCCATGGGCGGCGGCGCGGGCGTAAAGACGCCCCATCTGCTCATGCGAGAAGCCGACTTCGTCGCAGAAGCCGTCGACCTGGTCGACGATGCCCTCGTCGATGGCGGCGGGCAGCACCTCGTCGCAGAGGAAGTCGACATAGGCGTCGCGTCGCCCGGCATACTCGGGCGCCAGCCCGTGCGCGCCGAGGAAGGTCGACACCACAGTGACCGGCAGGTCGCGGCCCAGCGCTCGCGACACCCGCATCGAGGCCATCTCAGTGGCGAAGTCGAGGCCGGAGCCGGACTTGCTCTCCACCGTGGTCACGCCGTTGGCGATCAGGCGCACCAGCCGCGCCCGGCTGGCCGCGAACAGGTCCTCCTCGCTTAGAGCCCGGGTGCGCTTGACGATGCCGCCGACACCGCCGCCGTGCGGTTCAAGGTCCCACCGCTGCCCACCCCCGGACAGCACGTCGAAATCGACATAGCTCTCCTCGCCGTAGACGAGATGGGTGTGCGGGTCGACGAGGCCCGGCGTAACGACCCGCCCGCCGAGATGCCGCACCGTTCCCGCCTCCGACGACGGCAGCGCCGACATCGGGCCGACCCACTCGACCTTGCCGCCGCGCACGCCGATGGCGCCATCCGGGATCTGACCGAACGGCTGGTCGCCGGCCATCGTCGCAACACTGGCACCGGTCAGCAGCAGCTCGAACATCTCTATCGTCCTTCGAAACGCGGCACCGCCATCGGTGCCAGAAGCCGGGGGCTTCGGGTCCCGTCAGTGATGCCCTTGCGTAGCGGCTCGCTCGACAGGTGCGAACGAATATCGATGAAACCTGGCATCACCGGCCTAGCGCAATCGTCGATCGCTTGATCGGTCGCGCCCTCGTGGTGCCGGCCGGCGAAGACGACCTCATTGCCGCGATAGGCAATATCGGCGTCGCGCAGGCAGGCGTCGCACTGGCCGGCCTCGTCCCAGACGATGGCCCGGCCAGCTTGACGAATAATCGTCGTGCCTCGATCAGACTCGCTCAACACCGCCCTCCAGCACGTGGACTCTAACGGCAGGGCGAGGCACCGGAAATCGACGAGGACGCACGGCAGCTATGCAAAGCGCCGAAGCATCTCCGCGTAGCGCACGGCACTGGTCACGCCGTCGATGACCGGAATGCCAAGGCGTGCTCGCAGGCGTGGCTGCAAGGACGACAGTGGCCCGCCGCCAATCACGATCGCGCGCGCACCATCTTGGCGCACGGCAACGCCGGCCGCTTCCGTCAGGACATCCAGCAGGACCGTGTCACCGTCGCCGAGCCGGCTGGCCGAGCTCGATCGGACCGACGCGAGACGGTCGGCCAACCCATGGTCCTCGATGCGCCGGCGCATCAAGGCGACGAGATCGGGGGCGCTCGTCACAACCGAATACCGGCCGTCAAAGCCTCGCGCCACCAGGCATGCCGCTTCGCAGATACCGACGACGGGGACGGGCGATAGCGTTCGCGCCGCCTCCAGGCCGGAATCCGTGAAGGCAGCGATGACCACCGCGTCGCAGCGGTCGACGTGCTGACGCAACATGTCGACGACGATTCCGCCGGCTGCCTCGTGCTGCGCGGCATCAACGATGTAGGGCGGCCCGCGCGGCGCGGTCAGCGGAACCACCTCGGTGCCTGGTGACGCGACCTGCCTTGACAGAACGGCCATCGCGTCGGTCGCGGCCACCGTCGTGTTCGGGTTGAGCAACAAGATCCTCATGCCGACCGTCCGTGCGCGATGAGCCAGTGGGCGGCGCGCAGCAGGCGTTGGTCGCTGTGACCGGCGCCGACCAACTGCACCCCCAGCGGCAGGCTTGATGGACCACGCAACAAGGGGAGCGACAGTGCCGGCACCCCACAGAGCGTCCAGAGCGCGAAGAAGACTGGATTACCGGTTCCTTCCGTCGCCAGTGGCGCTTCGCCAGGGGTCGCCGGGGTCAACACGCCGTCGAAGTCAGCCAGGATCTCGTCCAGCCGCTCGGCCAATTCGTGCTGGCGACGCCGCGCCGCCGCGCGCACGGTCGGCGCGATGGTCCGGCCCTGTTCGATCGACCGCCGGAGTAACGGGCTCATGCGATCACCGTGCTCGGCTTGCAACGGCGCCAGGAACTCGGCGACGTCGGCGTAGACGATCGTTGTCAGGACGTCGAGCGCATCGTCGAACTCGGCCGGCAGGACGATCTCGCGCGCCTCCACGTCCTGTGCCAGGCGACACACGCGAAGGCGCGTTTCGGCCTGAGCTTCGGGCCAGGCGGCGGTGCGCACAAAGCCCAGGCGCGGCGGCCGGGTGTCCGCAATCTCGGAATACGCCTGCCCTGCCATGACCGCCGCAACGGCGGACGCTTGCTCGATCGACGTGGCAAGGACGCCAGCCTGGTCGCGTTCGCTGAGGCGGGCCACGCCGGTCAGCGGGATCAGCCCATGTGTCGGCTTGAACCCCACGACACCGCAGTAGGCCGCCGGGCGCAGCAGCGAACCGACGGTCTGTGTGCCAATCGCTGCCGGCACCATGCCGGCCGCGACCGCCGCAGCGGACCCGGCCGACGAAGCCCCGGGCGTGCGGGCGGGATCGTGCGGGTTCTTCGTCCTTAGCTCACCGGCCAGCGCAAACTCAGTGGTGACAGTCTTCCCCAGCATGACCGCCCCCGCCGCTCGAAGTCGCTGGACCAGCGTCGCGTCCGCGGTCGGGCGCCGGCCGACGCACAGCGGGCTGCCGTTCTCCGTCGGCATGTCGGCAGTATCGATGATGTCCTTGATGCCGACCGGCAGGCCGTCGAGCGGGCCAGGCGTTCCGGCGCGTGCCTGCGCCATGGCATGCGCAGAGTCGATCCAGGCCCAGGCCTGGATCGCGGCCTCGCGCGCGGCGACCGTCTCTAGACGGTTCGCGACCCGTGCGACCGCCTCATTCATGACATCAGGTGCACGTGCACATCACGCGGCTTGGCGCCGCCCGGACCGTTGATCGGCGCGATATCCTGCGGGCAGGCTGAGAAGACGACAATGCAGTCCATCTCCGCACGCAGCACGACGTAGTCGCCCGGACGGCACGCGGTGGGCTGGAAATCCAGGCTGTTGCGGTCCTCACCGACCGGTATGTTCATGAAGATGTTGAATGGTGCGGGAGCCTTGAACGAGGGCGTGACCCCGATCTCGGCCAAGCCCTCCGCGAAGTTATCCTGGCAGTTCCGGTGGTAGCCGACGACGCCCAGCCGCTCGTAGCGCCATCGATCGCAGGCCGCCATCAGCGTGTCGTGGATGCCAGGCGACGTGTCCGCCTCGATGGTCAGGATCGGGCGACGGAGATTGGTCAGCAACGTGTCGCCGCAACGCGGATTGATCCGCAGGTTCGCCACACGGGTGCAGTCATTCGACTGCCATTCCGCCAAGTCGTAGGCGTTGAGCGCCCAGCAGTCCACGACCTGCGTTCCATGGGTGTTGACCAGCTTGACTGCCTGCCCGGCGGACCGCCGAAACGCTTTGCCGTGGCCGGCTGGAACGTTGAGGACATCGTTGGACATGCCTTCCCTCCATCGAGATCTCTGTTGCCCAAGCCCGCTTGTTGGCGGCGCCATGGCACGCCGGTGACGACGATGAACCCTGACACGACAGTGCCTGAACCCACAATGAAACGGCGGCAATGCGCCCGTGGGCGCTATCACAGGAGCGATGACGCCGCGCTGGGTCGCGAACCAGCGTGCTGTCTGGCGGTATCTGCGGTTCAACCTGAGATGCGAGATACCGAACAGCTTCCGACCGAGAACGGCCTGAACATCAACCACAGGGCGGCGCGCCGATGGGCGCCCGATATCATGGTCGGCGGCGGCGAAGCATGGTGTTGGATGTCCGCGGGTTGACCGGCGGCTGACTCGAGTCGCCGCTGCATCTATTGTAAGAATGTCATAACTGGTCACCGATCCAACGGCGCACGCTGCGGAGGTTGCGGGCCATGACCGAGACGCCGCAGACCGTCGTCAGCGCGTTTTTGCTGGTCGACGGACCACATTATCTCAACGGCGCGATGCAATGGTCGCTGGCGACGGCGAGCTACGACAACCGCATCCTGAATCCTGACGGTGTCTTCCCCGAAACACTCCTGCCGGCGTTGCGCGAAGCCATGGCGCGCTGGAGCGCCGTGGCGGATGTCACCTTCGAACAGGTTGCCGACGGGCCGGACGTCGACCTGCGCATCGGCTTCAAGTCCGAGCTGACGTTTCAGGGCGAGACGGTATTTGGCATGGCGCGAAGCACCTTTGTCGAAGGCTTCGAGTTTCGCGCTGACATCATGTTCGACGCTGAAACGGTCTGGATTCCCGGCTTCGGCGATCCGCCGGATATCGGTCCCTTCGAGGTGCCTTTCCTGGAGGTCGCACAGCACGAGATTGGCCACATCCTTGGCCTGGACCACGAGGACGATGTGCCGGCGGTGATGAACACCGGCGTGCTTACCTTCCCGACCTTCGGGCTGCAGGACGACGATCTGGCCGGCATCTCGATGATCTACAGCAGCCCCGCCGACGCCGACGAGCAGCTGATCGGCTCTTCGGCACTTGGCGCCAGCCTCGACTCGTTGCTCGGCGGCGGCGGTGACGATTCGCTGTGGGGCCTGGACGGCGGCGACACCCTGGTAGGCGGTTCCGGCGCTGACCGCGTTTTCGGCAATCAGGGCGCAGATTCCCTGGCCGGCGGCGACGGCGACGACCTGCTGAAGGGCCATCCCGGCGCCGACCAGGTGTTCGGCGGCGATGGCGCCGACCTGCTGTTCGGCGGCGCCAACGATGACACCGCCTACGGCGGCAGTGACGCCGATACCGTGAACGGCAACTCCGGCTTCGACCGGGTTGATGGCGGCACCGGCAACGACATCGTGCGCGGCCAGGGCGGCCAGGACACGCTGTATGGCGGTGCCGGCAACGACACCGTGCTCGGCATGCACGGGCTCGACTGGCTCTATGGTGGCGATGGCAACGACCTGATCAGCGGCGGGCTTGCCGACGACACGATTTATGGCGGCGCCGGCGCCGATGTCTTCGCCGCCGCCGACGGCCATGGCCTGGAATACATCGCCGACTTCGAAGACGGGATCGACATCGTGTCATTTGTCGGCGTGATCGACGGATTTGCCGGACTGACGATCAACGCCGCGCCTGGTGGGACGCGCGTCACCGTGGTGTTTCCGGACGACGGACCCGGCCTGATCGTCGACATCCTCGGCATCGATCCGGACCAGCTCTCTGCCGCGGACTTCGTCTTCGGCTAGATCGGTTTATGCCCGGTCGGCACCTCGATTGCGCAGCGCAATCCATCAACGGCGCTTGGGAAACCAGATTGGCGTCACCGACTTGTTCAAAGCTGTACACCTTTCGTCAATGCGCCATCGACGACGAGATTTGTGCCCATGACGAAGCTGGCGGCCGGGCTCGCGAGGAACACGACGGAACGTGCGATTTCTTCCGGCTTGGCCATGCGACCGGTGGGATTCATCGCCAGCGCCTGTTTGAAGAAGTCCGGGTTTCCGGTCTCGATCTGCTGCCACACGCCGCCCTCGAAGTAGGTGTTGCCGGGCGATACGGTGTTGGCGCGAATGCCTTTGCCGGCGAGCTGGTTGGCCAGGCCCTGGGTGTAGTGGATCAATGCCGCCTTCATCGTTCCGTAGGGTCCGGCGGCGAAATCAACCTCGCGGCCGGAGACGCTGGAGATCGTCACGATCGACCCCGCCTGGCTCCGCTCCAGGTGCGGCATCGCCGCTTCGACCATGCGCACGGTGTGCATCAGGTCAACGCCGAAGCTCTTCTGCCAGCTCTCCTCATCGGCTCCGATCGCCAGGGCGCTGACGTTGGCGACCACAATGTCGATGCCACCGAGCTTGTCGGCGCTGTCGGCGACCCAGGCGCGCAGCGCGTCGCCGTCACCGACATCGACCGCCGAGCCCATCGCCGTGACGCCCTGGCCCTCCAGGCTCGCGACGGTCGCGGCGACCTCACCGGCGTCGCGGGCGCAGATCGACACCGCAGCCCCTTCGGCCGCCAGGGTTTCGGCGACGGCACGCCCGATGCCTTTGGTGCCACCACTGACAATAGCGCGCAGGCCCTTCAGTCCAAGATCCATAGCCGGATACCTCCCCTGGTCCGCTATCGGCGCCTCAAATCAGCAAGCTGTCGCGAACCGTGTCGCGGTCGACCAGCTGATCCGCCCCGATGTGCGAGACGATCTGGCCCTTGTCCACCACGTAGCAGCGTTCGGCCAGCGCCATGATCGTATCGAGATTCTGCTCCACGAACAGGATCGTACTGCCCAGCTCGTCGCGGACCGACTTCAACGCCTCGCAGATCATCTGCGTGATCGACGGTTGAACGCCCTCCGACGGTTCGTCGAGCAACAACAGCGCCGGGTTGCCTATCAGCGCGCGTCCGATCGCCAGTTGCTGCTGTTCGCCGCCGCTCATCGTGCCCGCGGCCTGCTTGCGCCGTTCGGTCAGGCGCGGGAAGTAGCTGTAGACCATGTCGGTGAGCTTACGGCCCTTCGGCCCGCCGATCAGGCTGCCGACGGTCAGGTTTTCTTCGACCGTCAGACGCGGGAACACCTCACGCCCCTGCGGGATGTAGCCGATGCCGAGCCGGGCCCGCGCATCCGGCGTCAACCCGGTAATGTCCTCGCCGAGGTAACGTACTGTGCCGGCAGTGACGCGAAGCTGACCCATCAGGCAGCGCAGGATCGTCGTCTTGCCGACACCGTTACGGCCGATCAGGCTGACGATCTCGCCGCGCCCGACTTCCAGGTCGATGCCCTGCAGGATCGGCGTCGCGCCGTAGCCGGCATGCAGACCTTGAACGGAGAGGACCGTTTCACTCGACATCGGTCTTGCCCAGGTAGATTTCGGCCACGCGCGGGTCGGCGATGATGTTCTCGATCGTGTCCTGCGCGAAGATGCGGCCCAGGTGCAGCACGGTGACCTGTTGCGCAATCTGCCGGATGAAGGTCATGTCATGCTCGACAACGAGAACCGTCATTCCGTCGCCGTTGAGCCGCTGGATCAGCTCGCCGGTGCGAAAGGTCTCGTCCGCCGACATGCCGGCGGTCGGCTCGTCGAGCAGCAGCATGGTCGGCTCCAGCGCCAGCGCCATGCCGATCTCCAGCCATTGCTGCTGGCCGTGCGACAACTCGCCGGCCAGCTTGCCGGCGTCGGCGGCGAGTTCCAGCATATCCAGCAACTCGGCCATGCGGGCGCCGATCTGCGACCGCGTCAGGCGCCGCTGCAGGGCGATGATCAGGTTCTGCTCAACCGGCAGCTCGCGAAACACCGCCGGCACTTGCATCTTGATGCTCATGCCGCGCAGCACGCGGTCGAACGGCTGGTGGCCGGTGACGTCCTCGCCGCGGAAAAAGACCTGGCCGGCACTGGGTTTGTAGGTGCCGAGCAGGAGCTTGAAGAAGGTGCTCTTGCCAGCGCCGTTGGGTCCGATCAGGCAATGAATCTCGCGCTCGGCGACAGTCAGATTGACGTCGGCCACCGCGGTCAGACCGCCGAACTGCTTGTGCAGGCCACGGGCCTCCAATATTGCGCTCATTGCCCGCGCCCCGCCAACCCACCGGTCACCCTGGCGTGCAGCCGCTGCACGAGGCGGCCGACCTCGACCATGAAGCCCGTCGGCATGAACAGCACTGTGAACAGCAGCACCACGCCCATCAGGATCAGTGCGTATTGCTGGCTGTAGATGGTAATGGTCTGGAACGCGATCAGCACGACGAAGGTGCCGACCAGCGTTGCGGTCAGGTCGCCGCGCCCGCTGAACGCGACCCACACGATCGGCATCGCGGCCGCCGGCAGGCCCATGCTCGCCGGCGTGATGAACTGACCCCAGGCGGTGTAGAGACCGCCGCTGAGGCCGGCGAGCGCGCTGCCGATGACGAAGACCGCGAGCTGATACTTGCGGATGTCGTAGCCCAGCAGCTCGGCGCGCAACGGTTCTTCGCGGATCGCCACCAGCACGTTGCCGAAGCGGCCGTTCACCAGCACGCGCAAGCCCAGATAGACGACAAGCAGCAAGACAACGACGAAGTAGTAGAGCGCCGAGTCCTCCAGGTAGATGGGACCGCCGAACCACGGCAGTTCGAGCGGCGGCATGCCACCCATGCCGTTGAAACCGTTGAAGCGGGCCTTGCCGATCTTCCATTCCGGCCCGGCGGTCTGGTGCATGAACGCGGCCAGCGCCAGCGTGGTGGCGAAAGTCACGATGCCGAAGAACACGCCGCCGACGCGGCCGTAAATCATGAAGTAGCCGAGCACCGCGGCGAACAGGGCCGCCAGCCCGACGCCGCAAAGCAGCGACACGATGGTCATGGCCCCGCTGGCGCCGGTGTTGATCGCGATGACGCCGTAGCTGTAACCGGCGATGCCGAAGAACGCCGTCTGCCCGAACGACATGATGCCGGTGTGGCCCCACATCAGCGACAGACCCAGCGCCATGAAGATGTAGATCGCAAAGTAGGCGGTGTTGCCGACGTCGTACGGGTCGGCGGTGAAGGGATAAGCGAGGATGGCAGCGAGGACGACGGCGAAAGCGATCCAGAAGGCGCGTCCGTTGCCAATCGTCTGCGGCCCGTTCAGGGCCTCAAAGAACCCGCGCATCATCGGTTGCGCCGCAGCAGCCAGCCGGAGATCCCTTCCGGCAGGACGCGAATGACCAGGATGACCGCGATCAGCATACCGATCTGACCGATGATCTGGCCGTGCCAGGCATTCAGCGATGTCCTGATCGCGCCGAGCACCACCGCCGCCGGCACCGTGCCGATCAGGACGTTGGAACCGCCGACCACGACCGTCACGAAGGATTCGACGATGAAGGTGATGCCCATCGTCGGGATCAGCGTCATCGTCGGCGCGTAGAGCGCGCCGCACAGTCCGGCGAGCGCGGCGCCGAGGCCAAAGCTGATCGCATAGATGTACGGCGTGCGCACGCCCAGCGCGCGCGCCATCTGCGGGTTCTGCATCGTCGCCCGGGCCAGCACACCGTAGCGCGTGCGCATGAACAGCAGGTAGAGGCCGACCATCACCAGCACGGCGGCGGCGAACAGCACCAGCCGGTAGGTCGAGAAGGTGTACTCGCCGACATTGAAGCTACCCTCCGGCGTGCCGGTGCCGGTCATGCTCGAACCCAGCGTGACCAGCATGCCCTGGGTGACGATCAGGCTGATGCCCCACGTCGCCAGGATGGAGTCGAGCGGCCGGTTGTAGAGGCGATGAATGATCGTCCGTTCCAGGATGATGCCGATGACACCCGCGGTCAGCGCGCCGCAGGCCTGAGCGACCGGCAGCGGCAACCCATTGTGCACGCCGAAAGCGGTGACATAGATCCCACAGGTAATGAACTCGCCGTGCGCGAGATTGATGATCCCCATCATGCCGAAGATGATCGCCAGCCCCGCCGCGGCCAAGACCAGGAAGGCGAACACATCGGCGAACTGATACGCGATCGAGAAAATCTCGGCGAACATCACAACTCCGTCCAGGGCAACCGCCGTCAAGACAACCGCCGCCGGCGCTCAGCTTAGCGCCGACGGCGGCCCGTCGCTTCCGAAAGCCTACTTGCTGGGCAAGTTGTTCGGGTCGTACTGCTCCTTCGGATCGTGCTTGGTCAGGTCGCAACCGACCTCGCCGAGCCAGTACGGCTCGATCAACCCGAAGTCCTTGGTGACATGAACCGCGTGCGAAGCATCCACGCTGATCAGGCGCATGTGGTGCGACGTGTGCTGGCTCTTCGGATCGATGCAGATGCGGCCCTCAGGCGCATCGATGCATGCGTCGCCGGTGGCGATCACCGCGCGCAGCGCATCCTTTTCGGTCGACTTCGCCTTCTCAACCAGCATCTTGTACATGTAGACGGTGACGTAGGCGTTGTAGCCCATGTCGTTGATGTACTTCTCGTCCGGGAACTTGGCGCGCCAGCGCTTCTTGAAGTCCTCGGCGGCCGGGGTGTCGACCTCCTCGAACCAGTTAGCCACGGCGTGCATGTTCTCCAGCGCCGGCGGCGTGAAGCGCTTGTGCTCGAACCCGAGCATGATCTTGATCGAGCTGCCCATCGGAATGTCGAGCTTGGCGGCCGCAGCCTGCTCGAAGAACGAGTCCTGCGCGGCGCCGACGTTGAGCATCATCAGCCAGTCGGGCTTGGCCTTCTGGATGTTCTGGATCGTCTGACCGAACTGCGACACGCCGAGCGGGATGAACTCCTCGCCGATCACCTCGCCACCCAGCTTGTCCAGGATGGTGCGTGTCCACACCGCCGAGAGCTGACCGAAATTGTAGTCGGCGGCGATCACGTAGACCTTCTTGCCGAACTTCTCGACCATCCAGGGAATCAGCGTCGAGAACTGCTGCTCCGGTACCGCGCCCGTGCTGACCATGTTGCCGTCACAGACGCCGCCTTCGTACTGGTTGGTGTAGAAGTAGAAGATGTCCTCGCGGTCGACGATCGGCCGGATCGCCTCGCGCGAGGCGCTGGTGATGCCGCCGATCAGGACGTCAACCTTGTCGCGCTTGATCAGCCGACGCGCGAACTCCTGATAACGCGCATTGTCCATCTGCGGGTCGAGATGCTTGACCTCGATCTGCCGGCCCATGATGCCACCAGCGGCGTTGATCTCCTCGACCGCCAGCAAGGTGCCGTTGAGCTTCGGCGCGCCCATCAGCGCGATATCGCCGGAGACGTCCTCAAGCAACCCGATGGTGATCTTGTCCTGAGCGACGACACTTGTCGCCGCCAGCAGGGCCAGGGCCGCAGCAGCGGCACCGAGCCCGGTCCGTTTCGCTAACTCGTGCATCATTCTCTCCTTGTTCAGGCCGCTACTTGGCCAGGTACTTCTTCGAGACAGCGGCCCCCACCGTGTATTTCGGGTCGACGAAGTTGCCGAGCCGCACGCGCCCGCACTGGCTCAGCATCATGTAGGCGTCCCACTGGTCGAAGCCGTGGTCGGCGACCATCCAGCGGATCAGTTCGCGGTAGGCAATCCGGGTCGCGTCCTCCAGCGGACGCGCGCTGCCGATGGCCATGATGAGCTCGTCGCTTTCCAGCCGCGGCCACTCGATGGTCCAGCCCTTGATCAGGTCGACGCGGATCGTGGTCAGACTGGCATGCTCGACGGCGACGCCGCAGACCTCGCCGTCGCCCTGGCAGGCATGCGCGTCACCGATGAACAGCCGCGCGCCGGGCACCCGCACCGGCAGGTAGGTCACCGTCCCCGGCCCCATGTCGGGCAGGTCCATGTTCCCGCCGTGATTGTCGGGTGTGAGCGAGCTGATCGAGTCGATCTCGGGCGAGCAGCTCAGGGTGCCGATGTGCGGCTTGTAGGGCAGCGTCACCCGGTCGCTCCATTCGACGACCTCCTCGGTGACGTGGATCTTGCGCACCTTCTCCGGCAGCGGATCGTTCAGCGTCGCGGTGTAGTAGGTGCCGGTCAGCGCGCCGAACTCCGGGATCATCGCGCAGGTACCGCGCGGCTGCTCGCCACGCGGCAACATGGTCTCGATGTGCACGGCCAGTGCGTCACCCGGCTCGGCACCCTCGATCATGATCGGGCCGTTCTGCGGGTTGGCGAACGGCATCCGGATCTTTTCCGACGGCAGGTCCTGCTCGGACTTGATCTGGCCGCTGAAGGCATCGCGGGTCTCGACGATAACGCGGTCGCCGGGCCGCACGGTCATCACCGGCTCCGAGTACGGACCGATGGTGAAATGGAAGGTTTCCTGCTTCGACTCGGTCAGCTCGTGCGTGGCGCCAACCTTGTTCTGGCTGATGCCGCGCAAGGCCATCAGCGAGCTGTCCACCCAATCGTTCATCGACATCCGTCAGCAAGCTCCCTGCTTCAAGCCTTGGCCTTGCGGCGCCCGGCGGCGCCAGCCTTGCGCCAGTCCGCCTCGCCCTCGAATGCTGCCGCGGCGCGGATCAGCGTCGCTTCCTCGAAATGCCGCCCGACCAGCATCAGCCCGATCGGCAGCCCGCCCTTGTGCGCGCAGGGCAGCGTGAACGCCGGATTGCCGCTGACGTCGAACGGACAGGTGTTGGCCTGCATGTTCAGGGCCAGGTCGACATACTGCTCGCGCGGACAGTCCGCCGGCGGGATCTCGGTGGCGGTGAACGGGATCGTCGGCATCGCCAGGATGTCGACCTCGTCGAGCGCCGCCGTGTAGGCGTCGCGCAGCAGCACGCGCAGGTTCTGCGCCTTCGAGTGATAGCGGTTGTGATAGTTGCGGTGCAGGTACTCGCCCAGCATCAGCACCAGCTTCACCGTTTCCGAGGCGTCATCAATCCGCGTCGCCATGCCACGCGCGAAAGCCTCTTGCATCGTCACCGGGTAATAGCCTGGCACGTTGTTGCCGACGCCGTAGCCCTTCAGCATCATCTCCGCCGCGCCCTCAAGGATGATGCCGCTCCAGATGTGCGGGCCGTCGTAGTGCATCGGCACCGACACTTCGCTCACCTTCGCGCCTTGCGCCTTCAGCACGTCGATGGCGCCAAGCACCGCGCGGTCGACCGCCGCATCGCTCTCGGGATGGCCGAAGCCCTGCTTCAGCACGCCGATGCGCAGGCCTTTGACGCCGGCATCGAGCGCGCTCATGTAGTCGCCGGTACGCGCCAGTTGCGTGCGGCTGTCGTGGCCGTCATGGCCTGCGATGGCGGTCAGCAGGCGGGCGACGTCCTCGGTGCTGGCGCAGATCGGCCCGCAATGATCGACCGAATAGGAGATCGGCATCGAGCCGGTCGTCGGCACCAGCCCCCAGGTCGGCTTCAGGCCGTAGACACCGCACCAGCTCGACGGCGTGCGGATCGAGCCGCCCTGATCGCCACCTAGCGCCATCGGCACCTCGCCGGCCGCGACCAGCGCCGCGCTGCCGCCGGACGAACCGCCGGCGCTGTGCGCGGGGTTGTGCGGATTGCGGATCGGGCCGGTCTTCGCGGTGTGACTGGCGCCCGAGAAGCAAAGGTCCTCGCACACGGCCTTGCCGGCGATGGTGCCGCCGGCTTCCAGGATACGCGTCACCACCGTGGCATCGATGTCGGGGACGTAGCCTTCGAGCAGCGCCGAGCCGTTCATCATCGGCACGCCGGCGACACAGATATTGTCTTTCACCGCGACCGACTTGCCAGCCAGCACGCCGTTCTTCGCGCCCTTGATCTCGGTGCGCCAGTACCACGCGTTGTACGGATTGTCGGCTTCGTCAGGTCGATGACCCGGCGTGCGGGCGTAGCGCACGGGAAGCTTGGGCTCGGCGAGCTGGTCCAGCCGGTCGCACGACGCCAGCGGGCCACGCATGATCTCGCGGAACGAGCCCAGGTCATCGTCATCCAGTGTCATGCCGAACGACGTCGCGATGTCGCGAAGCTGGCCGACGGTCGGCAATCTCACGGGCATCTCACCGCTCCTTCGATCAGGTCTATCGCCGCGCCAAAACGAAAAGAGCCCCGTGCCCCCGCTAGGGGACCGAGGCTCAATTGCCAGGGCGTTGATGCCCGCGATCATACAGTTGGCGCGGCATCGATCGATGGACGCCATTGTCCGTCACAAGCCGCGCGCTCGCACGAATAGTCAGCGGCCGGCTTCCTGATTGTCAAGATGGCTGCCATGCGGTGGCGGCATTTGACAGCGTCGAAGCAGGCGCGCGACCCTTATGCACGAGGGAAAGTTCAACGATGCGACGTCGCCGAGAACCGATCCATGTTGGGGTGGTCTACTCCCTGACCGGTCCTTACGGGCTTGTCGGGCGCGAGATGCTGAACGGCGTTTCGCTTGCCATCGACGAGATCAACGCAGTCGACGGCAACGACTTCGAACTCGTGCCGCTGGTCTTCGACCCAGGCGGCGATCTGCATCGCTACGAGGAAGCGGTCGAGGCGCTGATCCACGACAAGGGCGTGCACCACATCGTCGGCTGCTACACCTCGGCGTCGCGCAAGCAGGTACTGCCGCTACTGGAGCGTTACGACCGCCTGCTCTGGCACTCCGCCCGATACGAGGGTTTCGAGAGCAGCGACAACGTGATCTACGTCGGCGCCGCGCCGAACCAGCACATCGTGCCCCTGGCCCAGCACATGATCGCGAATATCGGCGTCGACGTTTTTTGCGTCGGCTCGAACTACATCTGGACGTGGGAAACGACCCGCGTCCTGCAGGAGATCGTCACCGCCGCATCCGGCCGCATCGTCGGCAAGCGACTGGTCGCACTCGGCGACACGGACATCGACCACATCGTCCGGGAGATCTTCGAGAAGCGGCCGCCGGCGATCTTCAACACGCTGGTCGGCGAGGCCAGCTACCTGTTTCACCGGCGCCTGCGCCAGGCGTGGCGCCGCGCCGGCGTGAGCGACGACGATGCGCCACCGATCCTGAGCTGCAGCCTCGGCGAACACGAACTGCGCCTGATCGGTCCCAGCGCTTCCACCGGGCACCTGACGTCGGCCGCCTACTTCAGCAGCATCGACACCCCGGAAAATCGCAGCTTCGTTCGCCGCTACCGCAAGGCGTTCAGTTCGGAGACGTTGCCCTCCGCCGATGTCGAAGCCGCCTACCTCTGCGGCATCCTGCTCGGCCGCGCCGTGCAGCAGGCCGGCAATGGCAACGTGCGCGCGGTGCGCGATGCGACCTACCGCGAAACGGTCGATGCGCCCCAGGGCAAGGTCAAGGTCGATCCAGAAACCAATCACTGCTACCTGACACCGCGCCTCGCCCGCTCACGCAGAGGCTATCGCTTCGACATCGTCGAGGCGGCCGTCGCGCCGGTGAAGCCGGATCCCTATCTCGCATGGCTCGACGTCGACGCACTGGTCGCCGACAGTCGCAGGTCGGGTGCCAACGATGCATCCTCGCGACGGCTGCGAGTGGTGCAATGAAGCGGCGCCGCATTCCTTCCTTCCGCGGCCTGCGTGCGAGCATCGAGCATCCGGCCGGCGCCGACCGCACCATGCTGCAGAGCCAGCTGGAACGGCTCGGGCTGATCGTTATCGTCGACGATGCGATGCGATGCGGCGAACCGACCGCCGACATACATTTCTTCGACGGCGACGCCATTCACGGTCAATGCGACGATGAGATCGAGCCGCTGCCACGCGACATCCCTGTCATCGCGTTGATTGGCTCCGAGGCGCCCGGCCGGCTGGAGGTGCTGTTCGCCCTGCAGCCCTCGGCCTACCTCACGAAACCGATCCGCCGGACCGGCATCTATTCCTGCCTGGCCATCGCGATGCGAAACCACGCCCAGCTGCGGCTGACGAACGAACGTCTCCAGGCCGCCGAGCAACGCCTCGGCCAGCGCCGCAAGGTGATCTCCGCCGTCGTCAGGCTGATGCAGGGCGGCGCGCGCAGCGAGGACGCCGCTTACCGGATGCTGCAACGTGCCGCGATGTCCCGGCGCCAGAGCATCGAAGCGCTCTGCGTCGACCTGGCGTGCGGCCGTCGCGCCGTCGCCGAGATCATCGACGGCATCGACGGCGGCTACCGCCGCGAACTCGGCCTCTAGGCTTGGCGCCGCCAGCTGCGGCACGACTCACGCAATCATTCAGGACTTAGGGAGAAGCAAGGTGAAGCACACGGACATGGCGCTGGCCGGTCTGGTCGAGACGGGCCAGAAGCTGGCGAGCAAGGAGCTTTCGCCGGTCGAGTTGACGGAGGCGATGTTCGAACGCATCGACGAACTCGATCCGAAGCTGATGAGCTACGCCACGCTGATGAAGGACCAGGCGCTCGCCGAGGCGAAGACGGCCGAGTCCGAGATCGCGTCTGGCAACGTCCGTGGTCCCTTGCATGGTGTGCCGATCGCCGTGAAGGACCTGTGCGACGCCACCGGCGTGCCGACGATGGCTGGCATCCCCGCCTTCAAGGACCGCGTCGCCGGATCGGACTCCACCGTCGTGCGCCGCCTGCGCGAGGCTGGCGCCGTCGTGCTCGGCAAGCTGCAGCTCACCGAGGGCGCGCTGGCATTGCACCACCCCGACGTGCCGCCGCCGGTGAACCCGTGGAAAGCCGACCTGTGGTGCGGCGCGTCGTCGAGCGGCTCCGGCTCGGCCACGGCCGCCGGCCTGTGCTTCGGGTCGCTGGGCTCCGACACCGGCGGATCGATCCGCTTCCCCTCCTACACGCACCACATCGTCGGCCTGAAACCAACATGGGGACGGGTAAGCCGGCACGGTGTCTTCCCGCTGTCCGATACGCTCGACCACGTCGGCCCGATGACGCGACGGGTGGAGGACGCCGCCGCGATGCTGGGCGCCATCGCGGGCCGCGATGAGAATGACCCGACCAGCCTTGCCGGCAACGCGCCGGACTACCTGGCGACGATCAATGCCGGCGTGTCGGGGCTGCGTGTCGGCTTCGACGAGCAATATTGCTCGGAGGGGGTCGATGCCGCAGTAGCGAAGTCGATACGGCGCGGCCTCGATATCCTGAAGGCACGCGGCGCCGAGATCGTGCCCGTTTCGATGCCCAAGTGGCGCGAGGCGGTCGAGTTGTGGATCGTCCTGTGTTCCGCCGAAGCCGCGGTCGCCCACGAAGCGACCTACCCGCAGCGCGGCAACGACTACAGCGAGGCCTATCGGGGCTTTCTCGATGCCGGTATGGCCGTGACCGGCGTCGACTACGCCAAGGCGACGATCGCGCGCCGGGAGTTCGCTGGCGGCTATGCGATGCTGTTCGAGGCCGTCGACCTTCTGATCGCCCCGATCATGGCAACACCCGTGCCCACGACGGATGAGTTCCTCAAGGTCACCGAGTTGGCGGATGGTGTAACGCGCATTGTTACCTACACGTCACCGCAAGACCTAACCGGGAGCCCCGCGATCATCCTGCCCGGCGGGCTCGACGATACGGGCGCGCCGGTCGGTTTCCAGCTGGTGGGTCGCCACCTTCAGGAAGACAAGCTCTTTGAGGCGGGCATGGCCTACCAAGCCGATGCGGGCTGGCCGAACCAGCCGCCGCTCGCGGTGTAGACGGCAGGCTGTCTCGCGAGCCGGGACCGGTAATGGCGTCCAGCTTGGCGATCATGCCGAGCTGGCGCCTTCTGCTGCAATCCAAACCGTCGGTGGTTCTTACAGTTTGAATTGATTCTCATTTGCTGATCGTACCAAGGCAATGAATTGGTTGAAAGTTTCCATAAGGCACATTTTTTGCACCAATAATTAAGAACACTCGGGAGGGCGTCATGTTGTCTCGACTTCTTCTTGCGGCACCGCTTGCGATTGCCATTGCAAGCGGCGCGCTACCAGCCCAGGCGGTACAAGTCGCCGGGACGGCTCTCGACTACAGCTCCACCGTTACCTACAACCCGATCACCGAGCTGTTCGAGTACCGCTACTCATTCACCGATCTTGGCGGTGTGGTGGGTGCGGACACGCTACGGTTGACGATAGATGAAGCTGGCAGTCACATCGGCGTGCACCATGAGTTGAACGTCGTCAGCGACGGCGGTGTCTTTGCCTATGACCGACCAGGACCGATCGCCGGGATCTCAGCCGACAACTACGACTGGTCGTCACTGGACACCGCTGCCTTGGCAACTACGACAGTCGGCTTCGATGATGTCCATGGGCCGACGATGGCGGCGATGCGTGTGGAATATGCGCCGACGGCATCTGCGGCGCTGCTTACCGCGCCGGTGCCGAATGTCGGTGGCCTCTTCGTTCCCGGCCCCGCCGCTGGCATGCCAGGGGGCATTGAAGGCGGCCTCGGCGGTGTCTGCCTGGTCACTGTCCTGGGCGACAACAAGTGTTACACCTACTTGGGTACATCGGTGACCGCGGTAGCCGGCGGCTTCCAGTATACCAAGTTCCTCAAGAATACCGGCGGTGTGGCAATTGGGCCGGACCAGGTGCCTGGTGTTGACAACTTTGTCGACCACTTCGAAGCGGTTCACCCATCACACATCGTCATCAACGACGAACTGTTCAACTTGCCGGACAATGGATGTGCCGGCGATGGGTTTGGCAAAGTGGGCGCAACCTACTTCTGGCTAGGGCTTGGCGACGGACTTGGTGGCCAATGTGCCGATGGTGCGTGGGATGTCGGCGAGGTGCTGGCACTCGGCTTTTTCGACACGCATGGGCCAGTCATCACGGGCTGGAATGGCGTCGTATTCGGCTCGCAAGCTGACGGCAGCGGAAGCGGCAACTTCAACCCAGCGGTCCCGGAGCCGGCCACGCTTACGTTGCTCGGTGTCGGTCTTCTTGGCCTTGGTTGGGCACGCCGGCGCCATCGCGCTGCATGACGGTAGTGAAAATCTGCCCTCACGGGATTGTGCCGAGCCTCGGCAACGCAAGTTCGAATGTCGCTTCCTGATCAACCTCGGTCCGAACGCAACGACGTGCGAACGGCGGCTTCCTCCTGAACCCGAAACTTCGCAGACCGAACGCCGGATCAGCCACGCATCGCTCGCCAGATCCGTTCCGGCGTCGCTGCGCCGTCGAAGTGCCGGACGCCGAACGGCCGAAGTGCATCGACCACCGCATTGGCGATTGCCGAGGGCGCGCCGACGACGGCTGCCTCGGCCGCGCCCTTTACGCCAAGCGGATTGGTGGTGCAGGGCGTCGGATTGTAGGTCACGTCGAAAAACGGCAGATCGTCGGCCCGGGGCATGGCGTAGTCCATGAAGGACGCGGCAAGCGGTTGTCCGCTCTCCGGGTCCACGACCACGCGCTCCAGCACGGCCTGGCCAACGCCTTGCGCGATCGCCCCATGCGTCTGCCCTTGCGCCAGCATCGGATTGACCAGCACACCGTAGTCATCGACCACGGTATAGCTGACGATCTCCAGCTCACCGGTCTCCCGGTCGATCTCGATTTCGACGGCATGAGCACCGTTCGGAAACGTCATATGCTCGCGCGTCCAGTGGTTATAGGTGTCGAGCGACGCCCCGGCGGCACGCGCCATCCCGGCGGCATCCATCAATCCGATCGAGCGATCGGTGCCCGCAACGGTGAACCGTCCATCTACGAACCGGATATCTTCGCGAGCGGCCTCCAGCGCCTCGGTCGCAACCGCGCTTCCCTTCTCGATGATCTCCTGGGCGGCATGCCACATCGACGTCCCCGCCATATATGTCGAACGCGAACTGCCGTGGCCTCCGCCGGTGGGAATCCGGTCGGTGTCACCATCGACCAGGCGGACGGCGCTATCGGGGATGCCGAGAAGGTCGCTGATGATCTGCGGAAAGCTGGTCTCATGCCCTTGACCGATGGTCTGGGTGCCGCTGATCAGTGTGACCGTGCCGTCCGCCTCGAACTTGATCTCAACATTCTCGTGCGGCGAGCCACCGGTGGCCTTGATGTGATAGGCGAAGCCGAAGCCGCGAAGGCGTCCCTGCGCCTCGCTTTGTGCGCGTCGCGACACGAAACCGTCGATGTCGGCGCGCGTCAAAACGGCGTTCAAGCAAGCCGCGAAGTCGCCGCTATCGACGGTTTCGCCAAGTGCATTGGTGAACGGCATGGCTGCCGCGCGGTGGAAATTTCGCCGCCGAAGCGCCGCAGCGTCGAAGCCGCATTCGAGCGCCGCCGTGTCGATCAGGCGTTCGATGATGAAGTTCGCTTCCGAGAATCCAGGCGCGCGGGTCACGCCGAGAGGCGTGGCGTTGGTGTAGACAGCCGAAACGTGCAGAGAGATCGCCGGAATGTCGTAGACCGTGCCCGCCAGATGGCTGAACAGCATGGCTTGCACGCCGCCCATCGACCCGACCATGTAAGCCCCGAGATTGGCCGCACTGCGGGTCTCCAGCGCCAGAAACCGGCCGTCGTCTCCGAGCGCCAGCCGGGAGATCGAAGCATGGTCACGGGCCTGATGGTCGGTCAGGAACAATTCCGAACGCGTGGCGATCCATTTGACTGGCCGCCCTGCACGCCGTCCGGCCCAGGCGAGCAGAGGAAATTCGCAGTAGGCGAAATTCTTGACCCCGAACGCGCCGCCGACATCGGGGGCGACGAACCGCACCGCGCTGTCGTCGACGCCAAGGGACTTCGCCGTCACCTCGCGCATCTGGTGGAGGTTCTGGCTCGAGACGTGCAGCGTGTAGCGTCCGTTCTCCGCATCCCACGCGCCGATCACGCCACGCGGCTCCATCGGGTTGATGACGATGCGAGGGTTCTCCAGAGACAACTCGACCACGTGGGCCGCGGCGCGCATCGCCTGCTCCACCGCTTCGCGGTCACCGAAATGCTCGTCGAAGCAGGTGTTGCCTGGTGCTTCGGCATAGAGCGCGGGCGCGCCCGGCGCCCGGGCGGCGTCCGGCGTGGTGGTCACGGCAAGCGGCGTGTAGGTGACCTCGATCAGCTCCACCGCGTCGAGGCCATGCTCGACTGTTTCGGCGATGACCATGGCCACCGGCTCTCCCACGTGACGCACGACTCCATCGGCGAGCAGCGGTTGGGGCAGGAAATTGAACGGCGTGCCGGTCTTGGGGTTCGCCACGGCGGTCGGCATCAGCGGCGAAAGCCCATCAGCCTTCACGTCCTCGATGGTCAGCACCGCGATCACGCGCGCTGCCGCTCGGGCGGCCGATATGTCGACCGCATCGATCCGTGCATGGGCGTACGGCGAACGCAGGAACACGGCGTGACACAACCCATCGACGGCAAGGTCGTCGAGATAAGCGCCTTGGCCGGTCAGGAACTTCGGGTCCTCGCGGCGTTTCGGCGCATCACCGATCCTTGACCTTGGGTGATCTATTCTCGAACCCCACGCAAGCTACCCGAGGTGACCGCCGCCCAGTGTGCGAACTCGGTGACTAAGGATTGCATTGTATCGCACGTGCGCTGAGCACGCTCGGTCATGGCACAGGTGTACCGATCGTGCCGCTGTACACGCAGCCACCGAGCAGGCCGCTCACGACGGCGACTGACAGGCAGGGACTGGCCGGACCGCGACGAAGTCGGCGCCGAGGTTGCAGGCTAACCTGAGGCCGGCGACGCTGTGTCGGAACAGCCGCAGCCGCTCCTACCGCTCGCCTTCGCGGCGGCGTCGTCGGCGCAGCAGGCATCCACGCCTTTCGGTGCCGCGCCGCCGCAGCAGCCGCTGGCGGTCCCGACCGGCGCCACGGTGCACACGCCCGTCTCCGGCAGTGCGAGGCGCACTTGCTGCGCCGCGACATGGTCGCCGGCGATCTCCGCCACCACCGAGCGCACCTGCTCGTAGCCGGTCAGCATCAGGAAGGTCGGCGCGCGGCCATAGGATTTCGATCCCACGACGTAGAAGTCCGGTTCCGGATGCGCGAGTTCGCGCGCGCCGTGCGGCGGCACGGTGCCGCAGGAGTGCAGTCTCGGATCGATCAGCGGCGCCAGCGCCGGCGTCGACTCGATTGTCGAGTCAAACTCGACGCGCAGTTCGCGCAGCATCTCCAGGTCGGGGCGTTGGCCCGTGGCGACGACGATGCGGTCGACGTCGACGCTAACTTCGCTATTGCCTAGCAAGCCGGTGACCCGCAGGCCGTCGTCGGTCCGCTCGATCAGTTTCGCCGCGTAAGGCGCCAGGACCTTGAGACGTCCGGTATCAATCGCCTGGCGCGCCGCTAGGCCCAGTTCGCCCCGCGCCGGAAGCTGGTCGTTCAGGCCACCGCCCAGCAGTCGGTCGATACGGTCGCGCCGCAGCGCCCAGTAGACTTGAGTTGCCGGGGCACTCTCCCGCAGACGCAGCAGGTTGAGCGCCGCGTTGATTGCGGAATGGCCGCCGCCGACGATGAGCACGCGCCGGTCCGCATAGGCGCCCCGTTCGGCGCCGAGCACGTCGGGGATCCCATAGGCGATGCGGTCGCCGGCAACCCGCTCGCCGCGGACCAGCAGGCCGTCCGCGCCCATCGGGTTTGGTTGGTCCCAGGTGCCTGACGCGTCGATCACGGCGCGCACCGGCGTGCGATGTTCCAAGCCCTCAGCGTCGATCCAGGCGACGACCTGCGGCGCCGCGGCGCCGCTGCCCGACACCACCTTGCCAAATCCGGCACGTGTGATCGCCTCGACATTGGCGCCTAGCCGCAGGTGCGGCGCCAGCGCCGGGTGCGCCGCCAACGGTTCAAGATAGTCGCGCACGATCTCGGCGCCAGTCGGGAGGTCGTCCGGATCCGGGGCGGTCCAGCCGACGCTCTCCAGAAGATTTCGCGCGGCAGCATCGATATTGTAACGCCAGGGCGAGAAAACCCGGACATGCCCCCAGGCACGCAGGGAGGTTCCGACCGTCGATCCGCGCTCCAGTATCAGGGGTGTCATGCCGCGATCGACGATGTGCGCGGCGGCGGCCAACCCGACCGGACCGGCCCCGATCACGGCGAAGGGGAGGTTCTCGAACTTCTTGGACACCTTGCTCATCGTTGCATCGATCCTCTATGTATCAGGCCAAATAAAAAGCGCTCAAACGCGGCAGGTCGAATTGTCGCCGCTTGGAACATTCCCAGAGGCGGTCAGGCAGCAAGTGACGTCGGTCCAGGCTTCGACCGCGACGCGAAACGCCGCGCGCCCCTTGTTCGTGAGCGTGTAGACCTTGCGCTCGCGGCCGGAGACGGTCTCTGCCTCGGCGGTGAGATACCCGCCGGCCTCGAACTCCCGTAGCACTGGATAGATCGTCCCCTCGGTCGGCGCGCAGCAGCCGTTGGTGGTGTGCTCCACGGCGCGTGCGACCTCGTAGCCATGCATCGGCTTCTGGTGCAGGACGCACAGGATGAAGAACTTCGACAGGCTCATCTTGATGATGCCGTTCCAGTAGGCGCGGTCGGTGTAGTCCACCGCCTGCCGTTTGGCATTCGCGCTATGCATCGACCCTCTAGGCATGCGTGAAATATGTGCCCGGATGCTGAAGCCGTCAAGACCTGAGGTCGGGAGACGACCAGGCCGCAGCCGGTCGTGCAGGTTCGCTTTAGCGGAAGCTGGGCGGGCAGTAGTGCCGATCACGTCTGTCGCGAATGGATCCGTCGGAAGAGCGGCACGAGCAGGAAGACTGCAACGCAGACGAGAACACCCAGCGCGATCGGTCGCGAGCCCAGATACGATAACAGGTCGCCCTGCGACACGAGTACTGTTCTGCGAAAGTTTGATTCGAAGATCGGACCAAGAATGAAGCCTATGACCAGCGGGGCCAGCGGGTATCCGGTCTTCCGCAGGACGTAACCGACGACGCCGAAGAAGAGAAGCAGCCCGAGGTCCAAGATCTGGCGCGACACCGAATAGGTCCCCACAAGGCTGATCATCAACACACCGGTCATGATGCTCCACTGCGGCAATCTGAGAATGCGCACCACGCCACGGATAAATACAAGTCCAAACGGCAAAAGAAGGATCGCGCCAAAGAGAAAAATCAGGAAGATGCCCTGCACAACGTCGCCATGTTGGAAGAACATCTGGGGGCCAGGCTGCACGCCTTGCAACATCAGACCGCCCATCAAGACGGCAACAATCGGATCGCCCGGAATACTGAGAGAGAGCATCGGAATCAGCGCGCCGCCCGTTACGGCGGAGTTGGCGGACTCCGATGCAATGACGCCATCGGGATTACCTTTTCCAAACTCGATGTCCGCTGGTTTGCGAAACGACATTGCCATTCTGTAGCTCAGAAACGACGCGGTTACACCGCCGATACCAGGTATGATGCCGATGAATACACCTATGATGCTGGATCGAAGATAGTTGATGGGGCGGTGTATCAGACTGCCAAAGGCCCTTGCAGATGCAGTTGCACCTGACTTGGCGTCGGATGCCCTGACAGGTTCTTCCACCTGCATCAGAACCTCCGAAATGCTGAAGAGCCCAACCAACAGCGGTACCAAGGTGATACCGGCGTCGAAATAGGCGGATCCAAAAGAGAATCTCTGTACCCCGGTCACCGGGTCCAAGCCGATCGTGGCGATGAATAGGCCGAGGAAGCCCATTGCCCAGCCTTTCAGCGGCGAGTCACCCGAAAGAGCCCCCAAGGCGCACAGGCCAAGCAAGGCGAAGGCGGCCGTTTCCGCCGGACCGAATCGAAGGGCGATCGCTGCCAACTGCGGCGCGATGGTTATGAGCATGAGTGCGCTGATGACCCCGCCAAACGCAGAGCCGATCGTTGACAATGTCACCGCCTCTGACGCCCGGCCAGCGAGCGCCATCGGTCGAGCATCGAGCATGGTCGCCGCCGCCATCGGCGTGCCGGGTATGCCGATCATCGTCGCCGCGACGGCGCCGCCGTAGGACCCGCCCTGATAAATGCCGATCAGCAAGGCCATTGAGGCCACAGGTTCGGCATAGAACGTGAAGGGTATCGCCATGATGACGCCCAGCAACGGGCCGACACCCGGCAAGGCACCGATGACGATTCCGATCGACAGGCCGACGACCAGGAAAAGCAGCTCGCTCCACCCGATCAGGTCAGTGACGACTTGAAAGACTTCCTGAACTGCATCCATGAGTCAGATGATCATGTCGATGCCCAGGACGCCTTCAGGCAGGACCGTCGCCAATCCGTAGCGGAAGATGAGCAGGCAAACCGCCGCGAGACTGACCGATACGATGAACGCCTTCATGGGGCTTCTTTCGCCGAACAATAGCGCGGACAGCGTCATTAGAGGCACCACAGTAAGAATGTAACCGACAGGTTCGAACACCAGAACGAACATGGTTAGCGCCACGAGCAATCCCACTGATCGCATAAAGTTTCCGGGAATCGGCAAGCTCCAGCTGGCGGCCGTGTCCGCGTCCCGGAGTATCCGGCTGACATAGGTGGCAACGGCAATAAGGTTGAGAAGAAGCAGTACAGACAGGATCATGCCCGGGTAAGCGCGCGGGCCTGAAATGACCTCGAGATCGGAACTGAATGCGAGGTCTATGCGGTACGTAAAGAAGATCCCGATCAGTATCAAGACGGTGAAGAACAGTGCAAACGCTAGTTCCGTCCTGGGGTTCTGCATGCAATCCTCGTCCCTGGATATCGTGGGAAGCATGCTCGCTCCACGGGAAAGAAAACCCGGCGCGCGGCGTCGTCGCGCCGGGTCAAGCACCCCCCAGGCTTGGTCTACTTGCCAGCCTTTAGGACCTTTTCGACGTGGGGCGTCAAGAGCGTGATCGAATCCGCCCAAAGCTTCTCGCAGTCCTGTGGCGAAACGTGTTTGATCATCGCGATCATGTTCTCTTTGAGGCGGGCCTTGAGTTCATCACCAGCAAGGACCTCGGTGATGGTCGCCCGCAGCTTCTCTACGACGTCGTCCGGCGTGCCGGCGCGCACGGCAAGCCCTCCCCAACCGAACGCATTGTCGCCCCAACCGACCGGATAGCCCTGTTCGGCAGCCGATGGCAGGTCGGGCGCTGCAGCATGCCGTTCATCGGTGATCAGGCCGAGATGTCTGATCTGCCCTTTGAAGACATTGACCAGGGGAACGACCGCCACCGATACATCCAGGCTGCCGTTGAGTAGGCCGGTCACGTTGTCGCCGCCGCAGCCGCCGCTGAACGGGATCGGGTTGTACGGCACGCCCGCGTTCGACATGAACTGCTCGCCGATCAGCCTTGGCACCGACTGCGGCGCGCACACGCCGTAGTTGATCCTGCGTCCCTCTTTCTTGGCCCACGACATGAACCCCTTGATGTCTTGGGCCGGATGATCGGCGGCGACGGTCAGCGTGAAGGGGATCGCGAAGATGCCCGCAATCGGAATGAAGTCGTCACTCGAATATGGGAGCTTAGGATTGAACAGCTTGGCGCTGACTTGCGGGGCAACCCAGTTGTTCACCAGCGTGTAGCCATCCGCTTCCGCGGCCGCAGCCGCGGCCATTGCCTTGGTGCCACCCGCTCCCGTGACGTTGTTGATGACGACCGGTTGGCCGAGCTTGTCCGCCGCCAGTTCGCCGATGGTGCGGAGAACCACTTCGGTGGGATCGCCGGGGGCCCAGGGGAAGATGATTGTTATCGGTTTTTCCGGCCAGTCGGCCACGGCCGGCAAGGCGGCTGCTACAGCAGCCAACATCGCGGTGCCTCCCGCCAGCGACTTCAGTATCCTGTTCATATGTTTCCTCCCAGATGAGACCCGATTCCGACCCCGCATCCGCTTGGCCCGCAGCAACGCGCGCTTCGCGGCAAACCGGGTACTGGACGTATGGCACCCGGCAAGGTTGAACGCTTTCGCCCGGTGCCCTGAAAGCTCGGGCGACATAACTCTAGAGGCTAACGTCGTCCGTACCAGACACGATAGGGGCAAGGTCTATTCCAAATCGGAAACGCTCGGTCGGCGGCTGATTGAGCCTAAATATCGGAATTATATGGAGATCCGGCAAAGATGCGCCGATGGCGACGTCGTCCGAAACCTGAGTTCGGACCCAGTTTCGCGAGTCGGTATCGTCCTCAAGGGCAAAAGGTTCGCGCTTAAGGCATCGACGCCACAGCATCGCAGCGCAAGTGCGTGAACCTACGGTCTCCATCTGAGACCGGCGCACGGGCTTGGCTCAGCCTGCGGCGTTTCCGGCGAGACGGAATTGCTGCTTGAGTTCTTCGAGCACGATCCGTCCGCCCGCCGTCAACGGGCGGTTCTTTCGAAAGGACACGCCGGCAGGCATCCGCCATTGCAGGTCGGTGCTCGTCAATCTTGCGACGGCGGGGCTGGCGCCGGGATCGTTCAACAATGGCAGGTAGGAGATCAGGTCGGTGCTTGCGACGATCTCGAGCAGGGCATGCCTTGGCAGCATTTCCATATGCGGCTCGCTCCACGGCAGCTTGTGCTTGGCGAACTCTCGTTCGAGAAACGCCGCCGTCCTGTTGTCGCCTTCGGCAAGGATCCACCGATACGCCGCTATGTCCTGAATGCGTATGACAGGTAGTTTGGTCAGCGGATGATCGACCGCCATAACCAGTCCGAATACGACCTCTCCGATGCTCTCGACCACGATCTGATTGTCCAAGGGTTGCGAGATTGCCGAGATCGCGAGATCGATCCTGCCTTCGAGCAGCATTTGCTCCAGGTGAGCGGCGTTGCTTTCAACGACCCGGAACTTCAAATTCGGCCGCGCGTTTGCCAGGCCAGCCAGAATCCTCGGCAAGATCTGCGTTGACCAAGCCGCCGTTCCAAGAACGACACGCCCCGTTTCGCCGGATTTCAGCGCAGCGATCTTCGATTTCGCATCGCGCATCTCCTTCTCGATTGCGACCGCATGATCGAGAAAGGCGCGTCCGAACTCGTTCAGCCGCATGCCGCGTGGGTGCCGGTCGAACAGGCGCTCACCGAACTCGTTCTCGATCCTGCGCAAGATCTTGGTGATCGCCGACTGCGTGTAGCCGATCGTTTCGGAAGCCGCGCGAACACTCCCGAGCTTGGCGATCTCTTCAACCACGTGGGCGTATCGGGTCTCCACTCGATATTCCAATCCATCATCGTCTATGGCCGAATAGGCGCTAGTAGGTAATAGCGATGATCAACTAGAAACGCCAGAAGGGTCCAATGCGCGAGGCTACGGCCGGACCCCGCATGCATGCGGGTCTCGGCATGCCTGCCTCGCGCATCCGCGTGGCCAACAGCCGTCTGGACCAGGGCACGCCCGTTGGTACGCCTGTCTGAACGACTTGCCGATCACTGACTGTGCTGGGCAGTAGGGTGGAACGATGGTCGTCGGAATATTGGAGACATCTTATGTCGCAGCAATACGCCTTTGTCGGATGCTATTCAGGATACGAGCCCGGCCAGCTTGGATGGGTTGGCTCGACCCAGCCTGGCGAAGGGATCAGTTGCTTCTCGTTCGACAGCGCCGACGGCACGCTTACCCCGACGGGCATGATCACAAAGCAGGATTCGCCCTCTTGGCTGGAGATTCACCCTAATCGGCGGTTTCTTGTCGCCACCCATGAACTATCCCATCACACGGCAACGCCCGCCGGCGTCGGTTTCTTGACATCGTATGAGATCCTGGCCGGCGGCGCCCTCAAGAAGGTGTGCACCCAGGCGACAGGCGGTCAGGGCAACACATGCGCAACCTTCGACCGCACCGGTCGGTTCTTGCTCGTAACGCGATATTGGGAGGGCGGCGTCTCAGTGCTGCCTTTCGACCCCGATAGCGGCGTCATCGGCGAAGCGACGGCACTGCCCGATCACGCCGGCTCAGGTCCGAACGCGCTGCGACAGTCGACGCCTCATCCTCACGGCATCCATGGCGATCCTCGAACGAACCTGGTGTACGCAATGGATCTGGGCACCGACAAAATCCATCAGTACGTCCTTGATCTGACGACAGGAGAGCTTTCGCCTCACGGCGAAGTGGCTTTGGCGGCGGGAAGCGGCCCTCGTGGCATCAATTTCCACCATTCGATGCGGGTGGCGTATGTGAACTGCGAGCTCGGCGGCATCGTTGTCGTGTGCGACGTCGACGACGACAAGGGGCTGACGCCAGTTCAGACCGTACGCGGCTATCCGGATGGCTTCGACGGACGCGACCATCCGGAAAACCTCGGCAAGGCGGATTTCTGGGGCGCCGAAGGATGTCTGTCGGCCGACGGTCGGCACTGACCTGCTCCCCTGCGGCTCCCTCGGTTGATATGAGAGTCCGTCATCTGGAGACGGACGATGAAGAAGAGCAGGTTCACGGAGGAGCAGATCGTTGGCGTGCTGCGCGAGCAGGAGGCTGGTGCGGCCACGGTCGAGG
>JAVKFY010000019.1:0-77572 GCA_040223615.1 Alphaproteobacteria bacterium
TTGAGGTCGCCTTGCTCGGCAAGGGAGACGCGGAATCGCGGAGCGCCGATCGCAGCAACTCCGCGTTCTCCGCGGCTCCGCATGCCCATATCAACGTTGCCTGGATGCCAGCCTGCGCTGGCATGACGCGTGTTGTTGGTCCCGCCAGAGCTTAACCGGGCAGCCGTGGGCTTGTCCGGGCCATCCGCGTCCCTGCGCTTGCAAAGACGTTGACGGGCGGGCGCAGGACCGGAATGACTTAACCGGACACTCGTGGGTCAAGCCCCGGCCACGACGGATCAGATAATGCCGTCATGGCCGGACCTGATCCGGGCAAAGCTGGTTCAGTCCTTCGCCGCCATCAGGCTCATCGCCTCGTTCGACGAGACCACGCGGCCGAACAGGAAGTCCATCGTCGCCAGGGCGAAGTCGTGGCGTTGCTTTTCCAGTTCGCCGGTGGCGTCGGAGACCACGAAGGTCTTGAAGTCGCGCTGACTGGCGTCGCGCACCGTGGTCTCCACGCAGCAGTTGGTGGTGACGCCGCAGACGATCAGGCTGTCCAGGTCGAGGCCGTTCAGGATCGGCTCCAGGCCGGTGGCGTAGAACGCGCTGGGCCGGTTCTTGTCGACCACGAAGTCGCCCTGTTGGGGCAGCAGCTCGTCGACCACCTCGATGTCCCAGGTGCCCGCCGCCAGCCCGTTCACGTCCTTGAACGCGGGCATCATGGTGTTCATCAGGATGCCGCCGTCGGCGTAGTCGGGCCGGCAGACGTAGCGGGTGTAGATCACCGGTACGTCGGCCGCCCGGGCCGCGGCAATGAGCTGCTTGCAGGGCTCGACCGCGCCCTTCAGCATGCCGATGTCGAGGCCGAGCTGGGCGCAGCTCCCCTTGTCGTCGCAGAAGCCGTTCTGCATGTCGACAACGACCAGGCCGGTGCGGCCGGGCGTCGGCTGCATCGGTGGCGGTGCGTCGGCTTCGGTCATGATCCGGCTCCTACATCTTCGTCCAGTCGCCGGCGGCCTCGAAGGCGGCGGCGGCCTTGTAGATGGTGGGTTCCTCGAAATGCCGGCCCGACAGCATCAGGCCGACCGGCAGGCCGTCCTTGGACATGCCGCACGGGATCGTCATCGACGGGTGGCCGGTGACGTCGAAGGTCGGCGTGTTGGAGAGCATGCACCAGGCTTCCATGATGTAGTCGTCGACCGAGCAGTCGGCCGGCGGCATCTTGCGCGCGGTCATCGGCACCGTCGGCATCAGCAGCAGGTCGTATTCCTCGAACAGCTTGTTGAAGTGGTCGGTGGCCTTGCGCTTCAGATTCTGGCCCTTGGCGTAGACCAGCCCGTCGAAGGCGTCGATCATGAAGGTGCCGAACAGCATCGCCAGCTTGACGTTCGGCGGCATCTCGTTGGACCGCTCGCGCCAGGACTTGGAGCGTTCGATCATCGAGACGGCATGCAGGTTGCGCATGCCGGGCGCGATGCCGTTGCCGAAGAAGGCCTCGCGCATCATGCCTTCCATCACCATCGGCATGAAGTAGGTCGCCATCTCGGCATGCATCGGCACCGAGATCTCGTCGACCTTGGCGCCCATCTTCTCGAACCGCTTGGCGCCGGCCTTGACCTTGTCGTCGACGACCTTCTCGGACATCTCCTGGCCGAAGCCTTCCTTGACGACGGCGATCTTCATGCCCTTTACGCCGCCGTCGAGCAGCTTCGAATAGTTGTGCGTCTTTGGCGCCTTCTGGCGGCCGTCATAGCCGTCGTCGCCGGCGATCACCTCCAGCAGCAGCGCGTTGTCGGCGACGTTGGCGGTCATCGGGCCGGTGTGGTCGATGGTCGCCTCCATCGAGCACAGCCCGGTATAGGGCACCAGCGAATGAGTCGGCTTCATGCCGTAGATGCCGCAGAAGGCGCCGGGCATGCGGATCGAGCCGCCCTGGTCGCCGCCGATCGCCATGTCGACCTCGCCGGCCGCGACCAGCGCGGCCGAGCCGCAGGACGAGCCGCCGGCGGTGTGGCCCATTTTGTGCGGGTTGTGCACCGGGCCGGTGTTCGACGTGTGGCTGCCGCCGGACAGGCAGTAGTACTCGCAATTGGCGATGCCGACGATCTCGCCGCCGGCATCGAGGATGCGGGTGACGATGCTGGCGTCGACGTCGGGCACGTAGCCCTCCAGGATCGAGGTGCCGTTGGTCATCGGCACGCCGGCGACCATCACGTTGTCCTTCAGCGCGATGGACTTGCCCTTCAGCTTGCCGCGGGCCGCGCCCTTGATCGCGGTCTTGCGGGCCCAGGCGTTGTACTTGTTCTCCTCGCCCTCCGGCCGGTAGCCGGGATCGCGCCCGTACTTCGTCTGCGGCAGATAGTCGGGCATGCGCAGCATGGCATCGGCGGCGCCGCACAACGGCTCCATCTGCGCCCTCAGCGTGCTCGCCTCCTCGTCGGTCAGCTCCATGCCCAGCTGCTCGCCGAGCTCGCGCACTTTCGCGACGCTGGGATACGGAAACTTCATGGCGTGGCCCTCCCCGGCCTAGAACTTCTTCCAGTCGCCCGACTGCTCGAAAGCGTAGGCGGCCTTGTAGATCGTGGTCTCATCGAAGTGCTTGCCGACCAGCATCAGGCCGATCGGCAGGCCGCCGCCCATGCCGCAGGGGATCGACATCGCCGGGTGGTGGCTGATGTCGAACGGTGCGGTGTTGGCGATCATCTCGAAAGCGCGCTGGATGTACTCCTCGCGGCTGGCGTCCGGCGCCGGCAGCGGCGTCGCCTTCAACGGCAAGGTCGGCATCAGCAGCAGGTCGTACTCTTCGAACGCCGCGTCATAGGCCGCGGTCAGCTTGCGCGACAGGTTCACGCTTTTACCGTAGTAGCGCTTGCCGTAGTACTTCTCGATGTAGGTGCCGAGCAGCAAGGTGAGCTTCAGCGACTCCGACAGGTCGTTGCCGCGCTCGCGCCAGCGGTGATGGAAATCCATCAGGCTGGTGACGTACATGTCGCGGCGGCTGACGCCGTAGCCGTCGCCGAACATCATCGTCTGGGTCAGCCCCTCGATGGCGATCGGGGTCCAGATCGCCGGGCCGAGCGTGTGCATCGGGATCGAGACCTGCTCGACCTTGGCGCCCATCTTCTTGAAACGCTGGGCGGCGGCCTTGACCTTGGCGTCGACGTCCTTCTCGGAATTCTCGTGGCCGAAGCCTTCCTTGACGACGCCGATCTTCATGCCCTTCACGCCGCCCTCCAGGTTCTTGGAGTAGCGCGCGGTCTTGACGTCATACTGGCGCGGATCGAGCCCGTCGGGGCCGGCCAGCACCTCCAGCATCAGCGCGTTGTCGGACACGTTCTGGGTCATCGGGCCGGTGTGGTCGATGTACGGCTCGATCGGCATCACGCCGGTGTAGGGCACCAGGCCGTGGGTCGCCTTCATGCCGTAGACACCGCAGAACGAGGCCGGCATGCGGATCGAGCCGCCCTGGTCGCCGCCGATCGTCATGTCGACCTCGCCGGCCGCCAGCAGCGCGCCGGAGCCGGACGACGAACCGCCGGCCGAGTAGCCCATCTTGTGCGGGTTGTGCACCGGGCCGGTGGCGTTGGTGTGGCTGCCGCCGGAAAGGCAGAAATATTCGCAGTGCGCCTTGCCCATGATCGTCGCGCCGGCGTCGAGCAGGCGGGTGACGATGGTGGCATCGACATCCGGCACATAGCCTTCCAGGGTGGCGGCGCCGTTCATCATCGGCACGCCGGCCAGCATCACGTTGTCCTTCAGGGCGACCGTCTTGCCCTTCAGCGGGCCGCGGGCGGCGCCCTTCACCTCGGTCTTGACGTACCAGGCGTTGTACTTGTTCTCCTCGCCTTCGGGACGGTAGCCCGGCGTGCGCGGATACTTCACGCGCGGCAGATAGTCGGGCATGGCGTCGACGACGTTGTAGCCGTCGATACTCGGCGCGATCAGCGCGGCGAAGGACGCCGCGTCGTCGTCACTCAAGGACATGCCGCAGACTTCGGCGACCTCGCGCAGTTGCTCCGGTGTCGGCTTTTTCACGGCCATGGCTGGTTCCCTCTCCCCTGCCGGTGTCGTTTGATTGGTGGTGTCTAGGTGGTGAAACCGACGAACTCGCCGACCATCTCGGCGTCGGCCAGATGCTCCGGACCAAGTTCGCGGGTGAACATGCCCTTCTGGATGATCAAGACGCGCTCGGCCAGCGCGGCGATGAAATCGAGATTCTGCTCGACCAGCACCACGGTCAAGTCGCGGCTCTTGCGCAGACGCTGCAGCGTTTCCTCAATCTCGTCGATGATCGACGGCTGGATGCCCTCGGTCGGCTCGTCCAGCAGCAGCAGGCGCGGCTCAGTGCACAGCGTGCGGGCCAGCGCCAGCAACTGCTGCTCGCCGCCGGACAGCGCACCGCCGACGCGGTCGAGCAGGCGTTCCAGGCGCGGGAAGTCGGCCAGGATGCGCTCGACCGCCTGCGCCTCCTCGGTCTTGCGCACCACCATGCCCATGCGCAGATTGTCGAGCACCGACAGCGCCGGGAAAATCTCGCGACCCTGCGGCACGAAGCCGATGCCGAGCCGGGCGCGGGCGTGGGTGCTGGCGCGGGTGATGTCGGCGCCGTCCATCGTCACGCTGCCGGCGGTGGCGCGGACATAGCCCATCAGCGTGCGCAGCAGCGTGGTCTTGCCCATGCCGTTGTGGCCCAGGATGCCGATGAACTCGCCCTGCTTCACCTGCATCGACAGGCCGGTGAGGATCGGGACGGTGCCGTAGCCGGCGTGCAGGTCCTTCACGGTCAGCATCACGCCGCCGTCCGCTTGCCGAGATAGACGTCGCGTACCGTCGGGTTGCGCAGGATCTCCTCCATCGGCGCCTCGACAAGGATCGCGCCCTGGTGGAACACGGTGACCATCGAGGCGATCTGGCGGATGAACTGCATGTCGTGCTCGACCACGATCATCGCCGTGGTCTGGTTGATCTCGCGGATGATCTCGGCGGCGCGCGCGGTCTCCTCGTGGGTCATGCCGGCGGCCGGTTCGTCGAGCAGGATCAGCGTCGGCTCGCCGGCCAGCACGGTGGCCAGCTCGATCAACTGGCGTTGTCCGTGCGCCAGCTTGGCGACCACGGCGTCGGCCAGGTGCGAGATGCCGACGCGCGCCATGACCTCCGTCACCAGCTTGTCGGCGTGCGCCTTGGCGTGGTGGTGGCGCGCGGCGAGCCAGACATTCTCATGCGCGGTCAGGCCATCAAACAGGTTCGGCACCTGGGTCTTGATGCCGATGCCGCGGCGGGCGATGTCGTGGCTGTTGAGCCCGGTGATCGGCCGGCCCTCGAAGCTGATCTCGCCCTCCGAGGGGTCGAGCTGACCGGTCAGGCATTTGAAGAAGGTCGACTTGCCGGCGCCGTTCGGCCCGATCAGACAGCGCAATTCACCAGGATTCAGGCGGAAATTGACGTCATCGACGGCGGTGACGCCGCCGAAGCGCATGAACAGGCCCTTCGTCTCCAGCAGCGGCGCCTGGTCATTCATTCCCCGGCTCCCGCGCGCGTGGCCGCCGCGTCGGCCGTGGCGGTATCGCCGCCCTCCGGCTTCGGCCGGACCCGGTTCCAGAGCATCAGCCCGTAATCCTGCAACGACGGCAGCAGGCCGCGTGGCAGCACCAGCACCGCGACGATCAGAATCACGCCGAGCACGAAGTTGTTGTTGGCGATCTCCACCGCGCCGAGCCAGACGGTGAGATATTGCAGCACGCAGCAGGCGATGACCGGCCCGACCAGGGTGCCGAGCCCGCCGACCATGACCCAGATGAGGCACTGCGCCGACATCACCAGCGCGAAGGCGTTGGGGTCGATGAACGCCTGGTAGGTCGAGTAGAGGCCGCCGCCCATGCCGGCGATGGCGCCGCCGATGGCGAACACCAGCACCTTGTGCAGGCGGACGTCGTAGCCGAGCAGCTGGGCGCGGGTCTCGTTCTCGCGGATCGCCACGGTGACGCGGCCGAACTTGGTGCGCTGCAGCAGCTTCAGGCCGAGATAGACCGCCAGCAGCAGGCCCATGGCGAAATAGAAGATGTGCACCGGGTCCATGAACTCACCCGGCTGGAACGGATAGTTCAGGACCGGCACGTCGGGCATGCCGTTGAAGCCGCCCAGACGGGCCTCGCCGATGGTGTATTCCGGCCCGGCAGTGTGGTTGATCAGCTTGAACATGATCAGCGAGACCACCAGCGTGACCACGCCCATGTAGACGTCGGTCAGGCGGCCGTAGAACATGAAATAGCCGAGCGCGGCGGCGAACAGGCCGGGAATAATGATCGACAACAGGAACGGGACGGTGGTGTCGCCCATGTTGATGCCGCTGACCGCGAAGACATAGCCGCCCAGCCCGAAGAACGACGCCTGGCCGAAGCAGAAGATGCCGCCATAGCCCCAGATGTAGGCCAGCGAGACGGCGAAGATCGACAACACCACGTAGAGCGTGAGCTGCATGATCGCGAACATGTCGAGCGTCATCGGCAGGCCGAACATCAGCGCCAGGCCGATCACCATCGTGACGATGGTGCCGAGATTGCCCTTCACCAGGCTCAAATCGACCTCCTGAAGAACTTGCCGGTGATGCCCTGCGGCAGAATGCGCAGCATGATCACGGCGATGAACAGCAGCGCCGCGTCGCCCCATACCGGCGTGGTCGCGAAGGTGGCGAGCTGGCTGATGCCGCCGAACAGGCCGCTGGCGGTGGCGGTGCCGGCGACCATCGCGGCACCACCGCCGATCACGGTGATGAAGGCCTTGGCGATGAACGCCACGCCCATGGTCGGCACCACGCCGGTCAGCGGCGCCAGGATGCCGCCGGCCAGGCCGGTGAGCGCGGCGCCGATGCCGAAGGTGACCATGTAGACTTTCGGCGGCGAGACCCCGAGCGCGGCGGCCATGCCGGCATTCTGCATGGTGCCGCGCGCGATCAGGCCGAGCTTGGTGAACTTCAGCACCACCAGCGTGCCGAGCAGCAGCACGGCCGCCATCACGATGACGAAGATGGTGTACATCGACATCTTGTAGGCGCCGATGTCGAAGCCGCCGAGCGGCGAGGACACCCCCTCCACCGTGTTGCCGAACACGATGGTGACGGCGCCGATGATGAACAGGCTGAGACCCCAGGTGGCCAGCAGCGTGTCCAGCATGCGCGCGCCGTAGAGGAACTGGATCAGGCAGCGTTCGATGATCACGCCGATCACCCCGACCACCAGCGGGGCCAGCACCAACATCGCGATCCAGATGTTGACGCCGGCCTTGACGCTGAGCAGCACGGTGTAGGCGCCGAGCATCAGGAACTCGCCGTGCGCGATGTTGATCACCCGCATCATGCCGAAGATGATCGCCAACCCGAGCGAGATGATGACCAACGTGCCGATGGCGCTAAGCACCTCCAGCACGACGATGATGGCGAAATCCATCGAACGCCCCTGAACCGGTTACCGAACCCGCACTACAGCTTGATGATGTAGTGCTTGTTGTCGTTCGGGTTCTTCTCCAGGTCGCAGACCGCCTGGGTATCGGCAGGCTGCACCTGGTTGAAGGTGTTCAGCACCTTCCACTTGCGGTCCTCGATCACCGCCAGGTGGACGTTGCGGATGACGTGGTGGGTCTTCGGATCAATCGTCACCTTGCCGGATGGGCCGTCGATCGACAGGCCGGTCTCCAGCGCCTCGATCACCTTCATGCGATCGGTGGTGCCGGCCATCTCGACCGCCTTGGCCCACAGCAGCACGCCCTCGTAGGTGGCGCAGCTCAGCTCGGTGAGCAGCGGCGTCTTGTCCGGGAAGAAGGCCTCGATCTTCTTGCGCCAGGCGTTGTTCTCCGGCGTGTCGACTTCCTGGAAGTAGCCCAGGGCGTTGACCAGGCCGTTCGACTCTTCCGGCGTCATCAGGATCACCTCGTTGCCGCCGGCCCCGTAGGTGGTCGACGCCATCGGGATTTCCTTCTGCATGCCGGCCGCGGCCCACTGGCGATAGAAGGACAAGTGGGCGGAGCCGACCAGCACCGACATCACCACGTCCGGCTTGGCCGCCTGGATCTTGGAGATGGTCGGGCCGAAGTTGGTGACGTCGAGCGGGAAGAAGTCGGTCTGCACCACCTCGCCGCCGCCTTCCTCGGTGAATTTCTTCACCCAGGCCGCGGTGATCTGGCCGTAATTGTAGTCGGCGGCCAGGGTGTAGATCTTCTTGCCCCAGTTCTTCAGGCAGTAGTCGACCAGTTTGTCGACGGTCTGCGCCGGCGTGGTGCCGGTGGAGATCTCGTTGCGGTCGCAGACACCGCCCTCGTAGAGCGTGTTGTAGAAGTACAGCGTCTTGAACCGGCGCAGCACCGGCCGGATCACCTCGCGGCTGGCCGAGGTGATGCCGCCATGCACGACGGCGACCTTGTCCTTCAGTGCGAGCTGCTGAGCGTATTGCGTGTAGAGCTGCATGTTGGACTGCGAGTCGTAGTCGACCAGCTTGAGCTGCTTGCCGAGCAGGCCGCCCTTCTCGTTCAGCTCGTGCACCGCGAAGCGCATCACCTGCGCCATCGGCTGGCCGGCGATGTCGAGGAAGCCGGACTCGTCGTGAATCCCGCCGATCAGGATTTCGTCGGCCGCTTCGGCCACCCCAGTCAGCATCGACGCCGTGGTCAATGCAGTCGCGCCCAGCGCCGCGTTCTTCAGGAAGCCGCGTCGATTCATCATCTTGTTCATTGAAGCCCTCCACCGTTCGCTGTCTGGCATGTCAGCCAGCACCGCCATTATTCGCCTTCAGCACGAGGCGTGCCAAGTGCCTTTCTCGAATCTCCGCGAATACATCCAACGAATTGAAGAAATAGGGAATGCGTATGTTGAAGTATGGCGGAGGAAAAGGAACTAGAGAAACGATTTCAATACTTATGATGTAACCAGTTGGTTACGAATTCAACTAGAATAGACTTGTGAAACCGTGTCGTGGCGGCGCGAAACGCAAATTTCGAGACTCGATTTGTACAATAGGCCGGTCGCGATCGGCTTCGTGGACTCGGGAATTCCCGACCCCAGCAGGCGCCTAGACTTTGACCAGCGGCACAGGGCGGCCCAACGACTGCGCAGGCTGCCTGTTATTTTTGCATTGCGGTCGACGATTGCTGCGGCTGTCCGTAGCCCTTGAACAGGGTGAGCACGCGGTCCATCTCGGCGCCCGACAGCAGGTTCGGCTCGCCGATCTGGCGGGCGGCGATGAACTGGCGGGCCAGCGCCTCGACCTCACCGGCGAGCCACAGCGCGCGCGCCAGGTTCCCGGCCAGGCAGATCATGCCGTGGTTGGCGAGCAGGCAGGCGTCGCGCCCGGCCAGCGCCTTCAGCATGTTGGCCGACAGCTTCTCGGTGCCGAAGGTGGCGTAGGTGGCGCAGCGGATGTCGCGCCCACCGGCCGCCGCGACCATGTAGTGGAAAGCCGGGATGCCGAGGCGCAGGCACGACAATGCGGTGCAGTGGGTCGCGTGGGTGTGCACCACGGCGCCGGCCTCCGCGCGGGTGCGGTAGATGTCGAGATGCATGCGCCACTCGCTGGACGGCTTGAGCTTACCGGCGTGCCCGCCGTCGAGGTCCATCGGCACGATCATCGCCGGGCTCATGTCGTCATAGTCGACGCCCGAAGGGGTGATCAGGAAGCCTTCCGGCACCCGGGCGCTGACATTGCCCGACGTGCCCTGGTTGATCCCACGCCGGTTCATCGCCCGGCAGGTCTCGACGATCTCGGCGCGCAGCGCCTTGTGTTTCAACCTGGCGGCCATTCAGGCGTGCAGCCCATCGGCCGGCGGCGGGAAGCTGTCGCGGAAGGTGAAGGCGCGCGACCCCGGCCCGTCTCGGCGCAGCCGCTCCAGCCGTTCGGCGGCCTCGGCCAGGCTGGGGCGGTGGCCGGCCGGCACCCACCACATCACCGAGTAGGCCGCCTCCATACGCTCGAACCACGCCTTGCGCCGTCGCAGCAGCTGGGCGTGGTCGGAGCGCAGCACGTAGTCCTTCAATGCCTCGACGTCGCGCCAGACCGACATGTTGACCAGCACGTCGTCGCCGAACGGGCGGAAGCTGGTGGCGGCGCCGTCGTCATCCTGCAACCGCCACACGAAGCCCGGCGCGGCGTCGGCGATGGCGTTGATCTCATCCAGCCGGGCCGCGAACGCGGCCATCACCGGATCGTCGATCGGCGCGCGCATCAGCGCGATGTTGAGTTGCGCCAGTTCCCAGTCGGCCAAACGTCCCTCCCGTGATCGCGCGCCAGGATAAACGACGGCGCCGATGCAGGACAGTTGCCGTTGGCGGCACGGTCGGCCCACACTCGTTCGGACATCAGATTGCCGGGAGGCCCGAGATGCCCGATTCCGATACCGCCGCAGCCCGTATCGCCGCGCACCCGCTCGATCCGCTGAGCGCCGACGAGCTGCGTCGCGCCGCCGCCGCGGTGCGTGCCGCGCATGACCTGGGCGACGGCATGACCTTCGAGACCGTGGTTCTGCGCGAGCCGGACAAGGCCGCGCTGGCCGATGGCAAGGCGGGTCGCGAGGCGTTCGTGTGCGCCTTCGACCGCACCACCGGCAACGTCCACGAGGCCCATGTCGACCTCGCCACCGACACCGTGACCGACTGGCGCGCGGTGCCGGGCGCGCGGCCGCGCATCCTGTTCGACGACGTGCTGGCGGTCGGCGAGGCGGCGCGCGCCGATGCCCGTTTCGTCGAGGCGTTGAAGAAGCGCGGCATCGACGACCCCTCCAAGGTGCAGGTCGATCCCTGGTCGGCCGGCAATTACGGCCTGGAGGACGAGGAAGGCAAGCGCATCTCGCACACCTTCTGTTGGCTGCGCAGCGAGGAGACCGACAACGGCTATGCGCACCCGATCGAGGGGCTGAACGCCGTGGTCGACCTGAACACCTACGAGGTGCTGCGGGTCGACGACTACGGATCGGCGCCGGTGCCGACGGCCGACCGCAACTACCACAAGAAGTATCGCGACGATTTCCGCGCCGACGTGAAGGCGCTGGAAGTGGTGCAGCCCGAGGGCGTGTCGTTCAAGGTCGACGGTCATCATATTGGCTGGCAGAAGTGGTCGATCCGGGTCGGCTTCAACGCGCGCGAGGGCCTGACCCTGCACGCCATCGGCTATGACGGCCGGCCGGTGCTGCACCGCGCGGCGCTGTCGGAGATGGTGGTGCCCTATGGCCATCCCGGCGGCGGCCACTTCCGCAAGAACGCCTTCGATGTCGGCGAGTACGGGCTTGGCGTGCTGACCAATTCGCTGACGCTGGGCTGCGACTGCCTGGGCGCAATCCACTATTTCGACGGCTGGATGGCCGACAGCGCCGGCGAGCCCTACCGCATCGAGAACGCGATCTGCCTGCACGAGGAAGACGACGGCATCCTGTGGAAGCACACCGACCTGATGACCGGCGAGGTCGACGTGCGCCGCTCGCGCCGGCTGGTGATCTCGTCGATCGCGACCGTCGGCAACTACGAATACGGCGCCTATTGGTACTTCTACCAGGACGGCTCGATCGAGCTGCAGATGAAGGCCACCGGCATCGTCAACACGGCCGCGCTGATGTCCGGCGAGGAACCGCGCTTCGGGACCATGGTCTCGCCCGGGGTCTATGCCCACAACCACCAGCACATCTTCAACGCACGACTCGACATGGCAGTCGACGGGACGAAGAACCGCGTGGTCGAGGTCGACACCGTGCCGCTGCCGCCAGGGCCGGACAATCCCTACGCCAACGCCTTCGCCGCGCAGGAGACCGTGATCGGCTCGGAGGCCGAGGCCCGGCGCGACGCGAAGTTCGAGACCGCGCGCTACTGGAAGGTCGCCAGCACCGAGCACACCAACGGCATGGGCCAGCCGACGGCCTACAAGCTGATGCCGACGCACCCGGTGCCGTTCATGGCGCACCCGGACTCGATGGTATCGAAGCGCGCCGGTTTCGCGCGGCACCAGCTCTGGGTCACGGCGTTCGATCCCGAAGAGCTGCACGCCGCCGGGCGCTATCCGAACCAGAGCGCCGGCGGCGACGGCCTGCCGGCCTGGACCGCCGCCGACCGGCCACTGGACGGCACCGACCTGGTGCTCTGGCACAGCTTCGGCCTGCACCACCTGCCGCGGCCGGAAGACTTCCCGGTCCAGCCGGTGGTCACCGCCGGCTTCGCGCTGCACCCGGTCGGCTTCTTCGACGAGAACCCGGCGCTCGACGTCCCCCCGGCCAGCAGCACGCATAGCTGCTGCGCGGAGTAGAGACAGCGGAGCGCGGCTTCGACACCACCTCACCTGTCCTCTCCCCCCAGAAGAGGGCGGAGAGGGACGCGGTTCCACTGACCTTGTAGCTCCCTCTCCGCCCTCTAGGGGGGAGAGGGTCGGGGTGAGGTGGGTGGTGGAACCCGCGCGTTGCTGGAAGACAAGAAGGAGACGACAAAATGGGTGGACGCTTGGAGAACAAGGTCGCGGTGATCACCGGCGGCGCGTCGGGCATGGGCAGGGCGACGGTGGCGCGGTTCCTGGCCGACGGCGCGTCGGTGGTGATCGGCGACCTGAACGAGGCCAACGGCAAGGCGGCGCTGGACGAGTTCGGCACCGAGCGTTGCGACTTCGTGCGCACCGACGTCGCCGAGGAGAACGACGTCGCGGCGCTGGTGGCGCGCGGCATCGAACGCTTCGGCCGGCTCGACTGCATCTTCAACAATGCCGGCGTCGGCGGCGTGTTCGGGCCGATCGGCGAGACCGACACCGACGGCTACGACTACACCATGGCGGTGCTGGTACGCTCGGTGTTCCTGGGCATGAAGCACGCCGCGCCGATCATGCAGGCCCAGGGCGACGGCGGCTCGATCATCTCCACCGCCTCGATCGCCGCCATCACCGGCGGCAACGGCGCGCATATCTACTCCGCCGCCAAGGCCGCCGTGATCGGACTGACCCGGTCGGTGGCGCTGGAGATGGCGCCGCACCGGATCCGGGTCAACGCCATCGCGCCGGGCGTGATCGAGACGCCGCTGCTGGACGCCGGACGGCCCGGCAAGATGCAGGCGCAGGCGCAATCGAAGATGCTGTGGCCGCGCCTGGGCACCGGCGACGACATCGCCGCCATGGCCAGTTTCCTGGCCAGCGACGACGGCGAGTTCGTGTCCGGCCAGGTGATGGTGGTCGACGGCGCGCTCACCGCCCAGGGTTCGAACCTGTGGGACATCGGCGAGAACAGCCCGCTGATGCGCAACGCCGGCGTCAACCGCGGCTCCACCGGCCAGGAGTCGCAGGCACGACGGCTAAGTCGCGATTGACCCGTAGTCCGGGCTACGAGATCAACTTGACCGGCAGCCGCAGCATGCCGCGCGTGACCACGCTGTCAGACCAGTCCTGCCGCGGTTCGACCAGCTCGAAATCCTTGAAGCGGCGCAACAGGATCGGGAAGGCGATTTCCGCCTCCAGACGTGCCAGCGGCGCGCCGACGCAGAAGTGGATGCCGTAGCCGAAGGTCAGGTGGCGGCCGGCCTCGGCGCGGCGAATGTCGAAACGGTCGGGCTCGGCGAAGACGCGCGGATCGCGGTTGGCCGCCGCGTTGAACAGGAACACGCGCTGGCCCTGCCGGATCGGCTGGCCATGCCACTCGAAATCTGCCGCCGCGACGCGCGGGCTGGTCAGGCTCGGGCCGTCGAAGCGCAGCATCTCCTCCACCGCGCCGCGCACCACTGCCGGATCGTGGACGTGAGCGCGCAGGTCGGCCAGCTGATCCGGGTTCTCGATCAGCGCCAGCAGGCCGTTGGCGATCAGCTGCGTCGTGGTCTCGTGGCCGGCGAACAGCAGCAGGATGCAAGTGGCCGTGACGTCCTCCAGCGCCAGGGCATGGTCGCCGTCGGCGGCGGCCAGAATGGCGTCGGTGACCAGTTCGCCCGGGTCGCGCCGGCGCTGGAGGAGGAAGCGGTCGAAGTAGTCGACCATCTCGCGCAAACCTGCGGCTGCCAGACGGTATTTCTCCGGATTGGTCCGGCTGGTCAGCACGAACTGGGCCAGCGCGTCGGACCAGCGTTTCAGGTGATCCACGTCCTCGCGCGGCACGCCCAGCAGGTCAGCGATCACCGTGGCGGGCAGCGGGTAGGCGAAGGCGTGGTGGAAGTCGACAGCCCCCTGCCCCGCCATCCGGTCGATCAGTTCGTCGACGATGCCGGCGATGTTGGGCCGCAGCGCCTCGATGGCGCGGCTGGTGAAGGCGGTCGCCATCGGCGCGCGCAGGCGGCTGTGGATCGGCGGATCGTTGAACACCGCCCAGCGCGTCAGCACCTCGCCGAGCCACCGAATAGGCTCGGCATCGGGGCCGCCGGCCTGGGCGACGAAGGGGCGGATGCGGTCGGCCGAGAGGCGCGGGTCGCGGAAGCCCTGGCGCACATCGTCATACCTGGTGACGCACCAGCCGCCGAGCCGCGCGCTCCAATGCACCGGCTCGTCGCGCATCAGTTCGTGCAGCACCGGGTAGGGATCGCGGATCACCTCCGGGGCCCTGGGATCGAAATGCACGACGGTCTCTGTCATGGTCGGATCGGACCACAGGCGCAGCCTCCGGAGCAACGCCATGCGCATCGAGATCGACACCGTCACACCGCTGCTGAACGTCGCCGACGTCGGCCGTTCACTGGGCTGGTACGCGCATCTCGGGTTTCAGGAAGTGCGCCGGTTCGAGAGCGACGGCGCGCTGATCTGGGCGCTGGCGGTGAACGGGCCGCACCGGTTGATGTTGAACCGATCAACCACCATCTCTGCGGAAGAGCGCCAGGCCCGACCACACTATGGCGATGTCGTGCTCTACTTCGCGGTGGCGTCGGCCCACGACGCCCACGCCGCGCTCGCCGCCGCCGGCCTGAAGCCGGGCCCGGTGGAACGGCAGGACTACGGCGTCGACGAGTTCGTCCTGCGCGACCCGGACGGCTACGAAGTCGCGGTTACCAGCGAACTGATGCAGATCGCGCATGATTGACTGAGATCAAGGTCGGCCCCGGCGCGGCGCCGCATCGTAGCGGCAACGAGCCCACGCATCTGCGTTCCAAGGAGGCCACCATGTCCTACAAGACCATCCTGGTGCATGTCGACGAGCACGAGTCGACGGCGAACCGGCTGGAAACCGCCGCCAAGCTGGCGCAAGGCTTCGATGCCCATCTGGCGGCGCTGTATGTCGCCTGCCAGCCGACCTGGCCGTCCAGCGTCTATGGGCCGATGCCGAACGAAGCGCTGGCGGCGCAGAACAAGCTGATCGAAGCGCAGATCACCAAGGCGCACGACCTGGTGGAGAAGACCGCCAAGGCAACCGGCGTCAGCATCGAATGGCGCAAGGAAGACGTCGCCGACTTCGTCGCCACCTATTCGGTGGTCAAGCACGTGCGCCACGCCGACCTGCTGGTGATCGGCCAGTCCGAGCCCGACAAGGCGCGCAGCGGCGGCGCCGACCTGCCGGAAGCGGTGGTGCTGGGCGCCGGGCGGCCGGTGTTGATGACGCCCTATATCGGCGTCCGGCAACCGATCGGCGAGAACGTCCTGGTGGCCTGGAACGGCAGTCGCGAAGCGACCCGAGCCGTGCACGACGCCATGCCGCTGCTGGAGAAGGCCAAGAACGTCGTGGTGATGAGCGTCAACGCCGCGCACGGCAGCGGCGACTACGGCCCGGTGCCCGGCGCCGACATCGCCGCGCACCTGGCCCGCCATGGCGTGAAGGTCGACGTGCAGCGCATGGAGTCGGACGACGTCGACCCCGGCAACCTGATCCTGTCGCGCATCTCCGACCTGGGCAGCGACCTGCTCGTGATGGGCGCCTACGGCCGCTCGCGCCTGCGCGAGATGATCCTCGGCGGGGTCAGCCGCGAAGTGTTGCGGCACATGACCGTGCCGGTCCTGCTGTCGCACTAGGCCGCCGGCGCCGGCGATGCCGCCCCCTGTCGCACCATACCTGATCGCGCGCGTCGATCCGGCGCTGCTGCGACAGCCGCTGGCATTCCTGACGGCCGACATGTTCCGGGTCCGCATGGCGTGTTTCGCGCTGGACCTGGTGGCCGCCGATCCATTGGCGGAGCCGCCGCAACTGGCACACGCGCTGGCCGACTATTTCCGGCGCGACTGGCCGCTGCACCTTGACGACATCGAGCAGCGCCTGTTCCCGGCCATCCGTGCCGCCTTGCTGGTCGGCGACCACGTCGACCAGGCGATGGACCAGCTCGCCGCCGAGCACGTTCGCGACCGGGCGCAGATCGGCCCGCTGCTGGCGGACATCGACCGGCTCGGCGCCCGCGACAGTCAGCTCGACGAGGAACGACTGGCAATCCGGGCGGCGCATTTCGGCGAGGCCCAGCGCCGCCACGTCGCCTGGGTGCAGAACGTCATCCTGCCGACGGCGGAGCACCGCCTGGCCGGCGCCCAGGCCCGGAAACTGGCAGCGGCCCTGGCCGAGGTGCGCGGCCACCGCCTGGAATACTTGGACGAAGGCTGAAAGGCTGTGCTTTAGTCGGGGTCCAACTTTCTCGGTAGGAGCGCCCGGGCGATGGCGGGCTCGGCACCAGACAAGCTCAGACGGTTGCCGGACGCGGCTGTCCGCAAGGTCGGCAGCTTGCCGATCGCGATCGACTGCGACGTGCCGGACGCGGCGCGCTGCGCCGCCTGTCCGGTGCGCCGGCTGTCGTTCTGCGCGGTATTCGACCGCGACGAACTCAACCTGCTGGATCGTATTTCCGGCGACCGCCATAGCGAGGCCGGCAGCGCCCTGTTCCACGAAGGCGACGAGGCGACGCGCATCTACGTCGTCCGCGACGGCTGCCTGCGGCTGTACCGGCTGCTGCCCGACGGCCGGCGGCAGATCATCGGTTTCGGCCTGCCCGGCGACTTCCTCGGCCTGGCCAGCCGCGATGGCTATGCCTACACCGCCGAGGCAGTGGTCGACAGCAAGGTGTGCTGGATGCGCCGGCGCGACGCGGACGACCTGCAAGCGCGGCATCCGAAGCTATCGCGCAAGCTGCTGGAGATGAGCGAGGAAGAGCATGTCCGCGACCACGAGCACATGCTGACGCTCGGCCGCCGGGCGCCGCAGGAACGGGTTGCCGCCTTCCTGCTGCAACACCTGGCGCGGCACGTCCGCCGCTTCGGCCGGGACGACGACCGGCTGGTCCTGGAGATGACCCGGCTCGACATCGCCGACTATCTGGGCCTGACCATCGAAACGGTGAGCCGCACGTTCACGCGGCTACGCTCGCAGGGGCTGATCACGCTGGCGCGCAGCCACGAGGTCCGGCTGAACGACCAGCAGGCGTTGCGCGACCTGGTCGGCCTGGACTGATCAGCGGCCCAGGCGCAGGTTGGAGAGCTGGGCGCCGATCGCCTCGAACGCGGCCTGCAACTCGCTCGACGACGGCGAGTCGAAATAGTTGGCAGTGCTGGTGGCACAACTGCGCATGAGGGTGCGCAGCGCGCTGGAATCGACATCGAAGGTGATCGTGTAGACGATGATGCCGACGGCCTTCATCCCGGTGCAGACCTCGAGCAAACGGTCGTCGAGTTCGTCCTCGGCGGCGGACCGGCTCGTGGTCCCGAGATTGCCGTCCTGGAGAAACCCGTAAGCAGTGTAGTCGCGGCTGCTGGACGGCATGAAGTTCTCGCCGTCGGTCATGATCACGACCGCATGGTTGAATTCTTCGTCATCGTAGTCGTGCGCCTCCTGGAAGGGCTCGGCCGGAGAGACAACCCGCCAGCCCCAGGCGGCGCCGAAGTTGATGTGGGTGAAGCCGTTGGCGTCCATATCGTCGATCTTGTCGAGCACGGTCTGCTTGGTGCCGGTCAACTGGAGCAGCCGCACCGGGCACATCTTGTTCGGCCCGCGGAACTGACCGCGGTCGCCGGAGTCCGGCGGCCAGTCGTTATTGTTGTTGCTGACCCATAGGTAGCGGCGCCACTTCTTCTGCCGGTTGGTGCCGGTGTAGCTGTCCTCAACGTCGCGCGGATAGTCCCTGGCCTCGACGCAGCCTTCCCAGCGATACGGGTCGTAATCCGAGTTGCGGCGACCATTGCCGGCGCGCACATAGGTCCCGTTCGGACGGCCGACATTGACGGTCGCGTTGAACGGCACGACTCCGACCTGCAGGGTATCGGAGGTGCTGTCGTCGCCGAACAGGATGTTCACGAAGGTGGTCGCGGCGGACTTCAGATCGGAGATCTTTGACCCGGCCATGGAGCCGGAATTGTCGAGCACCAGCGCCACGTCGAGGCCGGTGACCTTGCGCACGATCAGCGCCTCGGCGGACACGTCGATGGTCTCCACCCCCATGATCCGCATCAGGGTCGCGTCGATCTCCGCGTCGGCCGTCACGGTGATGTTGTTGCCGTCGATCACCATCGTCGGCGTCGCCGGGACGCCGACCTCGTCGGCCGGGTAGTTGGCCTCGAAATAGCGTTCCAGGACCAACTGCAGCTCGTCCTCGGTGCCAGTGGAGGCGCCGACCGCCAGGCCGGCCGCATCGACGGCGTAGCCCAGGCGCTGCTTCACCACGTAGGCGCGCGAGATGTCGATGGCGGCGCCGGCCGCGGCCAGCAGCGGAATCAGCGCGACGATGAAGATCACGGCGATGGCGCCGTCGCGGTCGCGGGCGAAGTCGCGCAGCAGGCGGGCGGCGCCGGCGATCGGGTCGAAAACCAGGTCAGTACCGATCGTTGGCCATGACTTGCGCATGAGATTTACCTCGCTGCGAACCGCCCTGCCGACGCGACAGCGCCGAACCAATCCGCTCCATTCTGCCGACGTCCCAGGATGGGGCACCGACGCTTAACAAAACCTATGCTTTGTTTTGGCTAGCCGAAGTGACCGCCGTCAATCCAAAGCAGGCTATTTCCCCAGGCGAAGGTTGGAAAGCTGGGCGCCGATCGCCTGGAACGCCGCCTGCAGCTTGGCCGCCGACGGCGAGTCGAAATACTTGCTCGGATCGGTGGCGCAGTTGGTCAGCAATGTCGACAGCGCGCTTGACGAGATGTCGAAGCTGATCGTGTAGACGATGATCCCGAGCGACTTCATGCCGGTGCAGACCTCCAGCAGGCGGCTGTCCATCTCCGACTCCGCGCCGCTCTGGCTGGTGCTGCCGAGTAAGCCGTCCTGCAGGCGCCGGTAGGCGGTGTAGTCCTTGCTCGAGGTCGGCATGAAGTTTTCGCCATCGGTCATGATCACGACCGCATGGTTGAACTTCGGATCGCTGTAGTCGTGCGCCTGGGTGAAGGGTTCGCCCGGCGAGACCACGCGCCAGCCCCAGACCGCGCCCAGGTTGATGTGCGTGTAGCCGTTGGCCTCCATCGCATCGATGGTATCGAGCACCGTCTTCTTGGTGTTCGTCAGCGGCTGGATCGGCACCGGGCAATGCTTGTTGGGGCCGCGATACTGGCCGTGGCTGCCGGATTCCGGCGGCCAGTCGTTGTTCGAGTTGCTGGGCCAGATGAAACGCGACCATTTCTTCTGGCTGTTCGAGCCGGTGTAGCTGTCCTCGACGTCGCGCGGGTGGCTACGCGCCTCGACGCACCCTTCCCAGTCATAGGGCGCGAAGTTGCCGTTGTTGTGGCCCGACAGGCTCTTGATGTAGCCGGTGTTGGTCTTGCCGATGTTGACCATGGCGGAAAACGGCACCACGCCGATCTGCAGGGTTTCGGAGGTCGCCTCGCTGCCGAACAGGATGTTGACGAAGCTGGTCGCCGCGGTCTTCAGCGAGGCGATCTTGGAACCCGACATCGACGTGGAATTGTCCAGCACCAGGGCGACGTCGAGGCCGGTGACCTTGCGCACCACCAGCGCCTCGGCGGAGACGTCGATCTTGTCGACCCCCATGATCCGCATCAGCGTCGCGTCGATCGCCGCCGTCGCGGTCACGGTGATGTTGTTGCCTTCGATCACCATCGAGGGCGTCGCGGTGACGCCGACTTCGCTGGCCGGATAGTTGGCGGTGAAGTAGCGCTGCAGGATCAGGTTGAGCTCGCTCTCAGAACCGACCGAGGCGCCGACCGCGAGACCGGCGGCATCGACCGCGTAGCCCAGCCGCTGCTTCACCACGTAGGCGCGGCTGAGGTCGATGGCGGCGCCGGCGGCGGCCAGCAGCGGGATCAGCGCGACGATGAAGATCACGGCGATGGCGCCGCTTCGGTCGGCGGCGAAGCGCCGCAGAATATCGCGGCCGGCGGCGCGATACGCATCTTCCGGCAACAACTTGGCCATCAGGGGCATTGTCTGGGTCCTTGCGGCGGACGCGCGGTGGCGCGTCAGCTCTTCTCCACCCGGCTCGCCTTGCGAGGGCGCAGATAGGCGCGGTCGCGGATCGTGAAATCGGAGAAAATCACGTTCGGGAACAGCGCCTCGTACGGGAATGTCAGCTCCGCCACGATCACGCCTTCTTCCTCTTCAAGCACGATCGACGGCAGCGAATAGGTCGTGCCGGTCGGGTACGCGCTGCCGCGCTTGGTTACCGACCAGGCGATCTTGGTGGTCGACTCGCCGGCCTCGCGCCAGACGCTCGAAAGCACGATCTGGGACTGCGTCGGGAATGGCCGCATGATCTCGTCGGCGGCCTGCATGATGTCGTCGAGCTGCGAGGTGGAGACGATCTCCTCCTGCGCGACGAGATCGGCGATCACCTGCGTTGCGCGGGTCACCTTGCGATCGATCAACAGTGCGTTGCCGATCTCCGCGGTGCCGAACAGGATCAGGATCAGCACCGGCAGGATGATGGCGAATTCGGCCGCGGCGATGCCGTCGCGGCGTTTCAGGAAGCGCTGCAGCAGTCCGGTCATGGCCTCAGCTCTCGAACGGCTCGTTGCGGAACACGGCGGTCGCCGACAAGGTCTTGTACGGGTTCCCATTGTCGCCGAGGTAAAGCCCCATGCCCGGTACCAGCAGGTCCCAGCGATAGCTGGCGCGGACGACGACGATCTCGCGCGCCGCGCCGGGCAGGAACTGCGCCTCGTCCGGCTCGCCGTCCTCGTCGATGAACTCGGGATAGGTGACGATGGAGAAGGTGGAATACTTGCGCACGTCGACGATGATCTCGTCGCAGTCGATGGCGATCTCCAGCGGCCCGCACAGCAGCGAGCGGAAGGCGGACAGCGGATCGGCCTCGCCCTGGACGTTGCCGGTGCGAATCTGCCGCGAGGCCTCCGCCACCTGCCCCTCCAGGGCGGCGGCAACGAAATACAGCATGGCGATCTCGAAGATGCCGAACATGATCAGCAGGAACACCGGCATGATCATCGCCACTTCGATCGCGGTCACGCCGCGGCGGTCGCGCAGGAAGCGGCGCAGCCGCGCCAGCGGACCGCCAGCGCGGCCATGGTCCCGTTGTTCCTGAACACAACCCATTTGGGTAATCCCAGTCCCTTTCGATGCGGCACCCGGGCACGCCCAGGTCGTCGCCTTGACTTACTTAGGTCATGCCGAACACACCGCATAGAAGTATCGAACGGCAATTGTTTAAAATTTATGCATCATTCGTGCCAGCGATTGCCAGCTTGCCGGCCTCAGCGGCGGAAAACCGCCCCCGCCAGCCAACCGGCGGCCAGCGCCATGAGGATCGCGGCGATGCCGTAGAGCGCAGATTGCTGTTGCGCGAAGTCGTAGATGCGCGCGCCGATACCAATCTTGGACACCACCAGGGGCGTCGATTGCGCACCGACCAGCCGGCCTTCGCGGAACAGGTAGACGGTCACCGAATAGCTGCCGGTGGGCACGTTGGCCGGGAAGGAGACGTCGGCCCGGAACAGCTGGCCGCCGAGGAAGACGACCTGGCCGGGAGCGTGGCTGTACAGGCCCTGCGCCTGCTTGTTGCGGATCAGCGCGGCGGCGAAGGCGGCCTCGGCGGCGGCGGTGTCCCGCTCGACCGGCCGCAAGAGGATGTGGTCGACGCCGATGCGGTGGCGGGCCAGACCGGTCTTCGGCGCGATCTCCGCCAGCGGCCGGTTGCTGGCGACGAAATAGAGCGACGGCACGCGCTCGTAGCTCATGCTGTCCTGGTTCAGCCAGATGCCGACGACACGGTCCTTGCGGCGCACGGTCAGTCTTTCCTCCGGCCCCTGAACCACGACCACCACGTCACCGGCGCCGTCGGTCGCGCCGAACAGAAGCACATCGGTGCCGGAGAAGCCGGCGGTGACGGCGATCAGGTGGTCGGACAGGTCGGCGACCAGCGGTTGCGCCGATGCGGGACGCGTCAGCACCAGCGCGGCGGCCGCGAGCATCAAGACCAGCGCGCGCCGCATCAGTGGCCTCCTTCCGCCAGCGAGAACAGGTCGTCGGGCCGCGCCACCAGGTCGAAACCGAGCTTGCCGCAAACCGCCAGCACCATCAGCGCCAACATGCCGCGCAGTTCCTCGCCGCGCAGCCGGGCGCCGGCGCGGCTGCCGAGCTGCGCGCCGATCACGCCGCCGGCGAGCAGGATCAGCGCCAGCATCACGTCGACGGTCTGGTTCTGCCACGACTGCATGAAGGTGACGTTGGCGGTGACGAAAATGATCTGGAACAGCGAGGTGCCGACCACCACCGAAGTCGGCATGCCCAGCAGATAGATCATCGCCGGCACCATAATGAAGCCGCCGCCGACGCCCATGATCGCCGCCAGCAGGCCGACGAAGGCGCCGATGCTGAGCGGCAGCAGCGCGCTGATGTAAAGCTTGGAGCGGCGGAAGCGCATCTTGAACGGCAGGCCGTGGAGCCAGTTGTGCTGGTGCAGCTTGCGCCGCGGCGCGGCGCTGTCGCCGCGCCGGCGTATCGCCTGCACGCTCTCGACCAGCATCAGGCCACCGATGATGCCCAGGAACAGCACGTAGCTGAGCGAGATCACCAGGTCGATCTGGCCGGCGGTGCGCAGCTCGCGAAACAGGAACACGCCGCCGGTCGAGCCGACGAAGCCGCCAATCAGCAGCACCACGCCCATCTTCAGGTCGACATTGCCGCGTCGCCAGTGCGCCAGTGCGCCGGAGACCGAGGAGGCGACGATCTGGTTCGCCTCGGTGGCCACCGCGACCGCCGGCGGCACGCCGATGAAGATCAGCAGCGGCGTCATCAAAAAGCCGCCGCCGACGCCAAACAATCCTGAGAGAAAGCCGACCCCGCCCCCCATCCCCAGCAGCAGGAGGATGTTCGCGGACATCTCGGCGATCGGCAGATAAATCTGCATACGCTAGGCGTGACGCGCCCTTAACGGCTTGATTCGCCACCCCCGATCGGGCGGTTCGAAGGCCGGCATCTTGCGTCGCGGCCTTGCGGGGGTCAACGCCGCACAGTCGATCAATGCAATAGGGGCTCCAGGCTGTAGACGTCGCCGGGGTGGGTGAACAGCGAGATGCCGGTCACCACCGCGGTCGGCATGCCCAGCAGGTAGATCATTGCCGGCACCAGGACGAAGCCGACGCCAGCCCTCGTCCCCGCAGCAGGAAGATGTTGGCGGACATCTCGGTGATCGGCAGCTAGATCTGCATGCGCTAGGCGTGGCGCGCCTTCGACGGCTGGACCGGCCAATCGGTTCGAATGACGGCATGTTGCGCCGCCACCCGAGACCGTTCAACGCACGTCATGTCACGGCAGGTATGCGAGCGGCGGCGACCCGGCGCCGCTCGATCGCCGCTCAGCGGCCGTTTGCGACCTGTCGCGAGCCGGCGTTGCCGTAGTAGCCCTGCAAGGTCTGCAGCATGGTCAGGCACTCGTCGCCGTGCAGCGAATAGAAGATATTCTGTGCCGCGCGGCGCGTCTGCACCAACCGGTCCCGCCTGAGCCGCGCGAGGTGCTGCGACAAGGCGGACTGAGAGATGCCGATAAGGCGCTCCAGTTCGCCGACCGTCTTCTCACCATTCGCCAGATAGCAAAGGATCATCAGGCGGCGTTCGTTGCCCATCGATTTAAGCAATGTCGCCGCACGCGGTGCGTTGGGTCTGAACTTCTCTACATCCATTCTCGTTGCGCCTACTCACACAAACATTCTCAGTCGCAACGACCCCCCAGGTGAAGCGCGCGCAATATAAACGGCTATGCGGGCGCCGTATAGGGGCAGAAATAGGGCACTTTGTCGTACCGTCAAGAGCGCCTTTCGAACGCCCGAAGCGAAGGCGCGCGACGCTGGATCCCTCTACAGGCAAGGCAATGGCGTTATTTCGACGAAAACGAATATATCAACCGACGGGAATGCTCAGCGATCGGCACGACGCTGCCGAGCCGCGGCGTAACGCCGCGCCGGGCGCAAAATTGGCGACGCGGCAGGCACTTGATTCGGCGCGGCTGGCGCGACGGTTCGGCCGGGTTTAAGACTGGCGCATGACCCATGAGCTCGACACCTCCGGCCTGCGCTGCCCGTTGCCTGTCCTGCGCGCGCGCAAGCGGCTGCTGGCCGAGGTGGCGCCGGGTGAACTGCTGCGGGTGCGGGCGACCGACCCGGCGGCGCCGAACGACTTGCGCGCCTTCTGCGAGGCCGGCGGCCACGAGCTGATCGACAGCCACACCGAAGCGGGCGCCGACGGGCCGGTCTTCGTGCTGACCATCCGCCGCGCCGCCGACTGAACCGTCGCCAGCCGCCTGCCCGCAGCTATACTGCCGCCAGCAAACGGAACCCAAGCGGAGTACACGCAGATGGCGGAAGTCGCAGTGAAGTCGGAGATCAACGGCAAGGTGTGGAAGATCGAAGCCGGTGCCGGCGCCACGGTCGCGGAGGAAGACACCATCCTGATCCTGGAATCGATGAAGATGGAGATCCCGGTCACCGCCCCGCAGGCCGGCGCGGTCCAGCGCATCGTCGTCGCCGAGGGCGACACCGTGGAGGAAGACCAGGTCGTCGCCTACATGGAGGTCTGACCTCGCGGCCTCAGTCGTCGACGTGCTCGGGCTTGCCCTTGCGGCTGGTCGACGCGAAATCCTCCAGCTCGTCCTCGCTCATCGAGTCGTACATCTCCCGCGCGGCACCCTCGAGCTTCGACTTCGGGGTGTCGCCGCGCTTGGCGGACAGGGCCGCGCCGGCGGCCTTCTGCTGGGCTTTCGACTTCGCAGGCATTGTCTTGCTCCTCTTAGCCGGTGCGTATCCCGCTTTCTCGGAATCGGCACCAGCTCGCTAAACATGGAACGCCGACGGTATGGCGCGGCGGCGCGTCACCGGGCACTTCGTCCGGCACCGTCGGGGGCTCTTCGATCGGCTGGTCGTCGGGAATGCCGGGCGGCACCTCGGCCGGGGCCGGCGGCTCGCGCACCGGCGCTTCGTCCGGCTGTCCCGGCGGGCGCTCGATCGGCGGCCGGCGCGGCACCTCGCCGGGCGGTGGATCGCGGTCGGGGCCGGGATCGGGTGTAGAAAGCCGCATCGCAAATTCCTCGATTGTTCTGAGCGAGGAACGGCCGGGCGGCCGGCTCGGTTCCCGACTCAGTCGGCGAGCAGCGCTTCCAGCTTCGGGCGGTAGTGCGCCAGGTCGGGGGTGAGCACGCCCGGCACCTTGGCCGCCTCGTCCCACGAGCGCAGGCGCACCGCGTCGCGATAGTGCGGGTTGGCACGAAACGCCTCGCACTCGGCCTCGCTCATCGGCCCGCCCTGAAGCGCAAGACTGCGGACCGAGCCTGGCGACAGGCGGTCGAAATAGCCGGCCGAGGTCGCGCACAGGTACCGCTTGGCGGCGACGTGCAGCCGGATCGGCTCGACGACCTCCGGTCCGAAGTGCGGTGCCAGGTAGTCGGCCGCCGCTTCCTCGTGCTGGCCGTCGACACCACGGTTGGCGGCATCATGGCCGTGTGCGTGCAGGAAGTGGCCGACGTCGTGCAGCAGCGCGGCCACCACCAGCGCGTCGTCGGCGTCGGCACGCTCGGCCGCGACCGCGGTCTGCAGCATGTGCGCGGTCTGCGACACCGCCTCCTCGCTGTAGGCGCGTTCGCCATACCGGCCGAAGATCTGGAACAGCTCGTCGATGACGCTCATGGTCCGCTCCGGTGTTTCCATCGTCGCGCGCACCGTAGCCAGCGCCGATGTCACATTCTACCTGGATGAACCGCCGGATTGGTCGAGCCCGGCGACCGCATAGCCGAACTCGGCGGCCGCATCGGCCAGCCACTGCCACAGGTACACGGCGTAGGAGCGGCCGACATAAAGCTCGAAGCGGTCGGTATCGGTCCGGTGCAGCAGGGCCGAGGTCAGCGCCACCTTGCTCTGCGCGCAGCCGTCGACCGGGAAGGCGCTCTCGTCGAAATCCAGGCCGCAAGCCTTGGCCAGCAGGTCGACGGCATCGTCGCCGGCGACGGTGATCACGGTGCGGGCGTGACTGACGTCTACGGCGACGGCATCGCCCAGCGCGGCCCGGTCGACGTCGCCGACCAGCAGCCATTCGTCCGGGCCGAGCCAGAACGCGCGCGGGTTGTCGCCGGCAACGGTGTTGGGGTCGCGCGGCAGGTCGAGGTCGGCCGGCGGATCGCCGCGCACCACGAGCATCGCGGCCGGCGTCGCCCAGCCCAGCCGCAGCGGCGCGTCGGTCTCGCCGATCCGGGCGGCCAACCCGAGGCGGGCCAGCGGCGACAGGCGGGTTGCCTCAGCCATCGGCGGCCTCCGGATCGAAGAATTTCGGCGGCCCGACAATCGCCGGCACGAAGCGGCCGTCGAAGGCGATGTTCACCTGCTCGCCGTGACGCTCGCGTCCGCGCCGCACCATCGCCAGGCAGATGCGCCGGTTCAGGGTCGGGCTGTGATAGCTCGACGTGACGTGGCCCTGGCTCGGCGCCGGCACCCGGTTCACCGTCGCGGCGACCAGCTGCGCGCCTTCCGGCACGCGGGCGCGCGGATCGCGTGTGGTCAGGCCGACGAGTTGCAGGCGGTCGGCGGCCGACGTATGCGGCCGGCTGAGCGAACGCTTGCCGACAAAGTCCTTGGTCTTGCTGACCAGGCCCTCGTAGCCCAGGTCGATCGGCGTCACCGTGCCGTCGGTCTCCTGCCCGACCATGATGAAGCCGACCTCGGCGCGCAGCAGGTGCATGGCGTCGGTGCCGAAGGGCGTCAGGCCATAGGCCGCGCCGACCCGCATCGCCGCCTCCCATAGCGCCAGGCCGTGGTCGGCGGCGACGTTGATCTCGTAGCTCGGGCCGCCGGTGAACGAGACCCGGAACACCCGCGCCGGCAGTCCGGCGACGGTCGCCTCGGCATGCGCCATGTGCGCCAGGTCGGGGTCGAGGTCGGGCGCCAGCTCGGCCAGGATGGCGCTGGCCAGCGGCCCGGCGATGGTCGCCACCGCCCATTGCTCGGTGACCGACGTGCACCAGACCTTCAGGTCCGGCCATTCGGTCTGCAGGAACTCCTCCAGCCAGCCGAGCACGCGCGCGGCGTTGCCCGACGTGGTGGTCATGTGGAAGTGGTCTGGGCTGAGGCGGCTGGTGACGCCGTCGTCGAACACCATGCCCTGCTCGTCCAGCATCAGGCCGTAGCGGCAGCGGCCGGGCGCCAGCTTGAGCCAGCCGTTGGTGTAGATGCGGTTCAGGAACTCGGCCGCGTCCGGCCCCTGGATGTCGATCTTGCCGAGCGTCGAGGCGTCGAGCATGCCGGCACGCTCGCGAACGCCGCGCACTTCGCGCGCCACCGCACGTTCCAGATCCTCGCCTGGCTGGATGTAGGCGCGCGGGCGCAGCCACTGGCCGACCGGCTCGAAGGTGGCGCCGGCCTGCACGTGCCAGCTCTGCATCGGTGTCTCGCGCACCGGATCGAGCAGCGCGCCGAGATCGCGGCCGGCGATGGCGCCGAAGGTGACCGGCACGTAGGGCGGGCGCGCGGTGGTCAGGCCGACGGCCTCGGCGTTCTGCCCCTGCGCCACGGCGACGGCGGCGGCGACGTTGAGGTTGCCGAGCTTGCCCTGGTCGGTGCCCATGCCGGCCGTGGTGTAGCGCTTCACGTGTTCGATCGAGCGGAAGCCCTCGCGGTTCGCCAGGTCGAGATCGGCGGCGGTGACGTCATTCTGCAGGTCGACGAAGCTGGCCTTGGCATCGCCGGCGACGAACCAGTCGGACAGCGGCGGGCTGGTCTCCGGCGCGGGCGCGGCTTGCGGCCGGCGGCGTTCGCGGCCGCGACGGCGCTTGCCGGCATCGGCGGCGGCCTGGTAGCCGGCATCGAAGCCCTGGTTCAGACAGGTGTCCAGGGTCTCAGCCCCGTTGCAGGCGCCGGCGGCAGCGATCTCGGTGGTGGCGGCGGCGGAGCGCAGCAGGTGCACGTTCGGCTGCCAGCCGCCGGACACCGCCAGCAGGTCGCACTGAACTGGTTGCGGCAGGCCGCCGACGCCATCCTCCAGCCGTCGCACCTCGACCTCGCGCAAGCCCTTGCGGCCGGTCGTGCCGATCACCGCCTCGCCGGACAGGACCCGGATGCCGCGTTCGCGCAAGGCCGCGCCGGCGACGCTGCCCGACGGACGCAGGTCGACCACGCCGGCGACCGCGATGCCGCCATCGGCCAGCTCCAGCGCGGCGGCGTAGGCACTGTCGTTGTTGGTGAACAGCACCGCCTTCTCTCCGGCCCGCACCGCGTAGCGGTTGAGGTAGGTGCGCGCGGCGCCGGCCAGCATCACGCCGGGGCGGTCGTTGCCGGGGAAGACCAGCGGACGTTCCACGGCGCCGGCCGCCAGCACGATGCGCTTGGCGCGAACTTGCCAGAGGCGTTGCCGGGACTGGTTGTCGTCGAGCCGGCCGAGGTGGTCGCCCAGGCGCTCGTGCAGGATGGCCCAGCCGTGATCCTGGATGCCGACGACGGCGGTGCGCGGCAGCAGGCGCACGGTCTCGGCCTCGACCAGTTCGGTCACCGCCGCCGCAACCCAGTCGGACGCCGGTACACCGTCGATCTCCGCCGGCTGGCTCAGCAGCATGCCGCCGAACAGGTTGTCGATGTCGGCCAGGATCACCCGCGCCTTGCAGCGCGCGGCCGCCAGGGCCGCGGCCAGCCCGGCCGGCCCGCCGCCGATCACCAGCACGTCGGCATGCGCGAAACGCTTGTCGTAGCGGTCGGGGTCGCCAGTCGGCGGCGCCTTGCCCAGCCCGGCGACGCGGCGGATCGCGGCTTCGTAGAGCGGCCACGCCTTCGCCGGCCACATGAAGGTCTTGTAGTAGAAGCCGGCCGGAAACAGCGGCCCCAGCACGTCGTTGACCGCGCCGGCGTCCCAGGCCAGCGACGGCCAGCGGTTCTGGCTGGCGGCGGTCAGACCATCGTAGAGCTCGGCGACGGTGGCGCGCGTGTTGGGTTCGGTCGTCGCGCCCTCGCGCAGTTGCACCAGCGCGTTCGGCTCCTCCACGCCGGCGGTGAAGATGCCGCGCGGGCGGTGATACTTGAAGCTGCGCCCGACCAGCCGCACGCCGTTGGCCAGCAGAGCCGAGGCCAGCGTATCGCCGGGGTGGCCCTCGTAGTTCACCTCGTCGAAGGTGAAGCGAAATGAACGCCCCCGGTCGATCAAGCCGCCGGCCTCGTTGCGGAAGGGCTGACTCACGGCTTCTCGCCGGGCTTGTATACCGCGAGGATCCGGTGGCTCACGGTATCGCGCAGCACGTTGAACCAGCGCCGGCAGCCGTGGCCGTGCACCCAGCGCTCGGCGTGCTCGCCCTTCGGGTTCTTGCGCATGAAGACGTAGTCGGCCCAGGCCGCGTCATCGAGCGCCGCCGGATCGGCCGGCCGCACGACATGCGCCTCGCCGCCGGCGGCGAACTCGCTCTCGGGCCTGGGGCCGCACCACGGGCATTCGATCAGCAGCATGGCGCGCCCCGAGCTTCATCGTCATGCCGGCCTTGAGCCGGCATCCACGGGCCGATGCCGATCGGGTTGCCGGCACTGGATCCCGGGTCGGCCTGTGGCCGCCCGGGATGACGAGCTAGGGGAGTGAAAGTCATCAGTGCGCCACCGCCGCGGCGCCGTGTTCGGGGACCAGGGCACCGGTCTCGAAACGGTTGAGCGCGAAGGGCGCGTTGATCGGATGCGGCGCGTCGCGGGCGATGGTGTGCGCCAGCACCCAGCCGGAGCCCGGCGTCGCCTTGAAGCCACCGGTGCCCCAGCCGCAGTTCAGGTACAGGCCGCCGACCGGGGTCATGGAGATGATCGGACTGGCGTCCGGCGCGACGTCGACGATGCCGCCCCAGGACCGCATCATGCGCAGCCGGCTGAAGCGCGGGAACAGCTCGACCACGGCGCGCAAGGTCTCCTCGATCACCGGGAAGCTGCCGCGCTGGGCGTAGGAGTTCCACGGGTCGATGCCGGCGCCGATCACCAGCTCGCCCTTGTCGGACTGGCTGACATAGGCGTGCACCGCGTTCGACATGACCACCGTATCCAGGATCGGTTTGATCGGTTCCGACACCAGCGCCTGCAACGGGTGGCTCTCCAGCGGCAGCCGCAGGCCGGCCAACTGGGCCAGCACCGAGGCATGGCCGGCAGCGACGATGGCGACCTTCTCCGCCGCGATATCGCCTTGCGTGGTCTCCACGCCGGTCACCGCGCCGCCATCGACGCGGATGCCGGTGACCTCGCAATTCTGGATGATATCGACGCCGAGCGCGTCGGCCGCCCGCGCATAGCCCCAGGCGACCGCGTCGTGGCGGGCGACGCCGGCGCGCCGTTGCAGACTGGCGCCCAGTATGGGATAGCGTGCGTCGGGGCGACAATCGAGCACCGGGCAGAAGCGTCGCAGCGCCTCGACATCGAGCCATTCCGCGTCCACGCCCTGGAGCTGGTTGGCATAGATGCGCCGGCGCAGCTCGCGCACGTCGTGGTCGTTGTGCGCCAGGTTGAGCACGCCGCGCTGGCTGAACATCACGTTGTAGTTCAGCTCCTGGCTCAGCCCCTCCCACAGCTTCAGCGCGTGGTCGTAGATCGCGGCGCTCTCGTCGCACAGGTAGTTGGAGCGCACGATGGTGGTGTTGCGCCCGGTGTTGCCGCCGCCGAGCCAGCCCTTCTCCAGCACCGCCACGTCGGTGATTCCGTGGAGGCGGGCGAGGTAGTAGGCGGTGGCGAGGCCATGCCCGCCGGCGCCGATGACGATGACCCGGTAGCGCGGTTTCGGCGCCGGGTGGCGCCACACCGGGGTCCAGCCGCGATGACCGGTGAGCGCGTTGCGAGCCAAGCTTAGAAAGGAATATCGCGGCATCGGGGTCAGTGTGCCAAAGCCGCCCCGGCCCGGCTACACCTCGTTTGCCGTCTTGGCGCCTTCGTGAATGGCGGAGAACAGCGTGCGCGGCGCCCGGGCATCGCCGACCAGCCGCACCTCCAAGCCAGCGGCGCGCAACGGCGCGGCCAGCGCATCGTTGGCCTGGCGCGGGGTCGAGTAGGCGAACAGCGCCACGTCGTCGACCGTGCTTTGCTTGCCGGTGAAGGCGTTGCGCCAGATGACGCGGCCGTCGCGATGATCGACCGGCAGTGCCGTCGTGACGATCTCCACGCCGGCGTTGAGCAGGCGGCGATAGATGCCGAGCGCATTCGTGTAGGGCACGTTGCGGGCAATCTGCACCCGCGGCGTCAGCAAGGTCACCGCCTCGAACCGCTGCGTCAGCAGGTGCGCGAAGGCATAGGTCGGGTCGCTGTGGTCCATGTCGAACAGCACCGCCCTGCCCTGCCGCGCCCCGCCTTCGAGCAGACCGAGCAGCGCCTCACGCCACGAGACCGCCTCGGCACCGGCGGCCAGTTCGGGCCGGCGCGGCGTCGCACCGGTCGCCAGCACCACCAGGTCAGGCTTCTCGGCCGCAATGGTTGCAGGATCGGCGGCGTGGCCCAGGCGCATGTCGACGCCGTGCGCAACGCAGCGGCCGGCCAGATAGTCGACGGCCTTGGCCATCTCGCCCCGGCCCGGAAGTCGCGCATCGAGGCGCAGGGTGCCACCGGGCTCGGTGGCGCCGTCGATCAGCGTGACGCGGTGGCCACGCGCGGCGGCGCGCCAGGCGGTCTCCAGCCCGGCCGGGCCGGCGCCGACAACGACCAGGCGTCTCGGCGCGGCGGCCGGCGCGATGGCTTCATCGACTTCGGACGGGGTCCCCAGCGCCGGGCTGAGGAAACACAGCAGCGGCTTACCCTGGTGGATCTCGCCCCAGCACAGGTTGCAGAACACGCAGGGACGGATGGCGCCGCCGTCACGCGCCTTGTTCGGCAGCGCCGGATCGGCGACCAGCGCGCGGCCGAGGCCGATCAGGTCGGCCTGGCCGTTGGCCAAGACCTGCTCGGCGTGCGCGGCGTCTGTTACCCGACCGACGGCCATCACCGGAATGTTGCCCGCCGCCTCACGCAACGCCTTGTGCAGGTCGAGGAAGTGGCCGGGCCGGTAGTGCATGTCCGGGGTGTGGTCGTCGAGGCTTTGAGAGAAATTGCCCTGGCTGTAGGCGAAATAGTCGAGCACGCCGTCGCCGGCCAGGTCGCGGGTGATCGCCTGCGCCTCGGCCAGGTCGATGCCGCAGGGCACACCTTCCTGGGCCGGCATCTTCAGGCCGACGATGAAGTCCGCGCCGCAGGCCTCGCGGATACCGCCGGCGATCTCGCGCACGAAGCGCAGGCGCCGCGCGCGGTCGCCGCCATAGGCGTCGTCGCGGCTGTTCGACCAGGGCGAGAGGAACTGGGTGATCAGATAGCCGTGCGCGCCGTGCAACTCGACGCCGGAGAAGCCCGCCGCCCGCAGGCGCCGGGCGCTGTCGACGAAGCCGGCGACGATGTCGGCGATCTCGTCAGGGTCCAGGACATGCGGCACGGTCCAGCTATAGGCGTCGGGCTGGTCGGAGACGCCGACCGGCGAGTCGATGGGCGACCAGAGCTGCTGCCGGCCGACATGCCAGAGCTGGCCGATCATGCGGCAGTCGCGGTCCTCGCCGGCCGCCGCCAGCCGCTTCAAGCCGTCGGCGTTGGCGTCGTCGAACAGGGTGACGACCGAGCGCAGCGGCACCGAGGAGGGATGCACCGCCAGCCCCTCCACGATCGAGACCGCCGCGCCGCCGGCGGCCCGCGCGGCGTGGTAGTCGACCAGCCGGTCGCTGACGCCGTTCCTCTCGCCATACTGGGTCAATGTGGCGAGGTGCACGATGCGATTGCGTAGCCGATGGCCGGCGATCTCCAGCGGTTCGAACAGGTGCTGCAAGACGTCCACTCCCCCCGGCGCAACTTCCATCCGTCACCCCGGCCTTGCGCCGGAGTCCATGTCGACGGCATGCGTGGGATCGACATGGGTCCCGGATCACGTCCGGGATGACGATTTGTGGCGATGTTGACAGGCTGGCGCCGGCATGGCCAATGGGCCGCGGTTGCCGGAGGACGCGCGCATGAGTGACAAACCGATCTACCTGACCCGCGACGGCGAGGTCGCCGAGATGGTGCTGAACCGCCCCGACAAGCTGAACGCGCTGAACCACGAGATCTGGCAGACGATCCCCAAGCTGGTGCGCGAGGTCGCCGACGACGACGCCATCAAGGTGCTGATCGTGCGCGGCGTGACGCCGAAGGCCTTCGCGGCCGGCGCCGACATCGCCGAATTCCCCGTGGTGCACGCCAGCGAGCAGTCGGCCACCGCCTATCACAACGACATCCACGAAGCGTTCGAGGCGCTGGCGACGCTGGTGAAGCCGACCATCGCGCAGATCCAGGGCATCTGCTTCGGCGGCGGCTGTGCGCTGGCGCTGTGCTGCGACATCCGCTACGGCGACGACACGTCACGTTACTGCATCCCGCCGGCCAAGCTCGGCATCGCCTACTCGCTGGGCGAGACCAAGCGGCTGACCGACCTGGTTGGGCCGTCAAAGGCCAAGGAGATGCTGATGGGAGCCAAGGTGCTGGACGCCGACGAGGCGCTCGCCACCGGCCTGCTGACCCGGCTGTTCCCGGCGGCCGACCTGGCGCGCGAGACCCGCGCCTACGCGGAATCCTTGTGCGGTCTGTCGCAGTTCACCATTCGCGCCGTGAAGCAGATCGTGCAGTCGATCGGCGAAGGTGCGACCGCCGACAACGAATTGTCGCGCTCGCTGCAACGCGCCGCGTTCAAGGGCCCGGACTACCGGGAAGGCCGGGACGCCTTCCTGGAGAAGCGGACGGCGGCGTTCACGTACAGGTAAGAGACGTCATTCCCGCGAAGGCGGGAATCCAGACGGCGGTGGATACTGGCGACGCCCTCGAACGCCATCCCTGGATGCCAGCCTTCGCTGGCATGACGACCTAGGCTTGGAGAAGCTCCACCAGCACCGTCGCGTCCTCGATACTCTCCAAATCGTCGACCAGTTCGATCAGGCGTTCGCCGTTTTCCGGCGGTACCGGGCGGGCGGCGTTGGCGAGGTTGCGGCGGAACTTGGCGAGGTGCGCCTCGCGGCTCATCGGCTTGGCCGGGTTGCCGTAGATCACGTCGACGGTCTCCGACAACGTCCGGCCATCCCTGGTCTTGAGCTCGACGGTGATCGGCACCAGCGCGTTGGGGTCGGGGTTGTCGACGGCGATCACCTCGATACGCCCGGCCAGGTCCAAGCTCCCGGCATCGGCCATCGCCTCGGCGCGGAAGTCGGGCACGTCGACGGTGCCGTTCAGCAGCGCCCGCGCGCCGACGTAGCTGCCGGACAGCCGCGCGTAGTTGGCGGTCATGTTCGGCTGCGCCGGCCGGCCGATCAGGTGCTGGACCAGCGGCGGCACCAGCGCACGGACCGAGGCGACGTCGGCGGCGGCGAGGTCGTGCTGTTCGCGCATCCGCAACAGGATCTCGAGAATGCCGTGGGTGGCACGGCCCGACGGGAACGGCTTGTGCGCCACCTCGGTGATACGCCAGGTATCGCGCAGCGCCGCAGCAACCGGCGCCCAGTCATAGTCGGTCTCGATCAGCTTGAAATAGCCGAACGGCCCTTCCAGCAGGTTTCTCGGCCCGTCGAGACCGGCCGCCGCGAGGTCGGTGGCGACCACCGCGTTGCGCGCGTTGAACGCGACCTGCAGCGCCAGCATCAACGAGCCTTCGGTATGCGCCTGCATGGTGCCGCTGAGCTGGCCGTAGACGGCGCTCATGGCCTGGCGGACCGTCGTGGCGTCGAAGCCGCGGAGCTTGCCGATGGCGGCGCAGGCCCCGAACGCCCCGGCGGTCGCGGGCCGGAAGAACCGCAGCGGCGACTTGGCGGCGACACCGATGCCGGCGGCAACGTCGACGCCGACCGCCAGCGCCAGCATCAGGTCGGCGCCGGAGACGCCGCCCTGGCGCTCGGCCACCGCCAGCGTCGCGCTCAGCAGCACCGCCAGCGGGTGCACCACCGCGCCCTCGTGCACGCAGTCATACTCGGAATTGTGCACCTGGTAGGCGTTGATCAGCGCCGCCGTCGGCGCCGGCACCCGGTCGCCATGCACCCAAAGACGGGCGTCGTCGCCGCTGCCCCAGGCGGCCTGGGTCCGCACCAGCTCGGCGACGAAGGGCGCCGACGAGCCGACCGCGGCGACGCCAAGGCTGTCGAGCAGGAAGGTCTTGGTCGCCAGGCGCGCCGGCGCCGGCACCTCGGCCAGCGTGGTCTCGGCAACGTAACGGCAAAGCTCTTCGACCGCGTCCATTTAGCGTTCCTCCCGGCGATTGCCTGCTATGTTAGCCGCCACCATGCCGAAAGCCATTTCCGCCCACGAGGTCCCGGCGCTGTTGCGGCCGGGCATGACCGTCTTCATCCAGGGCTCGACCGGCCAGCCGACGGCGCTGCTGGATGCCCTGAAGGCCGCGCCGGAGGCCAGCCGCGACGTACACTACGTCGTCTGCTTCCTGCCCGGCGTGAACGACGTCGACCCGTCGGAACTGCACGAGACGGCGAAGCTCACGACGTTTTTCCAGTACGGCAACATGAGCGACCCGGGCCGCGCGCACCGGGTCCGCTTCCTGCCGCAACACTACTCCGGCATCTGGCAATATCTGAGCGCGTTCGAGCCGATCGACGTGGCGCTGATCCAGGTGGCGCCACCGCAGGGCGATCAGGCCAGCGTCGGCTGCTCGCTGGATTTCCAGCCTGCCGTGCTGGACCGCGCCAAGCTGGTGATCGCGGAGATCAACCGGTCGATGCCGGCGCCGCCGCGCAGCGCCACCATCCCGCTCAGCAAGCTGGACTACGTGGTCGAGTGCGACCACCCGCTGCCGCAGATCGTGTCGGGCACGGCCGGCGAGACCTTGCAGACCATCGCCGGCCACGTCGCCACGCTGGTGCGCGACGGCGACACCGTACAGTGCGGCATCGGCCAGCTGCCGGCAGCGATCCTGGCGGCGCTGACCGATCGGCGCGACATCGGGGTGCAGGGCGGCATGGTGGCCGACGCGATGGTCGACCTGGCAGCCGCCGGGGCGCTGACCGGTGCGCGCAAGACCATCGACACCGGCCTTCAGGTCTGCGGCGCGGCGCTCGGCACCGACAAGGTCTATGATTGGGTCCGCGACCGCGAGGACATCCTGTTCAAGCCGGTCAGCTACACCCACGACGTGCGGGTGATCGCCCAGATCGACAATTTCGTCTCGGTAAACTCGGTGCTCGAAGTCGACCTGACCGGCCAGGCCAACGCCGAAACCGTGAACGGCCGGCAGATCAGCGGCACCGGTGGGCTGGTCGACTTCGTGCGCGGCGCCCGCATGGCCAGGGGCGGCCGCTCGGTGATCGCGCTCCCGGCCACCGCCGCCAAGGGCAAGATCAGCCGCATCGTGCGCGAGTTGTCGGCCGGCGCGGTGGTGAGCTGCCCGCGCGCCGATATCGACTACGTGGTGACGGAATACGGCATCGCCCACCTGCCGCCGCTATCGACGGCCGAGCGCGCCGCCGCCCTGGCCGAGATCGCCGCGCCGGATTTCAGAGACGAACTCCGGCGCGGCAGCCCGGTCTAACCGTTGCGCCGGCGGTAGACGGCGAAGCCCAGCAGGCCAGCGCCAAGCAGGGCGAAGGTCCCGGGCTCGGGAACGGCGGTGCCCACGGTGAACTCGTCGATGCCCCAGCCGTCGTTGCCGAGCAGGCCGGTGCCGTCGCCGCCGTCGCGCGACTGGAAGCGGATCGAGGCAATGCCGGACGAATCGAAGATCGACACGTAGTAGATGAAACCGTTGGTGCTGCCGGTGAAGAAGTCCTCGTAGGTCGCGATGCCGCCGTCGGTCGCGGTGACGAGCAGGTCGCCGCCCTGGTCGTTGGGGTCGGCGATGTAGAAGCCGATGCTGTTGCCCAGCGGCAGGTAGGAGGTCCACAGCACGTCCTCGGAGTCGCCGCTGTCGAGCCAGCGGTCGCCCTCCTGCGGATCACGGCCAGGCAGGTCGTTGGTGCCTGTGCCTTGCGGGCCGATCGCCAGGCCGCCGCCATTCTCGTCGCCGCTCTGGTCGTTGTCGGTGAACACGCCGGTGGCCAGGGTGTTGAGCACGCCGTCGGTGCAAGCCGGGCTGCAGCCGGTCGTGCCGCCGTCGACATGGCCGTTGGAGAAGCCCTCGAAGCCCTCCGTCACGAAGGTGGACAGTCCGCCAATGAAGGCATCGCGTGCGGCATTCGCCGTCGTCACGCCCTGCCCGCTGACGCTGATTACGATCGCTTGCGCGCTACCGGCGCACATCACCGCCAAGGCCGCCGTGGCCACCGCTCCAACCAACTTCTTCATCACATCACCTGTCACTGTTGTGCCATCGCGGGACGAATGACGTGCCGCGCGGCGTATCCAGGATTGGTGGAGCAACGTCCGTGCCAGCCGCCGATGCGCCAGTTCCGGACAGGTTCGTGCTAGTAGGGGCCGGGCTCGATCGGGCTGCCATCGAAGAAGCGCGCCGGGCGGAAGCGCTTGATATCATGACCAGAATCGCGTCCGGTCATGACGTCGGCCATAATCCGGCCGACCGCCGGACCGATCCCGAAGCCATGCCCGCTGAGCCCGGTGGCGATGTACAGACCCGGGACTTCCGTACTCTCGCCCAGGGTCGGCACTGCGTCGGGCGTGACGTCGATCATGCCGGCCCAGGCCTGCGCCAGCTTCACGCCCTTCAGCGCCGGGAAGCGCTGCGACAAGCGTTCCTCGATGCGGCGCACCACCACCGGCGACGGGTCGGGATTGAGGGTGCGCATGCGTTCGAACGGGCTTTCCTCTTCGGCGGTCCAGCGTGTCGGCGCGCCCCAGGCGCCGGGATAGCCCTTCGGCGCGGCGACGTGCAGCTTCACGTCCTTGGCCGAGACCTTCAGCAGCCGCATGAACTTGGTCATGTAGCGAAACGACGCGCGCGAGATGTAGTGCTCGGCCAGATCGCCGCTGGACACCGAGTAGCCGCCATCGGCGCGCCGGCGCAGGTAGAGGCCCGGCGTGGCGAAGTTGTTGGCGTAGGCGTCGGGCGCCGGCTCGGTGCGCGCCACGGTGGAGCGGACCGCGAGCTGCGGCAGGTCGACGCCGGCATTGTGCGCGAAGTGCGTCGACCAGGCGCCGCCGGCCAGCAGCACCCGCTCGCAGCGCACCGGCCCCTTCTCGGTCATCACGCCGGCGACGCGGCCGCCAGCGAGGTCGACGGTGCGCACCGCGCAGTTCTCGATCACCACGGCGCCGGCATTGCGGGCGGCCCGCGCCAGCGCCGGCACGGCGACGAACGGTTCGGCGCGGCCGTCGCTCGGCGTTTCCATGGCGCCGATCCAGTCGCCGCCGATGTCGCCGAAGCGCCGCGCGGTCTCCTCGCGGCTCAGGATATTGGTCTCGAGCTGGTGGCGCATCGACAGCTCGCGCCAGCTCTCGGCACGTTGCAGCCCGGCCTGGTCGGCGATCAGGGTGACGTTGCCGGCCTCGGTGAAGGTCAGGTCGGCCTCGCCGGTCTCGGCCGCCAAGCCACGCCAGATGCGGTTCGATTCCATCATGATCGGCAGCTCGGCCCAGTCGCGGCCCTGCTGGCGCACCCAGCCCCAGTTGCGGCTGGACTGTTCCGCCGCCACCACGCCCTTCTCGGCGAGCAGGACCTTCATGCCGCGCCTGGCCAGGAAGTAGGCGCTGGCGGTGCCGGCGATGCCGCCGCCGGTGACGACGACGTCGACCGCCTTGGGCAGCGGATCGTCGAACTGTTGTCGCAGGCCGCCGGGGTTCATCTGCCGCGCCCGTCCACCGGCCAGATGTCGACCAGCTCGTCGCCGTCGACCACGTGGTACCAGTCATAGAGGTTCACGGTCGGATCGCAATGCGGCGTCAGGCATTCGACCTTGGCGCCCAGCGGCAGCGGATCGGCGCCCTCGGGCAGCACCACCATGCCGTGCTCGTCGCCGCGGAAACGGTACTCGCTGTCCCGGGGCGCGCCACGGACGATGCGCGGCGGCGGCCCGTCGGTGGCGAAGCGCTTGAAGCCGCCATCCGTGGTCGGCCGCATCGGGTGCGAGGCGCTGACCACCTGGAGCTGCACGAACAGCGCCCCTTGCCATGGGCAGGCGCCGTCGGCGCGGGTGTCGACGCTGTCATACTGCACGTCCCAGAAGATGTAGGAACCGACCTGCAGCTCGGTATACGGGCCGTTGCGGGCATCGATCTCGTGCGTGCCGCTGCCGACGCCGGTGTAGAGCGGCACCTCGATGCCGGCGCCGGTCAACAGTTCGGTCAGCTCGGCCAGCCGGCCGCGCTGCACCTTCATCGCCCGGGCCTTCTCGTCGTAGTCGTCGACATGCTGCAAATGGCCGGCATAGGCCTGCACGCCGCCGAAGCGCAGCGAATTGGAGCGCGCGATCTTCTCCGCCACCGCGAGGCCCGCCGCCGCGTCGGCGACGCCGGTTCGATGCGTGCCGACGTCGACGTCCAGGACCACGGTCAGCGGCTTGCCGGCGGCGCCGGCGGCCTGGGAGAGCTGCTCCACGTGGTCGGGGTTGTCGGCGACCACCATCAGGCCGTCGGCGATCTGGTTCAGCTTCATCAGCCGCTCGATCTTCGCGGCGCCGATCACCGGCGAGGTGATCAGCACGCCCGGGATGCCGGCGCCGGCGATCGCCTCGGCCTCGCCCAGCGTGGCACAGCACTGGCCGACCGCGCCGGCGGCGATCTGTCGCCGGGCGATCTGCACCGACTTGTGGGTCTTGGCGTGCGGCCGCAGATTCACGCCGTTGGCCTTGGCGAAAGCCGCCATGGCGGCGATGTTGCGGTCCATCGCCGGCAGGTCGATCAGCAGCGCCGGCGTCGCCAGTTCGGCGCGCGCGCCCGCCTTGCCGATCAAACCTTCGTTCGGGCCACGTGCGGTCATCGCCGGGTTTCTCCACCTTCAGGACATTTCCCGTTACCATGCCGGAAATCGGAGGACGCCGCACCATGGCCTACGTCGAAAACGCGCTGGTCCACGACGCCGACGCGCACATCATGGAAGAGCCCGACATGCTGCGCCGATACGCGCCCGCGGCCTGGGCCGAGCGGCTGCCGCTGATCGACGTGACACATGCGATGCCAGCCGGCAAGGACGTTATCGGGACCGCGCGCCGACATCACGCCGACCCCGACTATCGAGCCCGCGACGCGGCGGAGATCATGAACCGCAAGAACTGGGCGGCCACCGGTTCGTTCCTGAAGGCGGACCGGCCGGCGGCGCTGGACCTGCTCGGTTTCGCCAGCCAGCTGGTGTTCAACACGCTGACCAGCGACCCGCTGAACCAGGCCGAGCACGGCGACGACCTGGCGCTGGCCGGCGCAATGGCCCGCGCGCACAACCGCGCCATGCTGGACTTCTGCGCCGCCGACAAGCGGCTGCTGGCGACGTGCTATGTGCCGCTGGCCGATTTCGAGCTGGCAAGGGCGATCGCGGCGGAGGCCATTCGCGACGGCGCCAGCGCGCTGCTGGTGGCTTCGGCGTGCCCGAAGCGCCATGGCCCCAGCCATATCGGGCTCGATCCGGTATGGGCGCAGGCGCAGGAGGCCGGCCTGCCGATCGTGTTCCATGTCGGCGGCGGCGGCCGGCTGCTGGACCCGATGTATTTCGCCAATGGCGGGCCGCCGGTGGCCGACTTCCACGGCGGCGCGGAGAATTTCCGCTCGGTCGACTACATGGCGATCCCGATACCGCCGATGCAGACCCTGGCGACGATGCTGTTCGACGGCGTGCTGGAGCGCTTTCCCCGGCTCAAGTTCGGGGTGATCGAGCAGGGCGCGTCATGGCTGCCAGGCTGGATGCGGCAGCTGGACAGCGCGCTGGACGCCTTCGGCCGGCACGAGGAACGGCTGCAGGCGCTGTCGCTACGTCCGTCGGACTATGTCCGCCGCCAGGTCCGGGTGACGCCCTATCCGGTGGAGGATGTCGGCTGGATCATGCGCGAGGCCGGGCCGGAGACCTGCCTGTTCTCGTCCGACTATCCGCACGTGGAAGGCGGCCGCAACCCGCTCAAGCGCTTCGAAAACAGCCTCGCGGCGACGGACGAGGCCGACAAGCGACGTTTCTATTGCGACAACTTCGTCGACCTGATGGGCGCCGGCCTGTCGTAAAGCCGTTCAACCGGGAGCCCGCGATGCGCTATGCACTGGCAATGATGATAGGCCTGCTGCCGGGAGCGGCGCTGGCGCTGGACGAGTTCGAGGCGCACGACGCCTACCTGAGGTGTTTCCAGGAGGCGACGGCGCGCTACTTGCCGGACCTGTGCTACGACAGCGACCAACTCGCCAACTTCGCTCACAACGAATGCCTGGCGCAGGCTGCCACTGTGAAGACCACCGCCAAGGTTCGCAGCCCGGCAGGCGCGCTGAAGAACGCGCAGCTCAGCGCCAAGCTCGCGATGTACGACATGCTGCGCAAGTACAAGGCCAACCCAGGCTGCAACAAGTAGGCCTCAGGCGGCGATCCTGACCGGCAGCGTGGCAAAGCCGCGCAGGAAGTTGGAGTAGACGCGCTCGCCCGGCCCGACCACCTCGATGCGCATGTCGCGGTCGAGGATTTCCTCCCACAGGATACGTATCTGCAACGCCGCCAGGCGGTCGCCGACGCAGCGGTGTATGCCGATGCCGAACGCCATGTGCCGGCGCGCGTTCTCGCGGTCGGCCAGGAAGCGCTCAGGCTGCGGAAAAACCGTCTCGTCGCGATTTGCCGAGACGTACCACAGGACCACCTTGTCGCCCTTGGCGATACGCTGGCCGGCGAGCTCGGCATCGGCCAGGGCGGTGCGGCGCATGTGCACCACCGGCGTCTGGTAGCGGATCATCTCCTGCACCATGGTCGGGATCAGCGACCGGTCGGCGCGCACCTTCTCCAGCTCCTCGGGATTGTCGTGCAGCGCGAGCAGGCCGCCGGTCATCGAGTTGCGGGTGGTGTCGTTGCCGCCGACGATCAGCAGGAACAGCGTGCCGATGAACTCCTCGCGGTCCATGTTCCTGGTCGCGTCGGCATTCGCCAGCATGGTCATCAGGTCGAAGCCGTCGCCGCCGACGCGCTCGCGCCACAACGGTGCGAAGGCGTCGGCCATGCGCTGCAGCTCGGCGAAGCGTTCCGCCTCGGTACGCACCGGCGGGTTGTCGGCGTCGAGGTTGGCGGTGGCGATGTCCGACCATTCGATGAGCCGGCGGCGGTGGTCCTGTGGGAAGTCGAACATGCTGGCCAGCATCATGCCGGTGAGCTCGGTGGAGACCAGGTCGACCCAGTCGAACACCTCGCCACGCGGCAGCGCGTCGAGCACCGCGGCGGTTCGCGCGCGGATCAGGTGCGAGAAACGCATCAGGCTGGAGCGGTTGGTGGTCATCGGCGAGACCGCGCGCCGGCGCCCGGTGTGTTCCGGCGGGTCCATCAACAGGAAGCTGGGGCGGTCCTGGCCCTTGTCGATGTCCTGGACCTGGATGCCGCCGAATTCTGCGCGGTTGGAGTAGGTCGCGGTGTCGAGCTCGACCTGCTCGGTCAGCGCGTAGTCGCAGACACTCCAGTACGGGCCATACGGGCTGTCGCCGCAGCGGTGCAGCGGACCGGCCCGGCGCAGGCGGGCGAACAGCGGCTGCCAGGTGTCGTCGCGATAGAGCGCCGGGTCGGCGACGTTGACGTCGAGGATCTCAGCCACGTCCGAAGGACTTCAGACGCTCTTCCAGGTCGGGGCCACGGCCGGGCGAATGGGTGCGTTCGAAACGCAGCCCCTCGGCCAGCGACATGCCGTCGCCGCCGCGCACCAGCATCTTGTCGGCGCGCAGCGTGTGCCAGGAGTTGGCGACGATCTGATCCGCCAACTCGAGTGTCCGGTCGATCAGTTCGGCCGACGGCACGCAGATGTTGGCCAGTCCGATCTCGGCGGCCTCGGCACCGGAGAACGGCCGGCCGGTGAACATCATCTCCTTGGCCTTGGCCTGACCGACGCGGCGCGGCAGGCGCTGGCTCATGCCCCAGCCGGGCGCCATCGCCCACTTGCCGTGGGTGTCGGCGAACCTGGCGTCGTCCGCCGCGACGATCAGGTCGCAGGCCAAGAGCAGTTCCAGCGCACCGGTGTAGCAGTGGCCGCGCACCGCACCGATCACCGGTTGCGGCAGCGCCTCCAGCGCCTCCACCGTCTCGGCCTGGAAAGTTCGGCTCGGCGCGGTGGCGCCGGCCTGAATCGCCTTCAGGTCATTGCCAGCGGAGAACGACCGGCCGGCGCCGGTCAGTACCATTGCCCCGACCGTCTCGGTGGCCTCGGCGATCGCGTCGATGTGGGCGCGCAGCTCGACGAACAGGTCCGGGCTCAGCGCGTTCAGCGCGTCAGGTCGGTTCAGCGTCAACACAACGACGCCGCTCGCATGGTCCTCGCGCAACACAAGCTGGCTCATGGCGGTCTCGCTCAGATCAGGGGTTTCAGGGCGCGGACGATGGCGCGCGCTTGAGCCGGATAGGCCGCCGGCATCGGCATTTTCGGGTAGCCGCCCTTCACGCCCTGCACGGTCAGCGCGTGTTTCACCGCGGCCGGCAGGTTGTGTCCGCCACCGACGTGCATCGCGTTCCACAGAGCCAGGAGCTGCTTGTGCAGCTTCAGCGCGGCCTTGTGGTCGCCGGCCTTCACCGCATCCCACAGGTCGACGCAGGCTTTCGGCGCCGCGGTCAGGATCGCCGCGATGGCGCCATCGGCCTGCAACGCGAAGGACGGGTACATCAGCGCATCGACGGCGGAGAAGATACGGGTGCCGCGTGGCTTCGAGGCCATCAGGTCGGCGAACAGCTTCAGGTCGCCGGCCGACTGTTTCACGCCGACGACCTGCGGCACGCGGCGCATGATGCGCACCAACAGGGTCGGCGACAGGTAGCTCCACGGCACCACGTTGTAGATCAGGATCGGCAGCTTCACCTTGGCGCCGACGGTGCGGAAGTGCGCTTCCATTTGGTCGTCGTCGGGCCGGAAGAGATAGTGCACCGGCGTGATCTGCAACGCCGCGCAGCCGCTGGCCGCCGCCGCCTGGCCGCGTTCGATCGCCTCGGCGGTGCTGTCGACGATGATGCCGGCAACCACCGGCACCTTGCCGTCGGCCTCTTCCATGGCGATGCCGAGCAGGCGATGCAGTTCGTCGGGGTTGAGCGCGTGGCCCTCGCCGGTGCTGCCGCCGACCGCCAGGCCGTGGGCGCCGCAGTCCAGCAGGAAGCGCAGCTCGGCGCGGAAGGCCCGCTCGTCGATCTCGCCCTTGGCGGTGAACGGCGTGCTGGTCGGGGGGATGATGCCGAAGATGTCCTTCGGCGCGAACGCCACCATGTCGTTTCCTCGATCCGGTTTCTGGTTGTAGTTGCCGTTCAGCCCTTGATGAACAGGTTCTCCGCCGCCTCGTGGATAAGGGCCGGCTCCAGCGACGGCGGCCGGCCTTCGTAGCGGCAGCGCGCGACCACGTGGTCGACGATGAAGCGCGGGTGATAGCGCGCCATCTCCAATCCCTGCTGGCGGTAAAGCAGCTCGGTGACCATGGTGAAGATGGTCTCGTCCGGCGTCAGTCCGAAGTCGCCGCAGACGCGTTCGAATATCTGCTTCATCTCTTCCTCCGACGGGTCGCCGACGAAGAAGTTGTACGGAATGCGCCGCAGCATGGCGCCGTCCATGATGTCCTGCGGGCGCAGATTGGTGGAGAAGATCACCAGGCCGTCGAACGGCACCGCGAACTTGCGGCCGGTGTGCAGCGTCAGGTAGTCGATCTTGCGTTCCAGCGGCAGGATCCAGCGGTTCAGCACCTCCGCCGGGGTCGCCACCTGGCGGCCGAAATCGTCGATCACGAAGACGCCGCCGGTGGCCTTCATCTGCAGCGGTGCCTCGTAGAAGCGCGAGTACGGGTTGTAGCTGAGCTCCAGCATGTCCATCGCCAATTCACCGCCGGTGACCGATACCGGCCGGTAGCAGCGCACCCAGCGCCCGTCGACGTCGTGTGCCCGGATGCGGGCGCGCGGATCGTCGTCGCCCTCTTCCTCCATCAGAACGTCGGCCGGCGCCGGCGCGATCTGATGAATCTCGGGATCGAACACCTTGATGATCTGGCCGTCGGCCTCGACCGCGTAGGGCACGTAGACGGACTGCTCGAAGCTCTGGGCGATGGCCAGCGCGATGGAGGTCTTGCCGTTGCCGGGCGGGCCGTAGAGCAGCAGCGCGCGGCCGGAATTCATCGCCGGCCCGAGCCGGGAGATGATGTCCTCGTCGATCACCAGGTGGGTGAGCGCGTCGTCGATGGCCTCGCGGTTGACCCGGTCATTGGTGATCCGCTGGCGCTCCATCTGTCGCGTATAGGCGGCCAGCGGCACCGGGGCCGGGCCGAGATACTCGGTCTCGGCACGGGCCTCGCCCAGCCATTCGCGCCCGCGCGGGGCCACGGCGAAGCGCAACTCGGCGCGCAGCCCGGCCTTGTCGGCGCCCAGCGACTCGATGAGCTGACGCTCGCGCATCTGCTCCAGCAACGGCCGCACCACGATCGCCGGCAGTTTCAGGTCGGCCGAGATCGCCTGCGCGGTCTGCAGGTTGTGCGCGTCCATCAGCTTCAGCGTGAGCTGCATCAGCAGGTTCGTCGACAGCCCGGTACCTTCGAGATTGCGCAGCGGCGGCGGCGTCAGGTCGAAGAACGCTTCGAGCTGCTCCTCAGTGATCGCCCCGAGTTCGATAAGGCAGCCGCCCAGCGTACCGCCGCCGGTTTTCTGCAACTCCAGCGCCTGAGCCACCTGCTCCGGGCTGACCAGCCCTTCTGCAACGAGATTCTCACCTAGCGCCATGTCGTACTCCTAGCCTACGCACACGCATCTGCCATCGGTCCCGGCCGCATCAAACCACGTCGCCGGTTCCCGCGACATAAACCCCGGCGGCGCGCATCGCCTCACGCTCCGCCTGCGAATAGCCGAGGCCGGCGACGATGGCGTCGCTGTCCTGGCCATGTTCCGACCACTGCATGCGCGGCGCCCCCGGCTCGTCGGCGTACTTGATCGGCGTGCCGATATGCAGCCAGTCGCGTTCCCGATCACGGAACACCATGCCGCGATGGCGAAGCTGCGGGTCGGCCAGCGCCTCGACCTGAGTCTTCACCGGCGCGAACGAGATGTCGCGGCCCTTGAACCACTCGACCCACTCGGCCTGGGTCCTGGTCTTGAAGGTCTCGATGAAGAACGCGCGCACCGGGTCCTGCTCCGGGCCGGGCGGCCGCTTGCACAGGTCGATCAGGTCGGGCCGGCCGAGGTCGGTCAGCAGGTTGATGGCGAACTTGATCTCCGCCGCGCCGAGCACGATCCAGCGGCCGTCCTTGGTCTCGTAGGGGCGGTACATGGCGTTGCCGCCGAGCGCGCGCTCGGTGGCGGGATTGAGCGGCCGGTTGTTGGCGAAGGCCTCGCCCTGGTTGTTCAGCGTGCAGGCGTAGAGCGCGTCCATCATGGCGATGTCGACATAGTCGCCGCGCCCGGTCTGTTCGCGCCGCAGCAGCGCCATCAGCACCGCCGACAGGCTGGTCAGCGAGGCCAGCATGTCGGCATTGGCGATCGCCGGAAACCAGGGCTTGCCGTCCTGACCGGTGTTGAACGACAGCACGCCGCACATCGCCTCGGTCGCCAGGTCGTGCGCCGGCAGTTCGACATAGGGGCCGTCCTGGCCGAAGGCGGAGATCGAGGCGTAGACGATGGCCGGGTTGCGCGCGGCGACCGTCGCGTAGTCGACGCCCAGGCGCTTGACCACGCCGGGCCGGAACGCCTCGACCATAACGTCGGCGGTCTCGGCCAGGCGCAGCAGCACCTCGCGGCCCTGTTCCTCCTTCAGGTTCAGCGCCAGCGACTGTTTGCCGCGATGGGTGTTGGCGTAATAGACGGTCATGCCGTCGCGCTTGGGGCCGATATTGCGGTTCGGCTCGCCCTCGACGATCGGCTCGACCTTGATCACCTCGGCGCCGTGGTCGGCCATGATCTGGGTCAGCATCGGCCCCGGCAGGAACATCGACAGGTCGACGACTTTCAGGCCTTCGAGTTTCATTCTTCCCACCCTCTCCGGTCATGCCCGCCTTGAGCCGGCATCACCGGCCAGCCCCTCGCTTGTCGTCGGCCGCTGCACCCGGGTCGCGCGACGCCTGCCCGGGATGACGACCTTGGTGCCATCACACCGGGTTCCTCGCCACGAGCTGCTTGGCGATGATGATACGCTGCATCTCGTTGGTGCCCTCGCCGATGCACATCAGCGGCGCGTCGCGGTAGTAGCGCTCGATGTCGAACTCTTTCGAATAGCCGTAGCCGCCATGGATGCGCATCGCTTCGGTGGCGTTCTCCAGTGCCGCTTCCGATGCGAACAGCTTGGCCATGCCGGCCTCCATGTCGCAGCGCTCGCCACGGTCGTAGGCCAGCGCGGCCTGCTCGACCAGCAGGCGGGCAGCCTCGGCGCGCGTCGCCATGTCGCCGAGCTTGGTCTGGATCGCCTGGTGCTCGCAGATCGGCTTGCCCATGGTCTTGCGAATCTGGCTGTAGCGCACCGAGTCGGCAAGCGAAGCGTTGGCGATGCCGACGCCGCGCGCGGCGACGTTGATGCGGCCCAGCTCCAGCCCGCCGATGGCGTTGAAGAAGCCGCGCCCCTCCTCGGCCCCGAGCAGGTGGTCGGCCGGGATCCGGTAGTCCTCGAAGATCAGCTCGGCGGAGTCGATGCCCTTGTAGCCGAGCTTCTCCAGCTTGCGCGACACGGTGAAGCCCTCGCCCTTCGGGGCGATGAACATCGACATGCCCTTGTAGCGCGGGCTCGCCTCCATGTCGGTCTTCACCAGCAGCGCGAAGCACTGGCCCTCGATGCCGTTGGAGATCCAGGTCTTGGTGCCGTTGATCACGTAGCTGTCGCCGTCGCGCACCGCGCGGGTGCGGATCGCCTGCAGGTCGGTGCCGCAGTCCGGCTCGGTCAGCGCCAGGCCGCCGCGGATCTCGCCGGCGGCGAATTGCGGCAGGAAGTGGCGCTTCTGCCACTCGGTACCGAAGCGCTCCACCGCTGCGCACATGATCAGGTGCGAGTTGAAGATGCCGGTCAGCGACATCCACACCTCGGAGATCATGGTGACGATCTTGGCGTAGGTCGACGCACTGAGGCCCAGGCCGCCGTATTCCGGCGAGATGGTGGCGCCGAACAGGCCGAGCTGCTTCATCTGCTCGACCATCTCGTGCGGATACTCGTCGGCGTGTTCCAGTGCCATGACCTTCCCGCGCACGTCGCGGGCGAGCCACTTGGCGATGGCGTCGAGGATCTGTCGCTCGTCCTCGGCGCTGGTCTGGTTGCGCACGATCTGCTCGTTCATGGCCTCATCCTCCGCCCTGGGCGGCTTCGATCCTGTCTTCAACGCCGTGCCCGCGCTTCGGCACCAGCATGGAGCGGCGGAACTGCATCACCAGCACGCCACCCTGCTTGTATCCGCGGGTTTCCACCGTAACGATGCCCTGCGTGGGACGCGACTTCGACTCGCGCTTGTCCAGCACCTCCGACTCCGCCGACAGCGTGTCGCCGTTGAACACCGGGGCGGGCAGCGTGATGTCGGTCCACCCGAGGTTGGCGATCGCCTTCTGGCTGACGTCGGAAACCGTCATGCCGGCGACGATGGCCAGCGTCAGGGTGGAGTTGACCAGCGGCTGGCCGAACTCGGAATGCTTGGCGTATTCGCGGTCGAAATGCACCGGATGCTGGTTCATGGTCAGCAGCGTGAACCAGGTATTGTCGGCCTCGGTGACGGTCCGGGCCGGACGGTGCTCGTAGATCGCGCCGATTTCGAAATCCTCGAAATAGCGGCCATAGGACTCGCGGTAGCGGTTCTCGGCCACCTTGATCGATTCCGGCATGAAAGACTCCTTACACGGGCGCGGGTTCGTGCGCGGCCCAGGCGGCGGCGATCTCGGCGCGGGTCGCCAGCCAGACGTCGGGGTGCCGGCGCACGTGGCGCAGGAAGCCCTCGAAGGCACCGATCCGGCCGGGCCGGCCGATGATCCGCAAGTGTAGCCCCAACGACATCATCCGCGGCTGTTCGGCGCCCTCGTCATAGAGCACGTCGAAGGTGTCGCAGGCATATTTCAGCCACTGATCGGGGGTGAGCGCCGGCGCGGTCCAGAACTTCATGTCGTTGCTGTCCACGGCATAGGGCAGGATCAGGATCGGCTTGCCGTCGACCACGTCCCAGAACGGGCGGTCGTCGGAATAGTCGTCCATATGATAGCCGAAGCCTTCCTCGATCAGCAGCCGGCGGGTGTTCTCGGTCAGCAGGTAGCGCGACAGCCAGCCGGCCGGGCGTTTCCCGGTGCTGGCCTCGATCGAGTCGGCGGCCTTGCGGATGAAGTCGCGCTCGGCCGCCTCGTCCATGTGGAACTGGTGTATCCAGCGCCAGCCGTGGCTACACACCTCGTGGCCGCCCGCGACGATGGCCCGGGCCAGGTCGGGCGCGCGCTCCAGGCTGAGCGCGGCGGCGGTGAACGTCGCCGGCACGCCGTATTTCGACAGCAGCGCCATGATCCGCGGCGCGCCGGCCTTGATGCCGTAGGCGTAGTTGCTCTCGTTGCCGTAGTTGCGGATCGGCTTGCCGAGCGCGATGCCGAGCTCGTCGACCGGTTCGGGGCGCTTGTCGCCCTCGGCGACCGACTGCTCCGAACCCTCCTCGACATTGACTACGACCGAGACCGCCAGCCTGGCGCCGCCCGGCCATACGTTACTGGTACCCATCTGCCTCTCGATATGCCCCGAGCAGACTCCCGCCGACCGGGCGCCGCGTCAACCGGTCCCAGGTGTCGGGAAAATTGACATTCTTTGTACCCAAAAAATGCCCCCACCATCCTAACTAACTGATTTTTTTAAATTTATCTGTCTGGCAAGCAAATTGCTTGACCTGCTGCCAACTGAGGCCGCTGCCAATGCGGCCCAAGGGAAAGCATCGCATCGTGCTATTCGGGCCCGGAAATTCCGGGCGGGAGCAGGGAACGATACGATGAAGAAGCTTCTCCTCGCGACGGCCCTCGTCGCACTCAGCAGCCCGGCCTATGCGGGCTTGGTTTTCACCAGTTTCGAAGACGGCGACACGGTTGCGATACCGGGCGCCAATCAGCACGCCGTCAACGGCGCGGATATGGCCGGCCTGGACGTCACCATCAACTTCGGTAGCGGCGGCTCGTCTTCGGCGATTTGGGGCGTGCTTGGCGATCCCGTGAACGGCGTTGGCGCGGCGACCGCGCCGGGCGACCCGGTATTGCTCATCCCGCCGGTGCCGGGCGGCGGCGGCGTCGTCTTCGGCGCGGAGGTGCCGGAGTGGATTCTGGTGCAGGGTGGCGACACCTTCAATCTGCCATGGATTTTCAGCTACTTCGGCGACGACGTTGTGACCAGCATCGTGATCAACGGCGAGAATGCCGGGATCCTGTTCGACGTGCCGGTGCCGACGGAACGCGACTTGATCGCCTTGAACGCGACCGGCGAAGGCGACGCCGTGAACCAGGGCACCGCCAACTCCGGCGACGGCACGCTCTACACAGATGTCAGCGACCAGTTCCCGCCTGAGCAGGTGCAGCAGTCGACGCCGGACTACAACGTGTTCTACCGCGATCGCGCGATCGCGCCCGACAGTTTCTTCGACGTCTTTTTCGAGATCGAGATCGCCTTCGGGCAGGACGGTCTCGACTGGGATACCGATCGCGACGCGGTGCCGGGCGAGACCCGCCCGGGCAACGATCAGGAGTGCGCCGCGGCGCAGCAGGCGTTCCCCTGTGATGTGACCGACTACTTCTTCCCGGCGCAGTTCGCCTTCCTGGCGGATACCGACCTGGTCGGCGATCCGGTCCCGGAGCCGGCCACGCTCGGCCTGCTGGGCTTGGCAATCGCCGGTCTGGGTGCCGCGGCTCGCCGGCGCCGCAACGCCTAAGCGACTGACACATAACGCCTTTCGAAGGGCGGTGGGGTTTCGGCCCCGCCGCCCTTTCACTTTTCCACAGCTGTGGTGACATTGGTCACAGCATGGTTAAGGCGAATTACCCATATCTGACATGTTCGTCGCGGATCGGGCCAGCGCGGCGGCGAAACGAATAAAGAGGGAACGGCGCCAAAAACGGTGCCGCCAGCAGATAGGGCCAAGCCATGTCCGCCACAGCCGCCGCCATGCAACCCGCGGTCGACGCGTTCTATAACCGGTTCATCGCCTGGGCGATGGCCGCGCCGGACGTCCGCGCCGTGATCCAGATCGGCGAATTCGACCGCAAAGCCACCAATTCCCCAGCCTGGTCGGATGTCGACCTGCTGATCGCCACCACGCAGCCGCAGCGCCGGCTGGCCGAAACCGACTGGCTGGCGCGCCTGGGCCAGCCGGTGATGACCTTCATCGAGAGCGCCGGGCTGGCCGACGAGTCGCAACGCCGCGTGGTGTTCGACGACGGCATTGACCTGGACCTGGTGCCGGTCACCACCTCCCGGCTGCGCCACTGGGTCGACATGGGCGTGGCGGAGGACCAGTCGGCGACCGGCGGGCGCGGCTATCGCGTGCTGGTCGACAAGGAAGATTTCGCACCGCGCCTGGCCGAACGCGAGGGCGTCGGCGACGCCAGCGGCCGGGCCGAACTACCCGACCGGGTGCAATTCGGCGAGAGCGTCCGCGACTTCTGGTACCAGGCCGGGCGCTGCGCCAAGCTGGTCGGCCGCGGCGACCTGTGGACCGCGCGCGCCTGCTGCGACGTCTACATGAAACGATTGTTGCTCAGGGTGCTGGCCTGGCAGACCAAGGTGCGCCACGGCGACGATACCGAGACCTGGTACGAGGGCCGCAACCTGGAGCGCTGGGCCGACGACGACCAGATCGACGCCCTGGGCGAGACCTTCGCGCGCTACGACAAGGACGACATCGTGCGCGCGCTGTTCGCCACCATGGCGCTGTTCTCGGCGGCCGCGCACGAAGCCGCCGGCGGCCTCGGCTATCGCTACCTGGAAGAGGCCGAGAGCGCCGCCACCGCGACGATCCAGCGCGCGCTGTAGGTCACGAGTTCCCTCCGACTGACCCTCGCACCCGGGCTGGCCTGCGTCCGAACCACTGATTGCCGGCGACTTCCGAAGCGTGCCGCCAAGCGGTGCACACCGCCGCCTATTCCCGTACCAAAGAAGCCCAAGTCCGTATTGCGGGCGGGGCATAACCTTCTCATAATATTTACATAACAAGAAGGTAGCTATTGGGAAGGAAGGCAATGGACGATAGTGAAGCTACGAGAAGTACCAAAGATGGCCCACTCTTCGAACAGCTAACAACCAGCGAGAAGATCGGCATCTTGACGACTCACCTGCAGATACAGGCGAATAATCTCCACTACCTGACTTCAGTGGATCTCAGAGTATTTGGCGGATTCATCGCAATTCAGCTCATTCTCGGGGGGTGGCTTGCCGCCGCTCCGGATAACGTCGATCTGGTTCTGGCTGCCTGCATCATCGAAATCGACACGGCGCTGACCTACCTTTGCAGCAAGATGTTGCATCATGATCGACGCCGCAGGGGCGAAGTCGTAAAAACGCTCGACACGACAAACGAAGCTCTAGGCTTGGAGGCAGTCGGCGTTTATCTACCCGGAAAGAAGATCAATCCCGACTACGAATTCACCCCTTGGCGGTCGATCTATATCAAGGCCATCGGCGTCGCCTACCTCGGAATACTGCTCATTTTCGTCAGAAACTGGATATTCGACGAACAGGATCGGTTTCTAGTCGTCTACAACTCGATGGGCTCGGTTATGTAGGTAGAGCACATCTCGTGTCGCTACGGCGCTTCGATCGGTTGACGTCCTATTCGGGCCGGCCAGCCATGATGCGCAGCGGGTTGTAGGTCAGCACCGTCTCGCCGTTCTGGTTCACCACCTTGTTCATGGTGCGGACCTTGCCGCGACCCTTGGAGGTGGCGGAGACCTCGGTGACCTCGAACTCGACGTGGATGGTGTCGCCGGCCCGGGTCGGGCCCTTGATGTCGAGCGTCATGTTCAGGAACGCCAGGCCGGTGTGCTGCATCGTCGCGTGCACCAGCAACCCTTCGGCGAAGGAATAGACCAGCGCGCCGGGCGCCACGCGGCCCATGTTCGGCGCGTGCTCCCTGAGATATTCCAGGTCGGTGAACAGCACCTCGGTCATGCCGGTGACGCCGACGAAGTTCACGATGTCGGCCTCGGTCACGGTGCGCCCGATGGTGCGGAATTGGTCGCCGACCTTGAGGTCGTTCCAGTACAGGCCCAGGCCCAGCATTTTCATCGGCGCTTCTCCTTCAGCAGCACGCCGTCGCGCTGCAACGTTTCGATCTCGTCGTCGCTGTAGCCGGCCTCGCGCAGCACCTCGGCCCCGTGCTCGCCGTAGTTCGGCGCCGCCCGGCGGAAACCGCCCGGGGTCTTCGAGAACGTCACCGGCACCTTGGTGGTGCGCAGCCGGCCCTCGGTCGGGTGGTCGTAGCTGTGGAACATGTCGACGGCCAGCATGTGCGGGTCGGTTTCAAGATCCTCCACCCGGATCACCGGCGAGGCCGGGATCTGCGCCTCCCGGCAGATCTCCATCCACTCGTCGTTGGTGCGGGTCAGCAGCAGGTCGGCCAGGTAGCCATAGACCTCGTCGACCCGCTCGATCCGCGTGGTGTGGTCGTGGAATGGCGGCTCGTCGATCTTGTCCGGCGTGCCGACGAGTTCGAACAGCTTGCCCCACTGCTTGTTGGTGTAGGGCAGCACGCACATGTGGCCGTCCTTGGTCGGGTACGGCTTGCGGTGCGGCGTCATCAGCCGCTGGTAGCCGTAGCCGGCCTTGGGCGGGTCGAACACGTGGCCGTACTGGCTCTCGACCATCAGCCAGGAGACCATGGTCTCGAACATCGGCACCTCGACGGCCTGGCCCTCGCCGGTGCGGAACTTGTGCACCAGCGCCATCGACACCGCCTGGCTGACGGTCAGCCCGATCAGCTTGTCGCAGACCACGGTCGGGACCAGGCGCGGCTCGCCGGTGGTGCGCTCGAACAGGCCGGCCAGGCCGGACATGCACTGGATCAGGTCGTCATAGGCCGGCCGGTCGGCATAGGGGCCGTCCTTGGCGAAGCCGTAGGCGCCGCAGTAGACGATGTCGTCCTTGACCTCACGCACCTGCTCGTAGCCGAAGCCGAGCCGCTCGATGGCGGCCGGGCGCATGTTGTGGATGAACACGTCGGCCGTCGCGATCAGCTTGCGCAGCGCCTGCTTGCCGGCGTCGGCTTTCAGGTCGAGCGCGATGGCGCGCTTGTTGCGATTGCCGTTGAGGTAGACCGGGCCCATGCCGGGCGTGACGTGAGGGCCGGCCAGCCGCATCACGTCACCCTCGGGCGCCTCGATCTTGATCACGTCGGCGCCCATGTCGGCCAGCAGCATGGAGCCGTACGGCCCCAGCAGCACGGTCGTCAGGTCGAGCACACGGATGCCGGCAAGCGGCCCACTCATACAAAGTCCTCCAGTTGGTTCCTGCCGCTCAGTACGAGCGCGGCAGTTCGAGCACGCGTTCGGAAATGTAGTTCAGCACCATCTCGCGGCTGACCGGCGCCAGCCGGGTCAGGAAGCCTTCGCGCAGGTAGCGCTCGACGTGGAACTCCTTGGCGTAGCCCATGCCGCCGTGCGTCATCACCGCGCGCTCGCAGGCATGGAAGCAGGCCTCGGCCGCGAGATATTTCGCCGCGTTGGCCTCCGCGCCGCAGGGCTTGCCGGCGTCGTACAGCGCGGCGCCCTTGAAGGCCATCAGGTTGGACGCCTCCAGTTCGGCCCAGGCCTCCGCCAGCGGATGCGCGATGGACTGGTTCTGGCCGATCGGGCGGCCGAACACGACGCGCTCCTTGGCGTAGTTGACGGCGCGGTCAAGCGCCAGGCGGCCGATGCCGACGGCTTCGGCCGCGATCATGATGCGCTCCGGGTTCAGGCCATGCAGCAGGTATTCGAAGCCCTTGCCCTCCTCGCCGATCAGGTCCTCGTCGGGCACCGGCAGGCCGTCGATGAACACCGAGTTGGAGTCGACGGCCTTGCGGCCCATCTTTTCGATCTCCTGCACCTCGACATAGTCGCGGTTGAAGTCGGTGTAGAACAGCGACAGGCCCTGGGTGCCTTTCCTGGTCTTCTCGCGCGGCGTGGTGCGGGCCAGCAGCAGGATCTTGTTGGCCGACTGCGCGGTGGAGGTCCAGATCTTGCGGCCGTTGACCACCCAGCCGGCGTTGGTCTTCTCCGCCCTGGTCTCGATCGACGAGGTGTCGAGGCCGGCATTGGGCTCGGTGACGCCAAAGCAGGTGCGGTCCTTGCCGGCGATCAGCGGCGGCAGGAAGCGCTGGCGCTGCTCCTCGGTGCCGTGCACCACGATCGGGTTCGGGCCGAACAGGTTGATGTGGACCGAGGAGGCCGCCGCCATGGCGCCGCCGGACTGCGCGATGGTCTGCATCATCAGCGCCGCCTCGGTCACGCCGAGCCCGGCGCCGCCATATTCCGGCGGCATGGCGATGCCGAGCCAGCCGTCGTTGGCCAGGTCGGCGACGAAATCGTCCGGGAAGCCGCCGTGGCGGTCGCGCTCCAGCCAGTAGTCGTCGGTGTACTTGCCGCACAGGCGGGCGATGCTGTCGCGGATCGCCTCCTGCTCCTCGGTAAACTGGAAGTCCATCGTCACCCTATTTGTTCACTGCCGTACAATCCTAGCGCGCCCGGCCGCCGTTGGCACCGGCCGTCGGATAACTGTGCGTGGCGGCGGTCGCGCCTCGACGCAGCGATCTTGACCGCGCCGGGTGGAGACACGACATTCACGGCCATGGATCAGACATTGCAACTGCTTCTCACTCGTCGGTCCGTCACCGCCAAGGCGATGACCGAGCCAGGCCCGGACGACGAGACGCTGAACACCATCCTGACCGCCGCGATCCGGGTACCGGACCACGGCAAGCTGGGACCGTGGCGCTTCATCCTGATCCGCGGCGAGGCGCGCAACAAACTCGGCGAGGTGCTGGTCGACGCCTTCAAGAAGGCGAACCCCGCGGCCGAACACGCGACCCTGGACTACGAGCGCAACCGGTTCATGCGCGCGCCGGTGATCGTCGGCGTGGTCAGCCGCGTCACCCCGGCGCACAAGATCCCGGAGTGGGAGCAGCTGCTGTCGGTCGGCGCGGTGTGTCAGAACATGCTGGTCGCCGCGCACGCCGCCGGCTTCGTGGCACAGTGGCTGACCGAATGGTACAGCTACGACGCCACCGTAGCCGCCGCGCTGGGGCTGGGCGAGAACGAACGCATGGCCGGCTTCATCTACATCGCCAGCCCGGTCGAACCACCGAAAGACCGCGTCCGCCCGACCCTGCCGGACGTGCTGAGCGAGTACTCCTGACGACGTAGCCTGGATCGCGCGCAGCGAAATCCGGGACCGAGCGCGACGTCGGGCCTCGCCCGAATTGCGCCGCGCGCCCTCCAGGCTACAGGTCGAGGGAAGCCCCGCCCCTGAGCACGGCATCCGCCGCCACGGTGTTGCGGCCGTCGGCTTCGTGCAGCACGAGGCCGGGGCGCATGGTCAGGCGGGCATTCGAATCCTTCACCTTGCGCACCAGGACCGTCTTCGACGGCTTGCCGGCGCGCGGCCAAAGCGGGAAGACGGTCACGCCACCCTCCAGTGCGGCGAGGATCGCCGGCAGGCGTTCCATCCGGTGCACCAGCGTCAGGGTGCCGCCCGGCCTGAGCGCGGCGACGCAGAAGCGCAGCCAGTCGGCCAGCGGTACCTCGGCCTCGGTGCGCGCGGCGCGGCGGGCGGCATCTGTCGCGCCCGGCGAACTGTGCGCCGCGAAGTACGGCGGGTTGGTCACCACCGAGTCGAAATGATGCATCGGTACCGGCCGCTCGCGCAGGTCGCCGGCCACGACCTCGACCCGTCCGGCTAGGTCGTTGGCGGCGGCGTTGTCGCGCGCCAGAGCGGCGGCCTCGGCGTCGCGTTCCAGCAAGGTCACCCGGGCGTCGGCCAGGCGCTTGGCCAGGCACAGGCCGACGGTGCCGACCCCGGCGCCGACGTCGAGCACCTTGCCGCCGGTGCCGGCCGCCGCCAGCAGCACCGAGTCGGCGCCGGTACGGTAGCCATGGCGCGGCTGTTCAACGCGCAATCGCCCGCCGAGCAGCCGGTCGATGGTGGTTTCAGGTCTGCCCAACGCCCAGGTCCGCCTCGCGCAGCACCTGCTTGGCGGCCGCCTCGTCGTCGCGCAGCACCATCAGGCGGCGCTGGATCGCGTTGATCGAGCCTTCGAGCACCGACGTATGCCCGTCGAGCAGCACCGCCTCGATGCCGGCATCCTTGAGCAGCGCCTGGACGTAGGACAGCAGCACCGGATCGTTGCTCCTGAACAGCTCGACCATCCGGCTCCCCGCTCCTTCTTGCGACATTTGGTCGCAACGAGCGACCGCCCCTCGCTTTTATGCTCCGGCGCGACAAGTCGGGTCAATGACGGCCCAGCAATGCGAGGGGATAGCCGCCGTGGCCGATGTCGTGCCGTTGAAACCTGACCAGGCGAAGGCGCCGGTGCCATCCATCGACCGCCTGCTGAAGCTGGCCGGCGAGGACATCGGTAAGGTCAACCAGGTGATCGTCACCCGCATGGACAGCCGGGTGGCGCTGATCCCGACGCTGGCCGGGCACATCATCGCCGCCGGCGGCAAGCGGTTGCGGCCGCTGCTCACCCTGGCCGCGGCCCGGCTGGTCGGCTATCGCGGCGAGCGCCACATCAAGCTGGCGGCCTGCGTCGAGTTCATTCACACCGCCACGCTGCTGCACGACGACGTGGTCGACGAGAGCGACCTGCGGCGCGGCAACGCCACCGCCAACGTGCTGTGGGGCAACCAGGCCAGCGTGCTGGTCGGCGACTTCCTGTTCACCCGCTCGTTCCAGCTCATGGTCGAGGACGGCAGCCTGGAGGTGCTGAACATCCTGGCCAACGCGTCGGCCGTGATCGCCGAGGGCGAGGTGCAGCAACTGCAGATCTCCAACAACACGGCGACCACCGAGGACGCCTACCTGGAGGTCATCACCTCGAAGACCGCGGCGCTGTTCGCGGCGGCCTGCGAGATCGGCGCCGTGGTCGCCGGGCGGCCGGACTCGGAGCAGGTGGCGCTGGCCAGCTTCGGCAAGAATCTCGGCATCGCCTTCCAGCTGGTCGACGACGCGCTGGACTACGCGGCGCGCCAGGAGGAGCTCGGCAAGTCGATCGGCGACGACTTCCGCGAGGGCAAGATCACCCTGCCGGTGGTGCTGGCCTTCCGGCGCGGCAGCGACGAGGACCGCGCCTTCCTGCGCCGGTGTCTCGAAGACGGCGCGCAGGGCCCGGACGACCTGCAGCGCGCGATCGAGATGTTCGAGCGGCTCGGCGCGCTGGACGACACCATCGAGCGCGCCCGCCACTACGGCGCCATGGCGCGCGACGCGCTCGGCATCTTCCCGCAGAACGAAGCCAAGCAGGCGCTGATCGACGTCGTCGAGTTCTGCATCGCCCGGGCGCACTGAGGCGCGGGCAAGCTGGCGCACGTTCCGCTTTCGCGGAACCGGCACCGGCCAAACATGAAACGCTTCAGTCGTCGAGACCGCCGATCAGGCGCTTGATGTACTGCACGGCCTGGTTGGAGAGGTCCTGGCTGTCGTCGGCCTTGTTCTCAAGTTCGTCTTCGAGCAGGTCGACCAGCGCGCGGTAGACGCCCTTCTTGCGCCGCGAGTATTGCGACAGCATCAGGTCGACACGAAGCCGCTCGACCAGGCCGCGCATCTGCGGCGCATCCAGGCGCATGCCCTCGTTGATCGACCGGCGGATATTCTCGAAGACCTTCTCGACCTTCTGGTCGTCGATCTCGGCCTTGCTGCGATTGGCTTTCGGGGTGCTCATCGACCGCTCCATGCCCGCCGCGGACGCGGGCAGGCGATGTTACAGCGGACGCCCTGGCGCAACGCTATGGTTTCGCGCACCTGGCGCACCTGCAGCCGACCGGCTTGATGTAGGCGTCGAAATACTCCTTGCCGTAATTGTAGGTGATCTCGTCGCCGGGCCGGATGCGCCGGATCGCCTCGATGAAGATCTTGTTCTTCTTCTCGTCGTGCACGGCCTGGGCGTTCGGCTTGCAGGCATGGTTGATGTAGCGCGCCAGGTTGGAGCGCGGCGAGCCATCGATGGTCTTCCTGTCGTCGAGCCGGAACAGGTAGCGGTTCGGGTTCTCGTCGGCCTCGTCGTTGCTGATCCGAGGGCCGGTATACTCGATCACCGTGTCGCCCTTCCGGTAGTCGCGGCAGGCCCGCAGGCCCAAGCCGGCCGACGAGCGGAACACTTTGAAGTCACGTGCCTTCGCCATCGCGGCGACCTTCACCATTGCGGGCCGCGCGGCCCTTCGCTATAAGCGCAACCCGGATCGGCGGAGTGTAGCTCAGCCTGGTAGAGCACTGTCTTCGGGAGGCAGGGGTCGGAGGTTCGAATCCTCTCACTCCGACCATCGATCCAAGGGGTTAGAGGTTCCCGGCCTCGCCCGCCCCAACTCCGGCACCTGCCAGACCTACTCGGCCAGCGGCTCGAAGCGCGGCCGGCCGTCGGGCAGCGTCTCGTGGAACATCGCCGCCGGACGCAGCCAGACCCGGCCGTCGTCCGGCTCGCAGCGATAGACCACGAACGCCTCCTCGGTCTCGGTATGGCGGGCGAGCGGGTACAGCACCCGGTAGAGACTGCCCTTGTAGTGCCGGTAGAGGCTCATCCCGCCGTGCCCGAGGCCTGCGCGGTCAGGACAGCAGCCAGCCGCCGTCGACGTCGACCGTGGTGCCGGTGACGAAGTCGTTCTGGATCACGAACAGGATGCCCTGCGCGACCTCGTCGGCCTGGCCGGCGCGCTTGATCAGGTGGTTGGCGGAGCCGGTCTCATAGAACTTGCGGCGCTCCTCGCCCTGCAGCGACATCATCGGCGTATCGATCAGGCCGGGCGAGACCACGTTGATGCGCTTCGGCGCGATCTGCTGCGCAACCGAGCGGGTCAACGCCTCGACCGCCGCGCCGACGGCCGACAGCGCGACCTGCGGCGGCTTCGGCCGGCGCGCCGGCGTGCCGCTGACCAGGACGATGGCGCCGTTGTCGGTCAGGTGCTCGGCGCCGAAGCGCACCACGTTGGCGTAGCCCCAGAGCTTGTCGAACGAGCCCTTGAAGCCGTCCATGTCCATGTCCAGGAACGGGCCGAGCGCGCGGCCGCCGCCGGTCGCGGCGGAGACCAGGATGTCGTAGGGCGCGCACTCCTTGAACAATGCCGCCAGCGCGTCGCGGTCCAGCGTGTCGCAAGCCTTCAGCTCGACACCGGCCGGCACGTCGGTCGCCTTCGACGGATCGCGGCTCACCGCGACGACCTTGGCGCCGAGCGCCGCGAGCTGCCTGGTGGTGGCCAGCCCGATGCCCGAGGTGCCGCCGACAACGATGGCCTTCTTGCCCTTGACGTTCATGTTCCCTGTTCCCTCATTCGATGGTGTTGAGAATGTTTTCGCGTGCGCGGAGATTGGGACGCGCCGGTTTGCGCCGTCAAGCTAGAGCAGACGATGTCGGACGGCGTCGCGCCAGCAGCCACCGAGTCAGCGCACGCGCGCCAAGGTCAAGCCGTCGCCGATCGGCAGCAGCACCGGCTCGACGCGCGGGTCGGCGTGGACCTTCTCGTTCAGCGCCCGGATCGCCAGCGTCGACTCGGAGTCCTTGGCGGGGTCGGAGACGGCGCCGGACCACAGCACGTTGTCGACCAGGATCAGGCCGTTGGGCCGGACCAGCGTCAGCGCGGCCTCGTAGTAGGCGTCGTAATTCTCCTTGTCGGCGTCGATGAAGGCCATGTCGAACGGCGCCTCGCCGGCCGCGCGCAACGCCGCCAGGGTCTCGCTCGCCGGACCGATGCGCAGGTCGATCTTGTCGGCGACGCCGGCCTCGGCCCAGGCGGCGCGGCCGATGGCGGTCCATTCCTCCGACACGTCGCAGGCGACGATGCGGCCGTCGTCGGGCAGCGCCAGGGCGCAGGCCAACGCGCTGTAGCCGGTAAAGGTGCCGACCTCGATCAGCCGGCGCGCGCCGGTCGCCTTGACCAGCATCGCCATGAAGGCGCCCTGCAGCGCCGAGATCTGCATCATCGCGGTGCGGCCGAGCTCGGCCTCGGTGCGCTGGCGCAAGGCCCGCAGCACGTCCGGCTCGCGATAGCCGGTGGTTTCGAGATACGCCAGCACCTCGGGCGATTGCCCGATCGACCAGTTCGACATGCCTGTTCCCAACCAAAATGGCGGGGCCGCGAACGGCCCCGCCACCAGTATAGGACGTCGCGCGCGGCTCAGCCTTTGCGCGGCTCGCTCATCAGCCCCTTGATCAGGGCATAGCAGGCCAGCAGCAGCACGATGGCGAACGGCAGCCCGGTCGATACCGAGGCCGCCTGCAGCGCGCCGAGCCCGCCGCCAAGCAGCAGCGCGGCGGCGACCAGCCCCTCGAAGCAGGCCCAGAACACCCGCTGGCTGACCGGTGCGTCGATCTTGCCGCCGGCGGTGATGGTGTCGATCACCAGCGAGCCGGAGTCCGACGAGGTCACGAAGAACACGATCACCAGCACGATGCCGACGAAGGAGGTGATGCCGGCCAGCGGCAGCTGGTCGAGCATGGTGAACAGCTTCAGCTCCAGCGCGGCATCGGCCACCGCCTGGTAGCCGTCGTTCAGCATCGACACCGCGGTGCCGCCGAAGGCGGTCATCCACAGCACCGAGACCAGCGAGGGGATCAGCAGCACGCAGACCACGAACTCGCGCACCGTGCGGCCGCGGCTGACACGGGCGATGAACATGCCGACGAAGGGCGACCACGAAATCCACCAGGCCCAGTAGAACGAGGTCCAGCCCTGCGAGAAGTTGGCATCTTCGCGGGCGAACGGGTTGGACAGCGCCGGCAGGTATTCGGCGTAGGCCACCAGGTTGGTGAAGAAGCCGGTAGCGATGGCCACGGTCGGGCCGGCGAGTATCACGAAGGTCAGCAGCAGGAAAGCCAGCACCATGTTGATTTCCGACAGCCGCTTCACCCCGGCGTCGAGCCCGGCGACGACCGAGCCCAGGGCGATGCACGTGATGCCGCCGATCAGCAGCACCTTGGACAGGTCGGAGACCGGCACGTCGAACAGGAAGTTCAGTCCGGCGTTGGCCTGCTCGGCGCCAATGCCCAGCGACGTGGCCAGGCCGAACAGCGTGGCGAACACCGCCAGCGTGTCGATGACATGCCCGGTCCAGCCCCAGATGCGCTCGCCGAAGATCGGGTAGAACATCGAGCGGATCGAAAGCGGCAGGCCCTTGTTGTAGGCGAACAGCGCCAGCGACAGGCCGACGATGGCGTAGATCGCCCACGGATGCAGGCCCCAGTGGAAGATCGTCGCCGCCATGCCGAGCCGCTGCGCCTCGGCCGGGTCGCCGGGCGCGCCGGCCAGCGGCGCCCAGCTGTCCGGCGCGCCGGCGCCGGCGCCGACCGACGAGGAGAAGTGCGAGATCGGCTCCGACACGCCGAAGAACATCAGACCGATGCCCATGCCGGCGGCGAACAGCATGGCGAACCAGCCGGGATAGCCGTAGTCCGGCCGTGCATCGACGCCGCCGATGCGCACGCCGCCCAGCGGTGTCACGATCAGCGCCAGCGCGACCAGCACGAAGACGTTGCCGGCCAGCAGGAAGAACCAGTCGAAGGTCGAGGTCAGCGCCGGCCGCAGCCAGCCGAAGAACTCGGCCGCCTGCGTCGGCATGGCCAGCGCGAAGATCACGAACAGCACGATCACGCTGCCGGAGATCACGAACACCGGATTGTGGATATCGAGCTGGAGTGGGCCGAGCTTCGGGTTCAGGTTGTCCTGGCCGACGGTGTAGTCGGTCTCGATGACAGCCGCCGCACCATCCGGCGTCAGGTCGGATTGCGTGGTCATGACGTCTCCCTCATGTCATTCGCCCGGCGCAGACGTCGCGATCTCGGGCCTGGTCCAGGGCCGCTTCGGGCGGAGGCGAGGCCACGGCGGGTACCGGCGTCGTTGCGCCGGCGCTCGACCCTAGCGAACCGAGGCGGGGATGTGTCAACCGTGCTATGTCAAATACGTGCCGCGCCAGGCCGGCCGCGCCCCCTTGGCCGTGGCGGCCGGTTGTTGCACCATACCGGCTAACGGTGCAAACGGACCCGATGACACAGATCAAGCAAGCCAACGGCTACCGCCTGCATTCGCTGGCGCATCTGTTCAGCCAGGCGATCAACCCGTCGCGGCAGCCCAAGCAGGAGGACGTCGAGTACGACCTCGACCGGGCGCTGTCGTCGGTGGTCTCGCTGCGCTCGCAGATCCCCGACGACGCCTACACGGCGGCGATGCTCGGCACCGAGCGCGAGGGCCAGGGCATCGTCATCGACGACGAGGGGCTGTTGCTGACCATCGGCTACCTGGTGGCCGAGGCCGACAAGATCATGCTTGCGTCGCTGGCCAACCGGGTCGCCGAGGCGGTGCCGGTGGCCTACGACTACGAGACCGGCTTCGGCCTGGTGCGCGCGGTGGAGCCGCTCGACGCGCCGGCGATGACGCTGGGCGCCGCCGCCAACGTGCACGAGGGCGAGGAAGTCGTGGTCGCCGGCTATGGCGGCGCGGCGCAGTCGGTGCGCGCGCGGATCGTCTCCAAGCGGCCGTTCGCCGGCTACTGGGAATACATGCTGGACGAGGCGATCTTCACCATCCCGGCGCACCCGAACTGGGGCGGCACGGCGCTGATCGCCAAGGACGGCACGCTGTCGGGCGTCGGCTCGCTGTTCGTGCAGGACGCGCTGCCGGGCGGCGTCTCCAGCGCCGGCAACATGTTCGTGCCGATCGACCTGCTGCGGCAGATCATGGACGACCTGATGCGCCACGGCCACGCCAACCGGCCGCCGAGGCCGTGGCTCGGCATGTTCACCACCGAGGTGGAGAACCGGCTGGTGATCGCCGGCGTCGCCAATGGCGGGCCGGCGGAGCGCGACGACGTTCGGGTCGGCGACATCGTCGTGCACATCGACGCGGAACCGGTGTTCGACCTGCTGGATCTGTGGCGCAAGATCTGGTCGCTGGGCTCGTCCGGCGTGGTGGTGCGGCTGACCCTGCTGCGCGATGGCGAGCAGATCGACAAGTGGGTGCGCTCGGCCAACCGCTACGACTACATGAAGCTGCCGCGCGCGCAGTAGCGCCGATGGGCGCGCTCGACCGCCAATCCGACCTCAACGCGAAAAGCCGCGACCTGTGGGACGACTATGCCGGCCATCGCGCGGCGGTGACCGGATTGCTGTTGTCGCGGGCGCCGTTTCCGCGCGCGCGGCTGTGCGTGCTGGGGGCCGGCAACGCGAACGATCTCGATCTCGCGCGGCTGTACGGACCCTATGGCGAGATCGACCTGGTGGACTGCGACCAGGCGGCGCTGGAGCGGGCGCGGGCGCGACAACCGGTGCCGGGTACGCGGGCGATCGGCGGTGTCGATCTTTCAGGCATTGCCGGCCTGTTGGACGGCGGGGCGCCGCTGGCCGACTGCCTGGCGGCGCTGGACAGGTACCGGCCGGACTGGGCGGACAGGCGCTATGACATGGTGCTGTCCGCCGGGCTGCTGAGCCAGCTCGTGCTCGGCGCCATCGAGGCGTGGGGCGAGGACCACCCGGACCTGCCGGCGCTGCTCGCGGCGCTGCGGTCCCAGCACGTGCGGCTGCTGCTCGACCTGGCCGGCGAACAGGGTCAGGTGCTGCTGGTTTCCGACCTGGTGTCGACGGACACGGTGCCGGACCTGGCGGCGACGCCGGCGGACAAGCTGAAGGACCGGATGGTGGCGCTGATCGAGGCCGGGAACTTCTTCACCGGGCTCAACCCCTACGCGCTGCTCAAGGGCTGCCAGGACGACGTGGAGCTGTCGGCGCGGATCGGCGAGGCGCACCTGTTGCGGCCATGGCTGTGGCGCCTGGGGCCGCGGCGCGGCTACCTGGTCTACGCGCTGCTGCTGCTGCCAACGCGGAAGGGCACGCCCGGCGACGGGCACGCCATACCAACTCGGAAACCCAAGGGAAGGTCGGCCTAGATCAGGCCTTCGCGCTGAGCGCGCTTGCGCGCCAGCTTGCGGTGACGGCGGATCGCCTCGGCCTTCTCACGCGCCCGCTTCTCGGACGGCTTCTCGTAGGCCTTGCGGCGCTTCATCTCCCGCAGCACGCCCTCGCGCTGCAACTTCTTCTTCAGCGCGCGCAGCGCCTGGTCGACGTTGTTGTCGCGTACCACGACGTGAACCAAGGGCTTGTCCTTCTTCTGACCCAGCGGCTTGATGACAAGTACAGGACTTGTTGGCAAACACGGAACCGTCGGCGCACCCGATCGACCGCGCCGTGGCCGATGCTTATAGGCGCGTCGTCGGACTCTGGCAAGTCCGGTTGGCGCTGTGCGATCAGTACAAGCCGCCGCTGTCGTCGAGGAAGCGCCGTAGCTGGCGCTCGCCGATCAGGCAGTCGTAGGCCGCCTCGCCCGCCGCCGGCCGCAGCGCCGCGCGCGGCGCCGGCAACGCGGCGATCTCCAGCAGCAGCTTGCGCAGCACCGTGTCGGCGAAGGCCTCGAAGCCATTGGCGATCTCGATGAAGGCGCCGGGGCCGCCGATGACGCACTCAACGTAGTAGCGGTCCAGGTCCCTGAGCTGCGGGAAGCCGTAGCGGTTGGGCCGGCCATTGAGGATCGGCAGGCCGTTGATGGTCAGGCCCTGGGCCAGCGCCTTGTCGCGCGCCAGGGTGACCAGCAGGCCGGTATTGTTGGGCCCGTCACCGGAGATGTCGATGACCCGCCGCGTGCCCTGATAGGCATTGTTTTCAATCAGATAGCTGGCGTAGTCGATGATCGTGCTGATCGAGGTGTATTGCGCGGTCCGCACCGGCATGGCGGCCAGATAGGCGGCGAAGGTCTGCGCCGATTCCGCACCGTCGAGCACCCGCCAGTCCAGCAGTTGCGCCTGGTGCGCCGGGCCGGCCCATTCCACGTAGGTCACCGCGATCCGGCCCAGGAAGCCGGACTTGATCGCCTCGGCGATGCGCGGATCGGCCAGTGCCTTGACGTAGCCGGCGCGCTGCAGCGCCGCCTCGTCCTCGTCGATGCTGCCCGACACGTCGACCGCCAGCACCAGTTCCAGGTCGACGAAGCTCTCCGGCGCGGTCTGCGCCGACGCCGTCGCCGCGACGAACAGCCAAGAAGCAGCGAAAACCGCGCCTGCGCGCCACATCGGCTAAAGCCTCTCTCGTCCCGCCATGGTACAATCGCCACACAGTTCTACTCAGGAGGTTTGCATGGGCATGCGGTTGGCCGCCACGGCGTTGTTCTTGGTGTTGAGTACTCAGGTGGCGTTCGCCCAGATGCCGCCACCGGCCGACAGCAATATCAAGTCGGTCTATGCCGATCTCGACAAGTACGAAGGCCAGATCCAGTCGAACCAGAGCAAGAGCACGGCGAAGCGGGTGCTGCGCCTGCTGTCGATCACCGACGGCCGGCTGAGAAGCTCAAAGAACCAGTCCGACGCGTCGTGGGTGGCGGCCGAGCAGCGGCTGGCGGCGTTGCAGGAGAAGCTCAACGCGATCATCGAGGGCCGGCCGGCGGCGCAGCAAGCCGCACCGGCGAAGCCGGCCCCGGCACAACAGGCGGCGCCCGCCGCGGCGCCGGTGCAGAGCGGCGATCCGAAGGTGCAGGCCGCGGCGGCCGAGATCGCCCGCATCTCCGGCCTGGTCGACCAGATGCAGCCCGGCGACAAGGCCAACGGGCAGAAGTACCTGAACGACCTCAAGGCGGTCGGCAACCAGCTTCGCGGCATCGGCACCAAGGACGCGGCCTGGAACCAGGCGGCGCAGAACTACAACGCGCTGCAAAAGCGCATCCTGGAAGTCGCCAACGCCCCGGCCGCGGCCGGCGGCACCGGCCAGACCGCGCAGCAGCCGGCGACGCAGCAGCCGGCACAGCAGGCGGCGCCGTCGAACAAGCCGGACCCGAATACCGAACGCGCGATGCGCGAGCTGAAGTTCGCCGAGCGCAACGTGCGCAACCTTCGCGCCGACGACGTGCGCGGCGAGCAGCGGGTGCTGGCCGAGTTGCAGCGGATCGGCGAGTCGCTCGGCAAGATCCAGGACCGCTCGCACCCGTCGTGGCAGGAGGCGGTCGATTACCGCGCCGGGCTGTACAGGCAAATGGCCGAAAAGCGCATCGGCTCGCTGGCCAAGCAAATGGACAGCACCGAGAAGGCTGTGCGCAACTCGCCGCCGGTGGAGTTCCTAAACCAGGACCTGCTGGCGAAGATGAACAACGTTCTCGCCAACTACGACAGGCAGCTCCAGGTCTACGCCGCCTACAAGGACGATCCGGCGTTCAAGGACCAGTTCGACCGGCCGGTGCAGATCGCCGACCTGATGGACGAGATGGCGGCCAAGGCGCAGGCCTCCGAAGGCGAGCTCGGCGACGTCGTGGCCGAAGTGCAGGCAATCGACAACCGGATGAAAAACACGCCGATTCCGGTCGCGCCACGGCACGAGGAAATGAGCCCGGAGACGATGAAGGCGTGGGTCGACCAGATCCTCGCCGCCAAGGCGCAGGCGGCGAAGGACGCGGCCTATATCGAGAAGATCAAGGGCCGCACCGACAAGATCAGCAAGAACGACCTGCAGCGTCTGAGCTACTGGGTCGGCCAGGACCGTCCGCGGAAGATCGAAGAGAGCCTGCAGCAGATGAATGGCTATTTCTCAGCCAATTGGCCGCAGCATCAGCGCACCCTCGAGTGGCATGCCGAGGACGACCCGGAGGACCGGAACCATCAGGCCAATCGGTTCGTCGGCGAGGGCCGCTACGACGAAAACATGAAGCGGTTCAACGAGATCATCAATTTTCTGGACACCGCGGAAGTGTACGAGGCCGCGGTCGGCATCGACAGCAAGGCGGAACGCGCCAAGCAGCGCGAGATGACCATGCAGGCCATCGCCAAGTACCAGTCCGACTACAAGATCGCGGTCGGCGCGGTCCGCATGAACAAGGGCGTCGACGACGACGAGCTGCGCGAGATCGCGCGACAGGTGCTGGAAAGCGGCCGCTACGAGGACATCGGCGAAATCGTCCGCGTGGAGACCACCAAGAAGAGCCGCCGCAAGGAAGAGCGCGGCTCGATCAGTGGCACCGTCACCGGCGCCAGTGTCACCTCAAGCGTCTACGAGTGGGACGAGTTCCAGGCGCACACGATCGAGAAGCACGGCGACCAGTACTTCATCTTCCACAGCACCATCAAATACTTCTACTCGGGCGGTCGGAAGACGCCGCTGGACCGCTGGCTGGTGTCCGGCCGGTTCAAGGGCAACCCGATCCTGGCGGAGAACATCGAGAAATAATACGCGAGTCGGCTGAGTCGGTTAGCGGCGCGAACTGCCACGCCGATTCAGCCGGCGGCGCGGCTGAGATTTCGATTCATCCGGCGGCGGATTCGCGAGTCGTCAGAATCGGTTAGCGGCGATTGCTGGCCTGTTGCCTCAGTGCGCCAGCAGCACCGGCATCTCGGCGGCGTTGAGAATCTGCTGAGTCGGGCCGCCGAAGATCATCTGGCGCAGCCGGCTGTGGGTGAAGGCGCCCTTGATCAGCAGGTCGCAGTTGAAGTCGCCAGCATAGTCGAGGATCTTCTCGCCGACCGTCAGGCCGCCGCGCTCGACCGTTTCCGCGCCGGTGGCGACGCCGTAGCGCGCCAGGTGCGCCGCGACCTGCTCGCCGGCCGGGCCCGGTACGGTGCCGCCCTCCACGGTCAGCACCTGCACGACCTCGGCCCGCTGCAGCAGCGGCACCGCGAGGCCGATGGTGCGCGCCGTCTCGGTGCTGCCGTTCCAGGCGATTACCACCCGCTTGGCGACCGAGGCCGGCGCGCGGCTCGGCGCCAGCAGCACCGGCCGGCCGCTCTCGAACAACGCCGCCTCGCAGGCCGCCATCCAGTCGGCGATCATGCGGTTGCCGGTGCGACCGACCACGAACAGGTCGAACAGGCGGCCATACTCGGCGATCACCTGGGTCTCCTGCCCCTCGATCTCGCGCCAGCCGGCGACCACCGCGTCACTTGGCGTGGAAAGGTCGCCCTCGGCGATCTCGTTGTTGGTGACGAAGGCGCGGAACCGAGCCTGCTCGGCTTCCGACGAGCGGCCCCGGTCGGCCATCGATTCGAGCCGGTCGGGCGGGATCACGAAGCCCTCGCCGGCGATGACCTGGGGGATGCGGCGGATGTGCAGCCCCTCCACATAGCTGCCGAAACGCCGCGCCACGTGCAGGGCGGCGGTCAGCGCCGCCTCGGTGGCGTCGTCGTCGTGGATCGGCACCAGGATGGTCTTCATGGTTCTACGCTCCCAGGACGGGGCCTCCCCAGGCCCGCGTTTTCCGTAAGTGTAACACCGTGCGGCGGCCGCGCCGGAACATTGTGCAGATCGCCGCCGTTTTCCCTCACAGGCGCGGCACGCTAGAAGGAGAGCGCAGATCGGAGGCCAGGGCATGAGCACGACCCGGATCGAGCGCGACAGCCTGGGCGAGGTCGCGGTCCCCGCCAAGCGGCTGTGGGGCGCGCAGACCCAGCGCGCACTGGAGAATTTTCGCATCGGCGCCGAACGGATGCCGGTGGAGATGGTGCGTGCGCTCGGCCTGGTGAAACTGGCGGCGTCGCGGGTCAATGAGAAGCTCGGCCTGCTGCCGCCCGAGTTGGCCACCCCGATCGCAACAGCGGCCGAAGCGGTCTGGCGCGGCGAGCTGGACGACGAGTTTCCACTGCCGGTGTGGCAGACCGGCTCCGGCACGCAGTCCAACATGAACGCCAACGAGGTGATCGCCAACCACGCCAACCGAACGCTCGGTGGCGAACTGGGCGCGAAATCGCCGGTGCATCCGAACGATCACGTCAATCTGGGCCAGTCGTCGAATGACACCTTTCCGACCGCGATGCACGTCGCCTGCGCGCTCGGCCTGCGCGACCGACTGGAACCTGGCCTGGCCCAGCTTGCCGAGGCGCTGGAGGCCAAGGCCGCCGACTGGGCCGACCTGATGAAGATCGGCCGCACCCACCTGCAGGACGCCACGCCGGTGACGCTGGGCCAGGAATTCGGCGGCTTCGCAGCGCAGGTCCGGCTCGGCCTGGAACGGTTGGCGGTGGCGAAGCCACGCCTGCTGGCGTTGGCGCAGGGCGGTACCGCGGTCGGCACCGGGCTCAACACGCATGCCCGCTTCGCCGATCAAGTGGCGGCGGAGATCGCCAGCCTCACCGGCCTGCCGTTCGCCACCGCGGCGAACAAGTTCGAGGCGCTGGCGGCCTCCGACGCGGTGGTGGAACTGTCCGGCGCGCTCAACACCATCGCCGTCAGCCTGACCAAGATCGGCAACGACGTGCGCCTGCTCGCCTCCGGCCCGCGCTCGGGCCTGAACGAACTGCTGCTGCCGGCCAACGAGCCGGGCTCGTCGATTATGCCGGGCAAGGTGAACCCGACCCAGGCCGAGGCGCTGACCATGGTCTGCGCCCAGGTCATCGGCAACCACGTGGCGATCACCGTCGGCGGCGCCCAGGGACACCTGCAGCTCAACACCTTCCGGCCGCTGATCGCCCACAACGCGCTGCAGTCGATCAGGCTGCTAGGCGACGCGGCCGCGAGCTTCGCCGCGCACGCCATCGCCGGCGCCGAGCCGAACCGCGACCGCCTGGCCGAACTGGTCGACGGATCGCTGATGCTGGTCACCGCGCTGGCGCCGCATATCGGCTATGACATGGCGGCACGGATCGCCAAGCACGCGCATGACACCGGCGGCAGCCTGCGCCAGGCCGCGCTCGACCTCGACCTGGTCAGCGGCGACGACTTCGACCGGTGGGTACGGCCCGCGGACATGCTAGGGCCGCGACAGCCTTAACCATAATTGGTCACAGCCTTGCATAGTTCATCGCAGTAACTGTGTTGGGAGGTCCGAGCTGGGGAGCTTGGATCAAAATGGGACAGGGAACCGCCCGGAACGCGGATCTCTCGGTCGCCGCGCAAAACGGTGACCTGACGGCGATGTACGAGCTGGCGATGCGATTGCGGCTCGGCATCGAGGACGACGCACAGCCGGAAGCCGCCGTGGCGTTGCTGACGCACGCGGCGCGAGGCGGCGTGGCCGATGCGCAGCTCGAACTCGCGATGATGTATGCCGCCGGCGACGGCGTGCCGCACAGCGACGATCACGCCGCGCATTGGATCGGCCGGGCCGCCCAGAGCGGCCTGCCGCGCGCGATCTACTGGCTGGCGTGCCTGCACTTCGAAGGCGCCGGCGTGACCCGCGACCTGGACCAGGCCTATCGGCTGTGCCTGTCGGCGCGGCTGGCCGGGTTCTCCGACGCCGGCGGCATCCTCGACGCGACCGCGCAATATCTCGGCGCCGATCGCTGCGCCGAGATCGCCGGCGAGCTGGGCACCACGCCGCCGCCGGTCTGGGAGCATGAGGTCTCGGCGTGCTGAGCTACTGCGCGGTGTAGCCGCCGTCGACGACCAGCTCGGTCCCGGTCATGAAGCTGGAATCGTTGGAGACCAGGAACAGGATGCCGCTGGCGATGTCGTCCTCGTGGCCGAGGCGGCCGATCGGATGCAGCGCGCGCATCCGCTCCTTGATGCGCTCGTTGTCGTTGCGGCCGGCGCGGGCGGAGAACTCGTCGAAAACCTGGGTCGCCATCGCGGTGGTCGCGATCACGCCGGGGTGGATGGTGTTGACCCGGATGTTGTAGCCGAACCGGCCGCACTCCATCGCCGCGCTCTTGGAGAACAGGTGCACGCCGGCCTTGCTCATCGAATAGAGCGCGGTCAGCGGCGAGCCGACCAGGCCGGCGATCGACGACAGGTTGACGATGGCGCCCGACACGGTGTCGGGGCCGACATGCTTCTTGATCGTCCGGATCGCCCACTTGGTGCCCAGGAACACGCCGTCCTGGTTCACCCGGCTGAGCCGATGCCATTCCTCAAGGGTCGAATCCTCGATGCGGCCGGAGATGTAGACACCGGCATTGTTCACCGCGATGTGCAATGCGCCGAAGGTTTTCTCCGCCGCCGCCATGGTTTTCTCCCAGCCGGCCTCGTCGCCGACATCCTGGGCCAGCGCCAGCGCCTCGCCACCGGCGTCGCGGATCGCGGCGGCCGTCGCCTCAGGCGCTTCCAGGTCGGTGACCACCAGCTTGCCGCCGGCCTCGGCCAGCTTCCTGGCGGTCGCGGCGCCGATGCCGCGGCCGGCGCCGCTGACCAGCGCGACGCGCCCGTCGATCCTGTTCATGTCGTTCTCTCCCCGCGCTCAGGGGGCGTGCGCCGCCCACCATTGTCCGGCCGCCGCCTCGGCGGCGGCGCGTTGTTCATCGGTCATGGTCCCGGCCAGCCCCTGGCGGGCGCGGCCGGCGTCGGCCCAGCCCAGCCGCTCGGCCACCGCGTACCAGCGATAGGCGACCACTGGGTCGGCCGGCACCATCAGGCCGCGGGCGTGGTAGGTGCCGAGGCTGTCGGCCACCACTGCCGCCTGCAACCGGTCGTGGCCCTGCAGGCCCGGACCGGCCTCGGCGATGCGCCGGGCCCAGGCCATTGCCTTCTCCTGGCGCTGGTTGGCGGGGCCGGGGGTGACCGAGTAGTGCAGGAACAGCGCGTACTGCGCCGAGACATGGTCCCGCGCGGCGGCGCGGTGGTACCAGAGGAGCGCCGCGGCGCGGTCCTCGACGATGCCGTGACCGCCTTCGTCCAGCATCTGCGCCACCAGGAACTGCGCGGTCACGTCGCCGGCCTCGGCCAGCGGGCGCAACTCGGCCATCGCCTTGTCCCAACGGCCGAGATCGAAGAAGGCCTGACCGTCCTCCAGGCCAGCACGCGCCGGCACGGCGGCCACGAGCCACAGGACGGCGACGGCGAGTGTCGACATACGGCACAGGGAAACAAACGACATGGCCCGGCATGCTACACGGCATTCCTGGATCGGGCCACGCGCTGGATTGCATCGCAGAATGCAACTCAATTTGAGCACCCGAAGCGCCAGTTTTCTGACGCGCGGGCCAGGACTCGCGGAAATCCGGGAGTCGATGTCTTTGCGATACTGCTTGACAAGTTGGCCAGTAAATTGCTACTAGCAAATAGTGCTGGGGCTGAGCAGCGTGTCGCGTTCAATCGAGTCCCCCTTGTTGACGGCATGCGGTCTGCTTTCCGGAGTTGTATTTCCGGATTGGCCCTGCCCCAGCCGCTCGCTCCCCTCTACGGCGCCCGCCAGTCCGGTGGCGGGCGCCGTTTCCATTTTCAAGATCAGGCGCCGCCGACCAGTTCGTCGGCATAGGCGAACAGCGCCGGGGTGCCGCCGGTATGGATGAACACCACGGTGTCGTCGCCGGTGAGTTCGCCGGTGCGCGCATGCGCGATCAGACAGGCCATCGCCTTGGCGGTGTAGACCGGGTCGAGCAGCACGCCCTCGCTGCGCGCGGTCAGCGCCAGGGCCTCGCGCGCCGCCTCGGTCAGGACGCCGTAGCCCGGACCGACAAAGCCCTCCTCGCAGCGGATATCGGCGGCGGCCAGGCGCAGGTCGTCAAGGCCGAGCATGGCCAGCGCGCGGCCGGCGATGGCGGCGATGTCGGTGGCCCGGTCGGTCGACAGCAGGATCGGCGGCACCACCACGACCTCGATCGACGAGCCCAGGGCGCGGAAGCCGGCGGCAAGTCCGGCCGGCGTCATGTTGGCGCCGGAGACGTAGAGCCTGGTCGGCCGTACGTCCTGCTCGTCGAACTGGCGCTGCAGCTCGACGGCGGCGGCGATATAGCCGATCGCGGAGCGCGCCAGCACCTCCATGTCGAACAGGCCGACGACGTAGGGCTTGCGGCCGGCGGCGCGCAGCTCGGCGGCGCGGGCATCGACGTGCTCGGGAAGCTGCTCCAGGCTGGGGATGTCGACGACTCGCACGTTGGCGCCGAGCAGGTGGTCGAGCAGCAGGTTGCCTTGCACCTCCCGCCCCTTCACGCCCGTCGCCAGCACCAGCTCGCAGTCCAGGCCGAGCACACGCGCGGCGGCGCTGATCTGCCGGCACCAGTTGGACTGGGTGCCGGCACCGGCAAGCAGCACGTCGGCGCTGGATGCGGCGGCCTCGGCGAGCAGGAATTCGAGCTGGCGGGTCTTGTTGCCGCCGAAGGCCAGGCCGGTGAGGTCGTCGCGCTTCAGCAGCACGCGCGGTCCTTCCAGGGCTTGCGAGAGGCGCGGCGCCTCGGTCAGCGGCGTCGGCAGCATCGCCAGCGGCACACGCGCCTGGCCGGCGATACGGGTGTCGAGTTCGGAGAGTGTGATCATCGGGCTATCTCAAGCCGGAAGCACCGCGCTCGTCCACCCCATCGGTAAGCCAGGCGTAGCGCGTCAACGCACAGACCAGCCAGCGGCGGACGTGGCCGTGGCCGCGGCGGATGCCGAGCCAGGCCTCCAGATCGCGCAGGCGGGCGCCGTGCACGGTCACAGCCAATGTCAGGCTCAACAGGCTCAGGCGCGGCCGGCGCGAGACCAGGATCGCCGCCATCTCGTCGCACCAGCGCCGGTAGCGGCCGCGCAAGGCGACCCGCAGCGCCGGCGGCAGGCGTTCGATCGGCGCGGCGGACGGGCCGCCGCCGCGCGGCTGGCCGGGCATGCCCAGCGTGCCCGGCCGCGCCATCAGCGCGGTCTCCAGCCGTTCCGCGATCTGTCGGATCTCGCCGGCCGCGCGCCAGGCCTCGCCGGGCAAGCTGCCCTGGCGATAGAGCCGATGCAACACGTCGTGGCGCCGGCGCGAGCCCGGTCGCGCGCTCAAGCGGAAGGGTCCGGCGTGGCGCCATAGAGCCGCTCGGCCTCGCCGGCCAACCGTCGGCGCAAACGGTCGTCGGCGACGTCGGCAAGTCGCAGGACGACGATGCCGTGCTGGTGGAAGGCGGCGCGGCGCAGGCGCAGCAGCTCGAACTCGGAACTCGCCGGCCGCGCGACATGCGGCGCCAACGAGCTGGGCAAGCGTGGCGCGCTCATGGCCGTGCCCGACAGGACACGGCCGGCTTAAGGACATGAGCGTGCTGTTGCGCGCTCGGTGGCCGTGCCCAACAGGCTCGACGCACTGCGTCGAGGGCCTGCTCTCCATGATGAGCATGCTGTTGCGCGCTCGGCGGCCGTGCCCAACAGGACACGGCCTGACTTGCATGATGAGCGTGCTGTTGCGCGCTCATAGCGCCACCCGGAAATCCGGATCGGCGCTGCCGCGGCAGGTGTCGCACAGGCGATTGTGCGGTCCTTCGGAGACGAACTCCGCGGTGCAGCACAGACAGTTACGCTCGATGCCGCCGGGCGCGACGGTGGCGGCACCGCGGCGGCGACGGCGCGGTGCCAGGCGCAGGCGGCGGGCGCGGCTGCGCACCGCTTCGGCACTGCGGCCCAGGCGACCGGCGATCTCGGCCAGTGCGATGCCGGCGTTCCAGAGCCGACTCAACAGAGCCAGGTCGTCTGGGCTCCAGCCCGGTAGTCCCGCAATAGTTGTGGACTTGTTATGTTCTACTCGCATAAGACTATGCTGACTCGACATCGCGACCCCCGGTGTTCCATGACCCACAAATCATATTTGTCAAAATGTGACCACTCAACAAGAAAACTTGTGAAACATGACAAAGTATGTTGTAAAGTACATCATGGATACGATCGCTGAACGCGTGCACGAACTGCGGACCGCGATGGGGCTCTCGCAGGCCGGCCTGGCGAAACGGATCGGCGTCAGCCCGCAGTCGATCCAGCAGCTCGAATCCGGCCTCGTCACGCACCCCCGTTACCTCGACGAACTGGCCAGGGCGCTGCACACGACGCGCGAATGGCTGCTCTATGGCGAGCGGCCCAAGAAACTCGAGCCCGCCGCCGGCCCACACCAGCCGCGCCCTCGCGATCTACCCGTGTTGGGCGGCGCCGTCGGCGGCGACGACGGCGAGTTCTCACTGAATGGTGATATTGTTGAGTATGTTACGCGGCCGCAGCCGCTGGAGACGGTCGACAATGCCTACGCGCTCTACGTGATCGGCAGTTCGATGGAGCCGCGCTATTTCGCCGGCGAACTGCTCTACGTGAACCCGAACCGCCCGGTCGGACCCGGCAGCTTCGTGGTGATCGAACTGCGCGACGGACGGGCCATGATCAAGCGCCTAGTGCGACAGGACAATCGGCGCGTGGTGCTGGAGCAATACAACCCGTCGACGACTTTCGAGATCGCCCGCGACGACATCGCCCGGCTTCACCTGGTGGTGCAGTCGGGCATGAATTGACAAATTTTATCAAATAAAATTTGTCAAATTCCTTGATGCGGTCGCGCGGCCGTCGCTAACCTCTGCCGGCAGACTGGCACGTCAGAGGAGAACAGACATGGCCTTCGACCCCGCCGCCCTGAATGTCATCGGCTACGCGCACGGCTTCACGCTGTGGCACTACCGCAGCGCGGACGCCGACATCGACGCGGCGGACTACTTCGCCGCCGCCAGCGACCTGCTGCGCCCCGGCGACTTCGTCCTGGCCACGCGCGGCCCGCGCCAGGACCGCCACGGCCTGTACGCCATCGCCGGCCCGCGCCCGGGCGAGCCGGCGCTGGTCACGATCTCGGAAAGTGGGACCGGCTAGCCGTCGACGATGTCGCGGCCGACGCCGAAATCGCGCCGCGCGGTGGAGATGGTCACCGTGAAGCCGGCGATGACGTCGATCAGGCACATCACCATGATCAGGAAGAAGGTGCCGGTGCCGGCCGGCTGCCAGACCAGGAACTGCACCAGGCAGACCACGAACAGGATCAGCGACAGCACGTGGTCGATGATCGAGGCGGCCGAGGAGCGGGTCGACTTGAAGATCTCGACATAGAGCAGCACCAGACCGGCGGCGAGCAGCAACTCGCCGCCGGTCAGCGACCAACTGGCGCCGGAGATCAAGCCGATGGTCAGCATCGGTGCGCCGAGCGAGACCGGCGCCGCGACCGCCCAGGCGTCGTAGCCGATCACCACCAGCACCAGTAACGGTATCGCGCCAAACATCGCCCTACCCCACAGGAATCGGCCGCAACGGCCGCCGCTGCGCCAGCTTAGCGGCGGCCGGTTGCGAGGTCGACCTAGAGCGTTTCTGACATTGACTGAATCGATGGGGGATTCCCTTCCGGGTTGATTTGTGATTCAAGCTGGGTGCTGGAGTTGGAGGCCAGCTTGGATGGTCCGACCCTATTCGAACGATCTTCGTGAACGTGTGGTGGCC
>JAVKFY010000020.1:0-10636 GCA_040223615.1 Alphaproteobacteria bacterium
GGCCACCACACGTTCACGAAGATCGTTCGAATAGGGTCGGACCATCCAAGCTGGCCTCCAACTCCAGCACCCAGCTTGAATCACAAATCAACCCGGAAGGGAATCCCCCATCGATTCAGTCAATGTCAGAAACGCTCTAGGAATGCGGAGATTGTCGCCTACGGGTCAATTCGTCACATTAGGATGGCCTGACGGAATGTCCGGAACGCCCTCGCCTCCGGTCGACTGAGCGCGAAAAGCCGACATGCGATCCGGGACGACCGGAATGCCCCCGGGCGGACTTTGTCACATCTTCGACTACCGGCCACGAGGCAGGCTTAGCGTAGGTGAAGGTCACGCCGCGGCGACGGCCGCGGTCCACTGTGCGAATGCTGCTTCGCGGAACAGCCGAAGGGTACGGCGCGAGATCAGGTGACGGTGATGATTGAATGCGTAGGCTGGACCGAACTTGGCGACCCACCGGCGCACCGTCTCGTACCTGGTGTCCAGGCCGCGTTCGGCAAGAAGCTCTTTGGTATCACGCAGGCTCATGTTGAACCGCAGGTACAGCCAGACCGCATGCTGGATCACGGCCGGCGGATACTGGTGACGGGCGTACGAGATCAGCTTCATGCAACAAGGCTAGCGAGCGAACCAGCCCGGCGCCACTGTTCCTGTGACAGAGCCAAAATGATGCGTCAGCGATAGCTCATTCGAAGACTCGATTTACCGCTCAGTGCGACGAGGACACCGTTCTGGATCGTAGTGATTGGCTCAAACATGGTTCTGCCAACCATTCGATCCCCGAGATAAACGGCACTAGCGAGGTAAATGGCGGCGCCGAGTTCGCCGCGTACGCCGATCGCCGGATCGGTCGTGGTAATACGTGTCGCCGTTCCGGCATCATCGCAGTGCACTGCATTGATGTCGCCCATCTCGATGGGTATGCCGGCATTTATTTCAATCCAGCCAAGCGGTTTGGCGGCGCCCAGCATGGTGTCCAGTGCGACAGCAGCCACCAGATCCGCCAGCACCGGAAACGGCCTGATGGCATTGTGCAGCACCGCTACCGCAGCCTCACCGGTGTTGTCGCGGCGCAAGGCCATGCCGGTATCTGGCCGCCGAAGCACGCGCTCGGTGTTCCGGGCGTGCACGCCACCGTGAACATCGATCGCGATTAGCCCGCAGTCCGCTTCCGGCGCCGCGCCAACGACACTGTCAACGGCCTCCTTGGCGGTCTTGCCGGCCAGCATCAGCTCCAACACCTCGCCGTTCATCGGCTTGCCGTTGGCGCCGGTGGACGGGGGAATACGATGGCCGGTGACCAGGCCGGCGCCGGCGTCGATCGGCACGTACTGCGCCAACGGCGCCGGCCGGTCCGGGCCACTGGAGATCAAGCCGGCGACACGCGCCGCAGCGAAGGCCGCAGGCGGCGCCACGCCGGTGGTTTCGCCCTCGGTGAACAATGTGGAGCTACCACCGCGCTGCGTATCCGAGCGCAGGATAGTGCCGTCCGCGCCGATCGCGGCATAGGTGACAAAGCCGCCGATGGCACCCTGGCCAACCCGCTCCGCCGCGTGCAAGGCGTCGAAGACGGCCTGTCCAGCATTGGGACCGAAGGCCCCTATTCCGATCGTCATGGCAGACCTCCAGTGGCCCGCGCGGCAGGCAACCGTGCCACGCGGACCTGGCCGGCTTCAGGTAAGACCTTCCACGTTTTTGAACATTTGCAGCACGCCGGTATCCGCGAGATAGGCGTTGGTATCGTCCAATGGCGGCAGCAGCTTCACCTTGCCGTCCGCGCCGTAGTATTTGTCAACAGTGTCCGGCGTCACGACGATCTGCGGGCACCGCGTCAACGGCGGCGGCGTCACCCCCTCCAAGATCGCCACCGCCATGGCGATCAGGTACTGACCCCAGTTCGGTGCGAAGATCGAGCCCTCCGCCACCCATTGCGGGTTGTTGCGCAGTTCGCCCAGCGCCGCCAACCCGCCACCCAGGCCAGCCACGAGACAATTCTGCTGTCGGCCGCTCTCGGTGATCGCGCGCCAGGCACCGACGGTGGAATCGTCATTCACGGAGTAAAGCAGGATGTGACGGTCCGCCGGCAACGTCTGCAAGGCGTTCTTGACCGCCGTGTAGCTCTTTTCCAGCACGCCGCCGCCGTCGACCTGAATACCGCTCTCGCCGATCGTCGTGGTCAGCGCAGTAATATCGGCGGGTGCGACTTGTCTCATGCCCGCCATCTTCTCTGCGGCGGTGACGTAGAAGTAGCGGATACAGTCGTTCACTTCGACGCCGGCGGCGGACGCTTGCACGATAATCACTGTCGTATCGGCACCGGTCCAGCCTTTCTGTTGCGCCAATGGAACGACGATATTGGCTGTATCGACGCCGATCTCGCGATTGACCAAATTGTACCAATGCCCGCCGGGGATCGGCACGTTAATCGCCACGAACGGGATCTTGGCGCGATCGAACATGCGCCGAAGCGCCTCGCCAATACCCTCTACGCCATTGTACTCCAGTATCAAGTCGGGTTTATCCTGGACCATTAGACGAGCGTTGTTAAGCGTCTTCTCGGCATCGAATTCGTTATTGTAACGCTTGAGTTCGATGTTCGCGACTTCGGCAGCGTGCGCGATACCGTTGCCGAGCTGGACGAACAGCTCGCCGGATTCCAGAACGTTGGCGAAGCTGATCTTATAGCGTGGCTGCGCCCGCGCCGGTGTACCAAGAGCCGCCACCAGACTCGACGCCGCCGGAACGCTGAGGCCAAGGGCGGTCAGTTGCTGCATGATCTGCCGCCGCGTCGGCGACACTGTTCGACTATTACGATCTGACATCGATAATTGTCCTCTGTCCTGCGCTACGGTCCATTTCGTTTCTTGAGCTCAAGGATCAGTTTGCCGCGATCATCGCGCGGAAGCGGCCAAGTCCAACGGCGATCAGCAGAATCGCGCCGGTGGCAATCTGCTGGTAGAACGCGGGCACCATCATCAGTGCCATGCCATTGGCGATGGTACCCAGCACAAGCACACCAAGCAACGTACCGCCGACACCGCCGACACCGCCGAATAGAGCGGCGCCACCCAGTATTACCGCGGCGATCGACGTCAGCGCGGCATCGGCGCCAACGGTCGCCGAGCCTGCGAAAAGCTGGCTGGAGACGACGACGCCGGCGAAGGTCGCCAACGCCGCGCATAGCATATAGATCACGGTCGAAATTGTATCGACCCGTATGCCGGCAAGCCGGCTGGCGTCGCGGTTGCCGCCGATGGCGTAAAGCATCCGGCCGAATACCGTGAACCGCATCGCCAGCGCGATCACGATGCATAGCAGCAGAAACACGATCACGTACCAGGAAATGCCGCCGACGGTCTGGTCGGCGAGGATAGCGGCGTCGAAGTTCTTCATTGGCACGGTGACACCGCTCGACAGCGTATAGGCCAGACCGGCGGTGATCGAGAGCATGCCCAGCGTGGCAATCAACGGCGAAATGCCGATCCGAGTCACGATCAAGCCGTTGGCGAGGCCGATTCCAGCACCGATGAGCAAAACAAGCAGGATTGCCACGGGCGTGGGAAACCCCGCGTTACTGATAAGCACGAAAGCGACCGCACCTAGCGGAACCGTCCCGCTGACCGAAAGGTCGAAACCGCCGGAGACGATCGCCAAAGTCTGACCCAATGCCACAATCCCGAGAACGGTAATGTTACTCAGGATGTTCAGGGAGTTTGAATAGGTGAAGAAGTTGTCGCTGGTGATCGAGAAGAAGACGATCAACAGAATATAGAACGCGCCGATGCCGAAAAAGTGCGCGCCCACGCCGAGAGAGAAACGTCGACGCCGGGTTTTCGGTGCCGCCTCGACAGGCTTCGTTGCCAACCTCTCAGTTGTCATGTTTTCGCTCCCCCCGCGGCGAGCGCAATGGCGTTCGCCTGTGTCTTCTCAGGACCGGCCAACTCGCCGACGATCCGGCCTTCGCGCATGATCAACAGCCGATCGCTGACCGCAACGGCCTCCTCTACATCGGACGTCACCAACAGTGTCGCGCATCCACGGCGCGCAATCTCGGTAAGAAATCGGTGAATCTCCACCCGCGCGCCGACATCGACGCCGCGCGTCGGCTCTTGCAAGACGAGCAACCTGGGCGCTGCCGCCAAGCGGCTGGCCAACATGACCTTCTGCTGGTTGCCACCCGAAAGGCTTTCGACGGACTGGTCCAGCGATTGACAACGAACGTCGAAGCGCGCGGCCAGGTCGGCACTTTCTCTTCGTTCGCGGCCGGTCAGCATGACGCCGAACCGAGATAACAGACGATAGATCATCAGGCCGAGATTACGTTGAATTGACAGCACCAGCACCAGTCCGTCGCGCTTGCGCTCCGCCGGTACAAAGGCGATGCGGGCGTGCCGAGCCGCCAGTGGTGTGGCGAATGGTTGGCGTCGGGTGCCGGCACCGGCAAGTGCGATCTCGCCCTGGATGTCGCGATGCAACCCGGCCAGCCCCTCGCCGACAAGGTCCGCGCCGGAACCACGCAGACCATAGAGGCCGACGATCTCCTCACGACCAACCGACAAATCGATGCCGCGGAGGCTGGGCAAGCCATCTCGCCGCCAGCCGCGGATCTGTAGCACCGCCTGTTCATCCGCCTGCCGTTGTCGTGCGTCGGAGGTGAAATCTTCTTTCTCTTGACCCAACATGTGCGTGATCAATTGCGCCGGCGTCGTCCGCGCCGGCGATAGCGATGCCACCCGCGTACCGTTGCGCAACACGTCAACGCGATCGCTGAAGCGATAGACTTCGTCCATGCGATGCGAGATGTAGATCACGCCGACACCGCTGGCGGTGAGCCGCCCCAAAATACGGAACAGCAACTGGCTCTCATGCTCGCTGAGCGAGGCGGTTGGCTCGTCAAGGATGATCAGGCGCGCCCGCCTCGCAAGCGCCTTCACGATTTCAACGATTTGCCGCTCCGCAAGCTTCAGCGTCCGCATCGTTCGCCGCACATCGATATCGATGTCGAAGCGTTCGCACTCGACCCTCGCCTGCGCCAGCATTCGCGCGCCAGTGGTCAAGCCGAACCTGCTCGGCCACTGGCCGAGCAAAACATTCTCGGCAACGGTCAGGTCGGGAACGTAGGCGAGTTCCTGCGGAATGAACGCCAAGCCGGACCGCAAGGCATCGCGCGGCGAGTGAAACTCCACCTCCTCGTCATCGAGGCACAGCTTGCCCTCGTCTGGTCGAATGACGCCGGTCAGTATCTTCGCGAACGTGGACTTACCGGCGCCGTTCTCGCCGATGACGGCCACCGACTCGCCATGGTCGAGCGTGAAGTCGATGTCGAAAAGCACACGGTTTGCACCATAGCTCTTAGCAATCGCCGCCGTCTGCAAGAGATGGCCCAGAATACCCTCCAACTGTCGCCGCGCCAGCTACGGCCCGATCAGCAGAGCCAATCTTCAAGCCCTTTGCCAGCCAAGCCTAGCGAATTTCCTGGAGCTTCGGTAATCGCCAGACGCAGTTCCCGTGACAGAGCCGCGTCAAGATATGCGGCTGTCGTGGCACGGTCATCCCGGGATGCCGTAGACGCAACAGTATGTATTGAGATGCAGCGACGGGGCTTTGTCACATCTTCGGTCAGCGGCTATGAAGCAGGGCTAGCGTAGTGGGAGATCACGCGGCGGCGACGGCGGCGTTCCATTGCCCGAACGCTGCTTGGCGTCGACGCCGCCGACAAGATCGGCGCCGGCCGCCGCCAGTACGTCAACCAACCCGCCCTGTGGCGTCTTCGTCCGCAAGACCGGTGATGACGTCCGCGCCACGTCTGGCGCAACGTTCGAAGTCAGGAATATCCGTCGTGTCCGGCAGGAAGGTGACCGACTCCAACCAGACGCTTGCGATTGCGATCCGCAATGCCCATTACCTCCCGCCCCTGCCGGCAGTCTATCCTAGCATCACGTCACCGCCGCGCGCAGGCTCAGAAGCCCGCCGCCACCGCCGACGAAGCCTGTAACCTCGGGATCGAAAGGTGCCTGCAATGACCGCGTCCCCGCCTATCGATCGACTCGATCACCGCTTCCTCGTCGAGACTCTGGTCGAGCTGGCCAAGGTGCCGACGGACGTACCGATGGGGACCGAGGTCTTCATGGAGCCGGACGACCCCAAGCTAGTGCACTACGTGCAGCGCGTGCTGCGTCCGAAGCTCGTCGCCATCGGCGCCTATGACCTGCTCGACGTCGAGCGCAACCAGATCGTCGCCCGGTATGGCGAGGGGCGCAGCGACCGGGTCATGCTCGTGCAGGTTTACACGCCGACCCAGCACCACAACCTGATGGCCGACCCATGGTCCGGCAAGATCGCGCGCGCCGGCGCCTGGGGCTACGACGAGCCGTGCGTCTTCGGCCAGGGCGTGACGCAGAACAAGTCGCATCAGGCCATCGCCCTGACCATCCTGAAGCTGCTGCACGAGCATTGCGTGCCGCTGGCTGGCACGCTCTACGTGGCGATCAACAACGAGGGTCGCAGCAGCCACGACTGCTCGCAGGCGATTCTGGACGCGCTCGACCGCAAGCCGGACTTCGGCCTGCTGATGACCGCGACCAACCGGCGCATCTCGTTGGGCAACCGCGGCCGGGTCGATGTCAACGTCACGGTCGAGGGCAAGGCGGTCCATTCCAGCAGCCCGGACACCGGCCTCAGTGCCATCGAAGGTGCCTGGGAGGTAATGCGGCGTCTCAAGGCGATGGCACTGCCCGGCACGCATCCGCAGCTCGGTGGACGGCACGTGATCCCCTACCAGGTAAGCTATGCCCCTTTGGCCCCGCACACGCTGCCGGACACGGCTCGGCTACGCGTCGACCGCCGCCTGCTGCCGGGCGACGATCCGAGCATCGCCACCTCGGAAGTGCGCGCCGCGCTCGCCGACATGTCGCCCTACCGCGTAACCGTCGCGCAAGGCCAGTACATGTGGCCCGCCCTGGTGAACCCGGCGCATCCCGGCATCGTGGCGCTCGGTGCCGCGCACGAGATGGAACACGGTACGCCGCCGGCGACCTACTACGGCCAGGGGACTTTCGATGCCGGTGGCCCCTGCGCGGCGGGCGTGCCGACGGTGATGTACGGCGTCGGTGGCGGTGCCGGCGTCCTCGACGAAGACTTCGTGCCGCTGTCGCATCTCGCGCAGGTCGCCCGCGTGGTGACCCGCACCATCCTCACCCTGCTGCAATAGCCACGGAGCCGGTCATGACAGACGCCGCGCCAGCCGCCATGCGGGCCAAGTTCGGGCTCAGTCTCTCGACCCGGGCGGTGCTGTTCGACTGGGGTACACTTGACGACCTGCTGGAAATGGCGGAGACGGCCGAGCGTTCCGAGCTATTCCACGGCATCTGGGTCGGCGACAACCTGCTGTCGAAACCGCGGGTCGAGTCCATCGTGACGCTGTCGGCGATCGCGGCGCGTACGCAGCGGCTGGCGCTCGGGACCGTCTGCTTCGCCAGCTTCCCGCTGCGCGACCCGATCCTACTAGCGATCCAGTGGGCCAGCCTCGACGTGCTCTCCAAGGGCCGCACCATCCTCACCGTGTGTAACGGCGGATCGCGCTTCGACGGGTCGCATTTCGCGCACGAGCTGGAGGTAATGGGCGTACGCTCGGCCGAGCGTGTCGGCCGCGTCGTCGAGGGCATCACCATCCTGCGGCGCCTGTGGAGCGAGGAAGTCGTCAGCCACAGTGGCACCTATCACCAGTTCACCGACGTCGATCTGCAGCCTAAGCCAGTACAGGCGCGGGTGCCGATCCACATCGCGGTCAACCCGAAGCGCGCCGACATGCCAGAGGAGACTTTGACCGCGATCCTCAAACGGGTGGCAACGCATGCCGACGGCTGGCAGACGGACTCTACGCCAGTCGACCGCTTCCGGGAACGCTTCCAGCGCATCCGCGACTATGCCGGCGAGATCGGACGCGATCCGTCGCGCCTCGAGAGCTCTCTGCACCTGATGGTGAACATCGACGAGGATCGCGACCGCGCCTTTGCCGAAGCCTCGACCTTTCTCGGCTCGTATTATGGCGCCGGCTACATATCGCGCGAACAGGCCGAAACGTGGCTGGCCTACGGCTCGCCACAGGAGGTGATCGACAAGATCGCGGCCTATGTCGAGGCAGGCTGCACCATGCCGATCCTGCGCTTCGTCTCGGCCCGGCCGCGCGAACAGATGGAGCGATGCATCAAAGAGGTGCTGCCGGCCTTCTGCGCTTGACGCCCGGCGCGGACGCCGAAATCGCCTCGGGCCGGACAGCAGGCCTCGGTGTGTGTGCTCTGCTCCCTAAACCTGGATCGCCTGAGGCTAGAGTTTTCCGCGAGTGTTTCCCGGACTGGGAGGAGCGGAGGACGATGAAGGAATCGAAATTTTCGGACGCGCAGAAGGCGTTCGTCCTGAAGCAGGGGGGCGGACGGCTTTGTCACAGGAACGGTGGCGCCGGGCTCGCTAGCCTTGTTCCATGAAGCGGATCTCGTACGCCCGTCACCAGTATCCGCCGGCCGTGATCCAGCATGCGGTCTGGCTGTACCTGCGGTTCGACTTGCGCCTGCGCGATGTCGAGGACTTGTTGGCTGAACGCGGCCTGGACATCAGCTACGAGACGGTGCGCCGGGTCGCCAAGTTCGGGCCGGCGCATGCGGGTCGACTTCGGTCGATGCGACCCAAGCCCGACCAGCGCTGGCACCTTGACGAGATGTTCGTCTCGATCGGCGGCCGGACGATGTACCTGGGCGTGCAATCGATGCCGAGGGCGAGGTGCTGGACATCCTGGTTCAACGGCGGCGCGACAAGCGAGCCGCAATCAGGCTCATCCGCGGGCTGATGAAGAAGCAGGGCTTCATCCCGAAGGCAATCGTGACCGACAAGCTGCGATCCTACGGCGCCGCACTCGGTGAGGTCGGTCTACGACATCTGCACGTGACCGGTGGTCGGCTGAACAATAGGGCCGAGGTCTCGCAGCAGCCAGTCAGACGACGAGAGCGATCGTGGATCGGTTTCAAACCGCCGGGCACGACCCCACGCTTCCTCTCCGCCCACGCCGCCATCTACCACACCTTCAATCATTACCGTCACCTGATCTCGCGCCGTACTCTTCGGCTGTTCCGCGAAGCAGCATTCGCACGGTGGACCGCGGCCGTCGCCGCTGCGTGACCCTCACCTACGCTAATCCTGCCTCGTGGCCGGTGGCCGAAGATGTGACAAAGCCGCTGGAGGTGTTGATCGCCGAGTTCGTGAAGACCTGCAACGAAGGCAGTCGCGAGACCGATGCCACCTGGGCGCTGAGCCAACGCGAGCTGGCCGACGTCAAGCGGCGCATCGGCGCCATGGTCGAAGCGATCGAACAGGGCATCATCACGCCGACCACCTAGGACCGGCTGCTGTAACTTGAGCGGCGCAAGGCAGAGCTAGGAGCGATGCGGGCGCCGGAGCCGGCGCCACGCGTCCATCCGAAGCTGGCCGAGGTCTATCGGCGTCAGGTGGAGCGCCTGGAGGCGGCGTTGAACGAATCGATGGTGCGGCCGGAGGCGGCCGAAGCGCTACGCGCCCTAATCGACAAGATCGTACTCAAGCCGGGCGAGAAGCGCGGCGAGGTGCACGCCGTGCTTCACGGCGAACTGGGCGCGCTTCTGGCATTGGGCTCGGTGGCAGAAAAAAACCGCACCTCTATTTCAGAAGTGCGGTTATCGGTGGTTGCGGGGGCTCGCAACCACCTTTGCCGAACAGTCGTACAATGGCACCGAAGCGCCGCCGTTCACGCTGCGGTGACGGCCGCCGTCCACTGTGAGAATGCTGCTTTGCAGAACGTCCGAAGAGCATGGGGCGAGATCAGGTGACGTTGATGGCAGAAAGTGGTGTACCCGATGGGGTGAGCCGGGAGGAGGCGCTGTGTTGTGCCCAGCTGCTTGAAGCTAATCCACAATCGTTCTTGTCGGCGGACCGGTTGGTGCGAGACTTCGGCTCGATTGTTCAGGCGACCGCTGGTCGCCTGAAGGTGCCGTAGACCGAGCTCACCGAGAACGGCGGCGTAGGATCGCAGCTTGTCGGTCACAACCGAATTCGCGATGAAGCCGTACTTGTTCAAGAATTGGCGGATCGGCCTGCCCGTAGCTTGCTTGTCGCGCCGCCGTTGAACCACGATGTCCAGCATCTCGTCCTCCGCGTCGACCGTACGACACAGGTACATTATGCGGCCGCCGATCGAGACGAACGCCTTGGCAAGGTGCCAGTGGCAATCGGACATCGGTCGAATGGATCGCAGGCAGCGAGTGTAGGGTGAGTCGAACTTGGCGACCCGTCGGCGCACCGTCTAGTAGCTGATGTCCAGGCCGCGCTCGGCCGCACTTCGGTATCACGCATGTTCAGGTTAGACCGCTGATACAGCCAGACTGCATGCTGTATCACGGTCAGCGGATGGTGTTGACGAGCGTACGAAATCGGCATCATCAACCAAGGCTATGTGTTCGGTCCCGGGATGAGATGGTCTGGATGGAGATTGAACCTTTTGGGCTCCTCGATCCACTTTCTTGAGATGAACTCGAAGGGGGTGAGGCCGCGCAGGGTCTTCAGGCGTCGCGCAAAGTTGTAAGCGTCGATGAATGCCTTCAGGTGGGTT
>JAVKFY010000021.1:0-109041 GCA_040223615.1 Alphaproteobacteria bacterium
GTCGCCGAGGCCGAACAGGTCGCCGGCGTCGATCTCGAACGACTGCCAGTTGCCGGCGCCGGTGTAGAGGTCGGGGTTGCCCTGCCAGTTGTTCGTCTGGGTGCCGTAGACCTGGAAGGTCTCGCGTCCCCAGACGTTGTCGCTGTCGAGGTCGATGCCGTGGATCTCGCCTTCGATGGTGCTGCGGAACTCGAAGGCGAGCACGGTGTCGTCGGTGATGGCGTAGTCGTAGGCGAACTTGCGCCAGGTGTTGCCGACGAACTGCACCGTGGTGCCGCCGTCGAGAATGGTCTGGCCGCCGACGGCGTCCTGGCCCGATGAATAGGAGCTGAACCCGGCGGCGTCGAACAGCACCGGCGCCGGCCCGGCCGGCGGCTCGGCAACCGAGACGGTGACGGTGACGGTGGCGCGATCGACGCCGCCCTGCTGGTCCACCACCCAATAGTCGAAACTGTCGTCGCCGACGAAGCCGGCATCCGGCGTATAGGTCAAGGTGCCGTCGCCATTGTCGGCGACGTCGCCATTGCCGGCCGCGCCGATGGCGGCCAGCGTCAGCGTGCCGCCATCGCCGTCGCTGTCATTGTCCAGCACGGCGAGGTCGACGGCGGCGCCGGCTGCGGTGCTGGCGGTGTCGTCGCCGCCCAGCGGCGCGAGGTTGGCGAGTACATCGGCAAGCTCGGCGTCGACATTACCGCTGGCGGTGGCCTGACCGTCAATCCACAGGCTGACGTCGACGAAGGTGTTGTCCTCTACCACTGCATCGTTGTCGACGCGGTTCTTCACGCCGGTCGCCAGCGGCCGGAAGTTGATCATGGTGTTGCCGACGACGGTCAGTACGCCCGGCTTATCGCCTTCCGAACCGTAGTTGATCATCGTCCGGTTGGAGGTGTCGGCGGCCTGCTCGAACCAGTTGCCGGTAATGGTGGCGTCGCCGGCGTTGGAGATGTCGATGCCGTAGTTCGACTGGCCGTCGCCGTCGATCAGCCGGTTGCCGGTGATCTCGGTGGTGTCGGCCCGGCTCTTGATGTGCGAACCCTTGTAGGTCGCCTCGAAATATGAGTCGCGCACGATGAAGGTCGAGATGTCGCCGGCATAGATGCCGTGCGTCTTACCGTCGCCGATGCCGTTGCCGACGAAGCTCGAATTGTGGATCTCGATCCGGCCGTCGCCGGGCGTGCCGGCAAGGATGCCGTTCTCGTTGTCGTGGAACGATGAGTCGCGCACGACCAGCGTGCCGTTGTGGTATCGAATCCCGGCGCCGTTCCCGTCGGCCACGCTGGCGCCGGAGAATTCCAGGTTCTCGATCGTCAGGCTGGCATTGGCGATGATGATCGCCTTGCCGTTGCCGATCTGCTCGGTGGCGGTGAAGTGCGCCATGCCGCCAACGCCGATCAGGCTTACCTCTTTGCGGATATTGACGAAATCGTTCTCGTAAACGCCCGCGTCGATGTAGATCGTGTCGCCGTCGCTGGCTGCGCTCACCGCCGCGCCGAGCGTTGTGAAGTCGCGGCTTTCGCCCACCCAAAGATCGGCCATGTACTGATGCTCTCGTCTGCTGTTGCCCTGTGCGCAGCACACATCCCGCCGCTGAACAAAGCATTAAGACCGGTGGCGAGCGGGCGCCGAAACCGTGGCCTTTTGGGGACATTCGCTGGACGCCCGCGCCGCACGCGGTTCGGCTCGGGTTGTCGCGAGGCAATGCCGCACGAGGAAAGAGGGCATCGACCTGCAACTGAACGGCCGGCGCGCGCTGGTCGCTGGCTCGACCGGCGGTATCGGCCTGGCGATCGCACGCGGTTACCTACGACGGTCGACGGATGGCCATTCCGGAAAATGACGGCCTATTCCGCCGCTTGCGGCACGTGCAACGAGTCAGTCGCCATCAGGTCTTCCAGGGAATAGGCGCAGAAGGCCGTCTTGCCGGGCAGCTTCGCCTTGCGATAGATCGCTTGCGCCTGCGGCCGCGTGGTCGCCTCGGCGGTCCCGCGCAGGCTGGCTATTTCGTTGTGGCGCAAGCCCTTCTTCATCGGCCGTCTCCTACCGTCGTCGGACCTAGCGAAACCGCGACGTAGACGCAATCCTACGGATGTCAGACGGCGCTCAGGCGTCGATGGATTCGCCCAGGTAGACCTTGCGGACGTCCTCGTTGGCGCGCACCGCCTCCGGCGTGCCGGCGGCCAGGATGCGGCCCTGATGCAGCACCGATATCTGCGTCGCGACGGCAAAAACCACGGCCATGTCGTGCTCGGTGAACACCACGGTCAGCCCGATCTCGTGTGCCACCCGGTGCACCAGGCCGATGGAATCCAGCCGCTCCTGCGCCGCCATGCCGGCCGTCGGTTCGTCCAGCAGCAGCAGCTTCGGCTCCGACGCCAGGGCGATGGCCAGTTCCAGGCGCTTCTGGTCGCCATGGCTCAAGGTGCCGGCCGCGCGCTCGGCGGCGTCGGCCGGCAATTCCACCATGGCGAGTAGTTCTTTCGCGCGCTCGACCCCGAACTTCCGCGCCACGCCGAACAGGTCCCAGCTTTTGCGCATGTGCGCCAGCAGCGCCATCTGCACGTTCTCCTGTGCCGACAGCGCGGAAAAAACGGCGGTGATCTGGAAGGTGCGGCTGACGCCGGCGCGGGCCAGCGCGTGCGGCGAGCGGCCGGTGATGTCGCGGCCGTCCAGGCGCACCGAGCCGGCGTCGGCCTTGTACAGTCCGGTCAGCGTGTTGAAGAAGGTCGATTTGCCGGCGCCGTTGGGGCCGATGATGGCGCGGAACTCGCCTTTCGCGACCTCCAGGTCGACGTCGGCCAGTGCTGCCAGGCCGCCGAAATTCTTCGACAGCCCGCTGACCTGCAGCAGCGGTGGGGAACGGGAATCAGGCTCTGGCACGCGCCGACCTCCAGCCCAGCAGTCCTTCGGGCAGCAACAGCACCAGCGCCACGATGATCGCCCCCATGAACAGCGGCCAGTAAGTGGTGTAGCCGGAGATGATCGTCTCCAGCGCGACGTAGACGATGGCGCCCAGGATCGGCCCGGTGAACTTGCGCAAGCCGCCCAGCACCGCCATCAGGATCGGCACCGCGCTGGCGGTCCAGTACAGCCAGTCCGGGAACACCGCACGCGTCGACAGCGCGAACAGCGCGCCGGCGACGGCGGAAAAGGCGCCGACGATGACGAAGGTCGCCCACTGGTGCTTGCGCACGTCGATGCCGAGATACTGCACCCGCAGGCGATGCTCGCGGGTCGCGCGCAAGGTCTGGCCGAATGGCGAGATGGTGATCCGGTACAGCGCGAACAGGCAGGCGCTCACCACGACCAGCGCGAAGACGTAGTAATATCCCGGCTGGGCCAGCAGGCCGGGCCGGTCGATGCCGGTGATGCCGTCGTCGCCATTGGTCAGGTCGCGGGCCTTCAGCGCGATGGTGTAGAACAGCATCTGGAAGGCGAAGGTCAGCATCGCGAAGTAGATGCCCGACAGCCTTACCGACAGATAACCGACCGCCGCGGCCGCCACCGCGCCGGCCACCGGCGCCGCCAGCATCGCCAGCCAGAACGGCCAGCCGAACTTGGTCAGCAGGATCGCGCAGGCATAGGCGCCGATCCCGAAATAGGCCGGCTGGCCGAAAGACAGCATGCCGCCATAGCCGAGCAGTAGGTTGAAGCTGGTGGCGTAGAGCGCGAAAGCCAGCATCTCCACCGCGATGAAGATCCAGAATTCCGACGCGACGAACGGCACCGCCAGCGCCGCCACGCCGATGATGATCCAGAGCGCGCGCTGTGTCTGCTGTTCGCTCATTCCGGATGCCCGAACAGACCCCAGGGGCGCAGCACCAGCACCAGCGCCATCAGCGCGAAGGTGAGCACCACGGCCAGGGTCGGGAAGGCGAGCACGCCGAAGGCGTTGACCAGTCCGACCAGCAGCGAGGCGACGAACGCGCCCGGCACGCTGCCCATGCCGGCAATCACCACGACGATGAAGGCATCGATGATCACCTGCACGTGCAGGCCCGGTCCGATGGCGATGATCGGTGCGGCCAGCACGCCGCCAAAGCCGGCCAACGCGGTGCCCAGCGCGAACACGCCGGTGTAGAGCCGCTTGGTGTCGACGCCCAGCGCGCTCAGCATGTCGCGGTCGATGGTGGCCGCGCGGGTCCAGATGCCGAACCGGGTCCGGTGCAGCAGCAGCCACAACCCAACTGCCACGCCGATGCCGGCGACGATCAGGAACAGCCGATAGGTCGGGAAGGTCACGCCGACGATCTTGGTCGCGCCGGTCAGCATCGATGGCGCCGACATCGTGTGATCCTCGTTGCCGAACACGATCAGCACTGCGTCGCCCAGCAGCAGCACCAGCCCGAAGGTCAGCAGCAACTGGTACTCATGCGCCGCCTTGTAGATCGGCCGCAGCAGCGTGATCTCCAGTCCGGCGCCGATCGCCGCCAGCACCGCGGTGCCGAACAGCAGGCCGACGATAAAGCCGATCAAGCCTCCGATCGCCAGCCCGGCGACGGAGAAGGCGGCATAGGCGCCGAACATGAACATCGTGCCGTGCGCGAAGTTCAGGATCCGCGTGACACCGAAGATCAGCGTCAGCCCGGCCGAGATCAAGAACAGCAGCATCCCGTTGGCGACGCCGGAAAGCGCCTGCCGGATGACCACTGTTGGGTTGCTGATCCAGCCGAAATGCTGGCTGAGAAGGTCGGCGATCGTGTCCATTGCCGACAACTATGGACGCCAGAGCGGGGGGCGTCCAGGCGGTCGGTATTGACGCTGCGGCATCGCAGTCCCGACAATGCACCGCCAAGGGGTAGTCGCCAATCGGAGGGATAGGGAATGAAATCGAGTGTACGCGCATGGGTCGGCTCGATGACCCTCGCGGCAGGGCTGGTCGCGGCGAGCGCCGCCTGGGCTCAGGACAAGGCGCCGATCAAGATCGGCCTGATCGACATTTACAGCGGCGGCTTGGCGTTCATCGCCGAGATGATCAAGGGCGGCTTCCAGGTCGCGCTCGATGACGCCAACGCGGCCGGCGGCATGGACGGCCGCATGTTCGAGCTGGAAACCGCCGACATGGGCTTCAAGGTCGAGAAGGCGGTCACCGAGGCGCGCCGCATGATTCTGGAGCAGGACATCAAGCTGCTCTCCGTTGGCATCCACTCCGGTGCCGCGGTCGCGGTCAGCGCCATCGCCAAGGAGCAGGGCGCGCTGATGATTGGCGGTTTCGCCGTGACCAAGCGGCTGACCGGCGAGTCCGGCCATGACCTGGTCGGGCGCGCCAACCTGTCGACCGTCGAACTCGGCGCGATCATGGCCGAGTACCTGCGCGACAAGCCGGAGATCAAGCGCGTCTCGACCATCGCGCCGGACTACGAGTACGGCCAGCACTTCGTCGCCGACTTCATCGTCGGCCTGAAGAAGATCCGGCCGGACATCGAGGTGGTGCGTCAGGAGTGGCCCAAGCTCGGCGCCGCCGACTTCGCCTCGCACGTCACCGCGTTGCAGGCCCAGCCGATCGACATGGTCGTGGCCGGCGTGTTCGGCGGCGACCTGATCAACTTCGTCAAGGCGGCCTCGGACTTCGGCTTGTTCGAGGATGCCGCGCTGTTCGTGCACGGCTCCGACATCGGCAAGATGGCCTCGATGAAGGACATCCTGCCGAAGAACACCCACACCACCCTCTGGTACCCGTTCTATTCCATCGACACGCCGGAATCGAATTCGTTCAAGGCGGCGGTCGAGAAGTTGGTCGGCACCTACCCCAGCGGGTCCGCGCCGGTCGGCTACATCGCCGGCCGGATGATTGTCGAGGCGGTCAAGAAGGCCGGCACCGACGACCCCGCCGCCGTCGCCAAGGCGCTGAAAGGGCTGACATTCCCGACCCCGGTGGGGCCGGCGGAGGTGCGCGGCTGCGACCACATGGCGATGTACAACTTCTACGTTGGCAAGGTGGCGTGGGGCGACGAGCTGCCCGGCGGCATCGGTGTACCGGACGCGAAGGCGGTCAACTTCAAGACTGTGGCGCGCCCGTGCGAGGAGATCGCCAAGCTGCGCGGCAACTAGTCGGTGCTCAGCGTCAAGGGCCTGGAGGCGGCCTACGGCCTCAGCCAGGTTCTGTTCGGCATCTCCCTGGAGATCGGCCAGGGCGAGGTCGTCGCATTGCTCGGGCGCAACGGCGCGGGCAAGACGACGACCTTGTCCAGCCTGATCGGGCTGGTCCCGCCGAAGGCTGGTTCGATCCGCTTCCACGACCAGGAGATCGCCGGCGCCGAGCCGTTCCGGATCAACCGCCTGGGTATGGGCCTGGTGCCCGAGAACGGACGATTGTTCGGCACGCTCACGGTGGCGGAAAACCTGGAGACCGCGCGCCGGCCGGCGCCGGACGGGTCGGTGCGTTTCGGCGTCGACGAGGTCGTCGCGCTGTTCCCGGACATGGCCGAGTTCATGAGCAGGCGCGCCGGCCTGCTGTCCGGCGGCCAGCAGCGCATGGTGGCGATCGGCCGCACGCTGATGGGCAATCCCGACCTGCTGTTGCTCGACGAACCGTCGGAGGGGTTGGCACCGCTGGTCGTCGAGGCCTTGCTGGAGCGGCTGAAGCGGCTCCGCGAGACCGGCGTGACGGTGCTGCTGTCGGAACAGAATTTGCGCTTCGCCAACGAGCTGGCCGACCGCGCCTACATCATCGAGCAGGGTGCGATCCGCTACGAAGGGACCGTCGCCGACCTCGCGCGACAGCCCGAGGTGCGCGAGAAATACCTGATGGTGTAGGCCGGCCGGGCGGTCCGATGGCCGCTCAGGGGCGGATGCGCTCGACGACGATCCGGTCCGGCGCGACCTCCCGGCCGTCTTCCAGGCGGCAGTACCGCACGCCGACCGCCTTGCCGCTGTCGCTCTCGGTGATCTCGACCCGCGTGCCCTCGACATTGCCGCGCCAGGCTTGCCCCCATTCGGCCAGCGCCAGAACGGTCGGCCACAATGCCTCGCACTTCGGCGTCGGCCGGTAGGCGAAGCGTTTCGTGCCGGGCAGCGGATCCCGCGTCACAAGCCCCTGGCTCGCCAGCTGCTTCAGGCGGCGCGCCAGCAGATTGCGCGAGAGGCCGAGCTTCTTCTGCAGCGCCTCGAAGCGATGAACGCCCGACAGCAGGTCGCGGATCAGCAGCAAGGTCCATTGGTCGCCGACGACGGACAGCGCGTAGGCGATCGGACAGTCCTGGCGGCGGTAGCTGCGGGTCGTCATGCCGCAGAGATAGCATAAGTTGACTTAGTGAACGAATGCCGACAGGTTCATTTAGTGAACTGATGGCGTGCCCGCCATCCAGCCGGACACCGCCTCGTGAACCACCAGCACGGCCTGCTGACCGCGCCGATCGGGCCGACCATGGCGCGGATGGCGGCACCGAACGTCATCGCCATGTTCGTGACCATGGCCACGTCGATGGCGGAAGCCTGGTATGTCGGGCAGCTGGGTACGGTCGCGCTCGCCGGTCTGGCGCTGGGCTTTCCCATGTTCATGTTGTCGATGATGCTGTCGGCCGGCTCGATCGGCGGCGCCATGGCTGGCCTGGTGGCGCGCTATCTGGGGGCAGGCGACCGTGCCGGGGCGGAGGCCATCGCATTGCATTCGGCGGTGCTGGCGCTGTTCTTCGCCATCCTGTTCGGCGCCATATTCCTGACCGGCGGCGAGGCCATCTTCAGTCTCCTGGGTGGCCGCGACGAGGTGCTCGCGGCCGCGCTGGCCTACTCCGACCTGCTGTTCGCGGGCATCTTCTCCATGTGGCTGTGCAACGCCATGGGCAGCGTCCTGCGCGGTGCCGGCCAGATGAAGGTCGCCGCTTTCTGGATGGTCGTGGCCTCGGCGATCCAGATCGCCGCCGGCGCGGTGCTGGTGCTGGGAATCGGCCCGGCGCCGCGGATGGGGATCGGCGGCGCGGCCGTCGCCGCGGTGCTGGGCTTCGGCGTCGCCGCGCTGGGCCAGGTGGTCTTTCTGATGGGCGGCCGCGCCGGTTTCCGGCTGCGCTTCACCGGCATATCGCTGCAATGGCGCTACTTCGCCGACATCCTGCGGATCGGTCTGGTGGCATCGATCGCCTCCTTCACGATGATCGGCACCACCATCGTCATCACCGGCTTCGCCGCGCGCGTCAGCACCGAGGCACTTGCCGGTTACGGCATCGGCTCGCGCCTGGAACTGCTGCTGATCCCGCTGGTGTTCGGCATCGGCGCGGCGTGCATCACCATGATCGGCGTCCACTTCGGCGCCGGCGAGATCGATCGCGGCCATCGCATCGGCTGGACCGGCGGGCTCGCCGCCGGCGCCATCACCGGCGCGGTTGGCCTGGTCGTCGCCATTTTCCCCGGCCTGTGGGCCGACCTGTTCAGCGACAACCAGGCCGTGCGTGAAGCTTGCCGGGTCTACTTGCGCATCGTCGGGCCGAGCTATGCCTTCTTCGGTCTGGGCCTCTGCCTCTACTTCGCCTCGCAGGGCGCCGGCCGGATATTCTGGCCGGCGATGGGCAATCTCGCCCGTTTCGTCGTCGTGCTTGGCGGCTGTCTGACCGCCTATGCGCTTGGCGAGGACAGTGCCGAGGTCTTGTTCACGCTGGTCGCCGTCGGCATGGTGGTCTACGGCGTGTTCATCGCCGGCTCGGTCAAGCTCGGCGCCTGGCGGACCGGGCTCGCACTGGCTCGATCGGGCAGGCCACCGGGCAGCACGGCGCCGGCACGGTAGGGGGAACGACGATGCGCATGGGGGTTGTGCTGCGGATGGGGCCGCGGGCGGGCGGCGATGATGCCGCGCCGCTGGATCGGCTGCTCGCGACCGCGCGGGCGGTCGAGGATAATGGCTTCGCCGGCCTGTGGGCGACCGACGCCTTCGGTCGCGGCTCGGCGCAGCTCGATACCCTGGTGACGCTGGGCGCCATGGCGGCGGCGACGTCGCGCATCGAGCTCGGCACCTGCATCTTGCAGGTCTCGCCGCGCAACCCGGCCGAGCTGGCCAACCGCATCGCCGGGCTGACGGTGTTGAGCGGCGGCCGCTTCCGTCTCGGTGTCGGCCCCGGCTCGACCTTGGGCGACTTTGACGTCGCCGGCGCCGACTACGAGAACCGGTTCAAGAATTTCGAGCCGGCCATCGCGACGATGCGGCAAGCCTGGGCCGGCGAGACCGTGAACCGGGGCAAGCTGACGCCATGGCCCGGGTTTCAGGCGCCGCCGGTGTTGCTCGCCGCGTGGCGCAACCCGGCCTGGATCGAGCGTGCCGCGCGGACCTACGACGGCTGGATCGCGTCCGGCCTGCGCAGCGAATGGGACCAGATCGAAGCCGGCATGCGCGCCTTCCGCGACGCCGGCGGCAAGCGCGCGATCATAGCCAATGTGCCGGTGGCGTATGACGGCACGGTATTCTCGCCGCATGGCGTCGAACCGACGGTGGTGCTGAAGCGCGACAAGGGCCAGGCCAAGGACATGTTGCGGCGCCTCGCCGACAACGGCTTCGACGACGTGCTCCCCTTCGCCCCGGACGACACGGCCGACTTCGCGTGGCTGCGCGACCTGATGTAGCTCAGCCGATCCGCACCGTCGTTGTCGCGGTGCCGCACAAGCGGTCGCCGACCTTCAGTTCCTGCGTCAGCGTGGCGACGCCGTCCTCGACACTCTCCACCGTGCCGGAGACCACGAAGCTGTCGCCCGGGAATACCATTGCCCGCATCCGGAAGCTGAGGCCAGTGACGAAGCCCTGCGGTCCCGCCCAGTCCATCGCCTGCATGGCGAAAAAGGCGCCTTGGGATTGGCCGTCCAGCACCGGGTCGGGCAGGCCGATCCTGTGCGCGTAGGCCTGGTCGTAGTGCATCCGGTGCCAGTCCCAGGTCGCCGCGCCGTAGGCCATCATCAGGTCCGGCGTGACGTGGCGGGTCAGCTCGGGCAGCGTGTCGCCGGCCTTCATGTTCCGGCCTCCGGCTCGATCGGCTGCAGCACGACCAGCTCGACATTGGTCGCCAGCAACTCGCCAGCCTGATTCTCGTAGCGGACCTCGGAGGTGACGTAGAGCTGCGTGCCGCCACGCCGCGATGGCTTCTCCTCGATATTCGCCAGTGTCCAGGTCGCGGTGATCTCGTCGTCGGGATGGACCGGCCGCTCGAAGCTATAGTCGTGGCCGGCGCGGATCATCCGCACGTTGTCGACCGGCAGGTCCCACTCGTGGCCGATGTAGCCGTTCTCGCCGGGTCGCGCGTTGGAGAACTGGCAGGTCTCGCAGACCAGCGTCGGCGGCGCGATCACGTCGCGATAGCCGGCCGCCCGCGCCGCATCTCGATCGGTGTAGAGCGGGTTGGCGTCGTCCAGCGCCAGCGCGAAGTGGCGGATCGAGGCCCGGCTCAAAGGCTCGCGCGCCGGGTAGACCACTTCGCGGCCGATCCAGCTTTTCAGTTCGTCGGTCAGTAGCGCCATTGGCCTAGTCCAGCACCCCGATAGAGCAGATCTCGATGTTCATCGTCGGCCGCAGCAGGGTCTCGCACAGCGGCCCGGTCGAGGCCGGGAAGGGCAGCTCGAACAGCCGTTGCCGGACCTTGGCGACGTCGCGATAGGTCGCCTGCGCGGCCGGCGTGGTGTACTCGATGGTCTTCACCAGATTCCGCGGCCCGCCGCCGGCCGCCGCCACCACTTCGAGAATCCGCGTGTAGGTCGCTTCGGCCTCCGCCACCACATCGTTTTCCGCCGCCGGCGCGCCGGTCTCCGGGTCCAGCGCCATCATGCCGGACAGGAACAGCAGCTTGCCGGCCTTCACCCCGGGGCTGTAGGTCAGCTTCTCGAAGCGGCTCCAGCCGGGGTTCACCGTTTCGGGTGTGTCGCGCGTCGCGGTGATATCGATCTGGACCATCGCGTCGTCGCGCACCAGACGCGGCATGATGATGCCGGTCGCCGCTGGGTAGACGCCGGTGAAGCGTTCGCGCCGGACCTTGGCGCTTTCCTTGTAGATCGGCAGCACGTCCGGCGGGATGAACTCCACCGTTTTCACCACCGCGTCGAGACCGAGCCCAAGCGGCTTCAGCAGCGTTTCGGCCTGGTCGAACACGTCGTGACACTGCGCCACCAGGTCGCCGCCGCGCCCGTGCAGCGTCGGCAGGTAGACCAGTCCGGCGCTGTCGACCGCGCCGCCGACCAGTGCCGTGCCCGGCCCCGCCGTCGCCTCCAGCTCGATGTAGGCGTCGCGGCGCAACAGCGCCTTCACCGGCACGGTGTTCACGGTCGCCTTGTCGCCCAGCCGCTCGCGCCGCACCGCCTCGGCCTCGGCGTAGCGCTCGATGCCGTCGGGCGTGACGTATTCGACCAGCCGAATCACGTCGGCCAGCGTCTTGCCGTCGGCCGCCAGGATCGCCTCCAGCTTGTCGTAGGCGGTGCGCGTCTGCTCCGCCATGCCGCCCTTGATCACCATCCGCTTGGTGTCGCGGTCGTACTCCGAAGCGGTGTGACCCGACAGGTAGGTCCTCTCGCCGGCCTTCAGCCCGAGCGAGAAGGAGTAGCGGGCGTAGTCCATCCAAGGAAAATGCGTGGGCTTCAGCGCTGTCGCGGTCATGTCTCGGCGGCCTCCGACCGCAGTTTGAAGCGTTGGATCTTGCCGCTCTCGGTCTTCGGCAACTCAGTCACGAAGGCGAAGGCGCGCGGCACGGCATGCGCGCCCAGATGGCCGCGCACCGTCTTCGCCAGTTCCTCTTCCAGCGCCGCGTTGCCGCTCTGGCCCGGCACCAGCACGACATAGGCCATGATGAGATGGCCGCGCAGGTCGTCCGGCTTGCCGACCACGCCAGCCTCGGCGACAGCCGGGTGCTCCAGCAACGCGCTTTCCACCTCGAACGGGCCGATGCGGTAGCCGGCTGACTTGATCACGTCGTCGGAGCGGCCCTCGAACCACAGGAAGCCGTCGGCGTCGCGCCGGCCCAGGTCGTTGGTGACGATCCAGCGCTGTCCGAACACCTCGTCGGTGAGCGCCTCGTTGTTCCAGTAGTGCGTCGCGTAGAAACCCTGCTCGCTGTGCGCCAGGCCGATCAGCCCGACGGTGTCGTCGTCAGCGCGTTCGCCGGCGTCGTCGATCACGTCGACCCAGTGGCCGGGCAGTGGCCGGCCCATCGAGCCGGGCCGCACGTCGTCGGGCAGGGCCGCGAGGTTGCCGACCGGCAGCCCCATTTCCGACGATCCATAGGTGTCCAGCGGCGGCGTGCCCCAGACATCGCGGAAGAACCGCACCGCCTCGGCATTCAGCGGCTCGCCGCAGCTCCAGATCCGCCGCACCGGCGCGTCGGCGGCGCGCACCCGGTCCACGCCAAGTGCCATGATTCCGCGCAGCAGCGTCGGCACGGTCGCCAGGTTGGTGACGTTGTTGGCCGCGAGGAAGTCGAGCGCGGCCTCCGCGTTCGGTTGCGCCTGCCACATGGTCACGCCGCAGCCGAACGCGAGCGCGTTGGCGTAACAGATCATGCCATAGCCCCAGGCCGGATCGCCGGATGGCCAGAACACGTCGCCGGGCTTGAGGTCGGCGCAGTGGCGGATCGCCGGCGCAATGGAGGCGACAAAATTGGTCGCGATGATCACGCCTTTCGGCGTGCCGGTGGAGCCGGACGTGTAGAGCAGGCAAGCCGGGTCGCGCCGGTTCATCGGGACGGGGTCGGCGGGCTCCGCGGCGGCCATCGCGTCGTCGTAGCCGTCGCCCACGACAATGACCGCCGACACCGCGGCTCGCGCCGTTCCCAGGCCGTCCGCGTAGTCGGTATGCGTCAGGAGCAGCTTCGCGCCGCTATCGTGCAGGCGCATGCAGATTGCGTCGGCGCCGAAGGCGGAGAAGATCGGCACGTAGATCGCGCCCGCCCGCCAGATACCCAGCATCGCGATCACCGTTTCCGGCACCCGCGGCATGATCATCGCCACCCGGTCGCCTTTGCCGACGCCGCGTGCCGCCAGCAGGCCGGCGAACCGCGCCGACCGTTCGGCCAGTTCCGCGAAGCTCAGCCGCCGCCGCTCGCCATTCTTGCCACGCCAGTCGAGCGCCACGTGCGGGCTGTCGGCGTGGCGGTCGGCCAGCGTCGAGGCGACATTCACCGGTCCGTGCGCCGGCCAATCGAGTGCTGCCAGTATCTCGTTCCAGTCGAACGCGTCGCGGCTGTCCTGGTAACTCGTCATGGCCGGATTGTGCGCCGCCCGGCGGCCGCCCGGCAACTATACTGCGCCATCCGTTCGCGGCCCTTGCCGCCGTCACCCTGCCGGCGGTAGTACACTAGCGAACGAACATTTTGGGAGCTGTGCCATGGCCTATACCGACCTTCTCTACGACGAGACCGACGGCGTCGCGACGATCACCATCAACCGGCCGGACAAGTACAACGCCTTTCGCCCGCGCACCGTGGTGGAACTGATCGAGGCCTTCATGGCCGCCGGCTGGAACAACGACATCGGCGCCATCGTGCTGACCGGCGCCGGCAACAAGGCGTTCTGCACCGGCGGCGACCAGAAGGACCACGACGGCCAGTATGGCGACAAGGATGCGCGCGGCACCGTCGGCATGCCGGTGGAGGAGCTGCACTCGATCATCCGCGACGTGCCCAAGCCGGTGGTCGCCAAGGTGCGCGGCTTCGCCATCGGCGGCGGCAACGTGCTGGCGACGCTGTGCGACATGACTCTGGCGGCGGAGAGCGCGATCTTCGGCCAGGTCGGCCCGAAGATGGGCTCGGTCGATCCCGGCTTCGGCACCGCCTACCTCTCCCGCATCGTCGGCGAGAAGAAGGCGCGCGAGATCTGGTACATGTGCAAGCGCTACACGGCGGCGGAAGCCGTCGAGATGGGCCTGTGCAACAAGGCCATCCCGGACGACAAGCTGGACGAGGAAGTCGCCGCCTGGTGCGCGGAACTGGTGCAGCGCTCGCCAACCGCCGTCGCCATCGCCAAGCGCTCTTTTAACGCCGACAGCGACAATATCCGCGGCATCGGCGGGCTGGGCATGCAGGCGCTGAAGCTCTACTACGACACGGCGGAGTCGAAAGAGGGCGTGCAGGCGCTGAACGAGAAGCGCCCGCCGCAGTTCCGCAAGTTCGTCGCCTGAGTACGCCGTCACCCCGGGTCAGGGCCGGGGTGACGTTACTCGTTGAGGGAAGTGCGCGATGGCTGACTACGAGACCTTGCACGTCGAGCGGCGCGGCGCCGCGCTCTGGCTGACGTTGAACCGGCCGGATCGGCTGAACGCCTTCAACGCCACCATGATCGAGGAGCTGAACCGGCTCCTCGACGATTTGATGACTGACTTGTCGGTGCGCGTCATCGTCATGCGCGGCGCGGGGCGGGCGTTCTGCGCCGGCGTCGATGTGAAGGAAATCACCTCGCTGGTCGCCAACGGCATCGTGCCGGACTACACCGGCCAGCGCCGCATCTCCGACGTCATCGTCAAGCTGCGCCGCTGTCCGCAGCCGATCGTCGCGCTGGTGCATGGCGCGGCGACCGGCGGCGGTTTCGCGCTGGCGCTGGCGGCCGATATCCGGCTGGCCGGTGAGAGCGCCAAGATGAACTGCGCTTTCATCAAGCTCGGCCTGACGGGGTGCGACATGGGTCTGAGCTACCACCTGCCGCGCCTGGTCGGCGGCTCGAACGCGGCGGCGCTGATGTACACCGGCCGCTTCGTCGGGGCGAAGCGGGCCGAGGCTATCGGCCTGGTCACCGAGGCACTGGCCGACGACGAGCTGGAGAGCGTCGCGGAGAGCTATGTCGCGGAGATGCTGGCCACCGGCCCGCTCGGCCTGCGGCTCACCAAGGACGGCCTGAACCAGGCGGTCGACGCCGCCAGCCTGGAGCAGGCGGTGGCGCTGGAGGACCGCAACCAGGTCATGACGCTGAACGCCCCCGACTTCGTCGAGGGCCTCGCCGCCTTCCACGAGAAGCGTGCACCGGTCTGGAAGTCCGGCTAGTTCCTGTCGACCTTGACCTTGTGCACCAGGTGCACGCCGCCGCGATTGACGATCGACAGGCCGTCGAACGGGTCCTGCAGCACGGTGTCGGTGGCGCGCAGGACGCGCATGCCGTCGATCTCGACGTACATGCCACCGGTCCGGTCGCGCGCCCAGATGATGTTGTGCTCCAGGCCGTCGAACAGCGAGCCGCGAATATCCACCTGCGCGATGGTCTCGTTTCGGGTGGCGCCACGGCGGATCAGCAGCAGGCCCTGGCTGGTGCGATAGAGCAGACCATAGCCCGGGCGCACCGTGTTGCCTTGCGAGATCGCGATCTCGATGGCGCCTTGGGTGGTGCGCGACGAGACGTCGACGTCCAGCGTGAACGCGTTCGGGATCGACGCCTGGGTGCGGATCTCCGCGTTCTCCTGGCTCGCCTGCATCGCCGGCTGGTTCTGGCTGGCGCTGCCCTGGTTGCCGAGCAGGATCTGGCTGAGGATGCCGATCACGTCGCCGGCGCGGCTGTTGCCGCCGGCGTCGCGTTCCGCCGCCTTGCGGTCGTCTTCCTTCAGCACCACCGCCGAGATCAGCTTGCGGTCGCTGAGCACCTGGAAGTTGCCGGAGATCACTTGCCAGGACGGATTGTAGGCGAAGTCGCCGTCGCCGAAATTGTCGTTCACATAGGGGCCATTCGCCGCCGGCGTGGACGTACCACCGCCGCCGCCACCGGTTTGGAGCTGCGCGCGATACTTCTGACTGAGGCCGCGCAGGTCCTGCAGGAAGCGCGGATCGGCGGCCTTTGCGCGCTCCGCCTGATTGACCAGCCGGTCCAGCTCGTCCAGCACCTGGCCGAGATGCTGCGCCTCTCTCTCGCTTTGGTTCCAGCGTTGGTAGCGGCTTTGTGCCTCGGCCGCCGGGATCAGCAGGCTGCTGGCCAGCAGGCCGGCAGCCAGGGTGCGCCATGCAATCATGTTTGTTTTCCTCCCGGATCGGCGAGCATCGGCTGAACGCGCCTCGTGCCGCCTCGGTTCCATTATCCGCCGCGCCACCCGCGCCGCAAGGAGCGTTGGATCAGGTTGAGCGGTAGCTCGGTCATCGCCTTCAGCCCGGCGACGGTGGAGAAGCTGCGGATCGTGCGCCGGGTTTCGGCCATCACCTCGTGCAGCACCAGCGACTGCGCATCGACGCCGTCCTCGCGCACCAGGGTGAGCCGATGCAGCGAATAGAGCCCGATTACCGCCGCCAGCAGGAAGAAGAAGTCCCAGCCGCCGACGAACAGCGCCGGGATATCGCGCTCACCGTCCGGCGTCGTCCAGCGCAGCACCAACGACAGTTCGCGCCGCAGGAAGAAGTCGGCGGTCAGGCCGCCGACGATCGGCGCCACGCCGGCGGCCAGCGAGTTCAGGATCGAGCTCGCCGCCAGGTAGTTGTTGGTCTCGCCGGCCGGGGCCAGCTTCATGCCGATCGCGGTTGACGCCAGGGTCACGCCGGCTGTGGCGATGCCGGTCAGCAGATGGATCGCGAACAGCAGCGGCACCGTCAGCACGTGCGGATCCGGGAAGGTGGTGAAGGTCCAGGCGAAGATGCAGCCGATGAACAGCGGGCCGCAGACCGACAGCACCGCCTTGTTGGAGTAGCGGTCGGCGATCAGACCCCACACCCGCATCAGCATCACGTTGGCGAACTGGCTGACGATCATCAGCATCGTGACCAGCGTCAGGTCGAGCCCGAGCCGGCGCAGCATGTAGACCGTGAAGAACGGCGCCGCCAGGTTGGTGGCGAAGGCCCAGGTGCCCAGGAACCACATCAACCGCCGGAAGTTGGCGTCGCGGAACGGCTGCAGCAGCAGCCGGGTGAACGGAAACCGCTCGTCGCGCGGCGGCATCCGCGGGTCCGGCATCCGCGCCATGCAGTAGATGCTGACCACGCTGGAAATGCCGGCAACGGCGAACAGCACGGCGTAGGCGTAGCGCATGCCGTCGGCGGCGTCGCGCGCCGACCACTGGTCCACCAGCAGCGCGGCGAGCAGGCTCAGGATCGTGCCGGCGATGGCCATCAGCCGCAGGCGCTTGGAGAAATAGGCGCCGCGCCGGTCCGGCGGCACGATGTCGGGGATCCAGGCGTTCCACGCGGCGGTGACGATGGCGCCGGTGGCGTAGCGCAGCAGCACCGAGATCACCAGCACGGTGAGCGCCATGTCGACGTCGGGCACGAACATCGCTGCGACCATGCCGACATAGCTGAGCCGGCCGAAGCCACCGACCAGCACCGCGATGGTGCGCCGCGCGTGCGTGCGTTCCACCAGCCAGACGCCGAACAGCTGCGCGAACTGGATCAGGTGCGGTACCGCGGCAAGCACGCCGATAACGATGTTGGAGGCGCCCAGATACACCGCGCAGGCCGCCAGGAACGGGCCGGCGGCCAGGGTCTCCATCGCCTGGCTGGCGACGCCGTTGCGCAACAGCCACAGCCGGCCCAGCACCAGGTCGCGCGCCCCGACATCGTCCTGCGGCCCGAGACGCCGGCCGATCGCACCACGCAGACCCATGTGGTGTGCCTAATCGGCGAGCTGGGCGATCGCGGCGCGCCAGGCCGCGATGGTCTGTTCGATGTCAACGTCGTCGTGCGCGATAGACAGGTAGTACTTGCTGTCGCCTTTCAGGATGCCGCCGGCCCGCACTGCCTGGTTGAAGCGCTTCAGCTTGCCGCCGTCGGCGGTCAGCGTGGCGCGGTAGTCCGGCGCCTCGCCGGCCATGAACAGCACGTCGAACAGCGGCGGCTCGCCGATCACCAGCGCCGGGATGCCGGCCTCGTCGCACAGGCCTTGCAAGGTCTTCATCAGGTGCCGGCCGGTCTCGAACAGCGCCTCGTAGGTGCCGGGCCTTCGCAGCACCTCCAGCGTCGCCAGGCCGGCCGTGGCGGCGATAGGGTTGCCGGACAGCGTGCCGATCTGCGGCACGAACCGCTCCGCCTCGACCTTGCCGGCATCGAGATGCTTCATGATGTCGGCGCGCCCGACGATGGCGGAGAGCGGAAAGCCGCCGCCGATCACCTTGCCCAGCGCGCACAGGTCCGGCGTCACACCGTAATAGGCCTGAGCGCCGCCATAGGCGAAGCGGAAGCCGGTCACCACCTCGTCGAAGATCAAGACGACACCCAGCTCGTCGCACAGCTTGCGCAGGTGTTCCAGGAAGCCCGGTGCCGGCGGGATCAGCCGCTGGAACGGCTCCACGATCACGGCGGCGAGGTCGTCGGCGTGCTCGCGCATCAGGCTCTCGGCAAGCTCCGCGTCGTTGAACGGCGCGATCAGCATGGCGTCGCGGCTGACCTGCGGGATGCCGGCGCTGTCGGGGATCGGTGTCGGGAAATTGCCCGGCCGTTTCGGCGCCATGCTCATCAGCGCGTAGTCCGACATGCCGTGGAAGCCGCCCTCGAACTTCAGGACCTTGTCCTTGCCGCGAAACGCGCGGGCGACGCGCATGGCATAGAAGGTCGCTTCGGAGCCGCTGGACAGGAACCGGGCCTGCTCGCCGCAATCCATCGCGTCGACCAGCTCGGCGGCCAGGCGGATGCCGGGCTCGGAGTTGGCGAAAAAGGTGGTGCCCTTGGCGAGCTGCGCCTCCACCGCCGCCAGCACGTCCGGGTGACCATGCCCGATCAGCATCGGCCCGGAGCCCAGCAGATAATCGACATACTCGTTGCCGCTGGCGTCCCAGACCCGGCCGCCCCGGCCGCGGTCGATCACGATCTCCATCGCCAGGTTGCCGAAGTGCCCGCCGGGCATCACCCGCTTGGCCAGCTCGATCAACTCGCGCTCGTCGGCGTCGTGTTCCTGCTGCATGACGTCTTCTCCAATGCTGGCGGCATGGTGCCCGCAAATCGGTGGGCCGCGCCAGCCTCAGCCGTCGACCCGTACCTCCGGTAAACTCTTCCGCGCCACCCGCCGGATCAGATCCGCCAGTGCGCGGAAGTGCCCGTCGTGGCTGGACGACGTACGCCAGGCCATGCCGATGTGCCGCTCGAGGCGGGCGCGTGCTAGCCGCAGTACCGCAACCTCGCCGCGCGCGCCGATTTCCGAGCGGACGTAGAGGGCTGGCAGGAACGCCAGGCCAGCCCCCATCGCCACCATCTGGCGCAGCGTGTCGAGGCTGGTGCCCTCGAAGTCGCGGAGCAGTGTGGCGCCGAAGCGCTCGCACAAGCCGCGCACCTGGTCGTGCAGGTGGTGACCGGGTTCGAGGCCGAGCACGAATTCACCGGTGAGATCGGCGCGCGCGATCTCCCCACGTCCGGCCAATCGGTGATCAGGCGGCGCCACGACCAGTAGCGGCTCGCGAAACAATCGCGCTTCGGTCGCGCCGGCCACCGATACGGGCAGGGGTGTAAGCAGCAGGTCGAACCGTCCGGCAAGCAACTCCGCTCGCAGGAAGTCCCGCTTGCCCTCCCGCACGTGCAGGCGGAGGTCGGGATAGGCCGCGTGCAGCGCCGGCACCAGATGCGGCAGCAGGTACGGCCCCAGCGTCGCCGGAACGCCGAGCCGAATGGTACCGGCCAGGCCATCGGGGGCCGCGGCGCAAAGCTGGGTGATGTCGTGAACGGCCGTCAGGACGCTACGCGCCCTGTTCGCTACCTCGCGGCCCAATGGCGTGAGCGCCACCGGACCGCGCCCGCGTTCGACCAGGTCGGCGTCGAGCTTGCGCTCCAGCGCCGCCACTTGGGCGGAGAGTGTCGGCTGCGTGACGTTCAGGCGGCGCGCCGCGCGTCCGAAATGCGATTCATCGGCGAGCGCGACCAGATAGGAGAACTGACGCAAGGTTGGCATAGATGTTTTCTATCAGAATTGCATTGAATTTTCGATTGGGGCAATCATCGACAGCTCCCCATCTGGCATGGCTGGACCAGGAGGTGGGCATGACGGCGCGGCTGAAGAGCGTGATCGACGATTTCCTGCGGCGCGAGTCCGCCGCGGGGATGATTCTGATGGGTACGGCGCTGCTGGCCCTGCTGATCAGCAATTCCTTCGCCCGCGACTACTACGACGGGCTGTTGGCGCTGCCGATCGCGATCCAGATCGGCCCGCTGGAGATCGCCAAGCCGCTGCTGCTGTGGGTCAATGACGGCCTGATGGCTGTGTTCTTTTTCCTCGTCGGTCTTGAGATCAAGCGCGAGGTTTGCGTCGGCGAGTTGTCGACGCGGGACCGAGCCTCGCTGCCGCTGGTCGCTGCGCTTGGCGGCATGGCGGTGCCGGCGGCGGTGTTCGTCGCGCTGAACTGGGGCGAGCCGGCAAATCTCGACGGCTGGGCGATCCCGGCGGCGACCGACATCGCCTTTGCGCTGGGTATCCTGGCGTTGCTCGGACCGGGCGTGCCGGTCGCGCTCAAGGTGCTCCTGCTGGCGATCGCCATCGTCGACGACCTCGGCGCCATCGTCATCATCGCGTTGTTCTACACCGACCAGCTCTCGGTGACCGCGCTGCTGATCGGCGTCGTCGGGTTCGCGATCCTGATGGGGATGAACCGGGCCGGTGTGACGCGGCTGACACCATATGTACTGGTCGGCATCGTCATCTGGGTGTGCGTGCTCAAGTCCGGCGTGCACGCGACGCTGGCCGGCGTCCTGATCGCGTTGACGGTGCCGCTGTCGGCCCCCGACGGTCACTCCCCGCTGCGCCAGGCCGAGGAGGGGCTGCACATCTGGGTCGCCTATCTGGTGCTGCCGGCATTTGCCTTTGCCAACGCTGGCGTCGCATTGACCGGGCTATCGTTCGAAGACCTCACGGCCCCGCTGCCGCTCGGCGTGGCGCTCGGCCTGTTCGTCGGCAAGCAGATCGGCGTCTTCGGCTTCACCTGGTTCGGCGTGAAGAGCGGGCTGTGCCGGCTACCGACCGGCGTCACCTGGGCACAGATCTACGGCGTCGGCTGTCTCACCGGCATCGGCTTCACCATGAGCCTGTTCGTCGGAACCCTGGCCTTCGAGAGCGCCGATCAGTTGAACGAGGTGCGGCTCGGTGTGTTGATGGGCTCGACAGTCTCGGCCCTGTTCGGCTACGTCATCCTGCGTCGCACTCTCGGCAAGGCGCCGGCGCGCACACCCGTCGTTACCGACTAGGAAACACGCCCATGGAATCGCTGCGCCGGTTCATCGAATCGGAGCGCACCCAGAACGTCATCGTCGCCGTTATCGTCGTGAATGCCATCGTCCTCGGCCTGGAGACCTGGCCGGAGGCGATGGCTTCTTTTGGCGATGCGCTGTGGCTGATCGACCGCGCTTGCCTCGCCATCTTCGTCGCCGAACTAGCCATCAAGCTGGCTGTTCACCGCGCCCGGTTCTTCGCCGACGGCTGGAACATCTTCGATTTCGCCGTCGTTGGCGTCGCCTTGGTGCCGGCGGGCGAGGGGCTTTCGGTGCTGCGCGCGCTGCGCATCCTGCGCGTGCTGCGCCTGCTGTCGGTGATGCCGCGTCTGCGAATGGTCGTCCAGGGGCTGTTCGCGGCGATCCCGGCGATGGGCTCGGTTATCGTGCTGCTGACGCTGGTCTTCTATGTCTCCGCCGTCATGGCGACCAAGCTGTTCGGTGGCGCCTTTCCGGACTGGTTTGGTTCCATCGGCGCCTCGCTCTATTCGCTGTTCCAGATCATGACTTTGGAATCGTGGTCGATGGGCATCGTCCGGCCGGTGATGACGCAGTTCGCCTATGCCTGGGCCTTCTTCGTGCCGTTCATCCTGGTGACCTCGTTCATCGTGCTGAACCTGTTCATCGCCATCATCGTCAACGCCATGCAGCACGCCGCCGACGAGCAGGCGGCCGAGCAGCGCGCCGACCTGGCGACCGAGCTGACCCACCTGCGCGAGGACATCGCCGCGCTGCGCGAGCAGTTGGCCCGGCGCGACTAGGCCGCCGTTCGCTTACGTCGCAGGTCATTGTCGCGCCGCTGCGCACGACCGATCCTGCGCCGATCAACGACTTGGAGCGACGTCATGGATATGAGCCCGCTGCCCTTCGCCGAACATCTCGGCCTGCAACTGGTAAGCGCTGAGAAAGACCGTATCGAGGCCCGCATGGAGGTGACCAAGAACCTCTGCACCCGGCCGGACATCCTGCATGGCGGCGCGGTGATGGCGCTGGCCGACACGGTGGGGGCGGTGGGCGCGGTGCTGAACCTGCCCGAGGGCGCCGGCACCACCACCATCGAGAGCAAGACCAACTTCTTCGCTGCCGTGCCGATGGGCGACACGGCGGTAGCGGAGAGCACCCCGCTGCACGTCGGCCGCACCACCATGGTCTGGCAGACCCGCGTCACCCGCGCCAGCGACGGCCGCCTTGCCGCCGTCGTGACGCAGACCCAGCTGGTGCTGCAGAAGTAGCGTCAGCTCTCGCCGGCGGCCGCGCGCCAGTCGTTGCCGGTAGTCATCGCGTCCTTGTCGACTGCGTCCTCGCCGGGCACGCGGATGCGGGTGTAGCGGCCCTCGGGCGCGTCGAGCGGGATGGTCGCGTCCAGGCCCATCTTGGCGCCCAGCCCGTCGACGGTGGACGGATCGAGCTTCGAGCCCAGCGTGTTCGACACCACCAGCAGGTCGCGGTCGGCCTGGAACCGCGTCGCCACCGCCCACTCGACTTCCACCGGGTCGTGGATGTCGACGTCCGGGTCGACCACGATCACCTGCTTGATGTCGTAGTGCGCGGCGAAGGCGCCCATGATCACGTTCTTGGCCTCGCCCTCGTTGCGTTTGCGGTACTTCACCGCGAGGTGGTAGCGCATCACCCCGCCGCGTCCGAGCCGCACGTCCATCACGCCGGGGAAGCTGCGTCGAAGATGCGCCAGGATCGTCGCCTCGCGCGGGATCGCGCCCAGCAGCAGGTGTTCCAGCCCACCGCCGACGATGGTGTGGAAGATCGGCCGCGTGCGCGTGGTGATCGCGTCGACCGCCATCACATGCCGATTGGCACGGTCGCCGTAATATTGCGGGAACTCGCCGAACGGCCCCTCCGGCTCGCGCGCCTCGGCCAGCAACCGCCCCTCGATGACGATCTCGGCCTGCGCCGGCACGCGCACCTCGCTGGTCAGGCACTTCACCACCGGCAGCGGCCGGCCGTGCAGCGCCCCGGCGATCTCCAGTTCGTCGTGGTCCAGCGGCACGATCGCCTGACTTGCAAGGAGCGTCAGCGGGTCGACTCCGATCACCACCGCGACCGGCAAATCCTCGCCGGCCTCGGCCGCCATCTGCTGATAGGCCAGCGTATGGCGCGGCAGCAGCAGCACCCCCATCCGGTCCGGCCCGGAGATCTGAAGCCGGTGGATCGAGACGTTCTGGATGCCGTTGACCGGATTGCGCGAGATCATCAGCCCGGCGGAGATATAGGCGCCGCTGTCGAGCTCATTGTGTGTCGGGATCGGCAGGTCGGAGGTCAGGTCAGGCGACCGGTTCACCTCCTCCTGGCAGGCAGCGTCGACGACCTCTTCGCTGGCCAGCGGGTTCAGCGACGCGTCCTCGAAGCGTGTCAGGACCTCCGACGGCTCGGCCCCCATCGCATCCGCCACCCAAGCCCGATCCGACAGCAGCCCCGACACCACCGGCACCGCGTGCCCGCCCGGCTTCGGGAACAGCGTCGCCTTGTGCCCGTCGAACCGGTTGGCGATCGCCGCCACCTCGAACCGCAACGCCCGCCCCTCGCGCACCACCGCGAGCCGGTCGTGCTGGCTCAGATGATCAAGCCAGTCGCGCAACGATCCGGGCGTGGCGGGGCGGTTCGAGGCGATCATAACGGCGGCGTCCTTCGCGCGATGTTTCCTGCGATCATAGCCCGAGCCCAACCGAAGTCTCGGCCAGTGCAGATAATTGGTTAACCCTCATATGAGATGTGTTGCGGTAATGTGCCCCTGCAGCCGGGCTGAGGGAAAACGCCATGGGCCAGTACGTCGCCGAACTCGCAGCCGATATCGTTCCCGGTCTCACCTCGTCGAACCCGGGCACGCTCAGCAATGACGGTGCGCTCATTCCTGTCGGCGACGCCCTCGTCTTCACAATCGAGCACTTCGACTACACCTGGGAAGGGCTCGAGGAGTATTTCGATCCGTCGCTGATCCGCTTTGACGGCGCGACCGCGACGGAGGTCGAGGGCTTGAGCGACTACGACCTCGACTACCCGACCGCATGGGTGGTCTACCAGGACCAGCTCGTATTCGCCGGATACGCCGAGAGCCTGGGCCAAACGGTCTTCACCTACGACGGCAACAATCTGGGCGTCCCCGCCTCGGATGTTCCTCTTCTCAGGCCAAGCGATTTCGTCGAGTTGGACGGTGCCGTCTACTTCAATGCAGAGGTGGACGGCGTCGACGTCATCGCAAAGCTTCAGGGCGGTGTGGCCGAGATCGTCGTCGAGCACCAGGGTCTCGCATACAGCAAGCTGAAGCTTGGTGACGATCTCTATTTCTTCGACCGGACGGCGGACAATAGCCACGAGCTCTTTCGCTTTGATGGCGATGATGTCGTCCAGCTTACTGACATCGACGAGCCATCCGGGCGCGCGCTGAGCGATCTGCTGGAATTGAACGGATCGTTGTTCTTCGTTGGCGAAGTCGGATATCACGGTCCCCAAGGGCTGTGGCGCTATGACGATGGCGGCGCCACGTTGCTGCAAACCTTCGACGATCACGCTGGCGGGCTGACCCGGTTCGGCGACGAGATCGTCTTCTATGCCGACGATGGGGTGCACGGTCGCGAGCTTTGGGCCACAGATGGCGAAACGGCCCGCCTGCTGGCCGACATCAACCCCGATGGCGCCTCGTATCCGCAGAGGTTCTTCGAGTTTGGCGGCGAGCTCCTGTTTAACGCCGAAGCGCGGGCGAACGACACGGAACTCTATGCCTATGACGGCGAAACGGTGCGGCAGGTCGCCGAGATCAATCCCGGACCGGACGCCTCGGTGCCGCAAGACCATGTCCTGTTCGAGGACATGGTGGTGTTTGCCGCCTACGAGAACAGCGTCGGAAATGAGCTTTGGTACTACGACGGCACGACTGTCGGGGTACTGGCTGACATCTTGCCGGGTGGCGGTTTCGAGAATTCGTCGAGTCCACGACATCTCACCGTATTCCAGGACCAACTGTACTTCGCCGCTTGGACACCGGACAACGGCAACGAGTTGTGGCGCCTCTACTACGACGACAGCGTCGTCGTGGAGCCCGCTGATACGTCGGTACCGGAAGAGAGCGCCGAGCCCGCAATCGAGGATGAGGGGCCGATGATCGGCGGCGACGGCCGCGACGACTTCGCCGGCGGCGACGGCGACGACTGGGCCTGGGGCCTCGGCGGCGACGACTCGCTGGACGGCGGCGCCGGCGGCGATAATCTCTACGGCAATCGCGGCAACGACTGGATCGGCGGCGGCGACGGCGACGATGTCGGCCGGGGGCATGTCGGCGACGACGCGCTCGAGGGTGGCGCCGGTGCGGACGAGCTCTACGGCGGTGGCGACGACGACGGACTGCTTGGCGGCGACGGCGACGACGCGCTCAACGGCAACTCCGGTGCCGACAGCGTCGGCGGCGGCGACGGCGACGACGTCGTCCGCGGTCAGGGCGGGCCGGACCTGCTGACCGGCGGCGTCGGCAACGACACGCTGGTCGGGCACCAGGGCTTCGATACCTTGCTCGGTGGCGACGGCGACGATGTGCTGATCGGCGGCATGGCCGATGACAGCCTGACCGGTGGTGCCGGCGCCGACGTCTTCAGCTTTGGCGCGGGTGGCGGTACCGACACCGTCGCCGACTTCGAGCGGGGCGTCGACCGCCTGGTGTTCGATGGACTTGCGGATTTTGCCGCGCTGGACATCAGTGCCGTCGGCGGCGGTACACAGGTCTCGTTCGCTGGCACCACTGTTATCGTGCTCGGTGTCGACAACTTGGTGGCGGCCGACTTCGGCCTCTGAGCCGCCATCGCCTTGAACCTGTCCGGGCGGCTACAATAGCCGAATGGGAACCGAGCCGAAGCGTCTGATCGTCGGCATCACCGGGGCGTCGGGGGTGATGTACGGCGTGCGCCTGTTGCAGGTGCTGCGCGACACCGACATCGAGACCCACCTGGTGATCTCGCAGTCGGGCGAACTGACGCTGGCCTACGAGACCGAGTGGAAGCCGGCCGACGTGAAGGCGCTGGCCGACAAGGTCTACCCGATCCGCGACGTGGCGGCGGCGATCTCGTCGGGCTCGTATCGCACCATGGGCATGATCGTGGCGCCGTGCTCGGTGCGCTCGATGTCGGCGATCGCCTCCGGTGTCACCGACACGTTGCTGACCCGGGCGGCCGACGTGGTGCTGAAGGAGCGCCGCCGGCTGGTGCTGATGTTGCGCGAGACGCCGCTGCACACCGGTCACCTGCGCTCGCTGACCGCCCTGTCGGAATACGGCGCCATCGTCTACCCGCCGGTACCCGCTTTCTACGCCAAGCCGGAGAACCTGGAAGATATGATCGACCACACCGTCGGCCGCGTCCTCGACCTGTTCGATATCGACCTCGGCATCGTCAAGCGCTGGCCGGACGGAGAGGCCTGATGCGGCTGCGAAACAAGCTGATCGGCCTGGCCGTCATCGTCGTCGCGGTCGTCGCCGCCATCGCCGTGCTGTTTGGCGAAGAGGCTGACCTGCCGGTCAGCGCCGGGATCGGCCCCGACCCGATCCTGCCGGAACCGAAACGCACCCTGATCCCGACCGTGAAGGTGGCGCCGGCGACCGGCTGGCCGGATGGCGGCAAACCGACACCGGCGTCCGGCCTGCGGGTGAATGCCTTCGCCGACGGCCTGGACCATCCGCGCTGGCTCTACGTGCTGCCGAACGGCGACGTGCTGGTGGCCGAGACCAACCTGCCGGCCAAGGACCCCGACGGCCTGATCGGCTGGATCGAAAAGCAGGTAATGGACAAGGCCGGCGCCGGCGTACCCAGCGCCGACCGCATCACCTTGCTGCGAGACGCGGATGGCGACGGCGTGGCGGAGGTGCGCGAGCCGTTTCTGCGCAACCTGCATTCGCCCTTCGGCATGGCGCTGATCGGCGATCAGCTCTACGTCGCCAACACCGACGCGGTGCTGCGCTTTCCCTATACCGAGGGCCAGGTCGGCATTCAGGCCGAGGGCGAGCGGGTCGCCGAGCTCCCGGCCGGTCCGAACAACCGGCACTGGACCAAGAGCCTGGTCGCCAGCGCCGATGGCACGCATCTCTATGTCGGCGTCGGCTCGAACAGCAACATCGCCGAGAACGGCATGGATCAGGAGGTGAATCGCGCCGCGATCCTGGAAATCGACGTCGTCGGCGGCGCCACACGGGTCTTCGCCAGCGGCCTGCGCAACCCGGTCGGCATGGACTGGGAACCGGAAAGCGGCGCGTTGTGGGTGGCGGTGAACGAGCGCGACGAGCTCGGCTCAGACCTGGTGCCGGACTACATGACCAAGGTCCATGGCGGCGGCTTCTACGGCTGGCCCTGGAGCTACTTCGGTGACCACGTCGACGCCCGGGTCGAGCCGCAACGCCCGGACATGGTCGCCAAGGCGATCAAGCCGGACTACGCGCTGGGCCCGCACACCGCCTCGCTGGGCCTGAGCTTCGCGGCCGGCAACAAGCTTCCCGCCCGCTTCGCGTCGGGCGCCTTCGTCAGCCAGCACGGCTCGTGGAATCGCGACCCGCCGAGCGGCTACAAGGTGATCTTCGTCCCCTTCGCCGAGGGCCAGCCGGCCGGCCGGCCGGAGGACGTGCTGACAGGTTTCCTGGGCGAGAAGGGCGAGGCGCTGGGCCGCCCGGTCGGCGTCGTCATCGATGGCCGCGGCGCGCTGCTGGTCGCCGACGACGTCGGCAACGTGATCTGGCGCGTCAGCTCCCCTTGAACACCGGCTTGCGCTTCTCGTGGAAGGCTTCCACGCCCTCCAGGAAGTCGTCGGAGGTGCGCAGCCGGCTGTAGCAGTGGCCCTCCATCTCGATGGCGAGGCTCAAGGTCGCGTCCTCGGTGTCGTTCAGCAGCTTCTTGGCGGTGCGCTGGGCCAGCGGCGCGAAGCCGATCAGCTCCGCCACCAGCGCATCGGTCGCCTTCTCCAGTTCCGCGTCCGGCACCATTTCTGTGGCGATGCCCCAGTCGACCGCCTGCTGCGCCGGGATGCGGCGCGAGCGCATGACGATGTCCTTGGTCCGGGTGATGCCGACGATCTTCTGCAGCCGCGCCGAGCCGCCCGAGCCCGGGATCTGGCCCAGCCGTTGCTCGGGCAGCGCGTATTGTGCGGTCTCCGACACGATGCGGAAGTCGCAGGCCAGCGAGATCTCGAAGCCGACACCGAAGGCGAAGCCGCGATTGGCCGCGATCACCGGCTTGGCGCAGCGCGTCGGCGCGGCGATGTTGTCGGCCAGGTGCGAGACGTGCTCCGGCGTCGCTTCGACGAAACCCTTGATGTAGCCGCCTGAGGAGAAGTTCTCGCCCTCCGCGCGCAGCACGATCACGCGCACACGGTCGTCGGCGTCCAGTGCCTCGAAACAGGCGCGAAGCTGGTCGCGCTGCGGCATGGTGATGACGTTGAACGGCGGCCGGTTCAGCACGATGTCGCCGCGCTGCTGCTCGGCGTCGATGGTGACGGAAAAGCCGTCCAGGTCCTGGAAGCGTGGGTCTTCTGACATTGCTGGAACTCCTGCGTTGCCCCGGATCTACGCGCTGCGCGGTGCGTCCGGGGTGACGGGTGGTGTCATTCTTCGAGTTGGTAGTCGCCGGCGACCAGCAGGCGGCGCAGCAGCTTGCCGACCGGTGATTTCGGAATCTGGGTGACGAAGACGTAGCGGCGCGGCCGCTTGAAGTTGGCCAGGCCGGAGTCGCGGCAATGCTGGTCCAGCGCGGCGTCATCGACCGGCTCGCGGCGCTGGATGAAGGCGGTGACAACCTTGCCCCAGCGCTCGTCGTCGGTGCCGACCACGGCGACCTCTGACACGGCGGGGTGCAGCGACAGGCAGCTCTCGACCTCGACCGGCGAGACGTTCTCGCCGCCGGTGATGATCATGTCGTCGACGCGGCCGGTGACGAACAGGTCGCCGTCGCTGTCGAAGAAGCCGGTGTCGCCGGTGAAGTACCAGCCCTCGCGCAATGCCTTCTCGTTCGCTTCGGGGCGGTTGTGGTAGCCCTCGAAGGCCTCGTCCGACGCCAGGGTGGCGATGATCTCGCCTTCCTCGCCGGCGGCCGCCAGGTCGTCAGCCGAGGCGGCGCCGAGCTTGACCACCCGCATGCGCTGGTTGAAGCCGGCACGGCCGGCCGAGCCCGGCTTGGCCGCCGCGTTCTGGTCGATCGTGAAGGTGTAGATCTCCGAACTGCCGTAGTGGTTCACGAACAGGTCGGGCTTGAACGCCCGGTCGAGCGTCTTCAGCAGGCCGTCGGTCATCGACGCGCCGGCGAAGCCGAGCTTGCGCACCGACGACGTATCGGTGCGGGCGAAGGCCGGGTGATGCACCAGGTCATGGAACAGCGTCGGTACCAGGAACACGGTGGAGACCTTCTCGCGCGCGATCAGGCCCAGCGCCGCGACCACGTCGAAGCGTGGCAGGCAGACGAACGCACCGCTGACCAGCGACATGGTCAGCAGCGAGCGCACGCCCATCGTGTGGTAGAGCGGCATCACGCCAAGCGTGACCTCGCCGTAGCGATACTGGTTGTGCCCGATATGGGCCAGCGCGGCGGCGCGCTCCACCCGGTGCCGGCGCGGTACGCCCTTCGGCCGCGACGTCGTGCCCGAGGTGTAGAGCATCACCGACAGGTCTTCGATGCCGGCGCGCGGCGCGGCGTCGGGCGCATTGCCGGACAGCAGTTCGTTGAAGGCGATGTCGCGGCCGGCGCCGACGAAGACACGCGGCACGTCGCGGGCGCCGGCCGACTGCTCGACCTCGTCGGCGACGACGCTTTCGTAGACCAGCGCCTTGGCGGCGGCGTCGGCAATCGCGTAGTCGATCTCGCCGGCCTTGGCGCGCCAGTTCAGCGGCGTGATCACGATGCCTGCGAACTGGCAGGCCCAGTGCAGCGTCGCCGCCTCCAGATTGTTCTGCAACACGGAAACCAGGTGATCGCCGCGCTTCACGCCCAGCCGGTCGAGCCCGGCGACGACATTGGAAATCGCCCGGTACCACTCGGCGTAGCTGAGCCGCCGGTCGCCATCGACCAGTGCCAGCCGGCCCGGTTCGCGCTCCACGCTGGCGACGAAGCTGGTGCCGAGATCAAGCATCTGGTTCCTCCCTCGCCGCCATCGCGGCGCGCATGATCGACGCATAGCCGGTGCAGCGGCACAGATGCCCGGCCAGCATCTCCTTGATCTCATTCTCGCCCGCATCGGGGCGTTCGCGGAACAGCGCGTCGAGCGACATCAGGATGCCGGCGGTGCAGAACCCGCACTGCAGCGCGAAGTGGTCGCGGAACGCCTGCTGCAACGGTCCGAGCCTGCCGCCGCCGCCCAAGCCCTCGACGGTGCGCACGTCGCACCCGGCGGCCTGCACCGCCAAGGTGAGACAGGCGCGCCGTGGCCGCCCGTCGATCTGCACCGTGCAGGCCCCGCAGACGCCATGCTCGCACCCGACATGCGTGCCGGTCGCGCCCAAGGTGTGGCGCAGGAAATCGGAGAGCAGCAGGCGAGGTTCGGCGTCGCCCGTGATTTGCTTGCCGTTGAGGCTGAAGGAGATCGGTCGGCGTTCGTGCCTGGCATGACGCCCCACCTCACCCCGACCCTCTCCCGCCCTGAGGGGCGGAGAGGGAGAGGAAATCTCGACGCTGCGTCCCTCTCCGCCCCTCGGGGCGGAGAGGACAGGTGAGGTGGGGGTGTCGATGCCATGCTCATTGCCCGCCGCCTCGACCACCTGCCGTCCGATCCGCCGCACCAGCTCGCGGCGATAGCGCGCCGTGGCGTGGATGTCGTCGCGCGCCTCCAGGTCCCAGGCGAAGGCATCCAGCGCCGCATCAAGGTCGCCATCCAGGTCGCGTGCCACCGGACGATCCGCGACGCCGCCGACCGCCAGCCGCGCCTTGCCGCCGCGCACCACGGCGGCGCAGGCGACGATGGCGAAATCGCCGTGCCGGCGCGCCACCTCGCGAAACGCAGCGCCGCCACCTGCCTTGGGAAAGGCTACCGCCTCGATCATCTCGTCATCGTCGCGCGCCGTGGTCATGGTGCCGAGAAAGAAGTCGTCGGCCTTCACGCGGCGCGCCCGGCGTCGGCTGCGCAAGTGCACCTCGCCGCCGAGCGCGACCAGCACCAGCGGTAGTTCCGCGCTGGGGTCGGCGTGCGCGATCGAACCGCAGACCGTCCCGGCATTGCGCGTCTGCGTGTGCCCGACCCAGGGCAAGGCAGCGGCGAGCAGGGGATAGGCCGACAGCCCCGGCCAGGCCAGCAAGTCCGCCTGCCGCACGCCCGCGCCGACGACCAACGCACCGTCGCGTTCCTCGATATGTTGCAGGGCAGGGATACGCGTGATGTCGACCAGCGTCGCCGGCCGCACCAGCCGCATGTTCAGCATCGCCATCAGCGTTTGACCGCCGGCGATGACGCGCGCGTCGCCGCCTTCGCGGGCCAGCACGTCGAGCGCCTCCTCGATGCCGCCGGCGCGCACGTAGTCGAACACCGGCGGTTTCATCGGAACAACGCCATCAACTTGGCCCACCAGCTTCGCGGCGCCTCGCCGCCGGCCTCGCGGGCCAGCGCGGCGAAGAACTGCGCGATCAGGGCGCGCGCCGCGCCGTCGAGCAGCCGGCCGCCGATCGACGCCGCTCGCCCGCCCGCCTCGGCCTCGTAACGGTAGCCGACCACGGTCGCGTCGCCGTCCTCTCGCAACGTCACGGCGGCACGGCCGTGGCCGAAGCCCAACGGCCCCTGACCCTGGCCGCTGAGCGTGAGCGACTGCGGCGGCACCAGGTCGGCAAGCTCGACCTCGACCGTGTAGCGTCCCTTCACCGGGCCGATACCGACCGTCGCATCGGCCCGGAACCGGTGTTCGGACAGGCGCTCCACACCGTGCGCGCCGGGAATCACGCGAGCCAGGGTCTCTGGATCGAGCAGCATGTCCCAGACCTGCGGGCGCGGCGCCGCGACCCTGGCCTCGCCCTCGCCGAACAGCGCGCGGCCTGCGGGCAACGTCCTCTCTGGCGGTGCGTTCTCCAGTTCGTGGATCAGCGCCGCGAGCTTGGACGGGCTGAGCGGCAGGGCGATGTCGTCCAGGTCGAGCGCGTCGGCCACCGCGTTGGCCAGGCACACCGGCGTCGACATGCAGTTGCCTTCGCCGACCCCCTTGGCGCCCAGCGGCGTGAACGGCGACGGCGACTCGAAATGCAGGATCGTCGGCGCCGGTACCTCCATCACCGTTGGCAGCAGGTATTCCGCCAGCGTGCCGGTCAGGTGCGAGCCATCGTTGCTCCACTGGTGTTCTTCGTACAGCGCCGCGCCGACCGCCTGGGCGAAGCCGCCGGCGACCTGGCCGTCGACCATCGCGGGATGCAGGATCCGGCCGCAGTCGTGCATGGTGACGTATTTGTCGATGCGGACCTGCCCGGTGTCGCGGTCGACTTCGACGCCGCAGAAATCGAAGATGAAACCGTGGCACAGCGAGCTGTTGACCTCGTCGGCGTCCGATGGCGCGTCCAGCTCCGGCGCGGTCCAGAAGGCGGTCTCGCGGATCGCCGGCGCCTCGGCGTCGGGCAGCGTGCCCGGCGCCCAATGTCCGGTCGCGGCCAGCCGGCCGAAGGGCAGGGCGTTCTCCGGGTTGTCCGCCGCCATCGCCTTGCCTTCCGCGAACACGACGTCTTCCGGCCGCACGTTGAGCTGGCTCGAGGCGATGCGCGCGAGCTGGTCGCGCAGCCGGCCGGCGGCGATGTCGGCGGTGCCCGCCACGGCGGCGGCGAAGCGGCTGGCGTAGTTGCCGGACGCGATCGACCAGGCGTCGCGCGCCGTGTCGACCTCGGTCACGACACGCACATCGGTCGGGTCCAGCCCCAGCCGGTCGGCGACGACCTGCGCCAGCACGGTTCGGTGGCCCTGGCCCTGCGGTACCGAGGCGACATGGACCGAGACGCCACCCAGCGGATCGATACCGACGGTCGCCGTCGCCTGGGCGCCGTTCTTCGGCCCGGCCCGGCGCCGCTCCTGCGGCGTCAGCACGGTGGTGATGTAGCCCATGTTGGAGACCGACGGCTCGACCACTGCCGTCAAGCCGATGCCGTAGAGCCGGCCTTCGGCGCGGGCACGGGCCTGCCGCTGCTTCAGGTCGTCCAAGCCGCCCTCGGCGACCGCCCGGTCCAGCGCCGCTTCGTAGTCGCCGGAGTCCAGCAGGGCGCCGCTGGCAGTCCGGTAAGGCATCGCCTCCGTGGGCACCAGGTTGCGCCGGATCACTTCCAGCGGGTCGAGGTCGAGCGTGCGCGCGATGCGCTGCATGAGCCGTTCCAGCGCGTAGTAGACCTGCGGCCCGCCGAAGCCCCGGTTCAATCCGGTCGGCAGCTTGTTGGTCAGGACGACGCGGTTCCTGATCCGCATGTGGCGGATGTCGTAGGCGCCGGTCATGTTGCCGTGCATGCGGTATAGCGTCGCCGGCTCCGGCGCCCGCAGTTGCGCGCCGCAGTCCTCCACCTGGTCCCAATCGAGTGCCAGGATGCGTCCGTCCGCCGCCACCGCTGCCGCTAGCTTCGTTGCCCGGTTGGTGGCGGTGACCGAGCCGGCGAGGTGTTCCAGCCGGTCCTCGGTCCAGGTCACCGGCCGGCCGGTCGCCCGCGCGGCGACGCCAGCCAGCACGATGTAGGGAAACACCGCCTGCTTGACCCCGAAGCTGCCGCCGCTGTCGCGCGGTGTGCGCAGCCGCAGCCGGTTGCCGGGCACCTTCAGGGCGCGGGCGATCACCGCGTGGATCGAGAACGGCCCCTGGAAGTTGGCCAGCACGTCGTAGCTGTCCTCGCCCGGGTCGTAGTCGGCCAGCACGCCGTAGGTCTCGATCGGCGTGCAGGCGCTGCGCGGATAGTCGATCTCGATGGCGATGCGATGCGCTGCCTCGGAGAACGCCGCATCGGGATCGCCGTAGGAGAAGTGCCGTTCGCTGGCCAGGTTGCCGCCGATTTCGTCGTACAGCACCGGTGCGTCGTCGGCGAGCGCCGCCACCGGGTCGATGACCGCGGGCAGCGGCCGATAGCGGACGTCGATCAGGTCGAGCGCGTCTTCGGCGACATAGCGGCTCTCCGCAACCGCAAGTGCCACCGGCTCGCCCATGTAACGCACCCGGTCGGTGGCGATCGGCCAGAATTGCGCTCGCAGCCGCACGCCGGAGAGCAACGTGCCGCAGAGCTCGCGCGCATCGGCGCCGGTCAGCACCGCCGCCACGCCCGGCAACGCCCGGGCCGCCGCCACGTCGAGCGATTCGATCTCGCCATGGCCGTGCGGCGAGCGCAGGATCGCCAGGTGCAACGCGCCGGCCGGCAGCGCGGTGTCGTCCATGAAACGCCCGCGCCCGGTCAGCAGGCTCAGGTCCTCCACGCGCGGCTGCGACCGCCCGAGCCAGGTATGCGCGGCCTCGGCCATGCGCGGCTGTTCCTCCCATTCCCCGTCTTCGACCGCTTTATACAACGTTGCCGCGCCGGTTCACCTGCCGGAGACTGGCGCGGGGAGGAGTTCGGTTTGCGCGTGCTGGTTCTCGGCGCCGGCGGCTTCGTCGGCGGCGCCATCGCCGCGGCCCTGCGCCGCGCCGGCCATGAGGTGGTCGCGGCCGGCCGCGACGTGGCGCGCCTGCATTTCCCGGAGGTGGCGGAGATCGACCTGCGCCACTGCCTCGGCCCCGGCGACTGGGCCGCGCCCCTTGAAAGCATCGACGCGGTGGTGAACAGCGCCGGCCTGTTGCAGGCGCCGCCGGCGGAGATGATGGCGGTGCACCGCGATGCCGTCGCCGCGCTGGCCGACGCTTGCGTACGCGCCAAGGTCCGCCTGGTGCACATCTCCGCCGCCAGCGCCGATGCCGGCATCGACACCGACTACGCCCGCTCCAAGGCCGAGGGCGAGGCCGCGATCCGCGCCAGCCAGGCCGACTGGGTGATCCTGCGGCCCTCGTTGGTCTGGTCGCCGACGGGCTCTTACGGCGGCACCAGCGCGTTGCGCGGCTTCGCCGGCCTGCCCGGGTGGGTGCCGCTGATCGAAGATGGCGCGCAGCTCTTCACCCCGATCACCACCGAGGATCTGGCCGCCGGCGTCGCCAGGCTGGTCGCGCCGGCGGCGCCATCGCGGGTCACCCTCGAACCCGGCGGGCCGCAGGATCTGACCATGCGCGAGATCATCGAGTTGCAGCGCGCCTGGCTGGGCCTGCCGCCGGTCCGGTTCGTGAAGCTGCCGCTGTGGCTGGTCGCCGGCGTCTGCCGAATCGGCGATGCGCTGCGCCTGGGACCGATCACCACCACGTCGCTGGCCCAGGTGCGTGCCGGCAATTCGGTCCAGCCCGCCGGCTTCGCCGAGGCGACCGGGTTATTGCCGGCGGCGATGGCCGACGCGCTGGCCGAGCATCCGGCGCAGGAACAGGACCGCTGGCACGCGCGCCTGTACTTCGCCGAGCCGATGATCCGGCTGGTCCTGGCCCTGCTGTGGCTGGTTTCCGGGCTGGTCGGCTTGTTCTATGAGGCCGAGGCGATCCGGGCCATGGTCGGCGACCTGGTCTGGCTCGGGCGCCTCGCCAGCCTGGCCGACCTGGCGCTGGCCGCCTGGGTGCTGAGCGGCCGTGCCGTCGTCGTCTGCGACCTGGTGCAGATCGCCCTCATCGCCAGCTACACCGTCGGGCTCACATTCCTGGCGCCGTGGTTGTGGGGCGATCCGTTCGGCTCGTTGCTGAAGAACCTGCCGATCCTTGCGCTGATCGCGGTGCACATGGCGCTGGTGGCGCGGCGATGAGCCACGAACTGGTCAAGTGGCTGCATATCCTGTCCAGCACGGTGCTGTTCGGTACCGGCATCGGCACCGCGTTCCACCTGTTCGTCACCTGGCGGCGCGGTTCGGCGGAAGCCTTCGCGACCGCCGCGCGCCACACGGTGCTGGCCGACTGGCTGTTCACCCTGCCGGCGGGAATATTCCAGCCGCTCTCCGGCCTGTGGCTGGCGCATCTGCTGGGCTGGGACTTCACCGAGAGTTGGCTGGTCGCGACCTATGGGCTCTACGTGCTGGCGCTGGCCTGCTGGCTGCCGGTGGTGGCGATACAGATCAAGGTGGCCCGGCTGGCGACCGACTCGGTGGCGGCTGGACAGCCGGTTCCCGGTGCCGCGCACCGCCTGATGTGGGTCTGGTTCGCGCTCGGCTGGCCCGCCTTCGTGGCACTTTCGGTGGTCTTCTGGCTGATGGTGACCAAGCCGACGCTTTGGTGACCGGCGAAAGTCAGCTAAGGTTTGCCGCTTTTTTCATCACGGAAGAATGATGAACGAAGCGGCAAATGAACCGGGTTGAGGCGGTATCGGGGGGAATCGCAGTGCGGAAGCTGCTGGTGCGGCGCGCGGTCGGACGCGTGCTTGAAATTTCAGCAATGAGCCTGGCCGTGCTTGTCGCCCTCGTGGCGCCGGCAGCGGCACAGGAGATCGACAGCGGGCACACCGCCTGGATCCTGACGTCGACGGCGCTGGTGCTGTTCATGACGCTACCGGGACTGGCGCTGTTCTACGGCGGCCTGGTGCGGACGCGGAACGTGCTCTCGGTGCTGATGCATTGTTTCACCATCGCCTGCCTCATCTCGGTGCTGTGGCTGGTGATCGCCTACAGCCTGGCCTTCGCCGACGGCACCGGCTGGGTCGGCGGCTTCTCCAAGGCCTTCCTCGGCGGCGTCGGCACCGACAGCGCCAGCGGCGCGATCCCCGAAACCGTGTTCTTCATGTTCCAGATGACCTTCGCGATCATCACCCCGGCGCTGATCGTTGGCGCTTTCCCGGAGCGGGTGAAGTTCGGGCCGATGCTGACCTTCTGCGGCATCTGGCTGATCGTGGTCTACGCCCCGGTGTGCCACTGGATCTGGGGCGGCGGCTGGCTCGCCGAGATGGGCGTGCTGGACTTCGCCGGCGGCCTGGTGGTGCACGCCACCGCCGGCTCCTCGGCGTTGGTCTTCGCCATCGTTCTGGGACGTCGGCGCGGCTTCCCCAACGAGCTGTCGCCGCCGCACAGTCCCGGCCTGGTGATGATCGGCGCGGCGATGCTGTGGGTCGGCTGGTTCGGCTTCAACGCCGGCAGTGCGCTGGCCGCCGACGGCAATGCCGGCATGGCGATGACGGTAACGCACCTGTCCGCCGCGATGGCCTCACTGACCTGGATGGCGATCGAGTGGATCCGCTTCGGCAAGCCGTCGCTGGTCGGCATCGTCACCGGCATGGTCGCGGGCCTGGCCACCATCACCCCGGCCTCGGGCTTCGTCGGCCCGATCGGCGGCGTGGTCATCGGCTTCGTCGCCGGCCTTGTCTGTTTCTATGCGGTCCAGCTCGTGAAGCACGCCTTGAAGGTCGACGACAGCCTCGACGTCTTCGCGGTGCACGGCGTCGGCGGCATCACCGGCATCCTGCTGGTGTCGTTTTTCGGCGACCCGTCGCTCGGCGGCCTCGGCCTGGCCGAGGGCAAGACCATGGCCAGCCAGCTCGGCGTGCAGGCGGTCGGCACCATCGCCGTGCTGGTCTGGAGCGTGGTCGCCAGCTTCGTCATCCTCAAGGCGCTCGACCTGATCGTCGGCCTGCGCGTATCGGAGGAAGACGAGACCACCGGGCTCGACCTCGCCACGCATGGCGAGCGCGGTTACAACATCTAGCCCTGGGCGAAGGAGAACAGCCATGAAGATGGTCATTGCCGTCATCAAGCCGTTCAAGCTGGAAGACGTGCGGTCCGCGCTCACCGAACTCGGCGTGCAGGGCCTGACGGTTGGCGAGGTGCGCGGCTTCGGCCGCCAGAAGGGCCATACCGAGATCTACCGCGGCGCTGAGTACGAAGTGCACTTCCTGCCCAAGCTGCGTATCGAGGTCGTGGTCTCCACCACCATCGTCGACCGCGTGGTCGAGACCCTGCGCGAGGCGGCGCAGACCGGCGAGATCGGCGACGGCAAGATCTTCGTGCTCGACGTCGGCCAGGCGGTTCGCATCCGCACCGGCGAGCAGGGTGAGGACGCGCTGTAGCGCAGCAGGCTTTGTGCGGACATACCGGCTGGCTATCATCGACCGATGGCTACACATGACCTGATCGTCCGCGGTGGTCGCGTTGCCACCGCCGCGGGCAGTTTCACCGCCGACATCGCCGTGCGCGGCGGCCGCATCGTCGCGCTGGGCGAGGACCTCGGCGGCGCCGAGCACGAGATCGATGCCGCCGGCCGGCTGGTGACGCCGGGCGGCGTCGACGCGCATTGCCACTTCGACCAGCCGACCGGCGACGGCTCGGTGATGGCCGACGACTTCCGCACCGGCTCGGTGGCGGCGGCGTGCGGCGGCACCACGACGATCATCCCCTTCGCCGCGCAGATGAAGGGCGGCAGCCTGCGTGCCGCCGTCACCGACTATCACCAGCGCGCCGACGGCAAGGCAGTGATCGACTACGCCTTCCACCTGATTGTCGCCGATCCCACCGCCAGCGTGCTGGGCCAGGAGCTGCCGGCGCTGATCGAGGACGGCTACACCTCGTTCAAGGTCTACATGACCTACGACGACCTGAAGCTCGACGACCGGCAGGTGCTGGAGGTGCTGACCGTTGCCCGCGAGCAGCGCGCCATGACCATGGTGCACGCGGAGAATACCGACGTGATCGCCTGGCTCACCGACGGCATGCTGGCCAAGGGTCAGACCGCGCCGGTCTATCACGCCCTGTCGCGGCCGCCGCTGGGCGAGCGCGAGGCGACCCACCGCGCCGTCACCCTTGCCGAGCTGGCCGAAGTGCCGATCCTGATCGTGCATGTCTCCAGCGGTCTAGCTGCCGAGCAGATCCGCCTGGCGCAGAGCCGCGGCCTGGAGATCATGGGCGAGACCTGCCCGCAATACCTGTTCCTGACCGCCGACGACCTCGACCATCCCGACGGCGCCAAGTGCATCTGCTCGCCGCCGCCGCGCGATCCGGAAAACCAACAGGCAATCTGGCGCGGCCTGGCCAACGGCACCTTCCAGGTTTTTTCCTCCGACCACGCGCCGTTCCGCTTCGACGACCCCAAGGGCAAGTACGTCGCCGGCCGCGACGCGCCGTTTACCAAGGTGCCGAACGGCATTCCGGGCGTGGAAACGCGGCTGCCGCTGCTGCTGTCGGAAGGCGTGTTGAAGGGGCGCATCAGGCTTGAGCAGTTCGTCGCGTTGACCGCCACCAATCCGGCCCGCATCTACGGCCTGGAGGGTCGCAAGGGCGCGATCCAGGTCGGTGCCGACGCCGACCTCGTGGTCTGGGACACCGAGACCGAACGCACGCTGACCAACGACATGCTGCACCACAATGTCGACTACACGCCCTACGAGGGCATGGCGTTGCAGGCGTGGCCCGACGTGGTGCTGTCGCGCGGCGAGATCGTCGCCGAAGCCGGCGAGGCCAAGGCGGCGCCGGGCCGCGGCCAGTTCCTCAAATGCGACCGGCCGCTGGCTTAGCCGCGCAGCCGGCTGGCGATCAGGTGATCGAGCGAGAGCTTGCCCGGGCCGAGCGCCAGCACCGCGAACAGGATCGCGGCCCAGAACATGTGCGCGTTGAACCACGCATCCGGGAACACGAACAACTGGATCACCATGGTCATCACCAGCATGCCCAGCGCGCCCAGCCGGGTCAGCAGCCCGAGCACCAGCAGGATCGGCAGCACGTGCTCGGCGATGGCGGTGAGATGCGCCATCAGCACCGGGAAGGGCAGGCCGAACTCGTGCTCGAACAAGAAGTATTGCGTGTCGTTGACGACGAAGATGTTCCAGCCATCGACCTTGGTCCGCCCGGAACTCCAGAACACCGCCGCCACCGGCAGCCGCAAGGCCAGCAGCCCCAGTGCGCTCAGAACCGGCTGCAGCGCCGCGATCCGGTTGTCGATCGTGCGGAACAGGCCGCCCGCCGCGCCGATATCGGTGCTCGCCATCTGAGAATCTCCCCTGCTATCAATGCTCTGGATGCAGCGCCGTGAAGGCGCCGTCGGTCAGAAGAACCTGAAACACGCCGACCACGTCGGCCCCATCGCAGGCGGCCTCGGCGGCACTGGCGCAGTCCAGCAGCGCCGCCGCGAATGCGCCATCGGCGGCAGACAAGGCGCGCACGGTCACCGTATCTCGCGCGCGGCAGATCAGTGCCGCCTCCGGCCGGTCCTCGATCTCGCCGCCGGTCGCGTCGTCCTGATTGGCCTGCCAGATCGAAACCACGGGGTGTTCGGAATGGATCAGCCGTGCCGCCGGGTGCGCTTCGAACCGTGTCGTCGCCAGCGCTTCGTCCAGGTCGGCCAGGGTTTCCGGTGCCAGCGGCGCGGCATCGGCCGCATGCAGGCTCTCCAGCCAGGCCCGCTCCAGCCGCGCCACGTCGGCGAGGTACGGCACCGCCTGGGCCGGCTCGAATCCGTCCAGGAAGTCCGCGAAGCCGTCGCCGTAGAGCGCCAGGCTGCGCTGCCGTGGCGGCACGGCGGCAATGAACAGTCGCGCGGTCGCCTTGAAGAAATCGTCGCCGACCAGCCGGCGGACCACCGGATAGGCCTCGCCCAGCGCCTGGCCGAGCCCGTGGTGCAGGTTGTTGCGGTAGACCGCGAAGCGCGCGACCTGGTCGTCGGACAGCCAGGCCGGTCGGGCATCGGGTTCGGGCGCCAGCAGCGCAGCGGCGAAATCCGCGTACGAGAAGCCGTCGCTCATGCCGCCTGCTCCACCGCGTGGCGCAGGATCGTGTCGGCGGCGTCGGCCTCGGCGCGCAGCACCAGCCACTCCGGCACGTCGGTGTCCCACTCGATCAGCGTCGGCTTCGGCCCGTATTTGCCAAGCGCGTCGCGGTACAGCGCCCAGACCGGGTCCGGCACCGCCGAGCTGTGATCGTCGATCAGCAATGGCGGCGAGACCGCGTCGTCGACGGCGTGTCCCGCGAGATGGATCTCTTCGACCAGGTCGCCCGGGACCGCATCCAGGTATTCTGCCGCCGCGAAGCCGAGGTTGTGTGCCGAGACATGGATGTTGTTGACGTCGAGCAGCAGGCCGCAGCCGGCCCGCTGCGCCGCCTCGACCAGGAAATCGGGCTCGGCCAGGTCCGCGTCCGGTAATTCCAGATAGTTCGACGGGTTCTCGATCAGGATGCGGCGGCCCAGCGCCGTCTGCACCTGGTCGATATTCTCCACCAGCCGGTCCAGCACGGCTCGCGCGCGCGGCATCGGCAGCAGGTCGGCCAGATAGACGCCGTCATGCGCCGACCAGGCCAGATGTTCGGAAACCTGCGCCGGCTGGTAGCGGTCGGCCAGCGCGCGCAACGCCTTCAGGTGGTCGCCGTCGGGCGGCTCGGCGCCGCCAAGCGAGGTCGCCACCGCGTGCAGCGACAGCGGGAAACGCTCGCGCATCCGGCTCAGCACGGCGTGGCGCGGGCCGCCGTCGACCATGTAATTCTCGGGGTGGACCTCCAGCCAGCCGACCGCGCCCGCCGCGGCGAGCGCCGCGTCGGCATGCTGCGGCTTGAAGCCGACGCCGGCTCGGATCGGAAGCATGTTCGGATAGCTCAGGCGGTCGGCGCCGACCGCTTCCGCGGCCGGCGCCGGACCTGTGGGCTCAGCTCGGCAGGTCGCGGTCGAGCGGCTGCAAGCTGCCCTTCACGTCGCGGCCATCCGTGGTCTTCAGCATGGTGGTCTCGCAGGAGCCGGCCGGGACCAGCTTCCAGGCGTTGCCCTGATAATCCTTCACCGAGGTACCGGCACAGGTCGTGCCGGGGCCGGCGGCGCAGTCATTCTTGCCCTTCATGGCAACGCCGTAGCACTTCTCCTTGTCGGCGGCGTTCGCCACGCTGACGGTGCCAGCCATGGCCACGGCCGCCGCCAACGCGGTGGCAAGTCCAATCGTCGTCTTGTTCATCCCCATCATCCTCCTCTGTCGGGGTCGTGGAAAACTACTGCGGGCCCTGGGTCAGGTCCGCGGGCGGGTTCGCCTCGAGGTCCTTGTCGGCGACATTGGCGATGATCGGCCAGTTATGGTCCGCGCCGTTGATGTAGCCGTCGGTATCCTCCAGCCAGCGGGTCTGCACCTTCGGGTTCAGGTTCAGGTACAGCTTGCCGTCGACGATGCGCCAGGCCTCCGGGTCGCCGTCGAACTTGCGCCCGAACGCGGTGCCGAAGGCGCAATAGCCGCCATAGGCCGGTGCGAATTTCGCCGGATCGGCCTTGAACATGGCCAGGTTTTCGGCGCTGGCGAAGCGATACTTGGCGCCGTCATGCTCGGTGACGAACTGGTCGTTGCCTTCGGTCGGCTTGCCCATCGTGTGATACGCGACGACATCGTAGCCGTGCACCGCGTAGCCATTCATGATGTTGACTTCCTCCGCGGCGAACGCCGCCGGGATCGCCACCGTGCCGGCGCCGAAGGCCAGCGTCGCGGCCAGGGCTGCCGAACGGAGCGCAGCTGGAATGTTGCTCATGCTTTTGTTCTCCAAGCTTCGTTGGAACTCTCAGGCTCACCCAAGAACATGTCGTGGCCGCCCCATGGGCCGCAAAACACCTTCTTGTGTGGGAAACGTGAGCGGCTAGCCGGACTTCGCCCACAATGAGGCCATCGCCGCCTGGGCCGCCGGTTCGGGCATGGGATCGGCGCCCGCGGCGGCGTTGTCGGCCATGTGCGCGGGATCGTCGGTGCCGGGGATGACGCAGGTCACCGCCGGGTGCGCCAGGATGAAGCGCAGCGCCAGTTGACCCCAGCTCGCGGCACCGAATTCCGCCGCTTCCGGCGGTAGCGGTCGGTCGCGCAACTTGCGCATCAGCCCGCCGCCTTCCAGTGGCCGGTTCGCCAGCACCGCGATGCCGCGCTCCAGGCACAGCGGCAGAACGCGCTGCTCCGGCTCGCGCACACCGATCGAATAGGCGAGCTGGACGAAGTCCGGTGCGTGCTTGTCGATGGCGCGTTCCAGCGCCGGCAGGGCGGAGCTGGTGTAGTGGGTGATGCCCCAGTGCCGGATCACGCCGTCGTGTTTCCAGGCGCGAATGGTCTCCACATGGGAGTCGAGATCGAGCAGGTTGTGCACCTGCATCAGGTCGAGCCGGCCGCCCATCAGCCAGCGCGAGCGCTCCATCTGCGCCAGCCCTGCCGCCCGGCCGCGGGTCCACACCTTGGTCGCCAGGTAGGCGGCGTCGACCCGGTCCATGTCGCGCAGCAGGTCGCCGACGCGGGCCTCGGCCTGGCCGTACATCGGCGAGGCGTCGATCACCGTCCCGCCGGCCTCGAACAGCACGTCCAGGACTTGGCGCTGGCGGCTCAGGTCGGCCTTGGGGCCGACGTCGAACTGCTGCCAAGTGCCCAGCCCGATGACGGGAAGCAGGTCGCCGCCGGTGCCAACCGGCCGCGTGGCCATCGCCATCGGCTACTGCTTCTTGTCTTCGCCGTAGGGTTCGATCGACTCGCCCTGCAGGGTGTAGCCGGTGTCGGCCAGCTCGGTGCTGAGCACGGCGGTGGTCAGCACGCCGGTGACCCAGACCGGATCGTAGATGTCTTCCACGCTGACCGCTTCGTTGCTGGCGACGTAGACGATCTGGTTCGGTGGCGGCGGCGGCACGTGGATGCAGGCGCCGAACCAGGGCACCAGCAGGAATTCCTTCACCTCGGTGCCGTCCATCGCCAGCGGCACGATGAAGCCGGGGATGCGCACCCGCTTGCCGTTGTAGGCAGCGGTCAGCGAGTTGAGGATCTCCTTGCGGCGGGCACTGGGATCGTCGTCCTCGCGGCGAAAGGCGGGCGGCATGTTCTGTATCGTGTCGCCGGCCAGCGCCTTGGCGCGCTGCTCCACCGGTACGAGCTGATCCCATTGCAGCGTGATCGGCGGGTCGGTGGCGGCGATGGCTGGTATCGCCAGCGCCGCCAGCATCAGGGCGAGCATGAAGCGCATCGTGAACCTCCTAGTTGCGCACCATCATGCCGTCAGCGAGCGAGGTGCGATAGGCTAGAAACGCAGGCAGCAGGCCGACCAGGAAGCCGCCGGCGACGATCGCGGCCAGCGCCAGACATTCGCGCTGGGTGGGGGGATCGATCGGCAATGCCAGGCCGAATTCGGCGTCGACCCACGGTCGCAGCCCGGCCAGCACGGCATAGAGCAGCATCGCCCCCAGCGCGGTCCCGGCCAGGGCCAGCAGGCCGGCCTCGGCGCTGAGCAGCGCGAAGATCGTACCCGGTCGCGCGCCGACCGCACGCAATATCGCCAGCTCGCGCCGCCGGGCGTTCAAGGTCGCCAGGATCATCGTGACCATGCCCAGCAATGCGGTGACCACCACCATCGCCGATATCGCGCCCAGCGCCGTCTCCGCGACCCCGATCAGCGACCACAGTTCCTGCAGCGCCACGCCCGGCAGCACCGCTGTCAGCGGCTCTTCGGGATACTCGTTGATCGCGCGCTGCAGCCGGAAAATGGCGAGCTTGGATTTCACCCCGATCAGGGCAGCAGTCACCGTGTTCGGCGTCAGGTCCATCTCGCGCACCTGTTCGGCGCTGATCGTCTGGCCCGGAATGCGCGCGCCCGACTGCCAGTCGATGTGAACCGCGGTGATCGCCTCCAGGCTGACGTGCACGGTGCGGTCGACCGGCGTACCGGTCTTGGCGAGGATGCCGGCGACGCGGAACGGCTTGTCGTCGTGCTTGGCGAAGCTGGTGCGGCCCAGGCCGTGCGCGACCACCATGGCGTCGCCCAGCTCGTAGCCCAGGCTCGCGGCGACGTCGGCGCCGAGCACCGCGTCGAACAGGTCGTCGAACGGCGCGCCGCTCTGGAACGCCAGCGGCCGGTCGCGGCGGTAGCGGTAGTGGCGGAAATAGTCGGCCGTGGTGCCCATCACCCGGAAGCCGCGATGGCTGTCGCCCAGCGAGATCGGCACCATCCAGGCGACCTCCGGGCGGGCGGCGATGTCCTGGTAGGTCTGCCAGGTGACGTTGTTGGTGGCGTTGCCGATGCGGAACACGCTGTACAGCAACAGTTGCACCGTGCCGGCCCGCGCGCCGACGATCAGGTCGGTGCCGGAGATCGTGTTGGCGAAGCTGGCCCGCGCGCCGGTACGCACCTTCTCCACGCCGAGCAGCAGCAGCACCGACATGGCGATCGCCAGCACTGTGAGCGAGGCCGCGACCCAGCGGTTCAGCAGCGAGCGGATGGCCAGCCGCAGCACGATCATCGGACGACCTCGTCGAGTCGGGCGACGCGGTCGAAGCGCTCGCCGAGGCCGGGGTCGTGGCTGACCATCAACAAGGTCGCCTCGGCCCGCTCGACTTCCTCGAACAGCAGCCGCAGGAAGTCGTCGCGCCGGTCGCTGTCCAGCGCCGAGGTTGGCTCGTCCGCCACCACCAGCTCCGGCCCGCCGATCAGGGCGCGCGCCGCCGCCGCACGCTGCTGCTGGCCGACGCTCAAGGTCGCCGCCGGCTGGCGCAGCAGCTCGCCCTCCAGCCCCAGCCGGTCGAGCAGGCGCGCCGCCTCGTCCGCCGCGTCGCCGGCTCGCGCCCGTCGCTTCGGCGCGAAGCCCAGCGGCAGCAGCACATTGTCGAGCAACGATAGGTAGGGCAGCAAGTTGAACATCTGGAAGATCACGCCGATGCGTTCGGCCCGGAACCGGTCGCGCGCCGCGCCGCTCAAGCCGTTGAGCCCCTCGCCCATCACCTCCACGGTGCCGGCATCGGCCCGCGCGGTGCCGCAGATCAGGCTCAGCAGCGTCGACTTGCCGCCGCCCGACGGTCCGACCAGCAGTAGCCGCTCACCGCGCGCCACCTCGAACGCGGGAATCCGCAGCGCGAATCCGGTGGCACCCGGCCAGGCGAAGCGAACGTCGGTCAGGCGAATGGCGTCGGCCATCGGGTGTGCAGCTGTCCTCAGTTCATGCCTTCGAGGTCCAGGCGGGGCGACTCGCGCGTGACCTCGGCGCCATTCTGCCCCTTATCGGTGATGATCTGCACCTCCAGTTCCTCCGCGGCGGGGAATTGTGCGAAATAGGCGAAGTCGAGGCCTTCGAGCGCGCCGATGTTGCCGCAGGTCAGACGATACTCGGCGTGGAACTCGGCGTGGCCCTCCTCGTCATGCTCCTTCTCGTCGTGCTTGGCGTGATCCTCGTCGCCGTCCTTGTGGTCGTCGTCATGTTCCTCGCCATGGTCGAGTTCGTATTCGACCTCGGCCGCCGCCACCTTGCAGCCCGCGGCGGCGGGCGGAACGAACAGCGTCAGCGGCTTCTCCAGCTTGGCGATGGCCTCGGCAAGGGCAGCCTTGTCCGCGTCGCTCTCCGCCGCGTGCTCGAAGCCGACGATGTCGGCGCCCGGTACTTCCAGGACCATTTCGACGGTGTTGCCCTCGATGGCGATATCGAGGCTGCCGTGGCCGTGTTCGTGGGCGTCGGCATGGCGCTTGTCGGCTGCCTGCGCGCTGGCGGTATACAGGCATGCCGCGCATAGATAGGGGGCAATGGCGAGGCGGCGGATTGGCACGATGCGGTCTCCATTCTTGATGTTATATCATAACACCTAGCGCACACGCCGATGCCGGGCAAGCGTTCTGGCCGCAGCTCAGGAAGTCGACGGTGACGAACAGCATGTCGACGCTCTCGCCATTGCTCGACAACGGCATGATCAGCGTCGCGACCGTCTCGTCGTCGGCGAACGCGCTGGCATCAGGCGCTTGCCGCACTGGCTCGCCGGCAGGCCAGGCTGGCCCGGTTCACCAGGTGTCGAAGTTCGTCCGGTTCGACCATTTCGAACTCTGTACGCAACCAACACTTATGCGCTCATAGGACGCATCACAGGCCGTTTCGCACCGCCCCGCGAGGCTCTATGCTGCCGACGCCTGCAAGCCCCGGAGGATGGACAGAATGAAGATCATCGACCAGATCGCCGCCATGCACGACGAGATGACCGCCTGGCGCCGCGACATTCACGCCCATCCCGAGCTCGGCTTCGAGGAGAACCGCACCGCCGACATCGTCGCCGAGAAGCTCACCGCGTGGGGCCTCGACGTGCATCGCGGCCTCGGCAAGACCGGCGTCGTCGGCACCCTGCGGGTCGGCAATTCCGGGCGCACCATCGGCCTGCGCGCCGACATGGACGCACTGCCGATCCACGAGGAGAACGGCTTCGACCACCGCTCGCGCCACGACGGCAAGATGCACGCCTGCGGCCACGACGGCCACACCACGATGTTGCTCGGCGCCGCCAAGTACCTGGCCGAGACAAAGGAATTCGACGGCGCGGTGCACTTCGTGTTCCAGCCCGCCGAGGAGGGCATCGGCGGCGCCAAGGCGATGGTCGCCGACGGCCTGTTCGAGAAATTCCCGATGGAGGCGATCTTCGGCATGCACAACGGCCCGGCCCGCAAGGTCGGCGCCTTCGGCATCCGGCCCGGACCGATGATGGCCGGCGGCGGCTTCTTCGACATCAACATCACCGGCGTCGGCGCCCACGGCGCCCGGCCGGAGTCGGGCGTCGACCCGATCATCGTCGCCGCCGAGATCGCCACCGCGTTGCAGACCATCATCTCGCGCAACGCCAAGCCGACCGAGACCATCGTCATCTCGGTGACCCGCATCCACGCCGGCGACGCCTACAACGTGATCCCGCAGACCGCGACCCTGGGCGGCACCATCCGGGTGTTCAGCAACGAGACCATGGAACTGGTCGAGACCCGCATGCGCGCGCTGGCCACCGGCATCGCGCAGGCCTACGGCGCCAAGGCCGACGTCGACGTGCGCATCGTCTTCCTGCCGACCGTGAACACGCCCGCCGAGGCCCAGTTCTGCGCCGACGTCGCCGCGTCCATCGTCGGCGACGACATGGTCGACCGCAATGCCGGCCTGGTGATGGCCTCGGAAGACTTCTCCTACATGCTCGACGCCTGCCCCGGCGCCTACATCAACATCGGCAACGGCGACGCCGAGCACGCCTGCCAGGTGCACAACCCGGCTTACGACTTCAACGACCGCATCCTGCCGCTGGGTGCGACCTATTGGGCCAGGCTGGTTGAAACCCGCCTCGCCAGGGCCGAACTGACGGACTGAGCATCCGACAGCAAACACACGAGGGACGAATGAGCAGTTATCCCGAAGTACAGCTTCACATCGACGGTGAATGGGGCCCGGGCGCGTCCGGCAAGTCGGAGGACGTGCTGAACCCGGCTACCGGTCAGCCGGTCGGCCAGTGCCCGCATGCCGACCAGGCCGACCTCGACCGTGCGCTCGCCGCAGCCGACAGGGGCTTCAAGGAATGGCGCCAGGTCAGCGCGCATAAGCGCTATCAGGTGATGCGCAAGGCCGCCAACCTGATCCGCGAGCGCGCCGACGATATCGCCAGGATCATGAGCCTGGAGCAGGGCAAGCCGCTGTTCGAGGCCAAGGGCGAGACCATGCTGGCCGGCGAACTGATCGAGTGGTTCGCCGAGGAAGGCAAGCGCAGCTATGGCCGGGTGATCCCGGCGCGGATGGCGGGTGTCTACCAGATCGTGGTCAAGGAGCCGGTCGGCCCGGTCGCCGCCTTCACGCCGTGGAACTTCCCGATCAACCAGGCCGTGCGCAAGATGTCGTGTGCCGTCGCCACCGGCTGCTCGATCATCCTGAAGGGGCCGGAAGAGACCCCGGCGAGCTGCATGGAGCTGGTGCGCTGCTTCGTCGACGCCGGCCTGCCCAAGGGCGTCGTCAACCTGGTGTTCGGCGTGCCCTCGGAGGTCTCCGAGTACCTGATCCCACACCCGGTGATCCGCAAGGTGACATTCACCGGCTCGGTGGCGGTCGGCAAGCAGCTCGCGGCGCTGGCCGGCGCGCACATGAAGCGCGCCACCATGGAACTCGGCGGCCACTCGCCGGCGATCGTGTTCGACGATGCCGACGTCGCCGTCGCGGCGAAAATTCTGTGCACCAACAAGTACCGCAACGCCGGCCAGGTCTGCGTCTCGCCGACCCGCTTCCTGGTGCACGAGAAGGTCTATGACGAGTTCGTCGACCGCTTCGTCGCCCAGGCCTCCGCGCTCAAGGTCGCCGGCGGCCTGGAGGAGGGCGTGCAGATGGGCCCGCTGGCCAACCACCGCCGGCTCGACGCCATCGAAGGCTTCGTCGCCGACGCGGTGGAGAAGGGCGCCACGCTGCGCACCGGCGGCCGGCGCATCGGCAACGAGGGCTATTTCTTCGAGCCGACGGTGATGACCGACGTGCCGAAGACGGCGCGGATCATGAACGAGGAGCCGTTCGGCCCGGTTGCCCCGATCGCGTCCTTCACCGAGTTCGACGAGGTGATGGACGAGGCCAACCGGCTCGACTTCGGCCTTGCCGCCTACGCCTACACCAAGTCGGCCAAGACCGCGGAACGCGTCGCTGCCGGCTTCGAGAGCGGCATGGTCTCGATCAACCACCACGGCCTGGCCCTGCCCGAGGTGCCGTTCGGCGGCATCAAGGACTCAGGCTACGGCTCCGAAGGCGGCACCGAGGCCCTAGAAGCCTACCTGAACACCAAGTTCGTCACGCAGGCGGGGCTGTAGCGCCGCCTGGCCGATTGCACCGGGCGGCCGATTTCCATATCGTCCGCCCGGCATCGGCCCCGTAGCTCAGTCGGATAGAGCACAGGATTCCTAATCCTGGGGTCGCAGGTTCGAATCCTGCCGGGGTCGCCATTGGCTTCAAAGGCAAAAGCGGTCATCTCGGATGCGGGATGGCTATTTGGGACCATGTCGGGATCAGACGAGCAGGCCGAGCATTGCATCGGTCCAAAGAGGTGTGGTCGCGCTGTCTAGTGCTCGCACGCTTGGCTGGCTGCGCAAACTCGACCAGTTCCGCCGGCCACGGTCGCGTTGGAGCCAAGACCGACGTACTAACATTCAACCCGGAGCACCTATTGGGGGCCGACCACTCCTCGATGTCATATCCATACGTCACGGTGGACCACTTCGGTAGAGTTGCATCAGGTGCGCCGGGACGGTCACGACCGAGGCCGGATGGTGGCGCTCGCCGCCGGCGGCGAGCATCTCGCGGATCGTCGCCTCGAAGGCCGGCTGGAGCATCTGGTTCGCGTGCTTGGTCAGGTGGTGGCCGTCGAAGTACAGCGGCTGGGCGCCGTCATAGGCCGAGCAGACCGGACCTGGACACAGCAGCGGAAAACTGTCCCAGATTTCCACGCTGGGATACCTAGCCTGCACGGCCTGCAGCGACTGCCGAATCGGCCTGTCTCGCATCCTCAGGAAAGAGCGTTCGACGGTGGGGCCGCGCCGGCATCTCGCGTTCATGCGATTAAACCAGTCGGCGCACCGGAAGATCGGGGTCCAGAAAACCGGCTTCGGCGCATCAATCAGCACCTCGAGACCCGCGCGCGTGAGCTTGCCAACCAGATCAATCATCGCCGCCAGGCTCTGCGCACGGTCCGCCAGAGCCTGGTGGCCGAGGACTTGATCCGCCAGCTCGGCGTCGGTGAAGTGACGCTTTGTCGTGCCAAGCGGGTAGGTGCGGATCGAGGCGAGGAAGACAATGTCGCCAGGCCTGCCTTCGGCGATGATCTTCGCCACGGTTTCTTGAAAGAACGTGCGGCAGCCATCGGTTTCCCGCAACGGGCGCCACAGGTCGACGATGCCGCACCCCGCCAAGTAGTCGCGGACGAAATGGATGCCGAGGCTCTTGGCGGCGTCCCGCACCATCGTCGTGTAATGCACCGCATGCGAGTCGCCGAACAGGAAGATGGTGGTGCGGTCGCTCCAGGTTCGTTCCGCTATGGGCACCGGCGAATGGCGCGGCTCGTACCGATCCCACGCGGGCGTGGCGACGACGGTCTGCCGGAACAGCCAGTGCCGCTCGACGAACTCGTAGGCCCCCGCCCACAGCACGCCGGTTACCACGACGCTCAGCGCCACGGCCTTCCAACTCGTCATCTGGCGCAGGTGTCGGTTGCCGCGTATCGGCCGCTCCAAGAAATGATAGGAGGCCATGGCCAACATGGTCGCGAGCAGCACGGCCGCGACCATGAGCGGCGCGGAATCGATACCGACCGTCCACCGCATCAGGATGATAACCGGCCAGTGCCAGAGGTAGAGCGAGTAGGAAATCCACCCGATGTAGCGGACCTGGGGCTGCGTCAGCACGGCGTGCGCCAGGGACAACCCGCTCGGCCGGACCACGGTGCCGGCGATCAGCAGCGCGGTGCCCAGCGTCGGCGCCAGGGCCCAGGGCAACGGGAAGGACGTTGGGTCCGAAAACGCCATGCCGGCCGCGATCAGCACAACACCGGCGCCCGAAAGTGCTGCGGACTTCCGCGCCGATTCCGGAACCAGGCAGCCCCGCGCATGCGCCTGAAACAGGGCGGCACCGATTGCCAATTCCCAGAAGCGGCTTGGCAGCAGGTAGAAGGCGTTTTGCGGCGCGAAGCTGGTCTCAAAGCCGCCATAGGCCAGCGACGCCAGTCCGACCACCGGCACGGCATAGGTCTCGACCGCATGGCGCACCCGGCCGACCTGCCGGTCCGGTCGTATTGCCTTCAGCCAGAAGAAGAACAGCAGCGGAAAGATGACGTAGAACTGCTCCTCGACCGCGAGCGACCAGGTGTGCACAAACGGGTTGAACTCCACCCGGTCGTTGAAATACCCGTCGGCGCCCTGCAGCAGGTAGAAGTTGCTCAGCCCGGCGAACGCAGCGAGGCCGGTGGCGTCGTTGCTTGAACTCATCCACGACGGCACCGTGAACAGCCGGGCCAGGAACATCGTGCCTAACAGACAGGCGATGAGCGCCGGCAGAATCCGGATCAGGCGCCGCTTGTAAAATTCCAGGATGTAGCCGCCGAAGTCGTCGCGCGGGCGCGCGTGGAGCGACTTGCTGATGACGTAGCCAGAGATCACGAAGAACACGTCGACGCCGGTGAACCCGCCTGGGAGCAGCGACGGATTCAAGTGGAAGGCGACGACCGAGACCACCGCCAGCGCGCGCAGACCGTCGATCGCATCGATGTAGTGCGAATGGGAAACGCTGGGCATGGTGCTCCGGGCTGTCGGTGAGGTGCGCCGGCCGATGATCCGTCGTGCGTGAGTAGAATAATCCGGGATTCACTAAATAACCGCCAATTTCAGCCGTGATGGTGGGCACTGGGCCACTCGGCGACAATTTCCAGAAAAGCAGGGTCCGGAATGCGTCTCTTCCATGCCGTTCGGCACCGCGACGGCGGTTTGGGACTGGTCATTTGTACGAGTTATCGGGGCCTAAAGCGCCGCCGTCAGCGGTTGTAGGAAGGTCCGTACCGGCTGTTGCAAATACATGGTAAGCAACATGAATTCGCGCTGCTATCCGCTAGGTATGCTACAGACGCGCGTTCCTGGGAGATGCCGTTGAACCGTCCCGCGCCGCGCCCCGCGATCCGCCTGATCGGCTGGCTGCTGATTGTCGTTGTGCCCCTGGCGCTGGTGCTCGCGGCGAGCGAACTTGTGCTGCGTGCGATTGGCCTGGGCGATCCGGTGCTGTACGACGCACACCCCGCCTATGGCTACGCGCCGCACCCGAACCAGCAGCGCGAGCGCCGTCGCGGCGCGGTCGTCACCATCGACAGCCGGGGCTTGCGCACCCCGGTCGACTGGCGCCAGCCCGCGGCCCACCACATCCTGTTCATCGGCGACAGCGTGACCTACGGCGGCTCCTACGTCGACGATCGCGAACTGTTCAGCGAGCAGGTCTGCGCCGGCCTCGCCGCGCACCACGACATCGAGGCGAATTGCGGCAACGCCGGGGTCAACGCCTATGGCGTGGAGAACATGGCGGCGCGGCTTGCCGCCACCGACTTCGGCGCCGACATGATCGTCGCCGTGGTGCTGCCGGGCGACGCGCTGCGCGGCCTCAATCGACTGGAGGGACTGCCGTTCCACCAGAGTCCGATGCCGCCGCTGCTCTCGGCCACGACCGAAGCGGCGATCTTCGCATGGCGCTTCGCCAAGACGCGGCTACGCCGCTGGACGACGTCGTCGGCGGCGCCGGTCGCGCCGACATCGGCCGAGCAGGTCGAGCGCGCGGCGCGCCGCACCGAGATCATCGACCGGCGCCTCGACACGCTGATCGAGGTGCTGCGGCTGCACCGGGCGGATGGCACGCGGGTGCTGCTGGTGCTGACGCCCGGGCGGGTCGCGGTATCCGGCGACGACCCGCTGACGAACGAGATCCACGATCGGCTGGCGGCCACTGGCCTGCCCTACCTCGACATGCGCCCGCACTTGCGCGGCGCGGACCTGGACCGGCTGTACTACGACGCCGTGCATCTGAATCCGCCCGGCCACGCGCTCTACGGCGAGGTGCTGACGGCGCGCATCGCGACCGAGCTGGCGGCACCGTGATTTCACCGGCTGGTCCGGGGCGCTAGAGTCCGGCCGGGACTGACAGAACCAGCAAGGGGGCCGCCACCATGACGCTCTACGAGAAACGCACCTACCAGATCGTTCTCGGCAAGATGCCGGAGATGTTGAAGCACGAAACCGCGCTATTCGAGGTGCTGAAGGCGGAAGCGCTGGACTCGTACTGCGTCGGCTACTTCGTCTCCGACACCGGGCCGCTGCACCAGCTCATCCACATCTGGCGCTTCGACGACGACGCGGCGCGCCGTGATTTCTGGGCCCGCTTCTACGCCAGCGAGGCGGTGTTGAAAGTCGTCCCGAACATTCGCCCGCTGATACAGACGCAGGACGTGCAGCTGATGACAGGCGCGCCGTTCGGGCCACTTCCATAGACCGGGCGCCGCGCTACCTGTCGCCGTGCACGCGGATCCAGCGCTGCACGTCCTCCTGCAGCTCGCGCAGCCGCATCTCGGATTCGATCCAGCGCTTGTCGTTGATATTGTCGGAGCGGTTCAGCCGCCGCTCGCTCGACCGGATGCGGTAGAGCAGGCTGCGCGCTTCGCTCTTCTCGCCGGGCATCAGGCGGTCGAGGTCGCGCGTATGCTGCCGGATGGCCTTGCGCACGGCCTCGACATGGGGGTCTCTTTCCGAGGCTTGCACGACCCGCAGCGGCGCCGCCTCGGTCGCTGCCGGGACCGCGAGCGGGCATAGGAGGATCGTGACGATCGACCATAACATCAAAGGGTTGCGTGCCATTCGACCCTCCGTCTTCAAGTCCAGCGCTTGTACGCCACCGTGCGGCTGTGGATCAAGATCATCGGCCGGGCGATGCAACCCTCTGTGGTTTCGTGCATTCGTCCGGTGAAGCGATGAGATTGATCCTGCTGATACTTGCCGTCGTCCTGGTGGCGACCACCGTCGTGCCGCTGGTACGGACTGGCGCCTGGTGGGTACGAGCCTTTGACTTCCCGCGCCTGCAGCTTGCCGTGGCGATGCTCGCCGTGCTTGGCGCCTACCTGGTTTTCTACCGGCGTGGCGACATGCTCGACGTCGTGCTGATACTGGCGCTGGCGGCCAGCTTTGGCTATCAGGTCTTTCGGATCTACCCGTACATGCCGTTCGCCAAGACGCAGGCGGTCGCCGCGCATGCGCAGTCGGTCGACACGCGGGTGCGGCTGCTGATCGCCAACGTGTTGATGTCCAACCGCAACGCCGACGACCTGATCGAGCTGATCCGCCGTTACGAGCCCGACGTGGTGCTGGCGGTGGAGACCGACGATTGGTGGGGAGAGCGGCTCGCGGTGCTGGCGGACGAATACCCGCACCGCGTCGAACACCCGCTGCCCAACACCTATGGCATGCACCGGTTCTCACGCCTGGAACTGGTTGAACCGGCGGTGCGCAAGCTGATCGAGGACGAGGTGCCTTCGGTACACACCGGCTTGCGACTGCGCAACGGGACTGTGGTCGACTTCTACGGCGTGCACCCGCGGCCGCCGCGTCCGGGCGAGGATTCCGACGGCCGCGACGCCGAGCTGTTGATCGTCGGCCGCGAGATCAAGGCGACCGGGCGGCCGGCGATCGTCGCCGGCGACCTCAACGACGTGGCCTGGTCGCACACCACGCGGCTGTTCCAGCGGATCAGCGGCACCCTCGACCCGCGCGTCGGGCGTGGCATCTTTGCCTCCTTCCACGCCAAGATTCCGCTGCTGCGCTGGCCGCTCGACCATGTCTTCTTCGACGAATCCTTCGCCCTGGGCCGGATCGAGCTGCTGCCGGCTTTCGGCTCCGACCACTTTCCGGTGTTCGCCGAACTCTATCACCAGCCCGCCGCGGAGGCCGAGCAGGAGCCGCCGCAGGCGAACGGCGAGGACCGCGAGGAAGCCGCTGACAAGATCCAGGAGGGCCGCGAGGCCCACCAGTAGGCCAGGCTACGGCTTGTACGCCACCGCCTTGATCTCGATCAGGAAGTCGGGTCGCGCCAGGCCGGCGACCTCGACCATAGTCCAGGCCGGAAACGGCTCCACGATGTACTTGCCTTTCAGGTCGAAGAACGCCGCGCGGTGCGCCTGCAAACCGACGTGGTAGGTGACCAGCTCGACCACGTCGCCCATGTCGGCGTCTGCCGCCGCCAGCACGGCCTTTAGCCGCTCGAAGGCGTTGACGATCTGGGTTTCGGCATCGGCCGGGATGCTGCCGTCCGGGCTCATCCCGACTTGGCCGGAGACGTAGATAAAGTCGCCGGCGCGCACCGCCGCGTTGTAGCCGAAGGTCTGGAAGAACGAGCCGCCGTCGGCGGTGCGGAACTGCGGGTCCTTCGGGTCGTAGATTTCCTTGCGCATGCGCGGGTCTCCTTCAGACGCGGGTGTCGGGGGGCAGGCCGAGGCCGAGCAGGGCGCGACCCTGCGCCTGGCCGATCGGCTCCGGTTGTAGCAGGAAGTGCGAGCTCATCGCGTGCAGGTCGCGCATCAGCCGCCCGATGCGGCTGTCGGCTGGCAACAGGCTGCCGCCGACCGCGGCGAACAGCCGGTTCGCCGTCTCCAGCACCTGTCGCGAGGCGACCGCGAAGCGCATCCGCATCGCCGCCCGCTCCTCCTGGCTCAGCGGTCGGCCGGCACCCATCCGGCGCTCCAGCAGGTCCGCGTCGGCGACCAGCGCCTGTAGCGCCATCGTCAGCGTCGCATCGGCGCTGGCGGCCAGGATCTGGGTCGGCGCGCCGTCGCGGTCGCGCGCGATGTTCAGGTACTCGTCGACTGCTGCGCGCGCCACGCCCAGGGTCGGCGCCTGCACCGAGGCGGCGAATACCGGGGTCAGCGGCAGTTCGTAGACCGGCTCGTCATTCGGGCAATCGCGATGTGTGCCGCCGACCTGCAACGCCGCCCAGGTCATCTGCCGATGCGCCGGCACGAAGGTCGGCGAAAGCGCGATGTCCTTCGAGCCGGTGCCCTGCATACCCAATACCCGCCAGCTTTCCTGGTCGATCTCGAAGGCCTCGGCCGGCACCAGCAGGATGTGCGGTTCCGCCCCATTCGCACTTGCGAGCGGGGCGAGCAGCCCGACCCAGGTGGCGACGTCGATGCCCGAGGCGTAGCGCCACTTGCCGGACAGCGTCACCCCGCCGTCGGCCGGCTCGGCGACGATGTCGCGCCCGACCCCGCCGGTCAGCAGCGGCACGATCGCCGGCCGTCCGGCGCCGAACACCTCGTCCTGCGCCCGGGCCGGGAACTTGCCGACCATCAGCACGTTGGCCGCGCCCAGCCCGGCGATCCAGGCCGCCGCCGCCGAGCCGCGCCCGATTTCGGCGATCACCGGCCACACTGCCGACGGTGCCAGCCCGAGCCCGCCATAGCGCGGCGGCTGGGTCAGGCGGAACATCCCGGCCTCGACCAGCGCGGCCACGACATCGTCCGACAGCCGGCGTGCGCCATCGCACGCCGCGGCCCGGTCATCGAGCCAGGGTTGCAGCTCGCGCGCGGCTGCCAGGACATCGCTCATGGCGTCGGATGCTGGCGCATGACGTGGCCGCGGTCTAGGCTTCGCAGGCAATGAAGAACACTCAGGAACGGGAAGCACGACCATGGCGCTGAAGCCGCAGCTCGTCGAAATCTTGAACGCGATGAAGGCGCTGAACCTGCCGCGCCTGGCCGAGCTGGAACCGCGCGCGGCGCGCGCCCAGATCGAGAAGCTGGCGGTCCGTCCCGACCTGCCGCCAGTCGACATAGCCGGCGCCAAGGACACGCATTTCACCGGTCCGGCCGGCGAGGTGAGGGTGCGCATCTACCGCCCGAACGAGCCGCTGCGCACGCCGACGCCGGTACTGATCTACTACCACGGCGGCGGTCACGTGATCGGCTCGCTCAACACCCACGACCGCACCGCGCGCTACCTGTGCCGGTACAGCGGCTGCATGGTGGTCTCGGTCGACTACCGCATGGGCCCGGAGCACAAGTTCCCGGCCGCGGTGGAGGATTCCTACGCCGCGCTGGAATGGGTCGCGGCCAATGCCGAGAAGCTGGGCGCCGATCCGGCGCGCATCGCCGTCGGCGGCGACAGTGCCGGCGGCAACCTGGCGCTGGTTGTCTCGCTGCTGTCGCGCGACAACGACGGGCCCAAGGTCGGCTTCCAGCTCCTGGTCTACCCGGTGATGGACTACACCGGCGGCACACCGTCCTACGAGCCCTACGGCAAGGGCTATGGGCCGCTGGATACCGATGCGGTCGACTGGTTCCGCAAGCACTACACCAATGACGGTTCCGATCTCGCCGACTGGCGCTGCTCGCCATCGCGCGCGGAGAGCTTCGCCGGCCTGCCGCGCACGCTGTTGATCACCGCCGAATGCGACGTGCTGAACTGGGAGGGCACCGAGGCGGCCAAGCGGCTGAAGGCGGAAGGCGTCGACGTCACCCATGTCGACTTTCCTGGCGTGATCCACGCCTTCTTCGGCTACGCCCCGACGCTCGACGATGCCACCAAGGCCCAGAAGCTGGCCGCCGAGCACATGCGCCAGGCGTTCGGCGAGACGCCTTAAGTATCTGGAAGCAAACAGATCAAGCCCCGGCGTGCCTCGCGCCGGGGCTTGATCCGTCTTACCCCGCGGCAAGCGCCCCGGCGACCGGTTGGGCAGGGGTGGGTGATCGCCGGGACGCCGCCGCCGGAACCGTGCACATGGAACGGCCCGGAGCGTGGGGTCAGCAGAGTTTGCGGAAGACCTTGACGTTCGCGGTGTACGACTGGGCGGTGATGCCGAGATCGTCGAACCGGTTTTGCGCCGTGCAGAAGCTGGGCTCGACGATGAGCCCGGCCTTGATCGCCGCGTCCATGATGTCGTTCAGGCGGCGCACCGCCTGGGTCATGGAACGCGCGATGTCGGCGTCACGTTCAATCTGATGGTCGGGGCCGAGCGCGACCGACACGACGGAACGCTCGTCCGTCTCGGCCGTGGGCATCTGAACTGCACTCATAGAGGATCCTTTCGGCGGCCCCGCTACCTGACCATTCAGGCCGGATGCTTTGCGTCCCGCCGTCGCCGGCGGTTTGCCTTTGTCGTGTCTCCAGCGCTGAATCTAGCGACAACCGTGTGAGCGGAAAGTGATCGTGCGCACACCGTCTCGCCACAGTCGGTCCCATCTATGCAACAGGAGGGCGGAAACAGCGGAAATGCGCGGCCGGGCGGCCTATATCGGCCCAACCTGTCCCTTTGCGGGATTTGGGCCGCGATCGGTGTATCAGTTACGGACTAAACCGTTGCCTGGCTCATTTAATTCGTTCGAAAATAACGACTTTTGGGCGATAATCTGCGCAACTACATGCAATGGGCCGCGACACGCGTAAGGGGTGTTCCAACAATCGGAATGCCAGACTAGTGGGGGATCATTTGGCGCAACGTGCGCACAGGTCGAAGGCCAGGAAGATGTCACTGGGCAGCCTGCGGGTCGCAGCGGCTGCCGTGGTGCTGTCTGTGGTATCGAGCGTGCCCGCCGTTGCCGCGACATTGGCCGCGGAACTTGACGGCCTGCTCGCCGACCATCCCCAGGTCGCCGCCGACCGTGCCTCGGTCGGCGCGCGTGGCGAGGGCCAGCGCGAGGCCTTCGCGCGGTTCCTGCCGACCCTCAATGTCGATGCCGACGCCGGCTATGAGCGGACCGACAGCCCGGGCCGCCGCGCCGCCGGTCGCGAGCCGCTGAGCGCGTCGCGCTACAGCAGCTCGGTCGAGGTGCGCCAGAACGTCTTCGACGGTTTCGAGAGCACGGCGCTCCGCCAGATCGCCAAGACCGACCGCGACATCGCCGAACAGACCCTGCGCGCGACGCGCCAGGCGGTGATGCTGGAGGGCGTGGCCGCCTATCTCGACGTGCTGCGCCATGCCGAACTGGTGAAACTGGCGAACCGCAACGTTTCGAATATCCGCGAGCAGATGCAGCTTGAGGACGAACGCGTGCAGCGTGGTTCCGGCATCGCCGTCGATGTATTGCTGGCGAAGTCGCGGCTGCAGATCGCACTGGAGCGGAAAGTCGCTTTCGAACGCGCATTCAATACCGCAGTGACCCAGTACACCCAGGTTTTCGGCCACCCGCCGGTAGTCGCCGAGATGCACCTGCCGCCGCAGCCGATGGCCGACTTCCCGGCCGCGCTGCCCGACGCGGAAGGCGCGGTGCTGGCCGACAACCCGGCGGTGCAGGCCGGCCAGTTGCGCAGCGAGTCGGCGAACCACGCCCGCGACGTCGCCGCCGCCGGCGATCTGCCGCTGGTCGACCTGGTCGCCGGCGGCAACTTCGAGAAGAATGTCGACGGTGTCTCCGGCATCCGGCGCGACTACGGCCTGCGCGTCGAGTTCCGCTGGGAGCTGTTCTCCGGCTTCGCCACCCAGGCACGCAAGGCGCGCCGCGCGCACGAATACAACGCCGCGCGCAGCCAATCCCGCTTCGTCGAGCGCAAGGCCACCGAAGAGGTGCGCTTCGCCTGGTATGAGCTGAACGCGGCGGCGGACCGGCGCGAATTGCTGTTCAATGCCGTCAACATCGCCGGCGAGGTGTTCGACTTCCGCAAGCAGTTGCGCGATGCCGGGCAGGAGAGCGCGATCAACGTGCTCGACGCCGAGAACGAGCTCTACAACGTCTGCATCAACTTCCTGAATGCCGAATTCGACGCCCGCATCCTGCGCCACCGCGTACTGCGCGCGATGGGGCGGCTGACCCCGGCGGTGTTCGGGCTGCGGGACGATGATGACGCCACGGACAAGATGACGACCGACACCGTGGCCGCCGACAAGACGGCCGAGGACCTGAAGACTTCCACTTCGAGCACCGTGATGGCAGCCGCCGAGGGCGGCACGATCGACGGTGCCAAGGCGTGCGGCCTTTAGGCCGCCGCGATCCGCAAAGGACCTGAGCCATGGCACGGGATATTGGATTGACGGGATCGACGGACGCTGGCGCGTCCTTTGACGGCGTCTACACCGCCAGCGGCACCGACGCGCTCGTTGTGCCGCATGGCGGCCTGATCCTGGGCGGCGCCTACCATCGTGCCGGCCCCGACCTGGTGATCGAGGGCGCTAGCGGCGAGAAGGTGCTCGTCGTCGACTATTTCCGTGCCGAGACTCCGCCCGACCTGGTGACCGAAGGCGGCGCGCGCATCGCCGGCGACCTGGCCGAGCGGCTGGCCGGCTCGCAGGCCCCGGGCCAGGTGGCGCAGGCCGGCACCGCCCAGGCCGCGGCGCCGATCGGCGAGGTCGAGTCGCTGACCGGCGCGGTCACCGCGACCCGCAACGGCAGCCAGGTGCAGCTCTCCGACGGCAGCCCGGTTTACCAGGGCGACATCATCGAGACCGGGGAGAACGCCGCCGTCGGTATTCGCTTCATCGACGAGACGGTGTTCGCGATGGACGACGCCGGCCGCATGGTGCTGGACGAGCTGATCTACGACCCGGGCACCCAGTCCGGCTCCGTCGCCTTTTCGCTGGTGCAGGGCGTGTTTTCCTTCGCCACCGGCCAGATCGCCAAGACCGACCCGTCGTCGCTGATCGTCCGGACGCCGGTGGCGATGATCGGCGTGCGCGGCACCGATGTCGCCGTCGACCTGAACCAGATCGGCGAGAACAGCCGCATCGCCTGTCGCGAGGGCGCCATCGTCGTGCGCAACGACGGCGGCGAGCAGCTCGTGCTGGCCGGCCAGCAGGTGCTGCTGGCAACCTTCCAGCAGGCCCCGACCGAGCCCGAGCCGGTCTCGCTGGGCACGCTCGACTTCGACTTTGGCCGCGCGCTGCAGTTCCGTCCGCAGCAGAACCTGGACCAGTTGAACCAGGACCGCCGCGGCGACAACGACGAGGATGACGAGCGGCGAAGCGCCGATGGCGGCGAAACCGTCGATACCGAGGCGGCGGCCGAGCAGCTCGGCGATGTCGCGCCGGCCGCCGGCGGCCAGCAGAGCCAGACCGCCGGCGCGATCAGCCTGGTGGCCGAGGCGATCGAGACCGGCGTCGACCTGGGCACGCAACCGAACGTCGATACCGACGGTGGTCCGTTGGGCAGCGGTGGCGGCAGTGATGGCGGCGGCGACCGCTCCACCGGCATCTTCTTCACAGAGGAACGCGACGAGGCGATCCGGGGCGGCGATGGTGGCGACACGCTGGTCGGTACCACCGGCCCGGACGAGATGTTCGGCGGCGCCGGCAACGATGTCCTGCTGTCCTCGGCCGGCAACGACTCGCTCTTTGGCGGCGATGGCATCGATACCGCCGACTACAGCGCCGACACGTCTGGCATCGTCGCCGACCTGGGCGCCGGCACGGTCAGCGGCGAGGCCACCGGCAACGACTCGCTGGAAGGCATCGAAAACCTGGTCGGCACCGGCTTTGGCGATCAGGTCGAGGGCGCCGAGGTCGACAACACCCTGCTCGGCGGCGGCGGCGACGATACGCTGGGCGCGGCCGGCGGCAACGACGTGGTCGATGGCGGCACCGGCAACGACTCGCTGATCGGCGGCAATGGCGAGGGCGACGACGTCTACATCGGCGGCGAGGGCCGCGACCAGATCAGCTATCCCAGCGCCACCGCCGGGATCGTGATCAACCTGGCGACCGGCATCGTCGACGGTGTCGCCGGCGGCGTCGGCACCGACACGCTGTCGGAGATCGAGGACGTGCTGGCCTCGAACTTCGACGACCTGATCATCGGCGACGGTGTCGCCAACCTGCTGATGGGCGCGGCCGGCAACGACACGCTGATCGGCAATGGTGGCGACGACACGCTGGACGGCGGCGCCGACACCGACCTGGTGAGCTACGCGGACGCCAGCGCAGCGGTCAATGTCGACCTGGGTGCCGGCCTGGCCACCGGCCCGGACGGCAACGATCAGCTCATCGACATTGAGAATGCCCAGGGCTCCGGCTTTGGCGATGTGCTGACCGGTAACGGCGGCGGCAACCTGCTGATCGGCGGCGGCGGCGTCGATACCATTTCCGGCGGCGGCGGCGACGACACCATCCAGGCCGGCGCGGAGGACGCGGTCGACGACGTGATGGACGGCGGTGCCGGCACCGACCGGCTGCAGTCGTCCGGCAACCTGCGTCTGGCCGGCTTCTCCGCCGCCAACGCCATCGAGGTGATCCAGGGCGCCGGCGCGATCCGCGGTACCTCGGCGGCCAATCTGTTCGACTTCTCCGCCATCACCCTGCTCGGCATCACCATGGTCAACGCCCTCGAGGGCGACGACACGGTGAGCGGCAGCGCCGCGGCCGACCTGATCGTCGGCGGCGAGGGCGACGACGTCCTGACCGGCAATGCCGGCAACGACACGCTGACCGGCGGCGCCGGCGACGACAGCCTGGACGGCGGCGACGGCAACGATCTGCTGTCCGGCGCGCCGGGGACCGACACGCTGATCGGTGGCGCCGGCAATGACACGTTGCTGGTCGGCGCGACCGACGCGGTCGACGATGTGCTCGACGGCGGCGCCGGCACCGACCGGCTGCAGACCGCCGGCGACCTGCAGCTCGACAATTTCGGGCCCGGCAACTCGATCGAACAGGTCGCCGTCGGCGGTCAGGTGCAGGGCACCGGCGACGCCAACCTGCTGGACTTCTCCGCCTCAACGCTGACCGGTGCCACCGGCATCTTCGGCCAAGGCGGCGACGACACTCTGATCGGCAGTGCCGGCGCCGACAACATGTCCGGCGGCGACGGCGACGACCTGCTGGTCGGCAATGCCGGCAATGACACGTTGACCGGCAATGCCGGCAACGACGTCCTGTCGGGCGGCGCCGGCAACGACCTGCTGACCGGCGGCGCCGGCGTCGACAACGTGATCGGCGGCGCCGGCAACGACACCCTGGTGGCGGGCGCGACCGACGCGGTCGACGACACACTGGCCGGCGGCGCCGGCACCGACCGGCTGCAAGCCACCGGCAACCTCCAGCTATCCGGCTTCGGGCCGGGCAACAGCATCGAGCAGGTGGCGATCAACGGCCAGCTTCAGGGCACCGGCGGCGCCAACCTGCTGGACTTCTCCGCCACGACGCTGACCGGCGTGAGTGCGATCAACGCCCAGGGCGGCAACGACACCGTCATCGGCAGCGCCGGCAGCGACAACATCATCGGCGGCGACGGCAACGACAGCCTGACGGGCAACGCCGGCAACGACACGTTGACCGGCAATGCCGGCAATGACGTCCTATCGGGCGGCGCCGGCAACGACCTGTTGACCGGCGGTGCCGGCGTCGACAACGTCATCGGCGGCGCCGGCAACGACACCCTGGTGGCGGGCGCAACCGACGCGGTCGACGACACCCTGGCCGGCGGTGCCGGCACTGACCGGCTGCAAGCCACCGGCAACCTGCAGCTATCCGGCTTCGGGCCGGGCAACAGCATCGAGCAGGTGGCGATCAACGGCCAGCTTCAGGGTACGGCCGGCGCCAACCTGCTGGATTTCTCCGCCACCACGCTGAGCGGCGTGAGTGGGATCAACGCCCAGGGCGGCAATGACACCGTCATCGGCAGCGCCGGCGGCGACAACATCATCGGCGGCGACGGCAACGACAGCCTGACTGGCAACGCCGGCAACGACACGCTGTCCGGCGGCGCCGGGAACGACGTCCTTGCGGGCGGCGCTGGCGTCGACAACGTACAGGGCGGGGCCGGCAACGATACGCTGATCGCCGGCGCTACCGACGCCGTCGACGACGACCTCGACGGCGGCGACGGCACTGATGTGCTGCAGGCCACGGGTGATCTCCAGCTCTCCGGCTTCGGCCCCGCGAACAGCATCGAGCAGATTTCGATTGGCGGCCAACTCCAGGGCACTGGCGGCGCCAACACGTTCGACCTGTCGGCGACCTCGCTGGCCGGCGTGACCGCAATCAATCTGCAGGGCGGCAACGATACGTTGATTGGCACGATCGCCGGCGACGTTGCCCTTGGCGGCGCCGGTAACGACAGCCTGAGCGGTCGGGCCGGCGACGACAATCTGTCGGGTGGCGCCGGCAACGATCTGCTCGACGGCGGCGCCGACGACGATACGCTGGCCGGGGACGAGGGTGCCGATACCCTGCTCGGTCAGGCCGGTGATGACAGCCTTTCGGGCGGCGCCGGCAATGACCAGCTCACCGGCGGTACCGGCGTCGACACGCTGGTCGGCGGCGCCGGCAACGACACGCTGTTCGTCTCGGCGGACGAGGACGCCGTCGACACCTTCCTTGGTGGCACCGGCACCGACCGGCTGGTCGCCGGCAACGGCCTGCAACTCGCTGACTTTACCGCGGTCAACTCGATCGAGGTGATCGAGGCCAATGGCCAGATTTCCGGCACCGGCGGCGGCGACGTCATCGACGTCTCGGCGACGACCCTGGTCAACGTCACCGACATCGACGGTGGTGGCGGCGACGACGCGTTGACCGGCAATGGCGCGGCCGACTCGATCGCCGGTGGCGACGGTGCCGACACGCTGATCGGCGGGGCCGGCGACGACGTGTTGTTCGGCGACAACGCCACCGCGACGCCGATTGTCGCCTCCGACACGGCTGGCACGCTCGGCACGCTGACCGCCGGGAACTTCGCCAACTTCTGGGGCGACGTTCTGCTGCTTACCGGCGCCACGACCACCGGCAATGGCCTGACCGACTTCTCGCAGGGCGTGGTCTCGATCGATCCCGCCGGCGTCGGCGTCGAAGGCGTCGTCGGCCAGCCGGTGACCCGCCAGATCGCCTTCGACGTTGTCAACAATGCCAGCGAAGTGCTGCAGATCGGCTTCGAACGCGAGGTGTTCGACGTCACCGTGACCGTGAGTCATCTGCTGGGCCCGGAGAACGACGTGTTCGAACAAGGTCAGTGGGTGGCGATGAACAACGGTGTCGAGGTTGGCAGCGGTCTGTTCAGCGACGCAGCAGGCACGAACAACGGCCAGATCAGCTTCGATCTCGACGTTGACGGGCCGATCGACACGCTGCTGTTCACCGCGACGCCTTATGTCGACGCGGACGGCGTTTTCCAGTTCCCGGTCGACAACGATTCCTCCGACTACTTCGTGCGTCAGATCGCGTTCTCCTACGACGACCTGAGCTATGCCGACAGTGGCACCGGGTCCGACCTGCTGATCGGCGGCGCCGGGGCGGACCTGATGCGCGGTGGTGCCGCGGCCGACCTGTTCCACTACGACAGCCTCGGCGACGGCACCGCGATCGCATCCGACATCACCGTGTCGCAGTCGGGCCTGGCCACGGACGTGATCCTGGACTTCGTCAGCGGCGAGGACGGCCTCAGCTTCGATGCCAGCGCCTTCGACGCCTCCGCAACCTTCGTGACCGTGGCCGGACGCTATGACGGCACCAACTCGGGCGAAGCGAGCGGCGCGGTGTTCGTGTTCGACGGCAAATACTTGAGCTACGATGATGACGTCGAGCAGGAAGGCTATACCGCCATTGCCGAGGTCCGGGGCGACGCTCCGGTCGCCGGCGATATCGCGGTGAGCTGACCCCGGCCGGTTACGCCTGATGGCGGGCCCGGCCGCGGCGCGAGCGGTGGGCGGGACGCATGGCCGAAACGGCGATCACTGGGACGACCACAGGGGCGACCGCGAAAGCGGGCGAGGCGGCGACGCGGCGGGCTGACGCCGGTGTGCTGCGCCTGCTTCGCCCGGCGCTGGGCGAGATCCTGGTGCTGTCGGCCTTCGTCAGCCTGCTGGCGCTCACTGTTCCGATCTTCGTGCTGCAGGTCTATGACCGTGTGGTCGCGCATGCCGGCCTGACCACCTTGCAGGGGCTGGCGGTCGGCATGGCCGCGGCGATCCTGTTCGACCTGATCTTGCGCCAGGCGCGCAGCCGCGTATTGCAGCACAACGCCCTGAAGCTCGACGTCCGGCTCGGCGAACAGTTGTTCGACAAGCTCGACCGGCTGCCGTTACGGACCCTAGAGAGCCGACCGACCGCCTACTGGCAGAGCCTGTTCCGCGACGCGGAAGTGGTCCGCAACACCATCGCCGGCGCACCGGCGGTGCTGCTCTGCGAACTGCCCTTCGCGTTCCTGTTCCTCGGCCTGGTCTGGGTCATCGCCGCGCCGCTGGTGCCGGTGCTGCTGGTGGCGATCTTCTGCTTCATCGTCGTGGCGCTTCGTGCCGGCGCGGTCATGCGCCGGACGGCGGGCAGCGAGCGCGAGGCCGGCGCCGTTCGCGACGACCTGCTGGGCGATCTTGCGGTGCACCGGACCACGATCAAGGCGCTGTCGCTGACCGAACGCCTGCGCGAACGCTGGGCCGAGCGCCAGGCCGAAACGATCGAGGCCGGCGTGCTGCGCGGCCGCGCCAGCGACGGATTCGGCAACCTGACCCATGCGCTCGGCATGGCCACCATCGTCGCGCTCACGGCCTATGGCGCGTTGATGATCATCGACCAGCAGCTCTCGATCGGCGCCCTGGTCGCCACCAACATGCTGGCCAACCGCATCATCGGCCCGTTCGGCCAGTTGATGTCGACCTGGCGTTCCTACGTCACCGGCCTGGACGCCGCGCGCCGGCTGGAAGCCGCTTTCCGGCTGCCGGAGGAGCGCAGCGACGCGACCATCGAGATGCCGCGCCCGAAGGGCGAGATCACCGTCGACAACATCTCCTTCGCCTACCGGCAGGATGCGGCGCCGGTGCTGCGGGGCGTCTCGCTGCGCCTGCCGGCCGGTGGCATGAACGCGCTGGTCGGCGGCAACGGCTCCGGCAAGAGCACGCTGTTGAAGGTGATCCAGGGCCTGTACCAGCCGCAGGCCGGACGGGTGCTGATCGACGGCGCCGACGTGGCCCAGTTCGCCCGGCGCCAGATCGCCCGCTTCATCGGCTATGTGCCGCAGGAGAACGTGCTGCTGTCCGGCTCGATCCGCGACAATATCGCCCGCGGCCGCACCGACGTGAAGGACGAGGCGGTGATCGTCGCCGCCCGGCAGGCCGGCGCGCACGACTTCATCGTCGCGCTGCCCAACGGCTACGCCACCGAGATCGGCGAGAGCGGCCTGACCTTGTCCGGCGGCCAGCGCCAGCGCATCGCCATCGCCCGCGCCCTGGTCGGCGATCCGCCGGTTCTGCTGCTCGACGAGCCCTCCGCCAGCCTCGACCAGGCCGGCGAGGCCCACCTGCGCGACACCCTGCGCTGGCTCGCCGCCGATCACACCGTGCTGCTGGTCAGCCACAGCCCGATGCTGCTGGAGGCCTGCGACAACGTGCTGGTAATGGACCAGGGCCGGCTGGTGCGCGGCGGCCCATCGGCACAAGTCATCGCCAGCCTGGCGCAACGCCGCAAGGAGGGCGCGTGATGACCCGCCGGCTGGCCGAGCTGGAACGCCGTTATCGCATTCCCGGCTGGCGCACCGTCGCCTGGCTGGCGATGGCGACGCTGGTGGCGGCTTGCGCCTGGGTCGCGGTGGCCGAGGTCGACGAGGTCGCCGTGGCGATCGGCGAAGTGGTGCCGCAAGGCAAGGTCAAGACCGTGCAGCACCTGGAAGGCGGCATCGTGCGTGAGATCCTGGTCGCCGAGGGCGATGAGGTCGCCGCCGACGCGGCCCTGGTGCGCCTGGAGCTGTCGCGGTCGGAAGGCAACGCCGATGAGCTGCGCATTCGCATGGAGGGTCTGCAACTGGTGCGCACCCGGCTGCGCGCGGAAGTCGCCGGCGCCGAGAGCGTCGCCTTTCCGGCCGACCTCGCCGAGCGCTACCCCGACATCGTCGCCACCGAGCTCGACACCTTCCAGGCGCATCAGCAGCGCCAGCGGGCCCGCGTCGCGGCGCTGGAATCCGAGCTCAGGCAACGCCAGCTCGACCTCACCGAACTGCGCGCGCGGCAACGGGCGATGCGCAACGACCTGGCACTGGCCCGCGACAAGCTGGAAATCTCCAGCCGGCTGATCGAGAAGAACCTGACCCCGAAGCTGGAACACATCCAGTTGCAGCGCGACGTGGAGGAGATGCAGGGCGCGCTGGCGACGATCCGCCCGGCGATGCCGCGCGCCGAGGCCGCCATTGCCGCGGCCGAGGACCGGCTGCGCGAGGAAAGCCTGAACGCGCGCTCCGCGACGCTGGCCGACCTGTCCACCGTGGAGCGTGAGATCGCCCGCGTCGTCGAACTGCTGTCGAAGGCCGACGAGCAGGCGCTGCGCACCACCATCCGCAGCCCGATCGCCGGCGTGGTGAAAAACCTGCAAACCAACACCATCGGCGGCGTGGTCGCGCCCGGCGACGTGATCATGGAGATCGTGCCGACCGACGACGCGCTGGTGATCCAGGCCCAGCTCCGTCCGGCCGACCGCGGCTACGTGCGCGAGGGCCAGCCGGCGCTGGTCAAGATCACCGCCTATGACTTCATCCAGTATGGCGGGCTGGTCGGCCAGGTGCAGCAGATCGCCGCCGACAGCAACCGCGACCAGGCCGGCAACGCCTATTTCCAGGTCATCGTCGAGACCGACCGCGGCTTCCTGGAGGCCGGCACCGAAAAGCTGCCGATTTCGGCCGGCATGGAGGCCACCGTCGACATCCAGACCGGCACCCGCTCGGTTCTCGCCTTTCTGCTGAAACCGTTCCTGCGCCTGCGCCTGGAGGCCTTCCGTGAGCGCTGAACCATGACTGCGATCCCGCTCCCCGGGCGCGGCGGGCTGAACCTGCGGATCGCCGGCGGCTGGTTCGGCCGACTGCTGCGGCTCTTGTTCGGGCGCGGCCGGCTGGTCGCCTTGATCACGCTGATGATGCTGCTGGCATTGCGGATCTGGGATCCGGTGCCGGTGGAGATGCTGCGCCTGCGCGCCTTCGACCTGATGCAGCGTTCCTTCCAGGTGACGGTGCCGAATCGCGTCGCCATGGTGGTCGACGTCGACGAGACCAGCCTGGCGCAGTTCGGCCAGTGGCCATGGCCGCGCAACCTGCTGGCGCAACTGGTGATCAACCTGCACCAGGCCGGCGCACCGGTGATCGGGTTCGACATGGTGTTTTCCGAGCCCGACCGCTTGTCGGCCGACCTCATCGCCGGCGCGCTGCCGGGCCTGGACGAGGCGACCGTGACCAAGCTGCGCGAGCAGCCGTCGAACGACGCCCTGTTCGCCTCGATGCTCGAACAGGGGCGCGTGGTCATCGGCCGTGCCACCCAGACCGTGCAGATCAGGCGGCCGACGACGCCGAAGGCGACCACGGTGGCCAAGATCGGCACCGCCGACCCGTTGTCTTTCGTCTTCACCTTTCCCGGCCTGGTGCCGAGCCTGCCGGAGCTGGAAAGCAATGCCGATGGCATCGGCGTGCTGTCGCTGGCGCCGGACCCCGATGGCCTGGTGCGGCGCGTGCCGATGCTGTTCGGCGCGCACGGCAAGCTCTACCCGTCGTTGTCGGTGGAGGTGCTGCGCGTCGCCACCGGGCAGTCGGCCTATGCGGTCGCCGCCGACAGGTTCGGCGTGCGGCAGTTGAAGATCGCCCGGCTGGCGATCCCGGTCGACCAGCAGGGCCGGCTGTGGGTGCGCGCCAAGCCGCACGACCCGAGCCGCTTCATTTCCGCCGCGTCGGTGCTGCGCAACGTCTTCGATCCGCAGCTGGTGCGCGGCAAGCTGGTGCTGATCGGTGGGTCCGCCGCCGGCCTGCAGGACATCCGCGCCACGCCGATCGAGGCCTCGATCCCCGGTGTGGAAATCCAGGCCCAGGCGATCGACACCATCGCCAATGGCCTGGCTCTGCAGCGTCCGGCCGAGGCGCATACCTGGGAGTGGCTGGCGGCGTTGATCGCTGGCCTGGCGATGATCGTGCTGTTGTCGGCGCTGGGGCCGCGTTGGACCTTGCTGGTGGTGATCGCGGTGGTCGGCGGCGTTGTCGCCGTGGTCGGCCGCGCCTATACCGAATACAGCCTGCTGATCGACCCGTCCTTCCCGCTGGTGACGACGCTGGGCGTCTACCTGATCCTGACCTACACGCGCTTCGCGTCCGAGGACCGTCAGCGCCGGCAACTGCGCCAGGCCTTCGGTCAGTACATCTCGCCGCAGTTCGTGGCCCAGATCAGCCGCGATCCGAGCAAGGTCCGGCTCGGCGGCGACTACCGCACCATGTCGGTCCTGTTCTCCGACGTGCGCGGCTTCACCACGATCTCCGAGCACTTCAAGGACGACCCGCAGGCGCTGACCAGCCTGATGAACCGGTTCCTGACGCCGATGACGGCGGAGGTGATGGCCAACAGCGGCACCGTCGACAAGTATATCGGCGACTCGATCATGGCGTTCTGGAACGCGCCGATCGAAGACGAGGCGCATGCACAGCACGCCTGCCGCGCGGCGCTGGCGATGAACGACGCGATGGGCCGGCTGAACGAGGAACTGCGCGCGGAATCGATGCGCGACCTCGACGCCGAAGATTTCCAGGCCTACGAGGAAGCCAAGCGGCTCAGCCTCGGCATCGGCGGCACGCGCGACGACAAGGCCGCCTTCGCCACCTTCCTGCGCGAGGCCGAGCAGGGCTACGCCAACGCGCAATATTCCGTCGCCAAGGCCTATCGCGACGGTCTCGGCGTGGAGGCGAATGTGGCGCAGGCGGCGCTCTGGTTCCGCGCCGCCGCCGAGCAGGGCTATGCCAAGGCGCAGCGACATCTCGGCAACCGCTATGCCCGTGGCGAGGGCGTCGAGCAGGACCACGAAGAAGCGCTGCGCTGGCTTACGCTGGCTGCGCGCCAGGGCCTGACCGCGGCGGAGGAGTCGCGTGCCGAACTGGAGGACAAGCTCAGCCAGTCACAGGTCATCGCCGCCGAGCAATGGGCGCGCACCTGGACGCCGACGGTCTCCTCCGGCCGCGCCATCAAGCTGGAAATCGGCATCGGCATCAACACCGGGCCCTGCATCGTCGGCAACATGGGCTCCGACCAGCGCTTCAACTATTCGGTGCTGGGCGACGCGGTGAACCTGGCCTCGCGTCTGGAGGCGCAGACCAAGAACTACGGCACGACGATCATCATCGGCGAGGAGACGCGTCTCCAGGCACCGGACTTCGCCGCCATCGAACTCGACCTGATCGCGGTCAAGGGCAAGCGCGACGCGGTGCGGATCTACGGCCTGCTGGGCGACGAGGCGATGGCGCGCAGCGACCGGTTCCACGCGCTGGCCGCCGCACACGACAAGCTGCTCGCCGCCTATCGCGCGCAGGAGTGGGACGCCGCGCTGGAGCACCAGCAGACCTGCCGCAGCCTCGACGATACCCTGGACGACCTGTACGACCTGTACGCGCGGCGCGTCCGCGAGTATCAGGCCGACCCGCCCGGCGAAGGCTGGGACGGCGTCTACGTCGCCCGCAGCAAGTAGGAATTACGATGAGCGAACCGCGCGAGCCGCGCCCAACAGGACGCGGTCACGACGAGGAGCGGGGGCGTGCTGTCGCGCGTCCCCGGTGGCCTCTGCAGGGCGTGAAGGTGCTCGACCTCGGGCAGATCTACAACGGCGCCTATGCCGGCTTCCTGCTGGCCCATGCCGGCGCCGACGTGGTCAAGGTCGAGCCGCCGGCCGGCGACCCGCTGCGCCAGCGCGGCGGCGGCGAGGTGCCGTTCTCCTTCACCATGCTGAACACCAACAAGCGCGGCATGGTCATCGACCTGAAGCAGCAGGCCGGCAAGGACCTGCTGCTGGAAATGGTGGCCGAGGCCGACGTGCTGCTGGAGAATTTCGCGCCCGGCGCGCTCGATCGGCTCGGTGTCGGCGCCGACGTGCTGATGGCCGCCAACCCGAGGCTGGTCTACGCGTCCAGCACCGGCTACGGCCTGTCCGGCCCGCTGCGCGACAACCTGGCGATGGACCTGACGGTGCAGGCGGTCGGCGGCGTGATGAGCATCAACGGCCCCGACGACGGCCCGCCGCTGAAGACCGGCCTGGCGGTCTGCGACTTCATGGGCGGCGTGCATCTCTATGCCGGCATCATGACCGCGCTGTACGAGGCCGCCGTCACCGGCAAGGGTCGCGAGGTCGAGATCGCCATGCTGGAGGCGATCTACGTGCCGCTGGCCAGCAATCTCGCCAGTCTGCACAACAACGGCTGGCAGCGCGCGCCGGAGCGGCGCGGCAACCGCCATCCGTTCGGCGGCTCGGCGCCCTACAACGTCTTCCAGTGCGCCGATGGGCACATCGCCATCATCTGCGTACGCGAGCCGCACTGGCTCGGCCTGTTGCGCGCGATGGGCCGCGAGGACCTGGCCGATGACCCGCGCTTCGCCGACCAGACCCTGCGCGCGAAGCACGAGGACGAGACCGACGCCATCGTCGCGCCGTGGCTGGCCAAGCTGACCCGCGCCGAGGCAGCGCGCATCCTGGCCGAGCACCGCGTGCCGGCCGCGCCGGTGCGCGACCTGGTCGAGGTCTCGCGTGACGAGCACATGCACCAGCGCGGCATGCTGCACGACGTCGACCACCCGCGGCAGGGCAAGGTGGTGCTGCCGACCAGCGCGCTGCGCTTCGCCGGCAGCCCCGAACCGGAAGTCCGCATCGAGCCCGAGGTCGGCGAGCACACCGACGAAGTTCTGCAAGACTGGCTCGGCCGCGACGCAGCGGCCATCGCCGCGCTTCGGCAGCGGAAGGTGGTGGCGTAGGAGGTGAGCGGCGTCGCAACCGTTTCGGCACCCTCTCCGCCCTTCGGAGGGAGAGGGTTGGGGTGAGGTGGGTGTCAATGACGAGCGAGTTGCGCGTCTACGCCCGCACCATCCCCTGCTTTTCCAGATACTGCTGGTGGTAGTCCTCGGCCATCCAGAAGTCGCCTGCCGGTGTGATCTCGGTCGCGATCGGGCGGCGGAAGGTCTTCTGCGCCGCCGCGCGTGAGGCATACGCCGCCTCGCTCTGCGCCTCGTCCAGCGGGAAGATCGCGGAGCGGTACTGGCTGCCGAGGTCGAGGCCCTGGCCGCCGACCTGGGTCGGGTCGTGGCAATCCCAGAAGGTTTCCAGCAGCTTGCCGTAGCTCACCTCGGCTGGGTCGAACTCGACCATCACCGCCTCGGCGTGGCCGGTGCGGCCGGAACAAACCGCCTCGTAGGTCGGGTTCATCGCGTCGCCGCCGATGTAGCCGGCGGCGGTGCTGCTCACCCCGGCGAGGCGCCGAAACGACGCTTCCACGCCCCAGAAGCAGCCGGCGGCGAAGATCGCGCGGGCCATGGTTCCCTCCTCGTGTTTCGTTCCGCGCGACCGTGGCATAGTGGCCGGCGCGGGCCAAGAGGACGGAGAGGCGGCGACATGTGCGGACGCTATTCCATCACCACGCCGCTGGAGGCGCTGACCGAGCTGTTCGACATCGAGTCCGGCCTGAACCTGCGGCCGCGCTACAACGTCGCGCCGACCCAGGACGTGCCGGTGCTGCGGCTGGGCGAGACGGGGCGCGAACTGGTGACGATGTACTGGGGGCTGGTGCCGTTCTGGGCCAAGGACAAGTCCATCGGCGCCAAGATGATCAACGCGCGCAGCGAAACCGCGGCGCAGAAGCCGTCCTTCCGCCAGGCCTTCGCCAAGCGTCGCTGCCTGATCCCGGCCGACGGCTTCTACGAGTGGAAGACCGAAGCCAAGGTCAAGCAGCCCTGGCGCATCACCATGGCCGACGGCGCGCCTTTCGCCTTCGCCGGCCTGTGGGAGACCTGGAACGACAAGGACGCCGGCGAGACCCTGGTGAGCTGTTCCATCCTCACCACCGAGGCGAACGACACCTTGCGTCCGATCCACCACCGCATGCCGGTGATCCTGCCGCGCGAGGCCCACGCGCGATGGCTGGCCGAGCCGGCGCAGGATCTGCTGAAGCCGTGGGACGGGCCGGCGCTGGTCACGGGCAAGGTGTCGCGCCACGTCAACAACGCCCGCAACGACGACCCCGAATGCCTGGAACCGCTGGTCCCGGAGCAGGCCTCATTCCTGTAGCCGCCGCTCCACCAGCGCCAGCCAGGCGGTGAGGCCCAGGCCAGCCGCGCATCCGATCAGCATGACCCAGTAGCTGGCGCTCCAGCCGGCCGCTGCGACGACGGCGGCCATCGCTGGCGGGCCGAGCAGATTGCCGAGATTGGCGCCTTGCACAGCGATGCCGTTGACCGCGCCAACCTGGCCGGCCGAGGGCGCGTGCGCCGCCGTGCCGGCCAGCGTGGCGGCCGGCAGCAAGCCGCTCAGCAGCGAGAAGCCGAAGGCCAGCAGCAGTTTCAACGGCACCGCCGCGTCCGGCGCGTAGAGCCCGACCGCCGTCGCCGCCATCGCCACGTAGCCGGCGGCGATCAGCCACGGCCGCCTTACCCCCCGGTGCATCGCCGCCGCCGCGGCCAGGTTGCCCAGCACATTGGTCGCCACCACGGCGGCGGCGAGCAACGCGGCGACCGGGCCGGTGAGCTTCATCTCGTCGATCAGCAGGGTCGGCAGCCAGATCATCATCGCGAACCACTGCAGCGAGTAGACCCCGAAGATCATGCCCAGCAGCCAAGGCCCCGGCCGTGCGCAGGTCGCCCGAAACCCGGCCCAGTCGACGCCGCGCCGTGCCGGTGGCGGCGCCGTGGCCCTGGTGAACCAGGCGAAGGCCGGCAGGAAGGCCAGCACCAGCGCCGCGTTCAGCCACCACAGGCCGCGCCACCCGTGGCCGTCGAGCCAGTACGCGGCGACCAGCATGGCGATGGCCATGCCGGCCGGCATCCAGGCGCCCCAGATGCCCATCGCCAGGCCACGGTCGCGGGCCGCCGCGCTGGCGACGATCAGCCGCGGCGCGGCGACCACCGCGCCCAGCAGCCCGATGCCCTCCACGAACCGCGCCGCCAGCAGCCAGAAGCCGGACGCTGACAGCGCCCCGAGCACGCCACCGACCAGCAGCAGCGCCAGACCGGCGAGCACGGCGGTGCGCGGCCGCCGCGCGTAGACCAGCGCCCCGGCCAGCGCCCCCAGGCAGGCGCCGATCGCGTTTAGGATCGAGGCGACCCAGCCGGCGGTGACCAGGTCGATGCCGAGATCGTCGCGGATCATCGGCAGCGCCGGCGGTACCTTGCCGACCTGCATGGCGACGATGATTCCGGCGGCCAGCGCCATGGCGACGGCGGCCCAGTCGGTCCGGCCTGCGCGGTGCGGCCCGGTCGGTGCGGCATTCTGCGGGCTGGTCAACGGCGGACGGCTCGGTCAGGATTCGGAGGGAGTGCGGTTATAGCGCGGTAGGGCATGCGGATCGAGACGACGGACATCGCGGGCGCGAAGCTGCTGAGCCCGACAATGCATGCCGACGCGCGCGGCAGCTTCGTCGAGATCTGGAACCGCCAGCGCGCCGACGCCGCCGGTATCGCCGACGACATGCTCCAGGACAACCTGGTCACCAGCCGCTATCGCGGCACCTTGCGCGGCCTGCATTTCCAGCGCCCGCCGTCAGCCCAAGCCAAGCTGGTGCAGGTGCTGCACGGCGCCATCGTCGACTTCGCGGTCGACATCCGCCACGGCAGCCCGAGTTTTGGCCGCTCGATCTCGGTGCGGCTCGAGGCAGGTGACGGGCGCCAGCTCTATGTCCCGATCGGTTGCGCGCACGGCTACTGCACGTTGGAAGACGACACCACTGTGCTCTACAAGGTCGGCGGCGCTTACTACGCGCCGGACTGCGAGATGGGCATCGACGTCGACGATCCGGCGCTGCGCCTCGACCTGCCATTCGCGGCCGACGAGTTGATCCGCAACGAGCGCGACCGGCAGTTCCCGCCGCTGTCCGAATTGCCGGAAGTGTTCCGGTGGGACGGCGGATGAGCACGCAACAGCTTGCTCATGTCGGTGGGCGGGCCCTTGGCACATTGCGTCGAGCCTGTTGGGCACGGCCATGACGCTGCTGGTCCTGGGTCGCGGCCAGGTCGGTCGAGCGCTGGATGACGCGGCGGCGGCGCGCGGCTGGCCCTGCGTCGTGCTGGGTCATGACACGCTGGACGTTACCGACGCGGCCGCTGTCGCCAGCGCGGTCGCGACGCAGCGGCCATGGGCGGTGGTGAACGCCGCCGCCTACACCGCCGTTGACCGCGCCGAGAGCGAGCCGGAACAGGCGATGCTGGTCAACGGACTGGCGCCGGGCCATGTCGCCGCGGCGGCGCAGACGGCCGGGGCGATCTGCCTGCACATCTCCACCGACTACGTCTTCGACGGGCGCAAGACCGTGCCCTACGTGGAGGACGATCCGGTCGGCCCGCTCGGGGTCTACGGCAAGAGCAAGCTCGCCGGCGAGCGGGCGGTGCGGGCGGCCGGCGGCCGGTTTCTCATCGTGCGCACCGCCTGGGTGTTCGCCGCCAGCGGCCAGAACTTCGTGAAGACCATGCTGCGCCTGGGCGCCGAGCGCGACGCCCTGAGCGTGGTCGACGACCAGACCGGCAACCCGACCGCGGCTGCCGACCTCGCCGACGCGTTGCTGACCATGCTCGATCGCGCGCGAGGTGAGGGTTTTGCCGATTGGGGCGTCTACCACCTCGCCGGCGAACCGCCGGTTACCTGGTTCGACTTCGCGCAGGCGATCTTCGCGGAAGCCGGCATGACGGTTGCGCTTTCGCCGACCGACACCGCCAGCTTCGGCGCCCCGGCGGCGCGTCCGGCCCATGGCGTGCTGGATTGCGCCCGCGCGAAACAGGTGTTCGGCCTGGCCGGCATCGACTGGCGGGCGGGGCTCACGCCGGTGGTACGGTCTTGCCGGGATTCATGATGTTACGCGGGTCGAGCGCCAGCTTGACCGTGCGCATCAGGTCGAGCTCGACCGGCGACTTGTAGTGCCCGGCTTCGGCCAGGCGCAGCCGGCCCAGCCCGTGCTCGGCTGAGATCGAACCGTCCATCTCGGCGATCAGGTCGTGCACGATGCGGTTGATCGCCGGCGTCTCCTCGTAGAATTTCGCGGTATCGGCGCCGATCGGTTGCGCAGGGTTGAAGTGCACGTTGCCGTCGCCGATGTGGCCGAAGCAAACCACCCGGATGCCGGGATAGGTCGCTTCCAGCGTCGTCGTCGCGCGCTCGATGAATGCCGGCATCTTCGAGACCGGCACCGAGACGTCGTGCTTGATGCTGGCGCCTTCGTAGTTCTGCGCCTCCGCCATCGCCTCGCGCAGCTTCCACATCTGCTGCGACTGCTGGCCCGAGGCGGCCATCGCCGCGTCCAGCGCCAGCCCGGCCTCGTGGCCCTTGCCCAGCAGATCCTCCATCGGCCCGGCGAGCGTGCCCGGCGCGCCCTGGCCGGTCAGTTCGACCAGTACGTACCAGGGATAGGCGTCCTTGATCGGGTCGACGGTGTTGGGGATGTGCTTCACCGCGATTTCCACGCAATTGCGCTTCATCAGCTCGAAGCCGGTGACCTGGTCGCCGGCGACCGAGCGCGCCAGCGCCAGCAGCCTCACTGCCGCCGTCGGGTCCGGCACCGCGACCACGGCGGTCTGGATGTCCGACGGCTTCGGGAACAGGCGCAGCACGGCGGCGGTGATGATGCCGAGCGTGCCTTCCGCGCCGATGAACATCTGCTTCAGATCGTAGCCGGTATTGTCCTTGCGCAGGCCGCGCAGGCCGTTCCACACCCGTCCGTCGGGCAGCACCACCTCCAGGCCCAGCGCCAGGTTGCGGGTGTTGCCGTAGCGCAGCACCTGTGTGCCGCCCGCGTTGGTCGAGAGATTGCCGCCGATCTGGCAACTGCCCTGCGCGCCCAGGCTCAGCGGGAACAGCCGGTCGGCTTCGGTGGCCGCCTGCTGGATCTGTTGCAGCACGACCCCGGCCTCGACGGTCATGGTGTCGTTCAGCGTGTCGATCTCGCGGATCTTGTTCATCCGCGACAGCGACAGGATGATCTCCGAACCGTCGGGATGCGGCTGGCTGGCGCCGGTCAGTCCGGTGTTGCCGCCCTGCGGCACGATCGGGGTCAGAGTCTCGGCGCACAGCGTGACCACCGCCGCGACTTCCTCGGTCGTCGCCGGCTTCACCACCATCGGCACCCAGCCATTCCAGTTGTCGCGCCACGACTTGGTGTGCGGCTCGATCTCGTTCGGGTCGCGGGTATGGCCGCGCGGGCCGACGATATCGGCGATCCGGTCCAGGACGTCGGCGCCGATCTTGCTGGGGCGTTCGGATGCGTTCATGGCTGTTGTCCTAGCATGACTCGTCGGCCGCCGTCGCCGCCCGGCGCAGCCGGTCGTTGATCGCGCGGCCCAGGCCATCCTCCGGGATCGGCATCACCGCGATGGCCGCCGCATCGACGCGGTCCAGAGCATGGAGCATGGCGTAGAGATTTGCCGCTGCTTCGCCCAGATTGCGGGCGGGGCTGAGATTCGCCGTCGCCTTGGCGCCGGTCAGCGCCGGTCCGAAGGCCAGCAGCGCCTCGTCGGCCGCGACCTCGGTGGCGTTCAGCCGCACCCGCGTCGCCGGCGCGTAGTGCCGCTTGAGCATGCCGGGCGAGGTGATGGTGGCGCCGGCCTCGGGCCGGTCCAGCGGCCCGACGACCCGCTCGATGTCTTCCGCCGACACGCCGCCGGGGCGCAGCAGCACTGGCCGGTCGCCGCTGACGCCGACAACGGTGGACTCGACGCCGACGGCGCAGGGGCCGGCGTCGAGTATCAGCGCGACCTTGTCGCCGAGTCCGTCGGCGACGTGCTGGGCGGTCGTCGGGCTGATCTGGTTGGAGAGATTGGCGCTGGGCGCGGCGACCGGAACCCCTGCCGCCGCGAATAGCTTGGCCGCCACCGGTGTCGCCGGCACGCGCAGGCCGATGGTGTCGAGCCCCGCCGTCGCCGCTGGCACCACGGGGCTGTCGATGCGCTTCGCCAGCACCATGGTCAGCGGTCCGGGCCAGAACGCCTTGGCCAATGTCTCGGCCAGCGCGTTGGCCTCGCCGTGACGAAACGCCGCCTCGGCGCTGTCGAAGTGAATGATCAGCGGGTTGTGCGGCGGCCGGCCCTTGGCGGCGTAGAGCCGGGCGATCGCGTCGGCGTTGGTCGCGTCGCCGGCAAGCCCGTAAACCGTCTCGGTCGGGATGCCGACCAGCTCGCCGGCGCGCAGCAGCCGCGCCGCCTCGGCGATGGCGGCTTCGTCGGCAGGCCGGATCATCGCGCCAGGTGGTGGACGCGGCCGCGTGAACGCGCCGAGCCGTCGCCGCCGACGATGGCCAGCTCGCGGCCGTCGCGGATCATCGCCGCCACCGTCTCGTCCCAGAACACCGGCCGGCGGAACTGTGCCGCCAGGTCAAGCTCGGCCGGCACGCCGTCGGCTGCCAGCGCCGCCAGCATCCAGGTCAGCGACATCAGCCCCTGCGCCACCGGCACACGCAGGCCGATCCCATTCGCCACCGCCATGTCGAAGTGCACGCGGTAGTCCGGGAACTCGAAGGAATAGTCGGCGACCTTCTCCGGCGTCAGCTCGACCCGTAGCGCCTCGGTGTAGCCCTCTGCCTCGAACGGTTCCGGCGCCGCCGATTCGCCGAGCCCGCGCATGGTGTTGACGTCGACCCGCAGCGACGAGATCTCCGAGACCAGCGGCACCGAGCCGTTCGGCCGCTTGAACGCGAAGGCGAACGTCGTGCGGGTGCCGCGCGCTGCCGGTGTCGTCGCCGCCACCCGGCCCTCGGCCACCAGCGGCTCGCCCAGCCGGATCGGTTCGGACTGTTTCAAGGTTTGCCCCAGGTGCAGGCCGACCTCCTGCAAGCCGCTGCCGTCGTCGACGTTCAGGTGGCGGGTGGCGTGGATGGTGTCATTGGCCAGGATCGACACGTCCGCAAGCTCGCCGAACAAGGCGGTATCGACTCCGGCGCCGGCGTGATAGCGGCGCTGGCGCTCTGCCGTCACGACGGTCTCGCGGGCGGGCAGGGTGTCGTCGACGACAAGGGCAGCGGCGGGCATGGCGGAGCCTTCGATTTGGCGTTGTCAGGGCGGCGCCGGCTACCTTATGACGGTCCGATAAGGCACGAAAGCCGCACCGAGGACGCGTCATGACCGATTATCGCGCACCGCTCAATGACATCCGCTTCACCTGGAGCCATATCGCCGACTTGCCGGGCCTGCCCGGTGTCGACATGGAGGTGCTGGACGCCGCGCTGGAGGAGGCCGCCAAGCTCGCGGCCGAGGTGCTGGCGCCGCTGAACCGCACCGGCGACCTGGAAGGTGCCACGGTCGAGAACGGCGTCGTGCGCACGCCGACCGGCTTCAAGGACGCCTACGCCGCCTACCGCGACGGCGGCTGGAACGCGGTGCCGTTTCCGGAAGCCTACGGCGGCATGGAACTGCCGGTCACCTTCGCCAATGTCTGCGGCGAGCTGTGGAACTCGGCCAACATGGGCTTCGCGCTGTGCCCGCTGCTCAACGTCGGCGCGGTCGAGGCGATCTACGCCCACGGCAGCGACGAGCAGAAAGAGCTCTATCTGCCCAGGATGATCTCCGGCGAGTGGGCCGGGACCATGAACCTGACCGAACCGCAGGCCGGTTCCGACGTCGGCGCGCTGACCACCAGGGCCGAGCCCGCCGGCGACGGCACCTGGCGGATCAAGGGCACCAAGATCTTCATCAGCTACGGCGAGCACGACTTCACCGACAATATCGTGCACCTGGTGCTCGCGCGCACGCCGGACAGCCCGTCCGGCACCCGCGGCATCAGCCTGTTCATCGTGCCGAAATTCCTGCCCGACACCGACGGCAACCCGGGCCAGCGCAACGACCTGCGCTGCGTCTCCCTGGAACACAAGCTGGGTATCCACGCCTCGCCGACCGCGGTGATGTCCTACGGCGACAATGACGGCGCCGTCGGCTTCATGCTGGGCGAGGAGAACAAGGGCATGCGGGCGATGTTCACGATGATGAACAACGCCCGACTCGCGGTCGGCGTGCAGGGCGTGGCGATTGCCGAACGCGCCTACCAGCAGGCGGTGGCCTATGCGCTGGAACGCAAGCAGGGCAAGCCGATGGCCGGCGATGGCGAGACCATCGTCGAGCACGCCGACGTGCGCCGCATGCTGTTGACCATGAAGGCGCATGTCGACGCCATGCGCGCGATCTGCATGGTCAACGCCGAGGCCATCGACCGTGCGCGCCGCGCCGAGGACGCCGACGAGCGCGCCCGCTTCGCCGGCCTTGTCGAGCTGCTGACGCCGATCTCGAAGAGCTGGTGCACCGACGCTGGCGTCGAGATCGCTTCGATCGGCGTGCAGGTGCACGGCGGCATGGGCTTCATCGAGGAGACCGGCGCGGCACAGTATCTGCGCGACGCCCGCATCGCCCCGATCTACGAGGGCACCAATGGCATCCAGGCGATGGATCTGGTGATGCGCAAGCTGCCGCTGCAGGGCGGCCAGGTGGTCGCCGGCCTGTTCGCCGAGATGCGCGCGCTGGACGAGCCGCTGGCCGCCGCCGGCGCCGAGTTTGCCGCCACCCGGGCAAGCCTGACGGCGGCTGTCGACTGCGTGGAGACAACCACCGCGACGCTGCTGGACCAGCTCAGCCAGGAGCCGAACGCCGCGGTGGCTGGCTGCACGCCGTACCTGCGCATGATGGGGCTTGTGGTCGGCGGCTGGCTGCTGGCCCGTGGCGCGCTCAGGGCCAACCAGATGCTGGCGGCGGGCGAGGGCGATGCCGGCTTCCTGAAGGGCCGCATCGTTGCGGCACGCTTCTTCGCCGAGCAGGTGATGCCGCAGGTCGCCGGCCTGGCGCCGGCCGCCACCGCCGGCGACGAGCTGCTGTACGCGATTCCGGCCGAGCGGCTGTCGGCGTGACGCCATGAAGAGCTTCCTGCGCTGGCTGCTGATCGCTTTGCCGGTGCTCTACGTTATCGGCGCCATCGGCGTGTTCACGCGCACGATGAGCGACGGGAAGTTCAAGCATCGCGATCAGTACATTCAGGCCGCCGCCATCGACGCGCTGCAATGGCCGAGCGGCTTCCCCGCGGCGGCACGCCAGCTTTGGCGTGCCGGCTGGGGAGCCTGGGAGGATTCGAACTGGTAGCGATGCCACCGCGCGACGGGTGACGCGCGGTCAGGCGGCGCGGCGGATGTAGTCCAGGGTGCGCTGCTCGTCCGAGTCCAGCTTGAAGTGGCGGATGCGGTCGTAGAAGTGCGGGCGCACGCCGGTCGGCCGAAACTCGCCGCCGATGTTGCCGTCCTCGTCCTCTTCGGTGGCCTCGAAGCGGTAGATGTCCTGCATCAGCACGACATCGTCCTCCAGCCCGACGACCTCGGCGATCGACATCACCCGGCGCTTGCCGTCGTGCATGCGGCTGAGGTGCACGACGATGTCGAGTGCGCTCATGATCTGCTGCCGCGTGACCCGGCCCATCGTGTATTTCGGGTTCATGCAGATCATGTTCTCGAAGCGCATCACCGCGTCGCGCGCGGTGTTGGCGTGGATGGTGCCGATCGAGCCGTCGTGGCCGGTGTTCATCGCCTGCAGCATCTCCGCCGCCTCGGCGCCGCGCACCTCGCCGACCAGGATGCGGTCGGGGCGCATGCGCAGCGCGTTGACCAGCAGGTCGCCGATGGTGATCAGGCCGCGCTGCTCGGTATTGGCCGGCCGGCTTTCCAGCGACACCAGATTGGGCTGGTGCAGTTGCAGCTCGGCCGTGTCCTCGATGGTGACGATGCGCTCGCGCGGGCTGATGTGATGGCTCATCGCGTTCAGCATCGTGGTCTTGCCGGTGCCGGTGCCGCCGGAGATCAGCACGTTGAGGCGACAGCGCGCGATCGTCTTCAACAGCACCGCCATGTCCGGCGACATCGTGCCCTTGGCCGCGAGCTGCTCCAGCGTGGTCTCGCGCTCGACGAACTTGCGGATCGACACCGAGGGGCCCTGCACCGCCAGCGGCGGGATGATCACGTTGATCCGGCTGCCGTCCGGTAGGCGTGCGTCGACCAGCGGCGAACTTTCGTCGATATGCCGGTTCACCCGGGTGACGATGCGCTGGATCACGTTCATCAGGTGCTTGTTGCTGTCGAACTTCACGTCGGTGAGGTTCAGTTGACCGCCGATCTCGACCCATACCTTGTCCGGCCCATTGACCAGGATGTCGGAGATCGACGGGTCGGCGAGCAGCGGCTCCAGCGGCCCGAAGCCAACCACCTCGTTGACCAGCATGTCGACCAGCTGGCGCTGTTCGTTGCCGCTGACCAGCACGTTCTTCGAGCGCAGCACCTCGACGATGACGTTGATCACCTCGGTGCGCACCTCGTCCTTCGGCAGCCGGCCGAACTCGGCCAGGTCGATGACATCGAGGATCGCGTCGAGCAACTCGTCCTTCTTCTTCTTCAGGTGCGGCGGGGTGCCGAAATTGTAGTCGGTGCGGTAGACCGCGATGTCCTGGTCGTTGGCGGCAGCCACCGGATGCACCGTGGCCCCGGCCTTGCGCACCACGCGGCGCTGTACCCGGCGCCGGTCGCCGGTTACGCGGCGATCGAGGACAACCGGGACTTCCATGGTGCGACGTTCGCCGTCGCGGCGGTCGGCGCTGGTGGCGCGCCGCTCGCGCTTCACGTATTCGCGTGCCGTCTGTGATGGCTTGGCCCGGCGGCCGAACGCTATGTGTTGCATGCTGCCCGTTCCGATGCTGGTGGTGCATCCCCCAATGCTGTTGTTCGCAAGTCCAGTGCCATCCGGGTCGGGCGATTCTGTCCCAAACTGGAGCAGAATCGGCGCATAACCCATCTGGGCGAGGCGCGTCTGATCCAAGACGGGAATCCCAGGATTGGCCACGGTCTGCTAGCATCGGCATTTGCAGGAGGACCGTCGATGACCAGCATTCTGGAACAGCGCCGTATCGAGGCGAACGTGATCGCCAAGATTTATCAGACACTTGCGGCCGACCTGGGCGACCGGCAGGCGCAGGCGCTGCTGAGCAAGGCGATTCATGCCGATGCCCATGCGGCCGGCGCGGCGCTGGCCGAAAAGGACGGTGGCGCGACCGACCTGGCCAAGTTCGCCGACTGGATGGAGTTGTGGCAGGCCGACGACGCGCTGCAGATCGAGTTGCTGGAATCGACCCCGACCAAGCTGTCGTTCAACGTCCAGCGCTGCCGCTACGCGGAGACTTACGAGAAGATGGGCCTGCGCGGCATGGGCGGGATGCTGTCCTGCGACCGCGACGGCGAGCTGTGCCGCGGCTACGACTCGCGCATCAAGCTGACCCGCACCCAGACCATCATGGGCGGCGCCAGCCACTGCGACTTCCGCTTCGAGATCGTCGAGGACTGACGCGCTACCAGGCGATGCCGAACGACTTGTAGCCGCGAAAGCGGGCGCGGCCGCCGCGCTCGTGGTCGCCGGTCGCTTCCAGGCGAGGGAAACGTTCCAGCAGCCGGCGAATCGCGACGCTGGCCTCCATCCGCGCCAGCGAGTTGCCGAGACAGATATGCGGGCCGCCGGCGAAGGCCAGATGCCGGTTCGGCTCGCGGCCGATGTCGAGCCGGTCGGGCTCGGCGAACTCGGCCGGGTCGCGGTTCGCGGCGCCGATGCACATCGTGATCAGCGTGCCGGCCGGCATCTTGACGCCGCCAACCTCGGCGTCTTCGGCGACGCGGCGGTTGCCAATCTGGTTGGAACTCTCGTAGCGCAGGAATTCCTCGACCGCCGGGCGCATCAGGGACGGATCGGCGCGCAGCCGGGCCATCTCGTCGGGAAAGCGCAGCAGCGCGGCGATGCCATTGCCGATCAGGTTGGTGGTGGTCTCGTGCCCGGCGTTGAGCAGGAAGATGCAGTTCTGCACCAGTTCGTCATGCGTCAGCCGCTCGCCGTCGACCTCGCCCTCGATCAGCCGGCTCAGGATGTCGGCGTCGTCGTCGCTGGGCCGCGCCGTGCGCTCCGCGATCAGGTCGTCGAGATAAGCCGAGAATTCGCTCACCGCGGCGTTGCCCCGGTCGAGCTGTTCTTGCGTCGGTGCCGGCTCCAGCGCGCCCAGGATGGCCAGCGAATAGCCGCGCAGCGGCGGCCGATCCGCCTTCGGCACGCCCAGCATGTCGCCGATCACCTCCACCGGCAGGGCGAAGGCGAATGCGCCGATCAGGTCCATGGTGCCGTTCGGCGCCGCCGCGTCCAGCAGCTCCGCCACGACCCGTTCGACGCGTGGCTGCAAAGCGGCCAGCGCGCGCGGCGTGAAGGCGGCGGCCAGCAGCCGGCGCACGCGGGTGTGCAGCGGCGGATCGTTGAACACCAGCGAGGTGGTGTGGTGCTTGTAGAGCGGGCTGTCGCCGTATTTCGGGGCGAACTCGACCTTCTTGTCGGAACTCATGCGCCGATCGCGGTACACCGCCGATACATCCGCATACCGGGTCAGGAAGTAGGACCCGTCCGGGCACCGGTGCACCGGCGACCGCTCGCGCAGCGCTTTGTAGGTCGGGAACGGATCATCGAGAAACTCGGGTGTCAGGTGGCGCAGGTCGAAGCCGGCGACGTCGACCGTCATCTCACGCGGCCGCGTGACGGCGGCCGAGCCAGGCAATGCGCCGGCGCATGAAGCCCCAGGCGAGCTGCTGCGCGCCGCGGCTGAGCCGGCCCTGCGGCGCCACGCCGACGGCCTTGGCGATCATCGCCACCATGCGTGCCAGATGCCCGCCGCGATAGAGCCGGCCGGCGTGATACTCGTAGGCCCGGGCACAGGCCTTGCGGTCGTAGGGGACGGTGAGGCCGTTGCCACAATACCACGCCATCGCCAGCTCGTCGTCGCTGGCCTCGCTGACTCGCCCGACGGCGATCCATGCGCGCCGCCACAGCGGCAGCGGCTCCGGCTTCAAGTAGCGCTTCAACGCCTTCTCGAACAGCCGGTAGTGGCGGAACTCGTCGCCGGCGATGTTGTGGCAGATCGTCTTCAGCACCGGCTCGTCGGCGGCGTCGCGTAGCGCGCTGTACAGCGAGGAGGTGCCGCACTCGACCACGCAGCGCGCCACCAGCTCGCCCGAGCGCGAGCCGCGCACCGAGGCGTCGGCGCCCAGCGGCACGCGGAAGCCGGCCTGGAAGGCGGCGAAGGCGCGGGCGAAATCAAAGTCAGGGTCGGCGCGTTCGGCCCAGGCGGCCAGCGCCCGGCCGTGCTGGTTCTCTTCCTCGCCCCAGACCCTGGCGTCGGCCTGGAAATCGGGGTCGTCGACGAAAATACCGCACAGGTAGGCGACATAGTCGTCGGCCGCGCTCTCCACCAGGGAAGCGGCCTTCACCACCTTTACGATGTCGGGGTCGACCTTGTCCGGTTCGAACCGCGACCAGTCGATATCGTCCAGATGCCACGCCATGGCCATCGCCGCCGCGGGCCGGCCCTCATTCCAGTGACTCGCTTCGCGAGTCGATTTGTGAACGAATTATGACCCCTGCAAGAGGTCCGGCCAAGTGTGGCCGCGCAGGTCAGCCCACCGCGGAGAGCATGTTGCGCAAGTTGTCGATGCGCTGCTGCGCGCGCCGGCGGGTGTCGTCGTCCTTGGCATCCTCGACGTCTTCCTGGGCGTCCTTGATGCGCTGCTCCAGGTCGGCCCGGTTGAGGTCGGCCACCGGCATCGCCTCTTCGGCCAGCACGGTCAGGCGGTCGCCGGCCACCTCCGCGAAGCCGCCGGCGATGAAGATGCCGCCGGCCGCGTCGGCCATGCCCTCGACCTCGATCACGCCCGGACGCAGGCTGGTGATCAGCGGCGCGTGGCCGGGCAGGATGCCCATGTCGCCCTCGCTGCCGGGCAGGGAGACCATCTCGGCCTCCCCCGACAGCAGCAGTTGTTCCGGCGATACCAGCTCGAAGTGCAGGGGCATGATGTGTCCTTACGCCTGCTGCCCTAGGCCGCTTCGGCGGCCATCTTCTTGGCCTTCTCGATCGCTTCCTCGATGGTGCCGACCATGTAGAAGGCCTGTTCCGGCAGATCGTCGTGCTTGCCCTCGACGATCTCCTTGAAGCCCCGGACCGTGTCCTCGAGCTGCACGAACTTGCCCGGCGAGCCGGTGAACACCTCGGCGACGAAGAACGGCTGCGACAGGAAGCGCTGGATCTTGCGCGCCCGGGCCACCAGCATGCGGTCCTCTTCCGACAGCTCGTCCATGCCCAGGATGGCGATGATGTCCTGCAGCGCCTTGTAGCGCTGCAGCGTGCGCTGTACTTCGCGGGCGGTGTTGTAGTGATCCTCGCCCAGCGTGCGCGGATCGAGAATGCGGCTGGTCGAGTCCAGCGGGTCCACTGCCGGGTAGATGCCGAGCTCGGCGATCTGCCGGTTCAGCACCGTGGTCGCGTCCAGGTGGGCGAACGAGGTCGCCGGCGCCGGGTCGGTCAGATCGTCGGCCGGCACGTAGATCGCCTGCACCGAGGTGATCGAGCCCTTGGTGGTGGTGGTGATCCGCTCCTGCAGGGTGCCCATGTCGGTGGCAAGCGTCGGCTGGTAGCCCACCGCGGAGGGGATGCGGCCGAGCAGCGCCGACACTTCCGAGCCGGCCTGGGTGAAGCGGAAGATGTTGTCGACGAAGAACAGCACGTCGCGGCCCTCGTCGCGGAAATATTCCGCCAGGGTCAGGCCGGTCAGGCCAACGCGGGCGCGCGCGCCCGGCGGCTCGTTCATCTGGCCGAACACCAGCGACACCTTGGACTCGCCCTTCTCCAGGTCGATGACGCCCGACTCCATCATCTCGTGATAGAGGTCGTTGCCCTCGCGGGTGCGCTCGCCGACGCCGGCGAACACCGAGTAACCGCCATGCGCCTTGGCGACGTTGTTGATCAGCTCCTGGATCAGCACCGTCTTGCCGACACCGGCGCCGCCGAACAGGCCGACCTTGCCGCCCTTGGCGTACGGCGCCAGAAGGTCGACGACCTTGATGCCGGTGACCAGCACCTCGGTCTCCGTCGACTGCTCCACGAAGGCCGGGGCCGGGGCGTGGATCGGCCGCGACTCGTCGGCATTGACCGGGCCGCGCTCGTCGATCGGATCGCCGGTGACGTTGATGATCCGGCCCAGCGTCGCGGCGCCGACCGGCACCGCGATCGGCAGCCCGGTGTCCTTCACCTCCTGGCCGCGCACCAGCCCCTCGGTGCTGTCCATCGCAATGGTACGCACCGTCCTCTCGCCCAGATGCTGCGCCACTTCCAGCACCAGGGTCTTGCCCTGGTTCTGCGCGTGCAGCGCGGTCAGGATCGCCGGCAGCTCGTCCTCGAACTGCACGTCGACAACGGCGCCGATCACCTGGCTGATGCGCCCGACGATATTGCTGGCCATGCTTTCAGACTCCCAGTTCCGTCCCGGCCGCCGCGCGCTAGAGCGCTTCGGCGCCGGAAACGATCTCGATCAGTTCCTTGGTGATGTTGGCCTGACGCGTGCGGTTGTAGTTCAGCGTCAGGGCATCGATCATGTCGCCCGCGTTGCGGGTGGCGTTGTCCATCGCCGTCATCCGCGCCGCCTGCTCCGCCGCCGCGCCTTCCAGCAGGGCCCGGAACAGCTGGATCGACAGGTTGCGCGGCACCAGCTCGGCCAGCAGCTCGGTCTCTTCCGGCTCGAACTCGTAGATCGCGCCGCCCAGCTCGGGTGCGCCGGCATCCTCGTCGGCGGCCGCTTCCGGCAGGCTGAGCGGAATCAGCTGCTGGCGCGTCACTTCCTGCACCATCACCGACTTGAAGGCGTTGTAGACCATCGAGCAGACGTCGAACTCGCCGGCCTCGAACAGCTCGGTGACCTTGGCGGAGACCTGCGTCGCCTCGGCAAAGCCGATATTCCGGGCCGAGCGCAAGGTGATGTAGTCGGTGATCAGCGGCGCGAGGTCGCGACGCAGCGCGTCATAGCCCTTGCGGCCGACCAGCAGCAGCTTGACCGTCTTGCCGGCCTGGCGCAGCGCCGCCACCTCGCGCCGCGTGGCGCGGATCACCGCCGTGTTGAACGAGCCGCACAGGCCGCGTTCGGCGGTGAACACCACCAGCAGGTGGGTTTCGTCGTTGCCGGAGCCGACCATCAGCGGCGGCGCGCCTTCCAGGCTCGGCAGGTTGCCGGCGACCGACGCCATCATCCGGTTCATGCGCTCGGCATAGGGGCGCGAGCGCTCCGCCGAGTCCTGCGCCCGGCGCAGCTTGGCGGCGGCGACCATCTGCATCGCGCGGGTGATCTTCTGCGTCGACTTGACGCTGGCGATCCGGTTGCGGAGGTCCTTGAGCGAAGGCATCTGACGGCTGACCTACGCGGCGAACTTCTTGACGAAGTCTTCCAGCGTCGCGTTCAGCGCCTTTTCGACCTCGTCGCTGATGGCGCCGCTGTCGCGGATCGACTGCAGCAGGTCGGCATGCTTGTCGCGCATCTCGGCCAGGAATTCGGCTTCGAAGCGGCCGATGTCGGCGACCGGGATGGTGTCCAGGTAGCCGCGCACGCCGGAGAAGATCGACACCACCTGCTCTTCCACCGGCATCGGCGAGAACTGGCCCTGCTTCAGCAGGTCGGTCAGGCGCGCGCCGCGGTTCAGCAGGCGCTGCGTCGCCGCGTCCAGGTCGGAGCCGAACTGGGCGAAGGCTTCCATCTCGCGATACTGCGCCAGTTCCAGCTTGATCGTGCCGGCGACCTGCTTCATCGCCTTGGTCTGCGCCGCCGAGCCGACGCGGCTGACCGACAGGCCGACGTTAATCGCCGGCCGGATGCCGCGGTAGAACAGGTCGCTCTCCAGGAAGATCTGGCCGTCAGTGATCGAGATCACGTTGGTCGGGATATAGGCGGAGACGTCGCCGGCCTGGGTCTCGATGATCGGCAGCGCGGTCAGCGAACCGTTGCCCAACTCGTCGTTCATCTTCGCGGCCCGCTCCAGCAGGCGCGAGTGCAGGTAGAACACGTCTCCCGGATAGGCCTCGCGGCCCGGCGGGCGGCGCAGCAGCAGCGACATCTGGCGATAAGCCACGGCCTGCTTCGACAGGTCGTCATAGACGATCACCGCGTGCATGCCGTTGTCGCGGAAATACTCGCCCATGGCGCAACCGGCATAGGGCGCCAGAAACTGCAGCGGGGCCGGTTCCGACGCGGTGGCGGCGACCACGATGGAATATTCCATCGCGCCGAAGTCCTCCAGCGTCTTGACGATCTGCGCCACCGTGGAGCGCTTCTGCCCGACCGCGACGTAGACGCAGTACAGCTTCTTGCTCTCGTCGTCGCCGGCGTTGATGCCCTTCTGGTTGATGAAGGTATCGATCGCCACGGCGGTCTTGCCGGTCTGCCGGTCGCCGATGATCAGCTCGCGCTGGCCGCGGCCGACCGGGACCAGGGCGTCCAGCGCCTTCAGGCCGGTCTGCATCGGCTCGTTCACCGACTTGCGCGGGATGATGCCGGGCGCCTTGACCTCGACCAGGCGGCGCTCGGCGGCCTCGATCGGGCCCTTGCCGTCGATCGGGTTGCCCAGCGCGTCGACCACGCGGCCCAGCAGGCCCTTGCCCACCGGCACGTCGACGATGTCGCCGGTCCGCTTGACCGTGTCGCCTTCCTTGATGTCGCGGTCGTCGCCGAAGATCACGATGCCGACATTGTCGGTTTCGAGATTCAGCGCCATGCCCTTGATGCCGCCCGGGAACTCGACCATCTCGCCGGCCTGGACATTGTCCAGCCCGTAGACGCGGGCGATGCCGTCGCCGACCGACAATACCTGACCGACCTCGGAAACTTCGGCCTCGGTGCCGAAGTTCGCGATCTGCTCCTTCAGGATGGCGGAGATTTCCGCGGCGCGGAGATCCATCACTCAGCCCCTTTCATCGCAAGCCTCAGTCCCTGCAGCTTGGTGCGCAGGGACGAATCAACCATGCGCGAGCCGACCTTGACCACCAGTCCACCAAGGATGGCGGGGTCGACCACGCGTTCCACGTCGACGTCGGTCTTCATCGCCGCCGACAGTTCCGATTTGATCGCCGAAAGCTCGGCGTCAGAGAGTTCGTAGGCCGAGGTCACGCTGGCGGCGACCTCGCCGCGGTGCGCGGCCAGCAGGCGGCGGAAGTCGCGCGCCATGTCGGCCAGCGCGAACAGCCGCCGGTTCTGCGCCACCAGGCCGACGAACTTCACCGTCAACGCGTCGGCGCCGGCGCTTTCCAGCACGGCGGCCATCGCCTTGGTCTGCTCGTCGCGCCCGAACACCGGCGAGCGCACCAGCCGGTTCAGGTCCGCGCTTTCGGTAATCGCCTGCGCCAGGTCGGCCATGTCGCTGGCCACGGCTTCCAGACGGCCCTGGTCGCGCGCCAATTCGAACAGCGCGGTCGCATACCGTCCCGCGATCCCGGACACCACCGTCGTTTCGCCAGCCACTAAGCTTCTGCGCCCCCGTCCGCCAGTCTGGATTTAGGGATTATGTAGTTGATATCACTACGAAAGCTGTTTCGCGCGCCATTCCCTCTCAGGTAGGCGCGCGCCGCTAGGTAGCACAGGCTTCGCGACAGTCGCAAGCCACTCGCAAGACTTGCGGCAAGTTGCCGCGTAAGCGCTTGATTTATCGGCCTCGGCCCGGCTATCAGGCGCCATGTCCAGTGATCCGCCCGAGGGCTTCAAGCCATTCCGCCAGGCCGGCGCCTTTGCCGACCTGACCGGCCCGATCTACTACAAGAAGCTCGACGACGGCGATTTCGCCTACGGCTTTCGCGTCGACGACAAGCATCTGAATCCGAACGGCGTGGCCCATGGCGGCATGCTGTTCACCTTCGCCGACCAGATCATCGGCCGCATGGTCGCCGCCGAAACCAAACGCATCAGCGCCACCATCAAGCTCAACGTGGAGTACCTGGCGCCGGGCAAGCCGGGCGACTGGATCGAGGGCCGGGCGGAGACCCTGCGCATCACGCGCGACCTGGCCTACATGCGCGCCCGGGTCAACGCCGGCCACCACACGCTGATGACCGGGCAGGGCATCTGGCGCCTGTTCGGGCACTACTGAGGGCGCTTGCGATGAACATTGTCGCGACCAGCTTCGTGCAGGCCGTCGCCGACGTCGATGCCACCGCCACCTGGTGGATCGAGGTGATGGGCTTCGCCGACTGGATGCGGCCCGACGGCTGGCGCTTCGTGCGCCGCGACGGCTGCACGATCATGCTGGGCGAGTGTCCGGACGCGATCCCGGTGCCCGAGCTTGGCGACCACCAGTATTTCGCCTACCTCCACGTCGACGACGTGAACGCCTACCACGCCGACATCGCGGCCAACGGCGCCGACATCATCTTCGGGCCCCAGGACCAGCCCTGGGGCATGCGCGAGATGGCGGTGCGCACCCCGGACGGTCATCGCTTCATGGTGGGCCAGGACCTCGGCTGAATCCCGTCAGAAATACGACAACCGCCCACGCGTCCGGGCTTTTCCGACCTGCTACGCGAAGCGGCGCTGGCCGCGTTCCATCGGCAGTTCGGGCTGGTTCGCCCATTCGCCGAGCGAGCCGTCGTAGACCGCCACGTCCTCCTTGCCGATCATGGTCAGCGCGTAGGCGCCCAGCGTCGCCGCGATGCCGCCACCGCAATAGGTCACGACGTGATCGGTATCGAGCGCGCCGACGCCGCGAAACCGCTCCCGCAGCGCATCGGCCGGCAGCAGGCAGCCCTGCTCGTCGGTGAGGCTCGCGTAGGGCACGTTGACCGACGACTTGATCCGGCCCGGGCGGCCGTAATTCACCTTGGCGGTGCCGTCGTGCGCGGACTCCGACAGGTTGTTGATCAGGCAGGTGTCGGAATCGTCGATCGCCGACAACACGCCGTCCTTGTCGGTGAACATGTCGTAGCGCGGCTGTGCGGTGAAGACCTGAGCCGGATAGGTGGACGGCGCCGTCGACACCGGCCGGCCCTCGGCTTCCCACTTGGCGAAGCCGCCGTCGAGCACCGCCACGTCCTCGTGACCGAAGGCGCGGAACATCCACCACAGACGCGTCGCCCACATCGGGCTGGTCTTGGAATACAGGATCACGCGGCTGGCATTGCCGATGCCCTTGGCACCGACCACGCCGTCGAACTGCTCCGGCATCGGCATCATGAAGCGCAGGTTGGTGGACTTGTCCGACAGCTCGCCGCCGAGGTCGAGATAGCCGGCACCGGGAATGTGCCCGGCGTCGTAGCCGGCCTGGCCGCTGATCACCTCGTAGGCGCCCTGGTCGACCGGCTTCAGGATCGTGGTGCAGTCGAACACCCGGACGTGCTCGTCCTCCAGATGCGCCGCAAGCCAATCGGTATCGACAATGTACTCTGGATGCGCGTAGCCCTTGTCCATGGTGTCTTCTCCCCTTGCGGCGTGGCTTGACCGCCACTCCGGCTGATCGCCACAGTATCGGGAAAGAACGTCGGCGCGCCATTGCAGTTCCCCTAAGCCACCGCGCCGGCACCGGCGGGAGACCACCATGACGAAGCTCTATGTCGGTACCGCGGGCATGTCGGTCTGGTTTTCAGACGATGCCGGCGCGCACTGGGACCGGCCCTACAGCGAGAGCGGCCTGTACCTGGAAAGCCGGGTCTGGGCGCTGGCCAGCCACCCGAAGGCGCCGGGACGCGTCTATGCCGGCACCGACCGCGGCCTTTACCGGCTCGACGCGGCCGGCAAGAGGCGCAGGTGGACGCACATGCCCTCGCCGATGGACACGCTCGACATCTGGGCGCTGGCGGTGGCGCCGCACGATCCCAAGCTGCTCCTCGCCGGCACCCACCCGGCGGGGCTTTACCTCAGCCGCGACGCCGGCAAGAGCTGGAAACGGCTGCGCTGCAAGTTCGCCGATCACTGCATCTTCATCGGCAAGCCGCGCGTCACCACCGTGGTGTTCGATCCGATCGACCCGAACTGGATGTGGGCCGGGGTCGAGATCGACGGCATCTACCGCTCCACCAATGGCGGCCGCACCTGGACCAAGCACGTCAACGGCCTGCGCACTGAGGATATCCACGGCCTGACGGTGATCGAGCACGACGGCCGCCGGCGCGTGCTGGCGACGCTGAACGCCGGCCTGCACATTTCCGACGATGACGGCGAGAGCTGGGAATGGCGCAAGCTGCCGTCGAAGTGGCAGTACACGCGCACCACCTTGCCGATCAACGGTGGCAAGCGCCTGCTGCTGACCAATGGCAACGGCCCGCCCGGCAATGACGGGCGCTTGCTGAAATCCGACGACGGCGGCGAGAGCTGGAGCGACGCCGGCCTGCCGACGCCGGTGAATTCCACGCCGTGGTGCATCACCGCCGATCCTGACGGCAAGCAGATCTTCGTGCTCTCCAACCTCGGCCAGATCTTCCAGTCCAAGAATGGCGGCCGCACCTGGAAGAAGCTCGACCGCGAGCTCGGCGAGATCCGCTCCGCCCTGCTGCAAGCGGCCTGAGCCCGGACGCCGGATGGCAACTCGCGACAGTGCCGCGCTGACCGAATGGATCACGCGCGAGGGCCTGCGCGGTGCCGACGCCGCCGACCTGTTGCAGGGGTTCTGCGAACGGCTGGTCGCCGCCGGCGTGCCGCTGCTGCGCAGCCACGTGGCGCAGAGCGCACGCCATCCCGTTCTGGGCGGCATCGGCTTCAACTGGCACCGCGACGGCACGAAAACGCCGCGCGAGGGCTACGACCACACGCCGACGCCGCGCGAGCAATGGCGCTCCAGTCCGTTCTATTTCATGATGCGCGAAGGCCAGCCGGTGTTGCGTCGCGACTTGCGCCAGCCCCGCGCGAGCGGCGAATTCCCATTGCTGGCCGAGCTCGCTGCCGCCGGCGGCACGGACTATTACGCCGTCACCGTGTCGTTCGACCGCGACGACGTGACGATGCCGGTCGACCCGAACAACCCACCCGCCGGCCTGATCGCGTCGTGGACCACCGACGCCGCCGATGGCTTTTCCGACGACCAGATCGCCTTGATCGACGAACTGCTGCCGGCGCTCGGCCTGGCGCTGAAGTCGGCGTCCGCCGACCGGCTGGCGCATGACCTGCTGGAGGCCTATCTTGGCCGCGACGCCGGCCGGCGGGTGTTGTCCGGCGACCTGCGCCGCGGCTCGCTCGACGCCATCCGCGCGGTGATCTGGTGCTTCGACCTGCATGGCTTCACCAAGCTGGCCGAGACCACGCCGGCGCCGTTGCTGATCGACATGCTGAACGACTATTTCGATGTCGTCGTCACCACGGTCGAGTCGCATGGCGGCGACGTGCTGAAGTTCATGGGCGACGGGCTGCTGGCGATCTTCCGCTTCGACGACAATGACGATGCCTGCTGCGATGCGCTGACCGCCGCCGACGAGCTGCGCGGCACCCTGGCCGAGGTCAACCGGCGACGTGCCGCCGCCGACCTGCCACGCGCCGGGTCGGCCATGGCGCTGCACCTGGGCGAGGTGATGTACGGCAATATCGGCGCCCGCCACCGGCTCGACTTCACCGTCATCGGCCCGGCGGTGAACATGGCCTCGCGTGTCCTCGACCTGTGCCGGCCGCTGGAGCACGACCTGCTGATCTCCGGCCCGCTGGCCGCCGCGGCGAAGCGCGATCGCGCCCGCATCGTGTCGATCGGCCGCTACGTGCTGCGCGGCGTGGCGGCACCGCAGGAGCTCTACACCCTGGTCGGACCGCAATACGCCGTGGGGGCCGCGCAATGACCGCGTCGCCGCTGGCCACACCGCTGCAACGCGCCAGGGCCCTGGCGCCCGCCCTGCAGGCCGCGTCGGACGAGATCGAGCGCACCCGTCGCATCCCGCAACCGCTGCTGGGCCAGTTGCATGACGCCAACCTGTTCCGCCTGCTGCTGCCTAAAAGTTACGGTGGCGAGGCGGTCGATCCCTGGGTCTATTTCGACGCCGTCGCGGAAGTCGCGCGCCACGACGGTTCGGTCGCCTGGAACCTGTTCGTCGGTAACTCCTCCGCGCAGCTCGCCGCCTACCTGGAGCCGGAAGCGGCGCGGGCGATCTACGCCGAGCCGACCAGCCTGGTCGCCTGGGGGCCGCCGAACGGCACCCGGCTGAAGCAGGTGCCGGGCGGCTACCGCGCCACCGGGCGCTGGCACTATGCCAGCGGCTGCCGCCAGGCGACCTGGATGGGCGTGCACGACCTGGTGGAGAACGAGGACGGCGAGCTGCGCAAGCATCCCGACGGCCGGCCCTACATGCTCACGCTGCTGTTCCCGGTCGAGCAGGCGGAGATCCTCGATACCTGGGACACCATCGGCCTGCGCGGCACCGGCTCGGATTCCTACGATCTGCACGACGTCTTCGTGCCGGAGACGTTCAGTTCCACCCGCGAGGACCTGAGCCTGCGCAAGGAGCCGGCGCCGCTCTACGCCTTCACCTGGTCCGGGCTCTATGCCGTCGGCGTGGCGGCGTGCGCCACCGGCATGGCGCGCGGCATGCTGGCGGCGCTGATCGAGCTGGCCAAGACCAAGACGCCGCGCGGCTTGTCGCGGCTGGCCGAGAGCCCGTCGCTGCAGCACCAGATCGCCCGTAGCGAGGCCCGGCTCGGTTCGGCCGAGGCCTTCGTCGTCGCCACCCTGCAGGACGTGCGCACGCGCTGCGGCCCGGTCGACGCGGTCGAGGTGCCGGACCGCGCCGCGGTGCGCCTGGCCTGCACGCATGCCATCCATAGCGCCATCGAGATCGCCGACTTCGCTTACAAGCAGGCCGGCATCGACGCGATCTACCCGGCCAGCGTCTTCCAGCGCCGGTTCCGCGACATCCACACGCTCTCGCAGCAGATCCAGTCGCGCGATGCCCACTACGAAGCAGTGGGGCGGGTCCTGCTGGACCTCGCCCCACCGGTCTTCTGGTAAGAGGACGGTTGCAACGGCCGAAAGCGGTGGCCGATCCTCTTGGTTCCCCTCTCTAGGAGACGCTTTCCTACGCCTGTTGGCGGGCTTTCTCCTCCGCCGCGTCGGCGGCAGCGCGGGCCGCTTCGGCGGCAGCGCCCTCGACCCGCTTGGCGGCATCGGTCGCCATGTTTACCGCGCCCTTGCGCAGCCGCTGGGCATGCTCGCTGATATAGCGATCTTCCACTCGCGACGTCGGAATCAGCGCGCCCAGCAACGCGCCGGCGACGACACCGATCGCGCCGGCAACCAGCGGCTCGGCGTGGTACAGCTCGCTGGTGCGCTCCTGCGCACGCTCGGCGCGATCGCGCATCAGGCGGGTCTGCTCGTCGATCGCCTCGCGGCCGCGGTGGTAGGTATCGCGGGCGCGGCCGCCGAGTTCGTCGGCCTTGGCGCGCGCCTGCTGGCCCATCGAGCGGGCCTCGTCACGCAGCGCACGCGCGCGTGACTTCGCGCGCTCGCGCAGGTCGGCGATGTTGGCCTCCGTCTGACGCACGTGGTCGTCGACCCGCGCCTTGAACTTGTCGGCGGCCTCTCCAGCCTCGCGCTGCAGCGACAACGCACTGGCCTTGGCTTCGGTGACACGCGCGTCGAAGCTGCCGTCGTCATCCTGCGGCTCGCGCTTCACCTTGCCAGCGGCGATCTGCGCCCGGCGCAGCGCCGCTTCGTCCTCGGCATAAAGTTCCGTCACCCACTCTTCGTGGCCGGCCGCGTAGTCCTCGGCCCAGGGATAGTAGTCGGCGGCGCTGGGGCGCGACGCCGGTGCCGGGGCGGACGACGACGACGACGACCGCGCCGAGGCGATCAGCCAGGCCAGGCCGACGCCGGTGACGGCGAGTGGCAGGGGGTTGTCCTTGGCGATCTGAACCAGTTTGTTAGCCATGTCTTTTGCTCCATCTTTCACGTCATCGGACTTCAGGTAGCCGATGGCTTTATCCATGAGCTCGCCTGGCGACAGGCGCTCTTGAAGTTCATCTATGGTTTCGCCGAGCGCGGCCCGGTCGTGGGCTAGTCGGCTTTCGATTTGTTCAGGCGTTTCGTCGCTCACTGCACCTTCTCCTTCAGGAACTGGGCATCGGTGCGGACCGATTGCGCGGTGCGGCTGGGCGCCAGCTCGCGGGCCGTCATCTGCGACTTCGCAACCGACACCAGGATGGCGGCCACGGCCAGCGCGGCCACGCCGACGATGAGCGAGGCGAGCCAGGCGTCCATGTACTGGCCCAGCGCCGCGGCGGCGGCGAACAGCACGATCACGATACCGCCGATCGCGAAGGCCAGCGCACCGGCGAGCAGGCCGGCCGCCGCCTTCACGATATTGAGCTTTTCCGACGTTTCCGCCCGCGCCAGCCGGACTTCGTCGCGGACCAGGTTGCCGACTTGCTCGATCAGATCCCGCATCAGCTCGGGCAGCGACCGGTCACCCATCAGACTGTCCCGCTGCGCTCGTCGATGCCGGCATAGTGGGGCGCGCCGACCTCTACGTCGGGCCCTTTGGTGGCGGTACCCGGCTCCGCCCCGTTGGCGCGTCCGGCGTAGGGCGCGTCCTCTTGGCTGTCCCGGCCAGGAAGGTCGTCACGCGCGCTGGCGCCGGGCGGCGCGCTGCGCATCAGCCGGCCGACGGCGAGGCCGACCATCACCGCCGCACCCATGAACAGCAGCGGCTGTTCATGCGCGAACCGTTCGACGTCGGACTTCAAGCCGCTGAAGCCCTTCTGCCGCGCCGAGTTCGACATGTCATGGATCGAGCGGCCGAGGCTGTCAGCCGCGTCGGCGAGCCAATCCTCCTGGCCGCGCAGCGAACTGCCGGCGGACTGCACTGCATCGGCGACGCGGTCGACGCGCTCGCCGATCTCCTGGGTCGTTTCCTCGGCCTTCGCCTGTGCCGCGCGCTTCAATGCATCGGCGCCCTCGGCGGCACGCTGCTTCATCTCGCCAGCCGCGTCGGCAATTTCGTCGCCGGCGGCTCCGTTTTGCTTCGCCATATCCTGACCTCCTGTGTCCGCTACCTTTGGCCGGCATCTGCCGCCGTGCCTCGCGGAAAGGAACGATCCCGGACTTCGTGCAGTTCCAGACCAACGCGACGAAGGTGCATTTCGTCGGTGCACCGGGAGGTCGAAGATGACGACAGGGGCTAGCGAACCGGCCGATTCCGCCGCATTGGGACGCGGTCGGTCGAGCCAGACGCCGGCAGCGATCCCGGCGAGTGGCTGGCGCGACATCCTGGCGCGCACGTTCCGCGCGATCTCCAAGGACTATGTCAGCCTGGTCGCGGCCGGCATGGCGTTCTACACCATGCTGGCGATCTTTCCCGGACTCACCGCGTTGGCCTCGCTGTACGGCATCTTCGCCGATCCCGCCGACATGCAGGCCCACCTGCAGACGATGGCGGGGGTGATGCCGGCCGGAGCGATGTCGATCATCGACGGCCTGATGGACCGCTTGGCGCAGGAAGAGCGACAGTCGCTCGGCCTGTCGGCGCTGTTCAGCCTGGCGCTGGCGATCTGGGGTTCGACCAAGGGCGTGAAGGCCTTCATCGCGGCGATGAACATCGCCTATGAGGAAGAGGAGAAGCGCGGCTTCCTGGCACTCAACCTGACGGCCCTGGCGCTGACCGGGTTCCTTGTCGTGCTGGCGCTGCTGTCGCTTTTGACCGTGCTGGTGGTGCCGGCGGCGCTGGAGTTGCTGCCGGTGCCGGCGCGCACCGACGAACTGATGACCATCTTGCGCTGGCCGGCGATCGCATTGATCTTCATGTTCATGCTCGCGGTGCTTTACCGCTACACCCCATCGCGCAGCGACGCCAAGTGGGCTTGGGTCTCGACCGGCTCGATCGTCGCCGTCGTCCTGTGGCTGGTGGCCTCGATGGCGTTCTCGATCTACGTGCGCAACTTTGCCAACTACGACGAGAGCTACGGCTCGGTCGGTGCCGTGGTGGCGCTGCTGATGTGGCTGTGGCTCAGCGCCTACGTCATGGTCATGGGTGCGGAGTTGAACGCCGAGGCCGAGCGCCAGACCCGCCGCGACACGACCGTCAATCCGGAACGTCCAATGGGCGAACGCGGTGCCCACGCCGCCGACACGCTGGGCAAATCCCGGAACTAAACGGTCACCGACTCTGCATCCTTGACGTATCCGCCGCGGTGCGGGACAGGTTAGTATTAATTTGTCATAAGCTAAATCAGTGGGAGGTGACCATGTCTACATTTCTGAGCGAGGAGCAGAAACGAGCGTTGCATCCGGCCCAGACCACGGCTTTCCGCGCGCCGGTGCCGACGCAGATGATCTCCAACGGCGAGTTCACGCCGTTGCCGCAGAGCGAGCGCCAGCGCCAGGTGGAGGCCCGCGTCAAGGCGCTGGCCGACGAGCATGGCCGCAAGCAGGGGCTGAGCCGGCGCGGCTTCCTGGCCTCCGCGTCCGGCATGGCCGCGGCGTTCGTGGCGATGAACGAGGTCTTCGGCCCGGTGTTCAAGGTCAGCGAGGCCGAGGCGGCCGACCGCGACATGGCGATGGCGCGCGCCGACGGCCTGGCCGGCCAGTTCATCTTCGACGACCAGACCCACTTCGTGCATGACGGCTTCGAACAGGAGGGCCTGCTCGGCCTGGCCCAGTTCGCGGCCGAGAACTGGAACCCGGGCTTGAAGGACGAGCAGCTCTCGCTCGCCTACTACAAGTTCGAGAACTACATGCGCCAGATATTCTTGAACTCCGACACCAAGATCGCGCTGCTGTCGGGCGCGCCGTTCGACGACCCGGACTGGTGGCTGCTGTCCAACGACCAGATCGTTGACACCGTCGATGCGGTGAACAACCTCGCCGGCACCCGCCGCATGCTCGGCCACTTCGTCATCACGCCGGGCCAGGACGGCTGGATGGATGCCGTCGACGCGGTGCTCGACAATCCGCGCCACCACGGCTGGAAGGGCTACACCATCGGCGATCCGCTGTCGGCCGGGACCAAGCACCCGTGGCGGCTGGACGACGAGAAGCTGATGTATCCGTTCTACGAGAAGGCGGTGAAGTCGGGCATCCGCAACATCGCCCTGCACAAGGGGCTGATGCCGGCGGACTACGAGACCTCCTGGGCCAACGTCTGGCAGCACAACACGCACTGGGACATCGCCAAGGCGGCGAAGGACTGGCCGCAGCTCAACTTCATCATCTATCACGGCTGCCTGCGTCCGTTCCTGGAGACGCCGGACGCGGCGATGGCCGAGTTCGAGCAGACCGGCGAGATCAAGTGGGCGACCGATCTCGCCCGCATCCCGCAGGAGCATGGCGTGAGCAATGTCTACGCCGAGCTCGGCACCTCCTTCGCGATGTCGGCGACCGCCGATCCGAACTTCGCCGCCGCCCTGGTCGGCACCTACATCAAGCACATGGGCGTCGACCATGTGATCTGGGGTACCGACTCGGTGTGGTACGGCTCGCCGCAGTGGCAGATCGAGGCGATGCGCCGGCTGGAGATCCCGGCGGCGATGCAGAAGAAGCACGGCTTCGCGCCGCTGGGCGAAGCCGACGGCTTCGTCAAGTCGACGATCTTCGGCCACAACTCGGCGCGGCTGTTCAACATCAACCTGCGTGCCGACGTGGCGCCGATGCAGAACGACGGCATCGCCAAGCTGAAGCACGACTTCGCCGCCCGCGAGAACCTGCGCGACAACGCCGCCTACGGCTTCGTCGCTCGCGGTTAACCCGGGTACGACATCGAAACGGGGCCGGGCGGTCGCCCGGCCCCGTTGTCGTTCATCGCCGGTGTTTGGCCACCTTCTCCAGGTATTCGATCACCACCGCCCGCTTCTCGGGCTTGAGCTTCAGGAACATGTAGGAGCCCTTGATCATGGCCTGGCTGTTGGCGAGCCAGACATCCAGGCTCGGTGCATCCCAGACGATACCGGGCGCGGCCTTGCGCATGGCGTTGGAATAGCGATAGCCGCCGATCGTGCCGGCCGGCCGGCCGAAGATGCCGGTCAGGTTCGGACCCAGCGGCGACATCACCGCCGGCCAGATGCGTCCGTCGATGCCATGGCGCGATAGCTGCTCGGTGATCTGGCCGTGGCACTTGCCGCAGACCGCGGTGTAGGTCGCACGGCCCTCCTCTAGCGAGGCCGCGCCGGCCGGGCTGACTGCGAAGCCCAGCGCAGCGACCAGCGCGGCCCGCATCGTCATCCCCATCACGAATTCTCCCTTGCCGTGGTCGGGGCGGAGACGCTTTCTGGATTAAGGCTCGCATGCGACGCGACGACAACGCCAGATGTTATGTCATGGCGGGATCGCGCTGCGCGGCGGCGCTCGCCGTGCAGCTTCGCGAGCGCCCGGGCGGCTCTTGACCATAATCATCCGCGGTGGCTTGTTCGCGGTCGGCCGGACCGTTAACCTTAATCGCGAGGGCGCAAGGGGCGAGCAATGGCCGGAACCGCGACCTCGATTTCCCAGCAAGAAGACACGCTGGTTCTGAGCGTCGTCACCGACGCCGGACCGGTATCGGTGACCGCGCTCGCCGATGGCCTGAACCATCCCTGGGGCATGACCTTCCTGCCCGACGGCCGCCTGCTGGTCACCGAGCGCAATAGCGGCGACCTCTACATCATGGACGCGGACGGCAGCTTGTCGGCGCCGGTGGCCGGGACCCCGGCGGTGCATGCTGCCGGCCAGGGCGGTCTGCTCGACGTCGCGCTCGACCCCGATTTCGCCGACAACGCCCTGGTCTACCTGTCATTCGCCGCGGGCAGCGCCGCCGGCGCCGGTACCGCGGTGGGGCGCGGCCGCCTGGTCGACGACCGCATCGAGGACTTCGAGACCCTGTTCATCCAACAGGATCAGGTCACCGGCAGCGGCCACTATGGCGGCCGCATCGTCTTCGCCCCCGACGGCACGCTGTTCCTGACCACCGGCGATCGCCAGAAGAACGACCCGGCGCAGGACCCGACCAACCACATCGGCACCATCGTGCGCCTGAACCCGGACGGCAGCGTGCCGGCCGACCATCCGTTCGTCGGCGACGACGGCGTGCTCGACGAGATCTGGACGCTGGGCCACCGCAACGTGCAGGGCGCCGCGATCGACCCGCAGACCGGCCTGCTCTGGGTCACCGAGATGGGCCCGCAGGGCGGCGACGAGTTCAACCAGATCGTCGGCGGCGAGAACTACGGCTGGCCACTGGTGAGCTGGGGCGACCAGTATGGCGGCGCCGACATCCCAGACCCGTCGACCCGACCCGACTTCGCCGACGCGGCACTGTTCTGGTCGCCGGCGGTGGCGCCCTCCGGCATGACCTTCTACACCGGCGACATGTTCCCGGCGTGGCAGGGCAGCGCGCTGATCGCCAGCCTGCGCGGCCAGAGCCTGATCCGGATCGAGACCGACGGCACCGGTGCCGTGAAGGCGGAGCGGATCGAGCTCGGCGCCCGCCTGCGCGATGTCGAGCAGGGGCCGGACGGCTCGGTCTACCTGCTGACTGATGCCGACGACGGTATGGTCTGGAAGCTGGTCGCCGGCATCGTCGAACCGCCCGGCGCCGACGACGGGCCGCCGGCCGACGATGGCGGCAGCGACACTGTCGGCGGAGACACTGTCGGCGGCAGCGACAGCCTGATCGGCACCGCCGCGGCGGAATGGCTGGTAGCAAGCGACGCCGACGACTGGATCGATGGCGGCGAGGGCGCCGACACCATCGTCGCCGGCATCGGCAACGACTGGACCGAGCCGGGCGCCGGCGACGACCGCATCTGGGGCCAGGCCGGCGACGACTCGCTGAACGGCGGCGACGGCGACGACGTCGCCCGCGGCCAGGCCGGCGCCGACCGCCTGAACGGCGATGCCGGCGCCGACAACCTGTTCGGCGGCGCTGCCGACGACTGGGTCGATGGCGGCGCGGGCGGCGACACCGTCGCCGGCAATTCCGGCGTCGACACGGTTATCGGCGGCGCTGGCGACGATACCGTGCGCGGCCAGGGCGGCGCCGACGCGTTGTTCGGCGGCGACGGCGCCGACCTGGTGGTCGGCCATGCCGGCTTCGATACGCTGTTCGGCGGTGACGGCAGCGACACCCTGATCGGCGGCACCGGCGACGATGCGCTGGACGGTGGCGATGGCGGCGACAGCTTCGTGTTCGCCGCTGGTCAGGGCAGCGATACCGTGCTCGACTTCACCGTCGGCCTGGACCTCGTGGTGCTGGTCGGCGCGGCCACTGCCGCGCTCGCCATCGTCGACACCGGCGACGGCGCGCGCCTGACCTTCGAGGCAATACCGACCACGGCGATCCTGCTTTCCGGCATCGCCGCCAGCGATATCAGTGAGGGCGACGTCATTATCGGTTAGCGCACGGCAAGGGGACGACGGCGATGATTGATCTCTCGGTTGCGGGTTCCTCGGTGACGTTCGCCGGCATCAATGTCGGCGACAAGCTCGGCCTCGGCATCGGCGGCACCGCCGGCGACTTCAACGGCGATGGCATCGACGACCTGCTGATGGGGGCGCCGGGCGCGACCGTCGGCGCCACCGCCGATTCCGGCAAGCTCTACGTCGTGTTCGGCACCACCGGCACGTTCAACACCGACCTGTCCAATCTCGGCAGCGCCGGCACCGAGGTGCGCGGCGAGGCCGGCGGCTATCTCGGCTTCGCCTTCTCGTCGGCCGGCGACGTCAACGGCGACGGCATCGACGACTTCATCGTCGGCGCGCCGCGCACCGGGCCGACCTACACCGGCGCCTCGCACGTGATCTACGGGCCGCTCGATCCGCTGGCCATCGTCGCCATCGGCCTGCTCGACGACGGCTTCACCATTACCGGTAGCGCCACCGCCGACCTCAGCGGCAGCGCCGTGCGCGGCGTCGGCGATGTCGACAATGACGGCTTCGACGACGTGGCGATCGGCACGGTCAACATCTTCAGCGACAACGGCCTGCGCGTCGGCGACATCGCGTTGTTGAACGGCGGTGCGAACCTCGACAACGCGTCGATCGACGAGCAGTTCGCCTTCTTCGGCGATATCGACCTGGGCCGGGTCGGCAGTTCGCTGGGCTACGGCGATTTCAACGGCGACGGCTTCGACGACTTCTTCACCGGCGGCAGCACGTTTTACGATGGGGCCGGCGTGTTGCTTGGTGGCGGCGCCTTCCCGGACGCTAACGACACCGTGGATGGTTCCAACAACCTGCGCTTCTCCACCGCCGGGGTCAGCAGCGAGACCGCTGTCGCCGCCGACGACTTCAACGGCGACGGCATCGCCGACATGGTCGTCGGCTACAAGGACTATGCCGGCGGCGGCACCAGCCGGGGCGGCTTCTCCGTCGTTTTCGGCAGTGTCGGGGCGGTCGGCGGCAACCTGTTCTTCCGGCGCGACAGCTTCGCCGTCGGCGAGAACGACAACGACAAGGTCGGCCGCTCGGTCGCCAGCCTGGGCGGCGATTTCAACGGCGACGGCATCATCGACTTCGTGGTCGGCAGCGAGGCCAACACCGCCTACGTGGTGTTCGGCGGTCCGACGCTGGACCAGCTGTCCGGCAGCATCGAGGACATCGACGCCAGCACCGGCGTCAAGATCGTCGGCGCCAACGACGGCGACATGGCCGGTCAGTCGGTGTTCGCCGTCGGCGACGTGAACGGCGACGGACTGACCGACGTCGGCATCGGCGCGCCCGGTGCCAATGGTGGCGCCGGCGCTTGGCATGTCGTGATGGGTGCCTTCACCGCCAGCGCCACCGACGGCAACGACCGGTTGACCAGCGGCGCCGCCGCCGACGCCATCGACGGCGGCGCCGGCCTGGACACCATCTTCGGCAACGGCGCCAACGACACGCTGACCGGCGGTCCCGGCGACGACCTGCTGGCCGGCGGCACCGGCGACGATTCGCTCGACGGCGGTGACGACGCCGACGCGATCTACGGCCAGGCAGACAACGACACGCTTTTCGGCGGGGGCGGCGACGACCGGCTGTTCGGCAATCTGGGCACCGACATGCTGGACGGCGGCGCCGGCGACGACGCACTGCGTGGTCACCCCGGCGACGACCTGATCGGCGGCGGCGCCGGCAACGACAGCGGCTTCGGCGGCGCCGACAACGACACCTTGAACGGCGATGCCGGCCAGGACGTGCTGAATGGCAACTCCGGCATCGATTCGATCTCAGGCGGTGCCGACAACGACACGCTGCGCGGTCAGGGCGGCAGCGACAGCCTGTTCGGCGGCGCCGGGGCCGACAACCTGCTGGGCATGCAGGGCGCCGACGAGCTGTTCGGCGGCGCCGGCAACGACACGCTTACCGGCGGCGTCGGGAATGACACGCTCGCCGGTGGCGACGACATCGACATCTTCGTCTTTGGCGACGGCCAGGGTGCCAACCTGATCACCGACTTCGATGCCGCCGCCGAGTTCGTCAGCCTGATCGTGTCCGGCATCGGCGTGACCGGCTTCGCCGACCTGACCATCGCCGACACCGGCGCCGGCGCGCGCATCACCTTCGAGGCGATCCCGACCACGGCGATCACGCTCGCCGACGTCGCCGCCGCCGACCTCGACGCGGGGAACTTCTTCTTCAGCTAGCGGCTGAGGCTAGGCGAACCATCCGCGCTTCATTCGGCGGTCGCGGCCGCGGTCCACAGGCACCAGGTTGCCAAGAGGGGTGCGGCGCCGGCGCGCATGACGTGGCGGATTCCGGGCCGGTTGTGGACGATCCCGCCAGGCCCCGGCGCGTGCCACGGGCCGTCTTCCTGGCGCCACTCGCCTGGCGAGAGCACCAGGTAGACCTCTTCCGGCGGATGACGGTGTTCAGGGTAGGCAACCGTGGGTGCCAGCAGGCTGATACCGATCAGCACGTCGGCGCGCGGCTCCAGGCCGCCGCGGCCGACCACGATGGCGTTGGCATGGCCGGCATAGAACGCCGGGCCGACCTGCTCGGCGCCGTCGCGGCGGTGCCAGGCGAGCCTGGGTGTCAGCGCGCCCAGCGCCGCTGCGTGCCGCGCGACGGCCGGCGCTGCGGTCGCGGCGCTTGCCAAGGCGCCACCCAGGTGACCGTTGGTCGGCAGCGAGGACGGCGCCACCGTCCCTGCCGCGGCTGGGGTAGCGAGCGCGGCGAACGCCCGGGCGATCATCCGGCCGGCCGCCGTGTCGGGCGCGACCGCGCCGCAGAGCGAGGTCTGCAAGGTATCCAGGAAGGCTTGCAGGTCGGGACTTCGAGGTGTCATGCCGATGTCGCCTTCGCGTTCGGGCGAGCGCCCCGCTTCCGGACGAGGCCGGCGGGCGCCAGGCTGGCTGGGGCGGCAGGGATCGAACCTGCGAATGCCGGTACCAAAAACCGGTGCCTTACCACTTGGCTACGCCCCATCGCTGGCGCCTGCATCGCATAATTCGGGGCCGTGCCGCAACGGCCTGGGTGTACCGGCCGCGGGCTTCCGACGCATGATGCCGTCCGGGCATGGCGACGATTCTTCACATCATAAACGGCCTCGACGTCGGCGGCGCGGAGACCATGTTGGCAAGGCTTCTCGCCGCCAGCGACCGCGACCGCTATCGGCCGCGCGTGATCTCGCTGACCGACGTCGGCGAGGTCGGCGCAGCGATCGAGGCGCTGGGCGTACCGGTCGAGGCACTGGGCGTGCGCCGCGCCGGCCTGCCGGGGCCAGGTTCGCTGTCCACGTTGGGGCGCCGGATCGCCGCCGCCGAGCCCGACCTGGTGCAGTGCTGGATGTATCACGCCAACCTGCTGGGCGGGCTGGCGGCGCGCTGGCGCCTGGGCCGGGCGGTGCCGCAGGTCTGGGGCGTGCGCCAGACCAACCTGGACCGGGCGAGTGTCAGCCGGCGCACCGCCTGGGTGGCGAAGGCCGGCGGCTGGCTGTCGGGCCGGTTGCCGGCTGCGGTGGTGTTCAACGCCGAGGTTTCCAGACGCGCGCACCTTGCCATCGGCTACGACGAAGGCCGCTCGCGGATCATCCCGAACGGCTTCGATACCGAGCTGTTCCGGCCCGACCCCGCCGCCCGCGTGGCGCTGCGCCAGGAACTGGGCTTGGCGCCGGACACCGTTCTGGTCGGGCTGGTCGGACGCTGGGACCCGCAGAAGGACCACGCCAGCTTCGTCGCCGCCGCCGCCGAGGTGCACCGGACGCATCCCGACGCACGTTTCGTGCTCGCCGGCGATGGCGTCGATCGGCACAACGCGGTGCTGATGTCCGCGATTGCCGCCGCCGGCCTCGGCGATGCGATGCGGCCGCTCGGTCACCGGCGCGACGTGCCGGCATTGACGGCGGCGCTGGACCTCGCGTGCTCGTCGTCGATGGGCGAGGGCTTCGCCAACACCATCGGCGAGGCGATGGCCTGCGGCGTGCCGTGCGCGGTCACCGATGTCGGCGACTCGGCGCGCATCGTGGCCGACACCGGCGAGATCGTGCCGCCGCGCCAGCCGGCGGCGCTGGCCAAGGCGATCGGCCGATTGATCGAGATGCCGGCGCCGGAACGCCGGGCGCTGGGTCAGCGCGCGCGCCAGCGGGTGATCGACGAGTACGCCATCGCCGCCGTGACGCGCCGCTTCGAGGCGTTGTGGGACGAACTGCTAGCCGCGCGCTGAAACCGTCGCGCGTTCGCGCCGGCCGATGGCGATCAGCACCGCGTAGATGGTCAGGCTCACCACCACCCACAGCGGGGTCAGCTTCGGGCCAAGCGTCGCGGCATAGCCCGGCAGGCCGATCAGCGCCAAGTACACCGCCAGCCCCCAGTGCCACGGCATCAACCGTTCCAGATGGTGGTGCAGGTGGTTGCGGTCGCCGGAAAACGGTGAGCGGCCCTGCATCGCGCGCCACACGATCAGCCGCAGGCAATCGACCACCGGCACCAGGAACCACAGCGCCACCACGTCGGCCGGCAGCGCGTCGAAGCCGACATTGTAGACGTAGACCGTGAGCAGCCCGATCAGGATCGCCAGCGCGTAGGTGCCGCCGTCGCCCAGGAACAGCCGCCCGGCGAGGTTGTAGACCAGCACCACCGCCAGCATCGCCGCCAGCGCCCACAGCAGGCCGACCAGGTGCACCGGCGCGTGCAGGGCCAGCAGGCCGGTCCAGATCAGCGCGATGCCGGTGACCAGCCCGTTCTTGCCGTCGGCCATG
>JAVKFY010000022.1:0-70838 GCA_040223615.1 Alphaproteobacteria bacterium
CCTCGACCGTGGCCGCACCAGCCTCCTGCTCGCGCAGCACGCCAACGATCTGCTCCTCCGTGAACCTGCTCTTCTTCATCGTCCGTCTCCAGATGACGGACTCTCATATCAACCGAGGGAGCCGCAGGGGAGCAGGTCACCTGTGTCTACAAGCTGGTGCAGAAGGGCCTAGTCCGCGAAGTCGAGGCGGCTGGCGAGTACAAGCGGTGGAGACTGGCGGGCTGAGATTACGCCTTGCCGTCAATGGGCAGAGCGCCATCGCCGGGGCCCGAAGGTGCGGCCGGGTGGCCGCCAGAATGCTCGTCAAGCTGTACTGCGTCGTCACTCCACCGTGCGGCAAGCCTTTGATAATACTCATAGAGCGAAGTGTGGTACACCCAGCCACCTTGGCCATCGTCGCGCCACCGTTCCCGCTGAATGAAGCTACCCGCCGCATTCCAGTCACGAACCAAACCAGAGCGTATCCAGTTCTTGTAGAACGCCTCGTCTAGAATCTCTTTCTCAATGCCGATAGCAATCAATTCATAATGGTTGAGGTAGGCATGAACTCTTTGCCGGTGTGTTTTATCCGTATCGGTCTCAGGGGCATGAAGCCTGCCGAACGATCCCGCCAATCTGTGTTCAACGAATATCTTGTGGTTTTCGCGATACTCAGGTGTGGATTCGGACTTCTCAATCAGATCAAGAGTGGCTCGCATCCTTGCGCTTGCGGCTGAACTACGAATGCTCCGCCACGCGAGAAAGACAGATACCGCGATAACTAGCGGCGTGATCAGAGTGGCCGGCTCAAAAGAAGAGGCGACGCAGACAATGATGCCTTGCGCCGCCTCCGCTGGTTGATTGGCAAGTTGGGTTAGTTCTGAGCAGTCCATACGGACAGCCTAATCCCGACATGCCTCCTTAGCAATATAAGACATCAGCACACTCCTCTGGCTGCGCCCGCTCAGGCGGCGGGCCACCATCGAGTGCCGCAACGGTGAGTTGAGGCACCCAAATCTGTCAAGCAACTTCCGTTCCGTCCTCGAATGGCACACAGAAGCCTTAAGCGAATCATATAGTGCGCCGCGAACGGTTTCTAGTGTGCTAACGGTTACATCGCAGCAATGTTCCCGCTACCGTCCCCGCTGCCAGTACCCCTTCCACTGCCGGCTGACCGGGTGCGCGGCGGCAGCCTTTGCCACCAACTGGAACAGCACCCCGTTCGGCTCGCGCCGCGTATCCTCGCGCCATGCCATCTCACGGGCGTAACAGTCGAGAGGCCGGCCGGGGATGCCGCTTGCTCGCCGCCGTCACCGAAACCGTGGTTCTGCTGGGCCAGGCATTTACCCCGCCGTCGGCCGGGCGTCGCCGGCCTCAATCCTCGCTACTTCGGCACGACTAATGCGTATCAAGCGTCCGATGCGGAACGCCTGAACACTGCCGGACCTCACCAGGTCTCGGATGTGCTGATCCGAGCACTGCCAGCGGTCGGCAAGCGTCTGTGTGGTGAAGGGGCGCGCAGGCTCAGCCATCATGGCTTGAGTGTACGGCCAGAACGGGGGTGATGCGCTGGATGTTCAACTGCCCGCGAGGATGAAGCGGGCGGCGCGGCCGAGCAGGTATACAACCAACGTCGGAGCAAGCAGTAACCCAAAGAGGAGGGCAAGTTGCTTCTTTCCCTCCTCTTTGTAACTGGAAATGCGGGCTGAATTGATCTCGTCGGCCATCCCATCGGCAATCTGACGGAACTTGTCGGCGAACTCTGCATTCCCGGCTGCCTGTGCACGATCATACGCTGCAACAACCGCCGGAAAACGCTCAGCGTGCGGCTCCCAAGGGGCGACCTCCACCGGCCACGACGACAGCATCCAGGCTGGCTCTGGCTCCCATGGCCAGATTACCCCCTTCTGCCCAGGCATCATGAGCGACGCCCCGACGATTACGCCGCCCAGCCACAATGCCGCCAGGCCGCAGAACGCCCAATAGAGCACTAGCCCGAGACGCCCGACGACGCTCTCTCGTGGTTCCGCCCTAGTCATCTCGCTCTTCGTTGCCCATTACGCCGCGTCACCCTTCCGCAGCCTCACCCCAGGCCCGCCGCCGTTCTCCGCGATGAACTCCACGCCGGCGTCCTGAAGGGCGCGCTCCAGGCCCTGCATGGTCGATACATTGCCGGATAGCGGACCGGACATCAGTTCAAGCCGCTTGACCGTTTCCAGTGAGATACCCGCAGCCTCGGCGAGATCGCGTTGAGTCCAACGGATCATCGCCCGTCCGCCCCGTAGTTGCTCAGCCGTGAGGGCCAATATTGCACTCCTAGTGTATTTATTTGCGCTAGAGGTGTTGACACCAGGGGCGGCGACAATTACCTCTCTAGTGTAAATAAACACACCGGGAGAGGAAATCAATGACCGTTCACACCACCCCCGAGCCCCAGACCGACAACCCGCAGCCCAAGCACCTGCACGTCATCGGCTACGCCGCCGGCTTTACGCAATGGCACGCCTTCACGGCGGACAGCATGGCCGTGGTCCGTGCCGAGGGCTACTTCGACGGCTTCGGCGACATGCTCCGGCCCGGTGACCGGCTCATGGTCACTCAGGTTGCCGGCAAAAACGCGACCCGTCGCGCTTCTCCGGGCTTCCTCGCAGCGCAGGACTTCGTGGTGCTAACCGGCGGTCGGGGCCAGCCGGTCGAGATCGCGCCGATGACGCATGAGATCGTCATGCCAGTACAAACCAGCGCGGCGGCCTGAACGCAGCGGGGCCGGTCGCGTCTGGAACACGCGCCGGCCCCCACCACCAACCGATAGCCCTTGGAAGGATCACGATGATGGCAAACGCCAATCTAGCCACCGAGACTGCTAGCCGCCAGCGGCCCATGGCCGAGTTCGCCGAGGAACTCCGCGCGTGGGGCGTCAAAGCCAATGTCGCTGACGAGGCCGCCGTCCGCTGCGGAAGCGACAGTCCGGAATACAAGCGCCATGAAACCGCCCTAGCCAACGCTGAGTGGGCGATACACGATTGTATTGCCGCGTTGGCCTTCGATGGCGAAATCGAGACCGTCGCTGACATCATTGCCATGCTGAGCCTCGCCAGGTCGGCGGCAGAGTGCTACCTGCCTTCCGAACACCCGGCGACGACCGTGTTCGATGCCCTCACCACTCGCGCCCTGATCTGGCTGGAACAGCGCAGCGGCGTTGAACATGTGGCCGTCGTAGGCAAGCGCTTTGGCGACAGTGATCTCGTTGCCGCCCATGCGGCTTACCGGCCTGACTGGTACATATCTGGCCGGTCCTACAACGCGGCACTTGGCGAGGCCGAGACCCGACAACACGAAGAATTCTTGCGCCTCGCATACCTGGAACTGAGCGACCCGGCGACGTTGCATCGCGCCGCCGTGATCCAGGAACGGACCTGTCGCGAGTACGCGGCCCTCGTAGGTGGGGGCGCGCCATGAGCGAGATCACTCGACGGACTGTTCTTGCCGCTACAGCCGCTCTGCCTGCTACGGCTACCCTTCCTGTGACCGCCGGAGGGGCTGGTGCGGCTGACACCGTTGTAGCTCTCTGGCAGCGCTACGAAGCCACCATGGCGCAGTGGCATAGGATTGGGGCGCACAAGATCGTAGCCAGTCCACGGCAGGGGGAAGCCGATGCAGTGATGGCCCGCGCGAATGAGATCGCCGACGAGATCGAACGCACCTCGGCGGCGACGATAGAAGGGATCATTGCCAAGGCGCGACTGGCGAAGGAGTTCTACGGCGGCGACAACTCCCTCGCCGATACTCTCCTGGATGATCTGCTACGGCTGCGGCTGACGTAGCAGCGGCCATCACCTGCATTACCAATGAAGGGCCGGGCCGTGTGTCTGGCCCTTCAGTTTCCAACGTCCAGCCTGCGAATCGAAGATAATCGTATCGGGATGAATGGTGGTGATATGGCACAGGACCTCAAGCAAGAGAAGAAATCCAAATTCGTACGCATACATCGTGGACCGACGTTGTTGGCGTGGTTTCTGGCCGGCAAACACCTCTGGTGGTGGATTGGCATTGCCTTCGTCGTTGCAGCCGGCGCTTATTTTGCGCCGGTGTCCAAGTTCGGGGTCGAAGTTGACTTAGCCGACCGAGTTCGTTGGGTAGGCCTCGCCTATCAGCTCTTGGGGCTCGGCGCTGTGGTATTCGGCCTCAATCAGTGCAGGAAACATTTCAAGAGGCCGGCGTTGCTGATATCGGCCGGATATTGGTTCTTGGAGCTTGTCTTCGGGATCGTCGGCCGTCGGTTGCGCCAGGATGTGGTGATCCATGTCGGCACCGGGCGGATGCAAATGACTGGTCATGCCGTAAGGGTGCTCCAGCATGGCGGCACACTTGAAGATCGGATCGTCCGGTTGGAGTTAGAAACCCGTGAATTGCAGGAAGTGTCAGCTGAGAATCAACGCGAAATCGAACGAACCAATCGGCGCATTGGGCATCAGATCGAGGAGGAACAAAGACTGCGAGAGGCCGCAGACAAGGAAGTTCGAGGCCTCCTCGAAACTGCGACCATAGGTGGCATCCGCTTAGAATTGTGGGGACTAGCGTTCCTTTACTTTGGGATCACTCTCACGTCGATCCCTGCCGAAGTGGGAGCATTTGGCGATTGGCTGGGCCTTTGAAAGGGTAGCACATGAAACGCGACATGGACCTCGTTCGCTCCATCCTGCTCACGATGGAGGCGGCAGCGACAAAGAGATGGCGGAAAACTTCGCCATCCCCGATCAGGATGACGCCGTTGTCATGTATCACCTCGAAATCATGGTCGAGGGCGGTCTGGTCAGCGCAATCGACGGCACCACCATGCAGGCAAGGGCATTCATGCCGCTCCGCCTCACCTGGGCTGGCCATGAAGTCCTCGATGTAATTCGCGACCCCGGCATTTGGGAGCAGACCAAGGCCGGCGGGGTGAAGGTGGGCGGGTTCGGGCTGGACCTGCTCAAGGCACTGGCGAAGGGCTATGTGAAGAAGAAAGCGATGGACCTGACCGGAATGGAAATCGACCTCTGACTGGCGCTTTGACCATCGCCGATCTGACTGGCCGGCTCGACACGCTGGAGGCCCGCTGCATCCGGTGTGGCAAGGCGAAGTCGCTGGCTGTGGCGCGGCTACGCCAGCTCTATCCGCCGGGCCTCGGCCTACCCGATTTGCGCCGGATCATGACGCGCCGATGCGAGCGTGCTGAGCTTCGTGACCAAGATCGGTGCGACGTGGTGTTCGGGCAATTGGGCGCGATGCAGCGATAGCTGATCAAATCAAACGAAATTCTTGTGTAGCGCTTCCCAATTCAAGCGTGGCAGAATTATGTCATTAATGGGGAGGGGAAGCCTATGTTGGGCAATCTTGGAAGAACTGTGGGCACCGTAGTCGTGCTACTGCTGCTGGGGGCCTGCGCGTCGCAGCCAAACGAAATCGCGACCGCTTCGGTGTCAACTATCCAGTACGAGGGGTACACCTGCGAACAGATTGCACTGGACGTTTCTCGCGTTCAGCGCCGCGCAGATGAGCTGCACGCTTCGCTCAAGAAGAAGGCTGACAACGATGGTGCGCAGATGGCGGTCGGCCTGATCCTGTTCTGGCCCGCACTATTGTTCCTTGAGGGTGGTGACGGCCCGGAAGCTCAGGAATATGCCCGGTTGAAGGGCGAGGCGTACGCGCTGGAGACGGTTTCTATCCAGAAGGCATGCCACACTAAGCCGGCAGTGCTGAAGGCGCCTAAGACTTAGGTGCCGCACCGGGCTTCCCCGGCGCTACCAATTTGCCAGGCCAACTGGATTCCTTGTCGCCTACTCTTCCTCGTCCTCAAGTATCCGCGCTACCGGGCCTTCCAGCCACGCATTGAGGCGTTGCACCTGACGGCGGTTCTTCAGGTCCACGCGCAGCAGCAGGTTCACCATCTTGTCGGGGTCGTTGATCGACGCGACCAGCAGATCGCGAGCCTTGTCCTGCGTCAGCCTGGATAGGATTTGCTGAGCCCGGTTGGAGAAGATGCCCGGCGTCTGCACCGTGCCGCCGCCCATGGCATTGGCGACCTTACGGCCCTGCTGCGCCGCCAGGACGCGGGCGAAGGTGCTGAGAATGGCGGAGGGCGTGTCGTTGATGACGCTGCCGATGTTCGGCAACGGTCCACGGCCGGCGCGCAAGCGGTCCAGGCCAACGGTGATGGCGCGAAGACTGCGTAGGTCGTCAGGGCCGAGTATCTGCATCACGACCGCGTTCATGCCGCGACCGTTCAGGTACTCGGCCAGCGACTTACCGCTCAAGCTGGTGTTGTCGATCAGGTGCTCAGAAAGAGCAGCTTTAACGCCTGCCAGAGCCCGGCCGGTCGGGTCTTTGCGTGCTTGATTGACAATTTCACGCGCCGCCCGCGACGGGTTCCGCGAGCGAACGAGGGCTTGGATTTCTTGCGATGGGTCGGCATTGAGATAAGCCGCAGTATAGGACTTGCGCTGATTGGAAAGCGAGGCCCCGGCGCGCTTCGCCTGCCTTGCCACCAGAGCCGCCGCCTCGTGCGCCGTCGTCACCTGGTCGATCTCGTCCCGCAGCCACGGAATGCGATCCACCACGTCGCGGTTGTCGGCAAGCCAGTTCTTCGCCGCCTGCACGTTGAACTCTCCACGCCTGGTCGTGGTGCGGATGAACTGCTCCAGGGCGAAGTCGCGGATCGGAGCCGTCTCTCGCGTGACGTTGGTGATGTCCTGCACCGCCCGACCGCCACGTTCGCCGCCACGGCCGACCGTCGCCGCCAGTGCCGCTTCATCGGGGATGCGCTGCCCCCCCGATGGTGTGGTCTCCAGCAGCCGCCCTACGGCGCCCTGCTCGAATGCAACCGCCTTGGCCTTGGAGTAGTCCAGCGCGGCCCGTAGAGCCTCACCAGCCGGCCCCTGGATATTCTCGGCCTCCGCCCCGAGGTCTTTCAGCAGCGCACGCCCCAGGTCTCCGGCGATCTTGGCTTGGCGGTTGGCGTTGCGCGACTTCGCCTGCCGGGCGATCTCCAGCAGCTTCGACCGAAGGCCCCATACTTCGTTGACCGTCTCACGCTCGCCGAAGCGACTGTTGCCCGCATCGGGATCGAGGAACCGCCGCGCGATATCCGGCACATCGCCCTGCTGCGCCTTCGGCAGTTCGGCGATGATCTCGCCATAGACAGCACGGCTGTTGCCGGTGTGGACAACGGCATCCTTGGGCACGGCGCGCCAAAGCTGGTCTTCCTCAGCGGAAACGTCGGCCAGGGCTTTGTCGATCTGCTCGCGCACCACAAGGCTGGCTTCGCTGCTACGCTGTTGCGGCGTCATCCGCCGTAGCCACTGCTGGGCTTCTCGCGCCGCCTGGCGAGCGCGGGTCTGCACCCGCTCGATCAGGTCGGCGCGACGGCTGGAGAGGTAGTCGCGGGCATCGTAGGCCCCGCCGCCCTCGCCAAGCTCGCGTAGTGAGTCCTCCATCGTCTGGAGCGCGTCGGCCTGCTGCTGCTCCAGCGCCTCGAAACGAGCCGGCGAGGTTGAAGCAACCTCCCGTTCCAGCGCCATCAAGCCGGGCTCGCCGGACTTCTGCGCCGGGCTCAGGTTGCCGGGCGTGTCCTCCATGATCCGGCTGACGGCGCGCTCAGGATCGGCCACGAGGGACTGCACACGATTGGACGCCCGTTCCGTGCCGCCGCCCTTGGTGAACGGCAGCAGCGCCGCCTTACCGGTCCTGGCCGCCAACTGGACACCCGGCAGGCGTCGTGCGAGAGCGGGGGCAGCGCCGGTCAAGCCGCCACCGGCCAGTTCGCCCAGGAACTCGGCTGTCGGGCTGTCCGGGAAATACTTGGCCGCGGTGAAGCCGCCAGCGCCCGACCCGGCACCCATCGCGGTCTCCGCCGCAAGTGCCGGCAGCGGTGACTTCGCGACGGTCTGTATCGCCGTCTGACCGGCCTGGGCTGCCGCACCTGTGCCACGGGCAGCCAAGCCGGCTGCGGTGAGCCCGAATGTCGGCAACGCACCGCCGGCCTCGCCAACACCGCGCATGACCCGCTGCGGCAGGGTCGTCGCCTCGACACCCTCCGGCGCCACAGCACCCGGCGAGCCCATCAGGTCGGCCCAGCCACGCAAGCCGCGCTCGATGTCCCGGCTGCCGAGTGTCGGATCGTCGGAACCAAGACCAACAAGCCCGAGGCCAGCATTGGCCAGGTCGACCGGCGCACGAGGGCGTTGGCACGAAATCCTGCCGCAGCTCGGCATCGACCCCCGCTACCTCGTCAACCGCCACGGCCCCTGCCCAATGTGCGGCGGCAAGGATCGCTGGCGCTGGGACGACAGGGACGGCTCCGGTTCCTACTACTGCAACCAGTGCGGCCCCGGTCAGGGCCTCATGCTGCTCATGCGGTTCCATGGCTGGGACTTCCAGATCGCCGCCAATGCCGTTGACGGGATTATCGGCCTGGACGCGCCTGTAACGCCCTACAGGGCGCCTCAGAGGGATCAGGGCACCGATAAGCGTCGCCAAGACATCGAGGCCGTCCTACAGGGCGCCACGGCCCCTGAGATCGCCAGGAACTACATTGTCAGCCGGGGGCTGTCTCTTTGCCCTGATGCGCTAAAGGGCCACCCCAGCCTCAACTACTTCGACAGCGGCACATTCGTCGGCGCCTTCCCGGCCATGATTGCCGAAATCACTGGACCGGACGGTAGCCTGCAATCAGTGCATCAGACCTTCCTCGCCGACGTGCCGGCCCGGAAGAAGATCAAGCCGCCCGTGGCCACCATCAACGGCGGCGCCGTCCGACTGTTCGACTACACCGACGAGTTGGGCATCGCCGAGGGCGTCGAGACCGCCCTCGCCTGCCGCGAGCTGTTCAACGTGCCGACCTGGGCCGGTTTGACTGCCATCGGCCTGGAGACATTCGAGCCGCCCCGGAACATCCGCCGGCTGCACATATTCGGCGACTGCGACGCCAGCTATACCGGGCAGGCCGCAGCCTACGCCCTAGCCAAGCGCATCACCCTCGCGAAGTCCGGCATCGAGGTATCGGCGCACATCCCCGAGGACTTCGGAACCGACTGGCTAGACGCGCTGACCGGAGGGCAGTAGTGGGCGCAGCGGAGAAGGTGCAACCGGCGCAGCGGCCGTCCAACGGCAAGCGGTTCCTGATGGTGCCGCACGACCTGCTGAACAGCCCGCGTTGGCTCGCCGCTTCGCCTGGCGCCCGCTGCTTGTTTCTTGATATCTGGACCCGCTTCAACGGACGCAACAATGGCGCCATCCCCTACAGCCAGCAGGAGACTGTCTCGAAGTTCGGGTGCGGCCAGCATCGCGCGATCAAATGGTTCACCGAACTTCAATCCAATGGACACGGCCGACCGCTGATCCGGTGCACCAGCAAGGCCAAGTTTGCCTATGACGAAAATGGCAATCGCATCGGCAACGCGCGGCTTTGGGAGATCGACCTGGGCCTCCTAGCCAACAAGGCACACGGCGAATGACGCCGATTCCTCAAGCTTCTGACCCCAGAAACAACGAGTGCCGAAACGGCACTTTCACCGGTGCCGAAACGGCACTTTCTAGAAATGCCCCCGCAGAAAACCGGGCCAGACTACGAGTGCCGAAACGGCACTGTTTTCTAGATAGTCTAATCCAAGGCGAAGCTCTTGGATGTCTAACCCCTGAGTGCGGGACGAGCAATGGAAGCTCGACCGCTGACGCTAAGCCTACCCTGCCCTCGCTGCCGCCCGTTCCTTCACCAGCCGTACCGTCCCGGCGTGCCAGCGCCCGCCACGGGCTGTTCCGACGCCACGGCTGTTCAGTGCGTGCGCGATACCCCGGAGCGTGGTGATGCCGCTGGCTTCGATGTCGCGGATGATCGGCAGAACGTTGGCGGCGCGAGCGTCGGCGGCGGTGCGGTTTTGCTTCGCCCCGTTCAACGAGGCCTGGCGCTGGTCGGTGCGGCCTGGAATGGACCAGCCCAATTTGCGCCCGTGTGCCTTGGCCTGGGCCAGCGCTTCCTTTGTCCGCTTCGAGATCATCTCGCGTTCGTGCTCGGCCATCGCAGCCATGATGTGCAGCGTGAGCCGGTTCGCTTGTGGCATGTCGCAGGCGATGAACTCGATGCCGGACTCCATCAGGTTCGCGATGAAGGCGACGTTGCGTGCCAGCCGGTCCAGCTTGGCGATGACCAGCGTTGCCTTCTCGCGCCGACACAATTCCAGCGCCTTGGCCAGTTCCGGCCGGTCGTTGCGCTTGCCGGACTCGACCTCGACGAACTCGCCGACCAGCTTCCAGTCGCCGCCGTTCAGGTATTCGTCCACTGCCCGGCGCTGGGCATCGAGCCCAAGCCCGGAGCGACCTTGCCGGTCAGTCGAGACCCGGATGTAGGAGACGAAGCGCTTGGTCGGCATGGCCTTGATGACCCTTGTATTTAAACCCAACGGTGGTTGTGTTTTATACATAGACACGGACAGAGGCCACGACAAGAGCCAAACTGTTGAAAAGTTGGGGGACCTCGGCCGGGTCAGGCCGTGAGCGTGAAGAACATGGCGAATGCTAGGAGCATGACGAACTGGACAAGACGCTGTGTCCGCCGGGTCGGCACTATCGCAAACAGCAGCGTCAATCCCATCGCCAGGATCAGCGTCAGCTCCGGCATCATCACCGTCCGACCAAGATGAAGCGCGCGGCCCGGCCAGTCAGATACACGCCGACAGCCGGTAAGGCCCACAAGGCTATTATGCCCCAGGCGCTGAACACGTAGGCTGACGACGGCGGCGGTGGATTCAGCCTCAAAGCCTGTTCATAGGTAAGTCGCTATCCCGAGACGTTGTCAGGGTGTTTCGGCATCGGTGGTACCAAATTCGATATGCCCGGAACAAAGGGAGCAGTCAGCAGCCAGACGACTGCCAGAAATACCCCTGCCCGATGCAGCACAATCGCCAAGCGACCACGGGTAGTTTCACGAAGGTTAGGCTCCGGGCGTTCGCCATCACGCCCCCTCGGCCCCGGCTCCGTCACCTCACGCCTCGCACATCGGGAGTCCTTTACAGTCATCAATTGTATAATTGGCCTCGCCGTCACCTGCGGAATCCCGCGACTGCGCCCGTACTCGGATGTACTCGGCTTGTGCCGAGATGCTCGGTCTAAACAACGATCTGTAGCTGCATTGCGTCATCTTGCCGTATATTATCAGCTTATGTGGAATCGAGATGACCGAAACACCTGAGGCTGAGACCGACCCGCGTCTACCCGGTCGGAACTGCGACGGGTGTGCCATGTGCTGTCTGATCATGAGGATCGACGCACTGCAAAAGCCGCAAGGTCGATGGTGCGAACACTGCACAACGCGCCGCGCTTGCGACATCTACGACATCCGCCCATGCGAATGTCGAGAGTTCTATTGTGGGTATCTGACATTCAGCGGTCTTGGTGATGAGTGGAAGCCCAGCAAATCGAAGATGGTGCTTGTTTCTGAATTGGGCGGGCAGCGCCTTGCGGCTCATGTGCACCCCCATACACCGGATGCTTGGCGCAGGGAGCCTTATCATTCGCAACTGAGGAACTTTGCCACAATGGCGGCGCAACACCACGAGCACGTCATTGTTTGTATCGGCAAGCGAACTTTTGTGATTCTACCAGACCGGGATGTGGACCTTGGTGTCGTCGACGATGACGACCGCATCATTGTGGGCGAAATGCACACCCCTTTCGGGGTAAAGCTCGAAGCGTACAAGATGAACAAGGACGATCCACGCTTACGCAAGCAAAAAGAGGACTGAGACGGCAATGGTCGAGGCCGACTTGGCGTTCAGCTTGAACACCGCAGAACGACTGATGGTCGTGGCAAAAGATCAGCGCCTTCTGAACTCTGCGCACGCGCAGAGTTTGCCGCCGTCTTGGTACGCACTCTACGATTCGGGATCAGCGCGGCGGACAAGCTCATGTCCATCGGCCGGGACCGCCGGCTGGTCGAAATTCGGAACCGGTTCCGAATTTGCCGCCCGCCTGGACGATGCTTTACCAGATCACGCTTCTGACCGACGACGAGTTCGACATGGCTCTGAACAGCGGGGCCATCCGCCCCGACATGACTCGCAAGGATATTTCGGCACTCCGCACGGCGAAGCCAAGGCCGACCAGCAGTCGTGGAGGAAGCGCGCCCGGACGGCCCGGACCGAAACTGCCGGTGCCATCCGACGTGGACGCCTTCAGACGGCGCTTCGGCTAAATGGGGTTCAATTAGCCATGGCACTCCGAAAACTGGACTGGAGAAGGCCATCGATTGGCCAAGATACTCACGCCTCAAGAAGCTAAATCATCGCCTCTCGTCTTTTGCGTCGGTCGTGGTCTTCCCAGAGCATGTCGAACGTGATCCTGGGCGGGCTGATCTCGCGCGGCGGCGTTGGCTCCGGTCGGTGGCCGGGCACCAGCTTGTCCAGCATCCGGCCCAGCAGGCTCAGGACATCGACCTGATCGTCGTGGATGGCACGCGGGAAACGCAGTAGCTCGTTCAGCAGCGGCTCCATCCATGAGGCATTCTTCGGCAGGTAGACCTTGCCCATCGCCGCCCTGGCCTGGATCGCTCGACCGCGCGTGGCTTTGTCGGAGGCACTGGTGAACTGCTCGCGATAGAAGTACGCATTCCGCTCCGCCATGCGCTTTTGTAGAAACGGGCCCACGGACTTCCTGATCTGCCCTGCTTCCTCCGCCCAGGCGAGCGGCTTCCACTTCTGCGCCAGGTCGATCAGGGTCTCGATCCACACGTCGGGTCCGGTCTGGTCCCGCCACCAGTCGAGTACCCAGATGTTGTGAGCGGGATCGATACCAAAGACGCCGTGCACCGTATAGTCGCCGCCGTCCTCGGTGACGGCGTAGTCGCTGGCCCCATAGACCTGAAGGATCGTTCGATCCGGGGCGCGGTCGTAGAACCGGAACCACTCGCGCCTGAAATACACGCCATCGGCCGGCGACGGGCGCTGCTGAAGTTGCCCCGCCGAGCCGTACGGGCCGAGCTTGTGCTTCAACTCCTCCAATTCGGGTGAACCAATGCGCTCCGGCCACAGCAGCGCGCCTTCTTCCTTGCGCGGATCGCGTGCCCAGACGTTCGGGTGCCCGGCCTCGTACTCCGCTGGGAGGCAGAGATGCGTCCAGCCCAGTTCCTTCAGCACGTGGCCGGAAAGGTCTGCCTCGTGCACACGCTGCATGATCATGACGTAGGCGCCGCGCTTCGGATCGTTGAGCCGCGTCGACATCGCCTGATCCCACCACGACAGTGCGTTCTCGCGCACAAGGTCGCTATCCGCCTCCACGACGTTGTGCGGGTCGTCGATAACGATGATGTCGCCGCCCTCGCCTGTCAGGGAACCGTCGACCGACGTGGCTAGGCGATAGCCCCCGGCGTTGTTCTCGAAGCGCAGTTTGGTGTTCTGGTCTCCGGTGAGACTGAAGCGGTCGCCCCAGTGCTGCCGGTACCACGGGCTTTCAATCAGGCGCCGACACTTCACCGAGTCGCGCACTGAGAGGGCCTGCGCGTAGGACGCATACAGAAACCGCACGCCGGCACCGATCCAGCCTTCGCTTTCTTGTTGCGCCCAGGTCCAGGCTGGCCACGCCACCGACACGGCGATGGACTTCATGTGTCGCGGCGGTACGTTGATCAGCAGCCGTCTGATGTCGCCGGTGTTGACTGCCTGGAGATGCTCGCAGATCGCGTCGATGTGCCAGCCGTGCATATAGGCGGACGGGTCAATGTGTTGCCAGCCGCGCCTAATGAACTGAGCCAGGCTTCGTCCCGCGATCTCCCGCTGCACCTGCTCTAGCGTTGGCAAGGATGCGTTCAAGCTCGTCCAGCTCCGTTGTGTTCAGCTTCGACAGGTCGAGTTCGTTGCGCGCGACGGTTTCGATTGGCCCGCCGCCCTTGCCGGTGAACTCGTGCTTCTTCGGGAACATGCCGATGTGTTCGCCGATCTTGTTCAATGCGCCTAGCTTGTCGGCCAGCTTGAACTTAATGCGCCGGACATCGCGACCGTCTGCGGTGCGCTTGTCCTTGAAGTCCTCGACCGTGACCTCGACCAGTGCCGCCGCCTGATCGCGCGTGATCGCCGAGAAGTCGAGATACGGATCTCCATCCGGGCCCGGGCGCATGTAGTCCTGCATGTTCGCGAAGCCGAGACGCATCAGCTCGCGCAGCACGTGTTCCGAGTTGATACCAATCTTTTCGGCCCGCTGCTGCATGGCCTCGTCGAGCGCCAACTTCACCTCCGGATCGCGCAACAGCCGCTCCGCCTGCTGCCGCGCGCATTTCGCACTGTAGCCGGCGCGGATGGCTGCCTGAGAACCGTTTAGGTCGATCAGGTACTCGTGGATGAAGACCTGCCTTCTACGGGTCATCGCCATCTCAAGCCGCCCTGCGTCTGCGCTCGATGGTCCACTTCGCGGTCCAGATCGGCCCGTCTCGAAGAAGCATGGCCTTGAAATCGTGGCCGCCATCGTCGAGCAGCTTGCGCCATTTCCCATCACTCTGCTGCGACAGCAACCACGCAACCGCCGCCGCGAGATCGGTGTCGCCTTCACTGACACCGTGCGTCACCAAGCTGCCAATACGCGCGGTGGTCTGCATCACGGCGTCATTGCCGCCCATCGCCGCGTTGAACAGGGTGCCCGCCTGCAGCGCCTTGGCGTGCTGCATTGCAAGTGCGCGCCACTCGCTAGGAGCAATCTCAAGTTGCGCCGACTTCGGACTAGCGCCAAGACGCACAAGGTTGGGACCGCCGTCATCGACATACATCGATTCCTGCTTCGGCGCCTGGGTCGAGCCGAGTACCCGTTGGTGACCGTCGAACACGCGGCAAGTAGTGCCAATGCCCGACACATCGATGGTCAGGCCGATGTCGATGCGCCTCGCCATGGTGATGAGATGGCCCATGTCCTGCTTGACCGCGATGGCGATGGCGGCCATGGCCATCAAGGTACGAAGCGCGAGCGTCTGACGTTCGCCTTGCCCCATGCATGTCATCAGCCAGCCGGCTTCCGCATCGTCGCCGCCCTCCATCGGCTGATGCGCGATCCCGATCACCAATGATTTCGGCACCTCGATGTCGACGCGAGCCGCGTTCATGCTGATCGCCACCCCGAATATGCGGGGCCGAGATTCGGCCGGGCCGTGAAAGCCGCGTGGGTCAGTGCTGGACCGTTCATCAAAACTTCCTCGTCCATGGGCGAAGCACCGATGCCGACGCGACGCCGCAGTTCCTCACCGCAAGAACCCGCCCGGTCTCAACCCGGCACCGAGCACGGTGCCGCCGGTGCTGAAGATGTTCCCCCACATGCGGTTGCTTGCGTTCTGGTCCTGCTGCCACTGGTTCATCGCGGCGTTGTACTGGTTCATGCCGGCGCCCATGAGGTCGGGCGGGGCGACCTGATAGCTCGGCTGGCCCTGTGGCTGCGGCGCCTGCGGCCCCATCATCCCGCCCAGCATCATCGCCAGTTCCTGCATCGGGTTCTGCCGTTCCAGCAAGGCTTCCTGGATCGCCGTCGCCCGGCCCTGGTTGTTCAGTCCGGCATTGGCGAGTTGTTCCGAGACGCCCTGGCTGCGGATGTTCGACATCGCCGCCAGCTCTTGCAGGATGGCGTCGTTGGAGAAGCCGGCCCGACGCATCTGCTGTTCGAACTCCTGCGCCTGCGCCGCGTTGGAGAAGCCGGCCCGCTCCGCGAGCTGGTTGAACTGCTGCTGCTGCGCCTGGTTCTGGAACCCGCCGGCCGTGACTTCCTCGCCGAACATCTGTCCGCGTCCGGCCAGCGCATCGGCGAACAGGCGCGACTGCTCGTTGCCGCCCATCAGGATCGCGTCGCGCCGGGCCTGCGAATAGGCATCGTTGCGGTTGCGGTCGAAGTCGGCCATCGCGCGGGTGTAGGCTTCCGTCCCGATCCCGATGCCCTGATTGGCCAGACGTGTCTCCAGCGCGGTACGTTCCTGCTCATAGCGCGGATCGAGCATCGCCGCCTGACGGTCGTACAGCGCCTGCTCCACACGGGAACGCTCGGCGCCGAAATCGTCAATACCGGGAATGCCCGGCAGGCCCGAACGGTCGAGCATCGCCATGATATCGCCCGCGCCACCGAATCCGCTCTGGATGCCGGTCGAAGTGGCGCCGATATTCTTGTTCAGGTTCGGCGCGGTCAGTTCCGGCATGCCGGAGAAGTCGATGCCGGTGATCTGGTCCGGCGCCCCCACGCCCGCGATGGTGAACGGGTCTTTCTGGATACTGTCGGCCGCCCACAGCGCCCGGTTGCCGATGATGTGGCCAAGCCGCTCCTGCTGGTCCAGCAACTTCTGCTGGTCCGGCGACAGTTCGATGACCTGCTCCCACTGCTGGATGTCGGCCGGGTTGAAGAAGCTATCGTTGCCGCCATTGTTCGACGGCGGGGTGTAGGTCGACGGCTGCGGCGAGCCACCACCGCCGTAGGCGCCAGGGCTGAACTCGTCAATGTAGCCGGAGGTCGCGGCGGCATAGGGATCGGGCGTGGGCGGCTCGTTGGTGCCCATCTGCGAGGGCAGGCCGGCCGGGTTCGCCGGAGCCTGGCCATACGGATTGCCGGCCGCGTCCATGCCCGTGGGGCGCCACATGACCGAGCCGAACGGCGTCGACGTGTTGGTGCGGTTGACCGCCGAGCTGGCCAGGATGGCGTCGATATTCGCCCTGGACTGCTGCTTGGCCAGATCCTCGAAGTTGGGGATGGCTGGAGCGCTAGAAGAACCTTTTGAGATCGTCAGGGCCTCCCTTTACATCACCGCAGTCGAGCCGAAGCCAATCACGCGCCTCTGCGCATGGTCTTGCCACGCGCTCTTGGCGGCGGACAGCAAGGCCAGCGCATCGAGTGCGGTGCTTGGGCTGAACGACCACGTCGAGAAGCCAGGAAGATCAGGCGTGGGGGCCTGATACCGGATCGCGATCTGTGACGGCTGGGCTGTATGCCAGAGCGGCACTCGACGAAACTCCGCCGTTGCGCCGCCGTGCTGCACCCACAGTTCCGTCATCGGCGGCACGCCAGTCATCGCTGTGCGCACCAGCCCCTGGATAGAGTCGAGCGCAGTGGCCGGATACGAAGCACCAGCCACATCAGGGCCGGACGCTGCTCCGTTGGCATAGTCCTGTCGCACCGCCGCCGCCAGCATCGCGAATGCAGACTTCAGGCTTCCGACCGTTGGTACCGGTGCCGCGACAATAGCGGTGAACAGTATCTCGGTGGCGTCTTGTTCGGTGCTGTCTTCCGAAATCAAGCCAGCGCCCTGGAGCGAGTCCTCCCACGCTTCGAGGACCGGAATGCCCACGTGCTCGGCGAACCAATGCTGGACCTGGGGGCTAACACGCGAGCCCGTCATCAGCGTGCTTTGCCTTCCGTGGAGGTGCCGTCGGCATTTAGGCGAAGATGTGAGCGAAGGGCGTTTCGCACTACCTCAGAGGCGGTGCGTTCCTCACGTTGCGCTGTCTGCTGGATTGCCGTCGCCAACCCGGCCGGCAAGCGGACCTGCAAGAGTTCGGGGTAGGTCATCGTCCGCACGCAACAGCTCCTATACTGAAGTTGTGTGTAGGACGACAGCAGTACGCGTTCTTTACGTCGGTCTCAATACTTCGATTGGATTTATGTAGATGGCGCAATTCATATAGTAAACGAGCGCATCTTATTCGAGTTTTATTTCTTTAGGATTTCGTCGTTTCGAGGGTGGGAATTACATTCGCGGCGCAAATCATTGCGCTGCGGCTGAGGGGGCATAGGGCAGCGCGGGGCACCGAAGGCGCGATCTGTTGGTGACTTCTTGGTGACTTGAAGGCCGAAGGGCCTAGCTGTTTCCAGCTAAGTCCTTGATTGATTTGGTGGAGCCAGGCGGAATCGAACCGCCGACCTCTTGAATGCCATTCAAGCGCTCTCCCAACTGAGCTATGGCCCCGTATTTCGCGTCGCGCGGCGCGCGGTCCCCGGCGGGACGGTTGCAGAACCTAGGCAGCCGGCCGCCGGCTCGCAAGCGGAAAATCCCGACCGTCGGGCGCGGCGCTAGATCTTCTCGTCGTCGTCATCATCATCATCGTCATCGACGTCGCCGTCCGCTTCCTCAAGCGAGATCACTTTGTCATCGTCGTCATCGTCGTCGTCGTCTTCGTCGTCATCGACCTTGGCGACGACGACGGCGTCATCGTCATCGTCATCGTCCACGGCAATATCGTCGTCCTCGTCCTCGTCATCGTCGAGCAGGACGTCGTCCGTGGTCTCGTCGTCGTCGTCCTCGTCTTCGACCTTGGCCACCGGTTTCGGTTTCGGCTTCGGCTTCGGCGCTGCAGGCTCGGCACGCTGGCGGCGCCCGCGTGTCAGGGTGTCCGGATCGAACACGGTCTCGCACTTCGGACAGATGATCGGCGACTTCGCGAAGTCGTAGAATTTTCCGCCACAGCTAAGACAGGCGCGCTTGGTGCCCCATTCAGGCTTCGCCACATGGTCCTCCGGCATCTAGAGACCGCAATTCGGGCGCGGCAATTGCCACTTCCGCCGACGGGTGTCAAACACTAAAAAGCAGCGCAGACCGCCCGAACCCCGCGAGAGGGAAACCCCGATGCCGCTTCAATGCAACCTCTAACCGCCAGACCGGCGCGCTCATTGGCCGGTACGGCCGCGGTGCCCGGCGACAAGTCGCTGTCGCACCGGGCGCTGATCCTGGGTGCGCTGGCGGTTGGCGAGACTCGGGTCGCCGGCCTGTCCGGCGGCGACGATGTGCATCGTACCGGCCTGGCGCTGGGGGGATTCGGCGCCGAGGTGATCGAGTTGCCGGGGCCCGAGGGCGGCGTGGCGCGCATCGCCGGCCGGGGGCTTGGCGGTCTGATCGAACCGGACGACGTGGTCGACTGTGGCAACTCCGGCACCGGGGCGCGGCTGCTGATCGGGCTGGCGGCCGGGCACGACATGACCGCGGTGTTCACCGGCGACGCGTCGCTGCGGCGGCGGCCGATGGCGCGCATCACCGGCCCGCTCGGCCAGGTCGGCGCCCGCTTCGTCGGCCGCTCGGGCGAGCGGCTGCCGCTGGCGGTGATCGGCGCGGCCGAGCCGATGCCGATCACCTACCGGCTGCCGGTGGCGTCGGCGCAGGTGAAGTCGGCGGTGCTGCTGGCCGGGCTGTCGGCGCCGGGAACCACCACGGTGATCGAGCCGACGCCGACGCGTGACCATTCCGAACACCTGCTGCGCCACTTCGGCGCCGAGGTCGATGTCGAGGATACCGAGGAAGGGCGGGTGATCCGGCTCGTCGGCCAGCCCGAGCTGACCGCGCGCGACGTGGAAGTCGCGGCCGACCCGTCGCAGGCGGCGTTCCCGCTGGTCGCCGCGCTGCTGGTGCCGGGCTCGGACGTCATCGTGCCGAACGTCAACCTGAACCCGCTGCGCGCCGGCCTGTTCGGTGTCCTGCGCGACATGGGCGCCGACATCGTCGAGAGCAACCGTCGCGTCTTGCAGGGCGAGCCGGTGGCCGACCTGACCGCCCGTGCCGGCACGTTGCGCGGCATCGAGGTGCCGCCGGACGTCGCCGCCTCGATGATCGACGAGTATCCGATCCTGGCGGTCGCCGCCGCCTTCGCCGAGGGCCGCACCGAGATGCGCGGCCTGGCCGAACTACGGGTCAAGGAGAGTGACCGGCTGGCGATGATGGCCAACGGGCTGACGGCACTGGGGGTGACGGTGGAGGAACTGCCCGACGGGCTGATCGTCACCGGCCACGGCGGGCCGGCGCCGGCCAACGCCGGCGTGCTGATCGAGACCGCGATGGACCACCGCATCGCGATGTCCTTTCTGGTCTACGGCATGGCGGCGCAGGGGCCGGTGACGGTCGACGACGGCTCGCATATCGCCACCAGCTTCCCGACCTTCGTGAGCCTGATGAACGGGCTGGGCGGGTCGGTCGGGCAGGCGCCGGCATGATCGTCGCCATCGACGGGCCGGCGGCGGCCGGCAAGGGCACGCTGGCGCGGCGGCTGGCGGCGGCCTTCGAACTGGCCTATCTCGACACCGGCTCGCTGTATCGCGCCACGGCATGCCGGCACGCGCGCACCGGCGAGGCGCCGGCGGTGGCCGCCAAACGCCTGAGCGACGCCGACCGCGACGACCCCGACCTGCGCAGCGAGGCCATCAGCCGGCTGGCCAGCAAGGTGTCGGCCGAGCCGGCGGTACGCCAGGCGCTGCTCGACTACCAGCGCGACTTCGCGCACCGGCCGCCGGACGGCAAGGCCGGCGCCGTGCTGGACGGGCGCGACATCGGCACCGTGGTGTGCCCCGATGCCGACGTGAAGCTGTTCGTCACCGCCTCGCTGGAGACGCGGGCCGGGCGTCGGCATGCCGAACTGGCCGGCCGTGACGAGGCGGTAACGCTGGACCAGGTGCGCGCCGATCTGGCCCGCCGCGACGCCGACGACGCCAGCCGCGCGACCGCGCCGCTGAAACCGGCCGACGACGCGCACTTGCTGGATACCTCGGATTTGGATATAGAACCCGCCTTCGACGCGGCACGAGCGATCGTGGCGGCTGCTATTGCCGCGCGCGCGAGCAGTTAGGGATCTTTCGCGGACCCCGCGTCGACAAAGAAGGGCCGGAGCAGCCGGCCGGAGCCAGGATCAGCATCTTTATTGTCCTGCCCGCCGCTGGCTGCGATCGGCCTAGACCGTCGGACACAACCGATCGGCCTTTATTGAAACCAACGCTGAAGGAGTGCGCATGAGCCCGACCGACGTGGCCGCCGCCGAACCCACCGCCGCAGCCCTCGATGAAGATTTCGAGGCGATGCTGAATGAAAGTTTCATCACCCAGGACCAGATCGAGGGCCGCGTCGTCAGCGGCCGCGTCGTCTCCGTGGAGAGCGACTTCGTCCTGATGGACGTTGGCCTGAAGAGCGAAGGCCGCGTACCGATGCGCGAATTCGCCAAGGCCGGCGAAGACAAGGAATTGCAGGTCGGTGACCGCATCGACGTGTTCCTGGAGCGGATCGAGAACGCCCACAACGAGGCCGTGCTCAGCCGCGACAAGGCGCGGCGCGAGGAAGCCTGGAACCACCTGGAAGTCGCCTTCGACAAGAACGAGCGGGTCGAAGGGCACATCTTCGGCCGCGTGAAGGGCGGCTTCACCGTGGACCTGAACGGCGCCGTGGCATTCCTGCCGGGCAGCCAGGTCGACATCCGCCCGGTGCGCGACATCACCCCGCTGCAGGGCATCAAGCAGCCGTTCCAGATCCTGAAAATGGACCGCCGGCGCGGCAATATCGTGGTCAGCCGGCGCGCCGTCCTGGAGGAGACCCGGGCCGAGCAGCGCTCGGAGCTGGTCGCCAACCTGAAGGAAGGCCAGGTGCTCGACGGCGTGGTGAAGAACATCACCGACTACGGCGCCTTCGTCGACCTGGGCGGCATCGATGGCCTGCTGCACGTCACCGACATCTCCTGGCGGCGCATCAATCACCCGTCCGAGGCGGTCGCCATCGGCGCCACCGTCAAGGTGCAGGTGATCAAGGTGAACCCGGAGACGCAGCGCATCAGTTTGGGCATGAAGCAGCTCGAGGCCGATCCGTGGGAGGGCGTGGAAGCGAAATACCCGTCGCGCGCCAAGTTCGTCGGCCGGGTCACCAACATCACCGACTACGGCGCCTTCGTGGAGCTGGAGCCGGGTGTGGAAGGCCTGGTGCACGTGTCGGAGATGAGCTGGACCAAGAAGAACGTCCACCCCGGCAAGATCGTCTCCACCTCCCAGGAGGTCGAGGTGATGGTGCTGGAGGTCGATCCGGAGAAGCGCCGCATCTCGCTCGGCCTGAAGCAGTGCCTGGACAATCCGTGGGAGCGCTTCGCCGCGTCTCACCCGGTCGGCACCGACATCGAGGGCGAGATCAAGAACGTCACCGAGTTCGGCCTGTTCGTCGGCCTGGACGAGGACCTGGACGGCATGGTGCACATGTCCGACCTGGACTGGAACAAGTCCGGCGAGGACGCGATCCGCGAGTACAACAAGGGCATGACCGTGAAGGCCCGCGTGCTCGACATCGACGTGTCCAAGGAGCGCATCAGCCTGGGCGTCAAGCAGCTCGAAGGCGATCCCTTCGCGTCGGCCGACAACCTGCAGCGTGGCCAGATCGTCACCTGCGAGGTCTCCGCGATCCAGGACAACGGCATCGAGGTCACCGTCGGCGAGGACGGCATGCGTGCCTTCGTGCGCAAGTCCGACCTGTCGCGCGACCGCTCCGAGCAGCGTCCGGAGCGCTACGCCGTTGGTCAGAAGGTCGACGCGCTGGTCACCCAGGTCGACCGCGCCAGCCGGCGCATCAGCCTGTCGATCAAGGCGCGTGAAATCCACGAGGAGAAGGAGGCGGTGGCGCAGTACGGCTCGACCGACTCCGGCGCCAGCCTGGGCGATATCCTCGGTGCCGCGATCAGCCGCGCGCGTCAGCAGGCCGAGCAGGACGGTCCCGACGACGATGGGGCCGACGACGATGGCGGCGATGAAGCTGAAGCCGCCGTTGCCGAAGGCGGCGACGATGTCGCCGCGGACGGTGAGACCAAGAAGGCCGAGTAAGCGGACCGGCAGCCAGCGGGGCGGCGCGTCATGGCGCTCGATGCCGAGGCGTTGCTCGACCGGCGGCGCCAGCGCCGCCGGCTGGTATTCTGGCGCGTCGCGGCGGTGCTTGCCGTCGCGTTCGCGCTGGTCGCCGGCCTGGCCCGTTTCGACGGGCTGTTCGGGCTCGGCGGGCCGCACATCGCCCGGCTGTGGGTCACCGACATCATCGTCGACGACCAGCAGCGTACCGATACCATCGACGAGCTGACCGACAGCGACGACGTCGACGCGGTGGTGGTGCGTATCGACAGCCCCGGCGGCACGCTGTCGGGCAGCGAGGAGCTCTACCTCGCCTTGCGCCGGCTGGCCGAGCGCAAGCCGCTGGTCGCGGTGATCGGTGGCGTCGGCGCGTCCGGCGGCTACATGGCGGCGATCGCCGCGGAGCGCATCTTCGCTCGCGAGAGCACCATCACCGGCTCGATCGGCGTGATCTTGCAGACCATGGAGGTCACCGAGCTGCTGGCCAAGCTCGGGATCAAGCCGGAAGCCATCAAGTCCAGCCCGCTGAAGGCCCAACCCTCGCCATTCGAGACGATGAGCGACGCCGCCCGCGCCGCCACCGTGGCCACGGTGGCGGACAGCCACGCGCTGTTCGTGTCGATGGTCGGCGCGCGACGCGGCCTGGAGGGCGAGGCGCTGGCCGCGGTCACCGACGGGCGCGTGTTCACCGGGCGACAGGCGCTCGACGTGAAACTGATCGACGCCATCGGCGGCGAGCGCGAAGCGGTGGCGTGGCTGGCCGAGGCGCATGACATCGACCCGGACTTGCCGGTGCGAGATGTCGACTGGCGCAAGCCTGGCGAGATGCTGTCCGAACTGGGCAGTTGGGTTTTCGGAAAACCGTATTCATTTGAAAGACTTACACTTGACGGCCTAGTGGCGCTCTGGCACCCTCGTCGGTAATTACGGGGGATAATCGGGGGATCGGGTCGCCGGTTCCGGGTCGGTCGCGAATAGCAGGCACGAGCTAGGCTCATTGTCGTGCGTATCTGTGTAGTGGGTTTACGTATTGCGGATCGACTCGTCGCCAGGACCTTCGGAGAGCAGCCACGCGGCGTCTACCATGATCAAGTCAGAACTCATTGCCCGGCTGGCGGAAGCCAACCCACATCTCTACCAGCGTGACGTCGAACGTATCGTCACCACGATTTTCGACGAGATTACCCAGGCGCTCTGCCGCGGCGACCGTGTCGAGTTGCGCGGCTTCGGTGCCTTCTCGGTGAAGCAGCGGCCGGCGCGCACCGGACGCAACCCGCGCACCGGGGCCACTGTCCATGTCGCGGAAAAGCACGTGCCGTTCTTCAAGACCGGCAAGGAACTGCGCGAGCGGTTGAACGAGGACCCCGTCGATCAGTCCGATCCGGTTGCCTAGTCAGACGACCTGGGGCGTTGCCCCCCTGGGGGCCCTGAGAGAAGGAACACAGACGTGCTGCGATTGCTAGCCTGGCTGATCCTGTTGCCGCTGGTGCTGGTCTTCATCGCCTTCGCCGTCGCCAACCGGCACACCACCCTGGTCTCCTTCGACCCGCTGCCCTATCAGGCCGAGCCCAGCGTCTATGCGCTGGCGCTATGCGGTATTCTCATCGGCCTGCTGGTCGGCGGCACCGGCGCCTGGATACGCGGCAGCCGCTGGCGTCGGCGGGCGCGTCAGGCCGAGCGCCGCGCCGCGCGCGCCGTGGCCGACCTGGAACAGGCCCAGGCGCAGGCCAAGCAGGCGTCGGAGGCCAGCGACCGGCCGGCGCTGCCGACGGCGGCCTGAGGCGAGGTGCGCTACTTCTCCGCCGAACAGGTCGATCGGGCGCTCGACTACGACAAGCTGGTCGACCGTCTCGGCGAGATGTTCTCCGCCGGCTGCGAGGTGCCGCTGCGCCACCACCACCAGGTCGCCCGCGCCGACGGCACCGAAGGCACGTTGCTGCTGATGCCGGCGTGGCAGGCGAACGGGCCGATCGGCATCAAGGTGGTCTCGGTGTTTCCGGAGAACGCGCGGCGCGGCAAGGCCTCGGTCCTCGGCAGCTACCTGTTGTTGAACGGCGACACCGGCGAGCCGGAGGCGTTTCTCGACGGCGTGCGCCTGACCTTGCGGCGCACCGCCTGCGCCTCGGCCCTGGCGGCGCGGTACCTGGCCAAGCCGAACGCGAAGTACCTGCTCGTGGTCGGCGCCGGCGCGCTGGCGCCGCACCTGATCGGTGCGCACTGCGCGGTGCGGCCGATCGAGGAAGTGCTGATCTGGAACCACAATCCGGCGCGGGCGGAAAAGCTGGCCGGCGAACTTTCCAAGAAACTCCCGATCCGGGTCGACTGGACGGAGGAACTGGCCAGCACCTGTGGCGATGCCGACATCATCTCCTGCGCCACGCTGGCGGTCGAGCCGGTGATCCAGGGTGCCTGGCTGCGGCCGGGGGTACATGTCGATCTTGTCGGCGCCTTCCGGCCGGACATGCGCGAGTCGGACGACGAGGTGATCAAGCGCGGCCGGCTCTACGTCGACACGCGCCCCGGTGCGACTGCCGAGGCCGGCGACGTGGTGCAGCCGCTGGCGCGCGGCGTGATCACCGAGGCCGACATCCAGGGCGACCTGTACCAGCTCTGCCGCAACGAGGTCGCCGGGCGCAAGACAGCCGACGAGATCACCGTCTTCAAGTCGGTCGGCACCGCGCTGGAAGACCTCGCCGCCGCCCGCCTGGTGGCCGAAGCGGGCTGACGCGCGGTGGGCGCGGGGCCGCTCCTCGTCATTTTCCTGTTTCTGCCGTTCGGCTACTTCCTGATGCCGTTTCGGCCGGAGATGCTGCCCTGGCCGGGGCTGATGACGGTGGCCGGCACCGCGGCGCTGGCGATCGCCGTGGCGGTCGGCTTCAGGCACGGTCACCGGCGGCTGTTCTGGTTCGGCCTTTCCGTCGGCCTCAGCCTGGCGCTCATGGGTGCCGTCCTGCTGGCACCGCGCTCGCCGGCCGGGTCGCCGGAAGGGGCGGTCGCCGTCGGCTTCATGGCCGCGCAGGTGTTGCTGCTGGGGTTTCTCGTCGTCTGGCTGCGCGGCCTGCGCGGACCGGCGATGCTGGTGGCCTTCTTCTGCCTGACCTACGCTGCCTATGCGCTCGTCGGCGCCGGCTCGCTGCTGCTGATGATGCGCGGCGGGATATAGTCGACGCAGGCTTCACGCCGAGCGCGCCAAGTCTGCTATAAGCGCGCCATGCAGCCGAAGAATCCGATTTTCGTCGCCGTGGACACGCCCGACGTAGGCCGCGCCCGCGCGCTCGCCGAGGCCGTCGCGGGCCATGTCGGCGGCATCAAGCTGGGCATGGAATTCTGCACTGCGAACGGGCCGCAGGGGGCGTTGCAGGTCCTGGAAGGCCTCGACCTGCCGCTGTTCCTGGACCTGAAGTTCCACGACATCCCGAACACGGTGGCCGGCGCGATCCGCGCCGCCGTCGCGACCTTGAAGCCGTTCCTGGTCAACGTGCACGCCACCGGCGGAACGGCGATGCTGAAGGCGGCGGCCGAGGCCGGCAATGGGTCGAACGTCATTGCCGTCACCGTGCTCACCAGCCTGTCCGCCGACGACCTCGGCCAGGTCGGGATCATGGGGCCGGTCGAGCGCCGTGCCGTGGCGCTGGCCGAACTGGCGCAGGCACAGGGCTGCGCCGGCGTGGTCTGCGCCGCCAGCGAGATCGGGAGCATCAAGGCCGCCTGCGGGTCGAACTTCCTGACCGTGGTGCCGGGAATCCGGCCGGCGGGCGCCGACGCCGGCGACCAGAAGCGGGTGATGACGCCGCGCGCCGCGCTCGACCTCGGCGCCGACTACCTGGTCATCGGCCGGCCGATCACCGGCGCCGACGACCCAGCCGCCGCGGCGAAGGCGATTTCACAATCCCTGGCCGCCGAGTGCCGTGGCTGACATCAAGGTCAAGATCTGCGGCCTGAACGAGGCCGAGACGATGCGGGCGGCGGTCGACGCCGGCGCCGACATGGTCGGCCTGATGTTCTATCCGCCGAGCCCGCGCGCGGTGACCCCGGCGCGGGCCGCCGAGCTGGCCAGGCTGGTGCCGGCGGGGGTGCGCAAGGTCGGCGTGTTCGTCGATCCGGGCGACGAGCAGCTCGACGAGACGATGGGCGCGGTGGACCTCGACCTGCTGCAACTGCATGGGTCGGAACCGCCGGCGCGGGTGGCGGAGATCAGGCAGCGCTACCGACGCGCCATCATCAAGGCGGTGAAGGTCGGCGACGACGAGGATCTGAAGCTCGCCGACGACTACGCGCCGTTATGCGAATACCTGCTGTTCGACGCCAAGCCGCCGTCGGATATGACCGACGCGCTGCCCGGCGGCAACGGACTGCCATTCGACTGGACGCTGCTGGCCGGGCGCGGCTGGGCCTGCGGCTGGATGCTGTCGGGCGGCCTCATTCCGGCGAACGTGGCGCGTGCGGTGCAGATTTCCGGCGCGCCGGCGGTCGACGTCTCGTCGGGTGTGGAATTCCGGCCCGGCGCCAAGAACCCGGCGGCGATCAAAGCATTCCTTGACGCGGTTAGGCGCCTCTGAGAGAACCCGGACCATGACGGAACAGCGTAATTCCTTCCGCGCCGGACCCGACGAGCGCGGCCATTTCGGCAAGTTCGGCGGCCGATTCGTCGCCGAAACCCTGATGCCGAACATCCTTGAGCTGGAGGCCGCCTATCGCGCCGCCAAGGCCGACCAGAGCTTCCGCGACGAGCTCGACTACTACCTGAAGCACTATGTCGGTCGGCCCAGTCCGCTGTTCTACGCGGAGCGGCTGACCGAGCATTTCGGCGGCGCCAAGATCTACTTCAAGCGCGAGGAGCTGAACCACACCGGCGCGCACAAGATCAACAACACCATGGGCCAGATTCTGCTGGCGCGGCGCATGGGCAAGACCCGGATCATCGCCGAGACCGGCGCTGGCCAGCACGGCGTGGCGACCGCCACCGTGGCGGCGCTGTTCGGGCTGCCGTGCATCGTCTACATGGGCGAGGTTGACATCGCGCGGCAGCAGCCGAACGTGTTCCGCATGAAGCTGCTCGGCGCCGAAGTGCGTTCGGTGACCTCGGGCTCGAAGACGCTCAAGGACGCGATGAACGAGGCGTTGCGCGACTGGGTCACCAACGTCGAGGACACCTTCTACATCATCGGCACGGTCGCCGGCCCGCACCCCTATCCGGAGCTGGTGCGCGACTTCCAGTGCGTGATCGGCGACGAGGTGCGCGAGCAACTGCACGAGGCGGAAGGCCGGCTGCCGGACAGCCTGGTCGCCTGCATCGGCGGCGGTTCGAACGCGATGGGCCTGTTCCACCCGTTCCTGGACGATGCCTCGGTGGCGATCTACGGCGTCGAGGCGGCCGGGCACGGCATCGAGACCGGCGAGCATGCGGCGTCGATCAGCGCCGGCCGGCCCGGCGTGCTGCACGGCAACCGCACCTACCTGCTGCAGGACGACGATGGCCAGATTATCGAGGCGCATTCGATCTCCGCTGGCCTGGACTATCCCGGCATCGGGCCCGAGCACGCCTGGCTGAACGACACCGGTCGGGTCAAGTACGTGTCCGCCACCGACCACGAAGCGCTGGACGCGTTCCAGCTCTGCAGCAAGCTCGAAGGCATCATCCCGGCGCTGGAGCCGGCGCACGCGCTGGGCTACGTCGCCAAGCTGGCGCCGACCTTGCCGAAGGACCACCTGATGGTGGTCAACCTGTGCGGGCGCGGCGACAAGGACATCTTCACCGTGGCCGAAGCGCTGGGTGTGAAGATATGAGCGCGCAACAGCACGCTCGTACATATGGGCAGACCCTCGACGCCGTGCGTCGAGCCGGTCGGGCACGGCCATGACCGACCGGATGGACCGCCGCTTCGCCAAATTGCGCGAGGAGGGCCGCGCGGGCCTGGTTGCCTTCGTCACCGCCGGCGACCCGAATCCGGAGATGGCGACGAAGATCCTGGCCGGGCTGCCGGCGGCCGGGGCCGACGTGATCGAGCTCGGCATGCCGTTCACCGACCCGATGGCCGACGGCCCGTCGGTCCAGGTCGCCAGTCTGCGGGCGCTCGCCGCCGGCATGACGCTGAAGAAGACGCTGGCGATGGTGGCGGCATTTCGCGAGCAGGACGACGACACGCCGATCGTGCTGATGGGCTACTTCAACCCGATCCACAATCACGGCGTCGAGACCTTCGTCGCCGATGCGCTGGCGGCCGGGGTCGACGGGCTGATCATCGTCGACCTGCCGCCGGAAGAGGACGACGAGTTGTGCCTGCCGGCGTTGAAGGCCGGGCTCAACTTCATTCGTCTGGCAACGCCGACGACGTCGGACGAGCGCCTGCCGGCGGTGCTCTCCAACACGTCGGGCTTCGTCTACTACGTCTCCTACACCGGCATCACCGGCGCGCGGGAGGTCGATACCGATGCCATCAGCGTCGCCGTCGGCCGACTGAAGAAACATACCGACCTGCCGATCGGCGTCGGCTTCGGCATCCGAACGGCCGAACAGGCCGTTGCCGTCGCCAGGATCGCGGACGCGGTGGTGATCGGCTCGGCCTTCGTCGATCAGGTGCGCGACAACCCGGAGACCGCCGACGCCGCGCTGTTCGACCTGGTCGGGAAGATCGCCGACGCGGTCAGGGGCGCGCGGGCATGAACTGGCTGACCAATTTCGTCCGGCCGAAAATCCGGGCGCTGGTCGGCAAGCGCGACACGCCGGACAACCTGTGGCTGAAATGCCCGGCCTGCGGCCAGATGGTGCACCACAAGGCGATGAAGGAAGCGCAGCAGGTCTGTCCGAGCTGCGACCACCATATGCGGATGGGACCGAAAGACCGGTTCGCCATGCTGTTCGACGACGGCGACTACACGCTGATCGAACTGCCCAAGGTCGCCGCCGACCCGCTGAAGTTCCGCGACTCCAAGCGCTATGCCGACCGGCTGAAGGAAAACCGCGCCAAGACCGGTCAGGATGACGCCATGCTGGTCGGGCACGGCCAGCTCGACGGCTTGCCTCTGGTCGCCGCGGCGGCGAACTTCAACTTCATGGGCGGCTTGATGGGCATGGGCGTCGGCGAGGCGGTGATCGCCGCGGCGCAGCTCGCGCTGTTGCAGCAGGCGCCGCTGGTCGTGTTCTCCGCCGCCGGCGGCGCGCGGATGCAGGAAGGCACGCTGTCGCTGATGCAGATGCCGCGCACCACGGTGGCGATCCAGATGGTGCGCGAGAAGGGGCTGCCCTTTATCTCGGTGCTGACCGACCCGACCACCGGCGGCGTCACCGCGTCCTACGCCATGCTGGGCGACATCAACGTCGCCGAGCCGAACGCGCTGATCGGCTTCGCCGGACGGCGCGTCATCGAGGGCACCATCCGCGAGCAGCTGCCCGAGGGGTTCCAGCGCGCCGAGTATCTGCTGGAACACGGCATGCTCGACATGGTGGTACACCGCCATCGCCTGCGCGCGACGCTGTCGCGGGTGCTGCACATGCTGTGCCGGCCCGGCCCCGAAGCCGAGGTGGTGAAGCTGGCGCAGGAAGACCTGGAGATTCCCGAGCCCGCCGCGCCGACGAAGACCGCCGAGGCCGAGAGTGAGCCCGGCACCGGCGCCTGAGACCCAGGCCGCCGCCAACGACCGCACGCTGGCGCGGTTGCAGACGCTGCACCCGCGTTCGATGGACCTGTCGCTCGACCGGTTGAACCCGCTGCTGGCGGCGCTGGGCGACCCGCACAAGCACCTGCCGCCGGTGGTTCACGTCGCCGGCACCAACGGCAAGGGCTCGACCGTCGCGTACATGCGCGCGGCGCTGGAAGCGGCCGGCTACCGCGTTCACGTCTATATCTCGCCGCACCTGGTGCGGTTCAACGAGCGCATCCGGCTGGCCGGCAAGCTGATCGACGACGCCTATCTGGGCGAGGTGCTGGACGTCGCGGAGCGCACCAACGACGGCCAGCCGATCACCCAGTTCGAGATCACCACCGCCGCCGCGCTGATCGCGTTCCGCGACGTGCCGGCCGATATCCTGCTGCTGGAGACCGGGCTGGGCGGGCGTTACGACACCACCAACGTGGTCGAGGCGCCGATGGTGGCCGCGATCACCACGGTGTCGATGGACCACCAGCAGTTTCTCGGCGACGACCTGGCGACCATCGCCTGGTCCAAGGCCGGCATCCTGAAGCCGAAAGCGGTCGGCGTGATCGGGCCGCAGCACCCCGACGCCGACGCGGTGATCGAAAAGGAAGCGATCGAGGTCGGCGCGCGGCTGTTCAAGTGCGGCCGCGATTGGCATTGCGAGCCGGCCGACGACGGATTCGTCTATCGCTCCGACGCCGGCGAATGGCGGTTGCCGCCGCCGGCGTTGCCGGGCATGCACCAGATGGAGAACGCCGCGCTCGCCGTCGCCTGCCTGGAGCACTGCACCGGCTTCAGCCTGAGTCGGGAGCAGGTGGCGCTGGGCTTGCGCACGGCGAGCTGGCCGGCGCGGCTGCAGCGCTTGACGCGCGGGCCGCTGGTCGGGCTGTTGCCGGCGGGCTCCGAACTGTGGCTCGATGGCGGCCACAATCCCGGCGCCGGCGCGGTCATCGCCGCGACGCTGGCGGCGTGGCAGGCGGAACGGCCGCTGCCGCTGGCGCTGGTTTTCTGCATGATGGCGAACAAGGACTCCGCCGGCTTCCTGGCGCCGTTCAAGGCGCTTGAACCGGTGGTCCACGGGGTGCCGATGCCGGGCGACCACGACGCGCTGACGGCCGACGCGGCGGCCACGGCGGCGCGCGATGCCGGACTGCCGGCCCATGTCGCGAGCGACGTCGCCACGGCGTGCCGCGCCGTCGCCGCGACCGGCCAGCCGCACCGCGTGCTGATCTGCGGCTCGCTCTATCTGGCCGGCGAGGTGCTGGCGGAGACCGGGTAGGAGATAGCCGGGTCAAGCCCGGCTATGACGATCTTCAAATAAGTGACGTCATGCCCGGACTCGACCCGGGCATCTCTGGCTATCGCCTCAGATCGCGTCCTCGATCCATTCGACGATCTTGCCCTTGGGCGCGGCGCCGACTTTCATCGAAGCGACCTGGCCGTCCTTGAACAGCATCAAGGTGGGGATGCCGCGCACGCCGTACTTGGCCGGCGTCGTCGGGTTGTCGTCGATGTTCAGCTTGGCGACGCGGACCTTCTCGCCGAGCTCCTTGGCGATCTCTTCCAGGGCCGGCGCGATCTGCTTGCAGGGGCCGCACCATTCGGCCCAGAAGTCGACGACGACCGGGGATCCGGACTTCAATACGTCCTGCTCGAACGACGCGTCGGTTACGGCCGTGGTGGTCATCTGTCATTCCTCATCCAAGGGGGCGTCCGAGGGCGCCCGGTTGGGTTGCGTGGTATTGAGAGTAGGAACGCCCCCCGGGTCGGTCAAGGACCGGCGGCGTCCAGCAAGTCGGCCGGCAACATCATCATTCTTGGCGTCTCGGTCCACAATAAAGCGCAAATTACCAGCTTGTCGCTGTAGATGCGGCGCAATAACGCCCGGTAAAGCGCCATTTGCCGGACATAGATCGGCGGCACGTCCTCGACCCGCGCCGGCGGGGTCCGGTGGGTCTTGTAGTCGACCACCCAGATTTCGTCATCGCTAATGCACAGGCGGTCGACCTGGCCGTTGACCTCGACGTCACCGATGCGGCCGGTCAGCGGCGCCTCGGCGAGCGAATCGGGTCCGAATAACGCGTTGAATCTTATGTCATTTACAAGCGCGAGCGCGGAATCTGCGAGCTCCTGGCGCACCGTCTCGTCGACGTCACCGGCCCATTTGGCGAGCAGCCGAACGGCCACCTCGCTGCGTCGGTCGGGCACCAAATCAGGCAGCAGTTCCAAGAGTTTGTGGATCAGGTTGCCGCGCCGGAAGCGCCAGCCGGCGGCGTCTTCCAGGGGCTGGCGCACCGGCGGCTCGGTCTCGCCGGCATGCGAGGGCCGCAGCGCCTGGCGGGTCGCGGCCGGCGGCGGCGCATCGATCCAGGCCGGCGGCGGCGCCGGGTCGACGCGCTCGTCCGTGGTGCCGGCTTTCACGGCCTTCGCCTGCCCGCAACTCAGGCGCCAGCCGGTGCGGTCATCGGGCAAGGCGATCTCGTCGCCCTTCTCGCGCATCAGGTTGGCCAGCATGTCGTACCAGTTGCCGTCGCGCTCGCCTTTCTCGGCATCGCGGGTCTGCCAGCCGGCGATGTAGAGCCGGTCGCTGGGACGGGTCAGCGCGACGTAGAGCAGACGGCGGTGTTCCTCCGCGCGGCGTGCCTTGGCGGCGTCGGCGGCCTTGGCAGCGGCGTCGTTGGCCAGTTCGGCGCGTGGCAGCCACAGCAAAGCGTCGTCGCCCAGCCAGTGCAGCCGTGGCGGGTTCGGCCCATCGGGCGCGCGCGTGGTGTCGGGCAGGAACACGATCGGTGCCTGCAGGCCCTTGGCGCCGTGCACTGTCATGATGCGGATCTCGTCGCGGCGCTGCTCCTGGTCGCGCTTGGCCTCGGTGGGGGCAGCTTGCAGCCAGTGCATGAAGTGCTGCAGCGACGGCGTGTGCGCCTGCTCGAAGGCCAGCGCCAGCGACAGGAACTCGTCCAGCGGGTCGTCGGCGTCGGGGCCGAGCCGGCCAATCAGCATGCGCCGGCCGCCCTCGGCGTCGAGCAGGCGGGCGAAGAAGTCGAACGGCGGATGCCGGCCGGCCAGCTCGATCCAGCGCGCCAGGCGTTCGCGTGCCTCGCCGCCATGCGCGATGACCTCGGCCCACAGGGACCGCGTGCGGCCGTGTGCCAGGTCGAACAGCGCGTCGTCGTCGAGCCCGATCAGCGGGCCCTTCAGCACCTCGGCCAGGCTCAGGTCGTCGTCGACGTGCAGGATGAAGCGGGCCAGTGCCATCAGGTCGCGGATCGCGGTCTGCGCCGTCAGTACCATGCGGTCGGCACCGGCCACGGGAATGTTCCGGGTCTTCAGCGCGCGCAGCACCTCGGGCAGGAATGGCTGGCGGCGTTGCAACAGGATCAGGATGTCGCCGGCGCGCACCGGCCGGCCGGCCGACTCCAGCATTTCGCCGCCGTCGAGCCAGCCCTTGATGGTGGCGGCCATGCGCTCGGCCAGCCTGGTCTGCGGCGGCTCGGCGCGCTGCTGCACCAGCGGCAGGGTCCAGGGCGGCTCGTCCTCGACCTCCGGCTTCTCCTCCAGCGGCCACAGTTCGACCAGACCGGCGTCGCCGCGCCGGTGCAGCAGGTGGTGCAGCTCGGCCGGGCCGTCGTGCACGCCGGCGGCGATGGCGGGGTCGGCGAACAGGTCGTCGACCAGCCGCAGGATCGGCTCGGTGGAGCGGAACGACATGTCCAGCGGGATCGGCCGGAAGACCGCTTCCGCGCCCGCGACCAGCTCGCGGAAATGCTCGCGGTTCTGGGCGAAGGCGGCCGGGTCGGCGCGCTGGAACGAGTAGATCGACTGTTTCGGATCGCCGACGGCGAAGATGGTGCGGTGAGTCCCGCGCGCGCCCTCGCCGGCGAAGAATTCGTGGCTCAGCGCGCGCACCACCTGCCACTGGTCCGGGTTGGTGTCCTGCGCCTCGTCGATCAGCACGTGGTCGAGGCCGCCGTCGAGCTTGTACAGCACCCAGGCGGCGCTGCCGGGCCGCTCCAGCAGCGTGCGGGCGCGCAGGATCAGGTCGTCATAGTCGAGCCGCGCGGCGGCCAGCTTCTCTTCCTCGTAAAGTTCGACCAGTCGGGCCCCGAAGCGCAGCAGCGCGGCAGTGCCGGCGACCAGCGTGGCGCCCTTGATCGCTTGGTACAGCGCGAACAGCCGGTCGGCCTCGGCGCGCAGCGGGACCTCGTGCGCATCGTCGACTCCCTTGGTGCGCAGGGACTTGAGCGGCTGCGACTTTGCGGTCAGGAAGCATTTCGCGTAGGCGTCGAGGCCGGCGAGGCGCGCTGCCGCGTCGGGTATCTCCAGCCACGCCGCGATTGCGGCGCCGCGCGCCTTGTCGGTCTTGGCCCCGTCGAGCAGTGCGGCCGCCGCCGCGCGCAGGGTGTCGCGCTCGAAGACTTCCTCGGTGCAGCCGGCCGCGAGCAGGTCGGCAGGTGTCGCGTCGGGAACGTTCAGGTGACGGCGCAGCGCCGCGGTCGCGGCGTCGACGTCGCCGCGCGCCAGCAGGCGCGCCAGTCGCCCGCGTTGCGTCACCAGGTCGGCCAGCAGTTCGCCGAAGCCGTTCTCGCCGACCAGCTCGGTCAGGGTGTCGAGCGTTCCGGCATCGGTCTCGGCCAGCGCCTTGGCGCGGGCCTCGGCCAGGCGCTCGGCGGCCAGGCGCTCGTCCATCACCTCGAAATGCGGCGGCAGCCTGGCCTCGATCGGAAACCGCCGCAGCAGCGCCTCGCAGAAGGCGTGGATGGTCTGCACCTTCAATCCGCCCGGCGTCTCCAGCGTGCGCGCGAACAGACGCCGCGCGGCGTCGAAACGGCCGGCCCAGTCGTCGTGGCCGGCGAGATCGACGAGCGTCTCGCGCAGCGTCGCCGCCGGCATCGTGGTCCACTCGCCGAGCTTCTCGTGGATGCGATTGGCCATCTCGGCGGCGGCCGCCTTGGTGAAGGTCAGGCACAGGAGCTTCGCCGGCGGCGTGCCTTCCAGCAGCAGGCGCAGCACCCGGTCGGTCAGCACGTGGGTCTTGCCGGTGCCGGCCGAGGCGCCGACCCAGACCGACGCGGTCGGATCGGACGCGCTGCGCTGGCGCACGCGGATGTCGACGAAGCCCGCGGCCGTCATCTACTGCCTGCCGCCGACCATTCCGGCTCGCGCGCCAGCAGGTCGTAGTCGTTGTAGGTCGGCGCCGCGGCGGGGCGCGGGCTGGCGAGGTAGGGTGTTTCCAGCTTGGCGAATGCCTCGATCAGCGCGCGCAGGCCGTCCAGCGCCTCGTCGGCGAGTCGCCCAGCGTCCTGCACCGGGCGCAGGCGGTCGGCGCGCGGGCCGACCGGCCAGTTGACGGCGGTGACGTCGGTGCTTGCCGGCGCCGCAGCGAAGCCGCCGGCCCGGGCGATGGCGACTTCCAGCGGCAGTTGCGGCGACAGGCCGGCGGCGATGTCCTTGTTCGTCGGCACCGCGCCGGTCTTGTAGTCGACCAGTTCCAGGCCGTCGTCGATGGCGTCGATCCGGTCGGCCTTGGCGACGAGTTCGAAACCGGCGACGTCCATGCCGCCGGGCGCTTCGGTGGCCAGCGGCCGGAAGCCGACGCGGCGGTCGGCCTCGAACGCCAGGAACCGGCCCATCGCGCGCTCGTACCAGGGCCACCAGAAGGCGCGGAAGCCGGGCCGTTCCAGCAGATCGTCAAAGGCCTGCTCGCCAAGGCGTCGCAACTCGTCCAGTGCGTTGGCGGGCAGGGCATCGGGATAGGCCGCGACGAACCAGGCCAGCGCTTTGTGTACTGCCGTGCCGCGTTCGGCGGCGCCGGGGTCCTGGTCCAGCGGGGCGAGCGGGCGCAGCTTGAGGATCTCGCTGGCGAAGATGGCGTAGGGGTTGCGCAGCCAGATCTCGATGCGGGTGACCGACAACCGCGTCGGCCGCGCCGCGACCGGCGGGCGCGGTTCGGGCGGCGGCACCGGTTCGACCCTGTCGGGCCGCGACAGACGGAGGTGCCAGTCGAGCAGGTCGGCGGGAAGTTGCCGGTCCCAGGTCAGGCCGCTGGCGCGCAGCAGCTGGTCCATACGCAGCAGCCAGCGCGAGGCAACGGTCGGCGCGCCGTCGACCTTCTGCGCCCGGGTCAGCACCACGTTGGGCGCCGCGGCGAGCTGGGCGAAGTCGTGCGCCTGCTGGCCGATGCGCCGCTCCGGCGTCGGCAGGCCGAGGTGGGCGCGCATCGGCCGGCTGAGCCACGGATCGTGGCGCCCCGTCGCTGGCCAGGTGTCCTCGTTCATGCCGCCGAGGATCAGCCGGTCGGCGTGCTGCAGCCGCGCCTCCAGCGGGCCCCAGATCGCCAGCGGGCCGCCGGCCCCGGCGCGCGGCCGGATCACCTCGTCAGCCATCAGCGTGGCGAACAGGCCGGCATAGTCGCGCCCCGGCTGCGGTGGCAGGGCCACGGCGGACTGGCGCAAGCTGGCGACGAACTCGGCGGCCTGCTCGCCGGCCTCGCCGTCCCACAACGTGACGCGGCCGCCGGCATCGCGGCTCAGCCATTCCGCCAGGCCCACGTGCGCGGCGATCAGCTCGGTCAGCAGGTGCCGGCCGCCCATCAAGTCGGCGAGCGGCTGCGCGGCCTCGCTCAGCTCGGCGACCAGCAAGGCGACGGCCGGATCAGTATGCTTCAGCGCGTCAAAGCCGGGCGCTGGGCGCGGCCCGCGCAGGCGGTCGTGTTCCAGCTTGCGGACCGCCGGGCCATAAGCCTCGGGCGCGCGGCCGGCTCGGACCAGCGGGTGGTTCAGCACCGCCAGCAGCGGTACCGGCGCCGCTTCGGCCCTGATCATCTCGGCGACCAGGCACAGCAGGGCGCCGGGCGCGGTCTGCCGCAATGGCCGGCCGGCGCTGTCGTCCACGGCGATATCCCAGCGCGCCAGCGCCGCCGTCACGCGTCGCGCCAGCGCCCGGTCCGGTGTCACCAGGGCGCAGCGTCCGACGCCCTCGGCCAGCGCCTGGCGCATCAGCAACGCGATGACGCCGGCCTCGGCCTGCGGATCGGGGCAATCGACGCGCTTCAGGCCGGCCAGCGCATCCGACGGCAGCGCGGGCAGATCGGCCCAGGTCTCGGTGGTCTCGGCCGGGCGCAACGCTTCGCGCAACAGCGTGGCGCGCGGCCCGGCATCCGGCACGGTCCCGGGCCACGCTTCGACATCGTCGCGGGCCAGGCCCAAGCGCTCCAGCAGCTGCTTGAGCCCGAATTGCGGATGTTCCGGGCCGAGCTGTGCCCAGCTCGCCTCGTCCAGGTCCTGGTCCAGGCCGGGCAGCACCACGGCGCCGTGCGGCAGGCTTGCGATGGTGGCGAGCAGGGCGGCGGTGGCCGGCTGGCTGCCGGTCGAACCGGCGGCGACCACCGGGTGGTCCGGCGGCGCCGTGGCCCAGCGTTCGGCCAGGTCGTGCAGCGCGGCGACCCGGCGCGCGGCGGGGTCGATCGCGCCTTCAATTTCAAGCAAGCCCTGCCATGGCGCCTCCAGCACCTGCAGGAAGTCGACGATGTCCTGCCAGTGGCGCGCCAGGTCGGCGGGGACCAGATCGGCCAGGGCCGACAGCGGCACTTCCTCGGTGTGTAGCTGATCGAGCAGGCGGGCGAGTTCAGCGGCGAGCTGCGCGGCGGCGGCCGGGCCGACGTCGGCGTGCTTCTCCACCAGCTGGGTCAGCAACAGGCGGCGGCGCAGGCTGGGGATCGCCGGCGGCAGCGACTCCGCCAGGCCGGCCTCGGCGCCGCCGGCGGCCAGCTCCTGGTCCTCGTCGACGTCGCCCAGGGCGCCGAAGCGTGGCAGCAGCAGCGGCTTGCCGTCGCTGGCATTGAGGAAACCGTCGCGCATCGCCCGCGCCGCCCGCCGCGTCGGCAGCAGCAGCGTGAGGCGGGCCAGCGCCAGCGGGTCGTCGCCATGGGTCGCCAGCAGGCCGGCGGCGAGCGCGTCGACGAAGGCGGAGCCGGCCGGGATCGTGTAGACCGCCGGGCGGCGCCGGGTCATGCCGCGTCCGTCAGCCCGTCCAGCGCCCGCGCGGTGGCGATCAGACCTTCCATGGTGTTCAGGTTCATCCAGTCGCCGTCCTGCCGGATGCCGTAGAGACGGCCGGCCTCGACCGCGCGGTCGTACAGCAGGTTCAACGAGAAGGCGCCGCTCGGGCAGTCCTCGAATAGCGCCGGTGACAGGATCTGCACGCCGGCGAACACGAAGGGCGCGACTTCGTTCTCCGGCCGCCGGATCAGCAGGCCGTCGGGTTCCATGTTGAAGTCGCCGACGCCGTCATAGCCGATCGCCATGATGGTCGGGTGCAGCATCAGCAGTGCGTCCATGCGATCGGCATCGAAATTGTCGATCATCGTCGCCAGGCTGTCGGGGCCGGCGTCGAACCACAGGGTGTCGCCGTTGATGACGAAGAACGGGTCGGGCCCGAGATGCGCCAGCGCGTTGGCGACGCCGCCGCCGGTCTCCAGCAGCTTGTCGGACTCGTCGGAGATCAGGATCGCCGGCTGCTCGCGGCCGACCAGGTGACCGCGCAGCATCGCCGCCTTGTGGTGCACGTTGACCACGACCTTGCGCACCCCGGCGCGGACCAGCTTGTCGAGGGCGTGGTCGATCACCGTGCGGCCGGCGAATTGCAGCAGGGGCTTGGGCAGGTGGTCGGTCATCGGCCGCAGACGGGCGCCGAGCCCGGCGGCCAGGATCATCGCGGAGGTCGGCTGAAATGCTTTCGCCATGGGGGGCCGGATGCGCTACGCCAAGGGCGGGGTAAGGACGGGGCGGATTTTGCGAGAATGCTGCCGGGGCGACAAGGGCGATGAGCGAAACCGGCTTTGACCGGGCGGCGGCGCTGGCCGACGTCGCGGCGGCGCGGGCCGGGTTGCGCGCATGGGCCGGCCGAATCGACGTCGAGGCCTGCTTGCGGCCGATCCCGCAGGGGCTGCTGAACGCGACCTTTGCCGTGGGCGATCCGCCGCGCTGCGCGCTGCAACTGGTGCACCCGCAATTCGGTGCGGCGGAGAATGCCCGGCTGGCGGCGATGGCGCCGGTGCTGGCCGAAGCGGGCGTGGCGATCCCGGCGCTGGTCGAAACCGACGAGGGGGCCCGCGGCGTGGCGCACGCCAGCGGGGCAGCCTGGCGGCTGACCACGTGGCTGGCGGGCGAAGGCTTCGAGCGGGTGCCGTCGCCAGCGCACGCGGCCAGCGCGGCTGCGCTGCTGGCCCGGTTCCACGATGTGCTGGCCGGGGCGGATTTCGCGGCCTGGCCGGCGAGCGCGTTTCATGACACCGACGGGCGGATGCAGGCGCTGTCCGATGCCGTGCCGGACGATACCGACGGCGAGGCGCGGCGGCTGGGCGAGGCAATCCTGGCGCGGTGGGAGGCGTTTCGCGTAACGGCCGAGGTCGCGCCGACGGCGGCGCGGCCGGGACACGGCGATCCGAAGATCTCCAACTTCCTGTTCCGGGGCGCCGATTGCGTCGGGCTCCTGGACCTGGATACGGCGGCGCGGTTCCCGCTGGAGGACGATCTGGGCGACGCGATGCGTTCTTGGTGCAATCCGGCCGGCGAGGACGATCCCGACGGGCCGTTCGACGAGGCGGTGTTCGCCGCCGCCGTTGCCGGCTACCTCGGCCGGGCGCGGACGATCACCAGCGAGGAGCGCGGACGGATCGTGTTCGGCACGGTGCGGATCGCGCTGGAACTGGCCTCGCGCTTCTGCCTGGACGCGATCCGGCAGGACTACTTCGGCTGGAACCCCGCCGTGGCACCGACGCGGCGGGCGCACAACCTGATCCGGGCGCGGGGGCAACTGGCGCTGGCCGACCAGCTGATCGGACGGCGTGCGGCGCTAGAGCAGATCGTCGCGGCCTCGTAGCCCGGATGCAGCGCAGCGCAATCCGGGGAGCGATGGTGCCGCTCGCGATGACGTTCCCGCATTTCGCCGTGCTGCATGCGGGCTACAGCGTTGCGTTGGCCTCCAGCCAGTCGGCGACCGGCGATAGTGCCGGTTCGCTGGCCAGCCGACCCGCGAGGCGGGCGCGCAGGCGCGGCAGGTGTCGCAGGTAGTCGGGTTTCCCGTTCGCCGCCAGGCGCCTGAAGATCGCGACGATGCGAAGGTCGCGCTGCGCCGTCAGGACGTTGAGGGAACACCGGAATTCGGCTTCGTCCAACGCCGGGAAGGCGTCGTGGTAGCGCCGGATCGCGGCCTCGACGTCAACGGGGTCATAGTCGCGGCGGGCATCGAACAGCAGCGAGGCGAGGTCGTAGCTGACCGGACCGAGGCCGGCGTCCTGCACGTCGAGAATGCCGGTCGCATCGCCGGCGCGGATCAGGTTGCCGGCGAAAAAGTCGCGCAGCAGCAGGCTGTTCGGGATCGCGAGCGACGGGGTCAAGGCTTGGCGCCAGGCCGCCTCGAAAGTCGCGCGGTCGGCCTCGGGCGCACAGACCTCGATGAACAGCCCGGCCTGCTCGATGAAGCGGTGGGCATTGAAAACCGGCAGGGTGTGGACTGCCGGTATCCGGAATCGCCGATGCAAGTCGATCAGCACGTCGACGGCGGCGGCGAGCAGCGGACCAGCCGGCGCGCCGCGATCCAGCAACGCATCGAAGGTGTCGTCGCCCAGGTCCTGGACCAGCAACAGGCCCTCGGCCAGGTCGCAGCGGTAGACCGCCGGGGCCAGCAGGCCGATCGAGCGCAGTCGTACCGAGATGTCGAGAAACGCGGCGCTGGCGCCGCCGGGGTCGTCCATCAGCACGGCCCGCGCGCGGCCGTGCGCCAGGCGGTAGAAGCGACGCGTCGAGGCGTCGCCGGCCAGCGGCGTGACGACGGCGTCGCTCCATCCGGCGCCAGTCAGGAAATCGGCCGTCGCCTGCCTCACAGGGTTTCCCCCTCGACCCAGCGGTCGGCACCGTCGAGGTCGAATCGCAACCAGATCGCGTCCGGGGGCGTCAGGTCGCCGAGCCGGTCCGGCCACTCCACGAAGACGATGCCGTCCGTCATCGCCTCGTCCAGGCCAAGTTCGTCCAGCTCGTCCGGGTGCTCCACGCGGTACAGGTCGACGTGCCAGATCGTGACCGGCTTGCCGTCGGGCAGGACGACGTCATAGGTCAGTACAAGGTTGAAGGTAGGGCTCGGCACGTCGCCGCGAAACCCCAGCGCGCGCAGGAAATGGCGCACGAAGGTGGTCTTGCCGCTGCCCAGGTCGCCGGCCAGGCAAAAGGTCCCGCCGGGCCGCGCGCCAGCGGCCAGCCGGGCGGCCAGCGCGGCGGTAGCGGCTTCGTCGGGCAGCGCAATTCTTGTCATCCAGTTCCTCTAGCATCGGTCGCGGTTGAGCGGAATTGGCCTTTGCTCTCATTGACTTGCGATCGCACGGTCCTAGAATGATCGATGGAGAGGAACCGAATCGTGGCGCCCGAGTATGGCGGTGCCGGCGCCTTTCCGTCCGTGCGAGCAGCTTCGCCTTGGGGGACGTTCATGGCCTCGGCACCATCCAACCGCCCACTTTCGCCACATCTGCAGATCTATCGCTGGCAGATCACCATGTTGACCTCGATCCTGCACCGGGTGACCGGCGTCGGGCTTGGGGTCGGCACCTTGCTGATCGCCTGGTGGCTGATCGCCGCCGCGGCCGGCCCGGAGGCCTTTGATACCGTGCAGGGCTTCATGGGCTCGTGGTTCGGTCGATTGATCCTGTTCGGCTTCACCGGCGCCCTGTTCTACCACCTGTGTAACGGCATTCGGCATCTTTGCTGGGACGCCGGCTGGGGCTTCACCCTGCCGGTGATGACCCGCTCGGGCATCGCGGTGTTCATCGCCGCCGGCGGTCTGACGCTGCTGGCCTGGATCATGGGCTACACGATGATGGCGGGGAGCTAGGACGATGGCGCAATTCAGACCCGCAATCGGCCGCGTGAACGGCCTTGGCTCGGCCAAGGAAGGCACGCATCACTTCTGGATCCAGCGCCTCACGGCGATCGCGCTGGTGCCGCTGACGCTCTGGTTCGTGGCCTCGATCGCGTCGCTGGCCGGCGCCGACCTGGTGGCGGTGAAGGCCTGGCTGGGCTCGCCGGTGGCGGCGCTGCTGATGCTGGCCTTCCTGATCTCCGGCTTCTGGCACCTGAAGCTCGGCATCCAGGTGGTCATCGAGGACTACGTGCATGGCGAGGCGATGAAGCTCACCGCGCTGGTGCTCAATTCATTCATCTGCATTCTGCTCGGCGGGGCCTCCTGCCTGGCCGTGCTGTCACTGTTCCTGGGAGCCTAAGCGCATGGCCGTCAACGGCAACGGATACGAGATCGTCGATCGCAGCTACGACGTGGTGGTGGTCGGCGCCGGCGGCTCCGGCCTGCGCGCGACCATGGGCATGGCGCAGGCCGGCCTGAAGACCTGCAACGTGACCAAGGTATTTCCGACGCGCAGCCATACGGTGGCGGCGCAGGGCGGCATCTCGGCGGCGCTCGGCAACATGGGCGACGACGACTGGCGCTGGCACATGTACGACACCGTCAAGGGTTCCGACTGGCTCGGCGACCAGGACGCGATCGAGTATATGTGCCGCGAGGCGCCGGCCGCGGTGGTCGAGCTGGAGCACCTGGGCGTGCCGTTCAGCCGCACCGAGGACGGCCGCATCTACCAGCGCGCGTTCGGCGGCATGACCACCAATTTCGGCGAGGGCACGGCGCAGCGTACCTGCGCGGCGGCCGACCGCACCGGCCACGCCATCCTGCACACGCTGTATCAACAGTCGCTGCGCTACGACGTCGACTTCCTGATCGAGTATTTCGCGCTCGACCTGATCATGGAGGACGGGGTCTGCCGCGGCGTCATGTGCTGGAACCTGGACGACGGCACGATCCACCGCATCCGGGCCAAGATGGTGGTGCTGGCGACCGGCGGCTACGGCCGCTGCTACTTCTCTTGCACCTCCGCGCATACCTGCACCGGCGACGGCAACGCGATGATCCTGCGCGCCGGCCTGCCGCTGCAGGACATGGAGTTCACCCAGTTCCACCCGACCGGCATCTACGGCGCCGGCGTGCTGATCACCGAGGGCGTGCGCGGCGAGGGCGGCTTCCTGGTGAACGGCGAGGGCGAGCGGTTCATGGAGCGCTACGCGCCGTCGGCCAAGGACCTGGCCAGCCGCGACGTGGTCAGCCGGTCGATGACCATCGAGATCCGCGAAGGCCGCGGCGTCGGGGCGAACAAGGACCACATCCTGCTGCACCTGGACCATCTCGATCCGAGCGTGATCGAGGAGCGGCTGCCGGGCATCTCGGAGTCGGCGAAGATCTTCTCCGGCGTCGACGTGACCCGCGAGCCGATCCCGGTGCTGCCGACCGTGCACTACAACATGGGCGGCATCCCGACCAACTACTGGGGCGAGGTGGTGACGCTGAACGACGGCAACCCGGACCAGATCGTGCCGGGCCTGATGGCAGTCGGCGAGGCGGCCTGCGTGTCGGTGCACGGTGCCAACCGGCTCGGCTCCAACTCGCTGATCGACCTGGTGGTGTTCGGCCGTGCCGCCGGCATGCGGGCGGCTGAGGTGATCGACAAGGCCGAGCCGATTCCGGACCTGCCGAAGGGTGCCGGCGACGATGCCCTGGCCCGGCTCGACAAGCTGCGCCACGCCAAGGGCGGTACGCCGACGGCGGCGATCCGCGACCAGATGCAGCGTGCGATGCAGGAAACCTGCGCCGTGTTCCGCACCGGCGAGACCCTGGAAGAGGGCCGCAAGCGGGTGCGCGAGATCATCGGCCAGACGCCGGACATCGCGGTCTCCGACCGTTCGATGATCTGGAACTCCGATCTGGTGGAATCGATCGAGCTCGACAACCTGCTGCGTCAGGCGGTGGTCTCGGTCGACGCGGCGGCGAACCGCACCGAGAGCCGCGGCGGCCACGCCCGCGAGGACTTCCCCGACCGCGACGACGACAACTGGATGAAGCACACGCTCACCTGGTTGCGCGAGGACGGCGAGGTGGTGATCGACTACCGCCCGGTTCACACCTACACGTTGTCCAACGACGTGCAGTATTTCCCGCCCCAGGCCCGCGTCTACTAAGCCGCCCCGAGGAGCATCGATATGGTCGAGTTCACACTGCCGGCGAATTCCAAGATCAAGACCGGCAAGACCCACAAGGCCAGCGGCGGCGGCAAGATCCGCAAGTTCAAGGTCTATCGTTGGGATCCCGATAGCGGCGAGAACCCGCGCATCGATACCTTCGAGGTCGACCTCGACGACTGCGGCCCGATGGTTCTGGACGCGCTGCTGAAGATCAAGAACGAGGTCGACGCGACGCTGACCCTGCGCCGGTCCTGCCGCGAGGGCATCTGCGGCAGTTGCGCCATGAACATCGATGGCACCAACACGCTGGCCTGCACCAAGGCAATCGACGACGTGAAGGGCGACGTCAAGGTCTATCCGCTGCCGCACATGTCGGTGGTGAAGGATTTGGTGCCGGACATGTCGACCTTCTATGCCCAGCTCGCTTCGATCGAGCCGTGGATGAAGAACAAGACACCGGCGCCGCCGGACCGCGAGCGTTTGCAGAGCCCGGAGGACCGGCACGAGCTGGACGGGCTCTACGAGTGCATCCTGTGCGCCTGCTGCTCGACAAGCTGCCCGAGCTACTGGTGGAACGAGGAGCGTTACCTCGGCCCGGCGATCCTGCTGCAGGCCTATCGCTGGCTGGCCGACAGCCGCGACGAGGCCACCGGCGAGCGGCTCGACGACCTGGAAGACCCGTTCCGGCTGTACCGCTGCCACACCATCATGAACTGCGCCAAGACCTGCCCGAAGAGCCTGAACCCGGCCAAGGCGATCGGCGAGATCAAGAAAATGCTGGTGCAGCGGCAGATCTAGCGGAGGCGGGCGCATGCTGGAGGTGCTGCGCTTGCTGACGCGCTATCGTGCCTGGGCCGACGGCATGACCTTCGAGTCGCTGGGCGAGTTGCCGCCTGACGAGGTCGCCAAGCCGCGCGACACGCTGTTCAAGTCGATGATCCACACGATGAACCACAACCTGGTTATCGATCAGATCTTCAAGGGCCACTTGACCGACACCGATCACGGCCATACCAAGCGCAACACGCCGGCGCCGCCACCGCTGGCCGACCTGGCGGCCGCGCAAGCCGAGATGAACGACTGGTTCGTCGCCTATGCCGAAGGGCTCGACGCGACGGCGGCCGCCGAGCGCATCCGGTTCGACTTCGTTGACGGCGGCGAGGGCGAGATGAGCCGCGCCGACATGGTGCTGCACGTGGTCAACCACGCCAGCTATCACCGCGGTTTCGTCGCCGAGATGATGTACCAGGTCCCGGCGAAGCCACCGGCGACGGACCTGCCGGTCTACCTGCGCGACGCGGCGCCGGGCTAGGACGTCGGTCCGGCGATGATCAAGCTGTACTACGCGCCGCGCACCCGGGCCGTTCGCATCCTGTGGCTGCTGGAAGAGCTCGGCCTGCCCTACGAGCTGGCGCGGGTCGAGTTCAAGCCGACCACCGAGCGCTTCTTCATCCAGGACACGCCGACCGGCAAGCTGCCGACCATCGAGGACGGCGACGTGGTGATGGCCGAGTCGGGCGCGATCATCGAGTACCTGCTGGAGACGTACGGCGAGGGCCGGCTGGCGCCGCCGCCCGGCTCGCCGGCGCGTGCCGCCTACCTGCAATGGTTCCACTTCGCCGAATCGACGGCCTTCCCGCCGATGGGGATCGTGGTCTGGCTGACGGTGTACCGGACCGACGCGGCGAAGCATCCCGAGGTGATCGCCGATGCCACGATCCGCGCCCAGGCCGGCCTGGACCAGGTGGAGAAGGCGCTGGCCGGCAACGACTACATCCTCGGCCCCACCTTCACCGCCGCCGACATCATGCTCGGCTTCACGCTCTACGCAGCGCAAATACTGAACCTGATGGACGCCCGCCAGGTCAACATCGCCGCCTACCTGCAACGCCTAATGGCCCGCCCGGCGCTGCAGAAGGCAATGGCCGCTTAGGCTAGGCGCTCGCGGTCGCCGGGGTCGGCAGGCGGGTGGGCAGACAGAAGACGGCGGCGAAGATGATCGCGGCCGAAACCGCCAGGACGCGGAACAGGGTGTCAAAGCCCCAGGTCTCGTAGACGAAGGCGATCAGCGGCAGCGACAGCGCCAGCACGGTGAAGCTGAACACGTAGCGCACGCCGTAGATGCGGGCGCGGTAGGGGCCGCTGGCCATCTTGCCGATCATGTAGTCGTTGATCGGGATCTGGCCGAAGGCGCCGAGCATGAAGCCGAGCGCGACGGCCAGCGCCAGGCCGTCGGTCAGGCCGGGCATGGCGATGAAGAACACGATCTGGATCACCGCCACGGTCATGAACACCAGGCGCGGGCCATAACGGTCGAGCGAGGCGCCGACCACCAGTTGCGCCAGCGAGGCGACGGCGAAGACGATGAAGGCGAAGGCGCCGACCATGGTGGCGATGTCGGCGTCGCCCGGCACCACGCCGCTGGCCCATTCCGACAGCCGCGCGGCGACGCCCTGGGCGCGCTCGTCGAAGATCTTCGGCAGCGCGAAGGTGGTCGACTGGAAGACGATGCCGGAAACGCCGGTGGTCAGGAACACGATGGCCGAGACCCGCAGCAATAGCGCCTTGTAGTCGGGCGAGACCGCGGGGGCGGCCGGCGCGGCGGTGCCCTTCGGCGGCCGGCCCGGCTCGGCCAGCACCTCCGGCCAGCGCAGCGCGGCGTACAGCAGGCCGATGGCGATGGAGACGCCGCCCGGCACGAAGAACGCCGCGCGCCAGCCGCCATTGTCGATCAGGTAGCCAGTGAGCAGCGCGGCGCTGGCCACGCCCAGGTTGCCCCAGACGCCGTTGACCGCGATGCGCATGCCGGTGTTGCGCCACTTCTGCGTGACGATGGCGAGGCCGACGGGGTGATAGATCGCGGCGAACATGCCGATGACGAACAGGCCGACGCCGACCTGCAACGGGGTCTCGGCGAGCCCGGTGAGGATCGCCGCCGTGCCGATGCCGACGAAGAACACCGCCATCATGCCGTCGCGGGTCCACTTGTCGGCGATCCACCCGGCCGGCAGCGAGAACAGGCCGAAGGCGAAGAATCCCGGCGTGGCGTAGGCCAGCAGCTCGCCGTAGCTCAGTCCCCACTCGCGGGTGAGCGCCAGCGCCGCGACGGTGGCGAAGATCAGCGTGAACAGGTGGTCCATGAAATGGCCGATGTTCAGCAGCAGGAAGTGGATGCGGTCGCGATTCATGGCGGCGGGGTCCTCAGGCTCAGATGCCGCGATGATGCATGCGCGGTTCGTGGCGCGCTAGCGATAGATCGCCAATGAGTATCGCGAAACGGAAGCGGCGCCCACCGCGGCCGGATTTGTGTGTAGAGTTCGTCGGCGGAACCAGGGTCGGGAGACAATGCGGTGGCGAACGAATTGACATTTCAGGTGCTGACGCTGCCGAGCGGCGACTGGAATCAGGTGCGCGACCGCTTCAAGCAGGTCGAGGACCTCGGCTTCGAGATGGCCACCACGGGCGACCACTTCGTCGACTGGACCGAACCGTCGCGGCCCTGGTTGGAGGCCTGGACCCTGCTGGCCGGGATCGCGCGCGAGACCAGCAAGCTGCGGCTGGCCACCTACGTGACGCAGATTCCGATGCGCAACCCGGCGCTGCTGGCGCGCATGGCGTTGACCGTCGATCACATCTCCGAAGGCCGGCTCGATGTCGGCCTCGGCACCGGGCTCACCATCGATCCGACCTACGATATGATGGGCATTCCCAACTGGGAGAACGCGGAGCGCGTGGCGCGGCTGCGCGAGTACGTGCAGATCGTCCGACAGTTGCTGTCGAACGAGGTCTCCAGCTTCGAGGGCGAATACTACAAGGTGACGGAGGCGACGATGCGGCCGGTCTCGGTGCAGCGGCCGCACCCGCCAATCGTCGTCGCGGCGCTGGGGCCGGTGATGTTAAGGATCGCCGCCCAGCACGCCGACAAATGGAACACGATGAGCTTCGCCAAGAGCTTCGAGGCGCAATTCGGCGAGCTGCGCGAGCGCTTTCAGGCGGTGGACGCGATCTGCGCCGAGACCGGCCGCGATCCGGCGACGCTGGGGCGCTCGGTGCTGATGTTCGATCCGGACTCGCGGGCCACCGGCGGCTCGGTCAGCTACTACACGTCGGAGAACCTGTTCGTGGAGCAGGTGACGCGGCTGGCCGAGGTCGGCTACCGCGAGTTCGGGCTATACTACCCGATGCTCGACGAGCAGATGCCAGCCTTCGAGCGCATCGCCACCGACATCATCCCGCAGCTCAAGCGCGACCTGGGGTAAGACCGCCGGGCTCAGGCGATCCAGACGATGGCGGCATAGCGCGCGCCCTTGCCGATCGTCACCAGCAGCAGGAACAGCGGCAGCGGCGCGCGCAGGATGCCGGCGACCAGGGTCAGCGGGTCGCCGACGACCGGCAGCCAGGCGCCGAGCAGGCTCCACACGCCCCAGCGCCGGTACCAGCCGGTGGCGCGCTCGATCATCGTCGACGACACCGGGAACCAGCGTCGGTCCTGGAACCGCATCAGGAAACGGCCGAGCAGCCAGTTGACGACCGCGCCGGCGACATTGCCGGCGGTCGCGACCGCGACCAGCAGGGCGGCCGGGTGCGTGCCCGCCGCGTCCATCGCCGCCAGCACCAGTTCCGATTGCGCCGGGATCAGCGTCGCGGCCAGGAAGGCGGACGCGAACAATCCGGCCAGTTCGTTCAAGGCGTCGGGCTCAGGCCGGTTCCAGCGGGCAGTTCAGCACGGTGTCCGGTCCGACGATGCCGCCGGGGCGGCGCAGGCTGGCGCGGCTGCCGTGCCGGTCCCAGAACGGGTCCGGCACGTCGCGGGCGTCGTCGCAGCTCAGCCACAACCGCAGCAGGTGGCGGCGGCGGTCGGCGCCCTCGAAATCCTCGAAGGCCTGGCGCGAGTGCGTCACGGTGAAGTTGCACAGGAACTGCATGTCGCCGGGCTCGAAGGCGATCTCCAGCCGGTGCCTGTCGGCCAGCTCCTGCATCGCCTGGATGCCCTCGTAGACCTCCGGCGGGTTCGGATCGGCGTCGAAGTGGCGGCCCACCGAGGCGGTGTAGGACGGCTCCAGCGACACCGAGAGCAGGCCGTCGTGAAAATTCAGGACCGGGATCGCGTACCACGGCTCCTTGCCGGGCGGCACCTCGCCGCGGCGGTCGCGGTAGACCGGCCGGGTCAGCGGCTCGACCAGGTCGGGGCGGATCCGCAGCAATTCGTTGTAGAGGAAGCCGGAGCTGGCCAGCATGCTCTCGCCGCCCGACCGCGCGGTGCTGAGGCACAGCAGGCCGACCACGTCGCAGGCATCGCAGTGATAGGGGATGCGCTCCTTGGTGTAGGGCCCCCGATTGTTCGGATTGTTGTAGGTCTCGCCGATGTTGAAGATGTGCCCGAGCACGTGGCCCTTGTAGTTCTGCGACGGCATCGCGTCGCCCAGGTGCGCGCCCAGCCCCATGTAGATCGTCGCGGCTTTTTCCCGGGTGTAGCGCGCCACCGGCAGGCCACGCACCTGGACGAAGCCGCGCCCGTGCAGGATGTCGTGGCGAATACCCTTCAGGGTCTCGCCGAACGCCCGCAGCGGGAAGCTCTCCCGGCTGATCGCCAGCAGGTCGGCGCCGGACGCCGTGAACGCGGCCTCGGCGGCCTCCAGCTCGGCGACGTCGGCGTCGCTCAGCCGATAGAGCCAGTCAGTGCGCGCGCGCATCTCCTTTGCGCTCCACACCGCCGGGCCGCTGACCGGCTGGAACGCGCTGTCGCTGTCCTGCGCAATGCTCATGGTCGTGTCCTCCGTTGGCCAAGGGTAGCGCGGTCGTTCGACGCGACCAACGGCGTCATGCCCGGCATTAGGTAGCAAATGCACCAAGGGCCATCTCACGCACTGTCCCTAGGTTCCCGTAAGATATTCGGATGGCTGAGCATGAGGCGGAACGTCTCCTATCGTAAACTGGCTGAACGGTTAGAAACTGTCGGTGTGCGCGAGACAGAGCGCAATATCGCTAATAAAATAAGCTGGGGAGGCTTCTCGGCTGCTTACTTCGTTCAATGCCTAGTCACCGTTGGCTGCCATACCTTGCACTTGCATGACTCTTAGCGCTTCTCTCGCCCTGCAGATTCCCGGAGCCAGCGTCGGCCCAAGAACTAGCCGACTGGTATCTCCCGATCAAAGAAGCCTACGGCCAAGGCGGCGCTTGGGACCGCGAGACAGATGCCGCCGGCGAAGCAAGCCCAGCCCCGCAGGCGTTCCCGCCAATTCAGATCACATTCGGCAGTGAGATCGGCGCCACGGCCAGCGATGATGTAACCCAAAAAAACAAGACCTACCCCGATTGCGAATTTTACACAGTTGATGAGTGTGACCTTGCCGCCCAGCAACGTATGGCGGATGCCACGGAGTGGATGATGTTCGCCGCTGTCGCGGGCGTCATACTCACCGCCGCCGGCGTCGTGCTTGTCTGGCGCACTCTTGTCGCCACTCGCGCCGCTGCCGGACACGCGAGACGCGCCGCCAAAGCCGCTGAAGATATCGTGGTAGTCACGGACAGCACCGCGCGCCGACAACTTCGCGCCTATGTCCATGCCTCTTGCCAAGTCGCTATACAACGCGACGGCCCGGCAACGATCACAGTTACCTTCAGAAACCACGGGCAGACGCCCGCCTATCATTTTCGGGTGCGTTCGTGGGCTTCTGTTCTTGAGCCGGGGTCCGATCTCAAGGTGGGCAAGGGTCGCGTGCCTACGTCCAGAGAGGACATTGGCCCCGACTCGACAGTCTCCACCCAGTTTCAATACCCCACGCTTGGGCCTGAAAAAGCTGAACAGGTCCGAACGGGCAAGCTCGCGCTCTATGTATTCGGCATTGCCTGCTACCGCGATGCGTTCGACGTGGTGCGCACCACACGATTTGCCCGCCTCTACACAAAAGGCCCGTGGGTCGGCAAGCACGGGCTCATTTCGTGGACCAGCGGCAACAAGGCCACATAGCGTCACCACCGCCAGGGTCAGGCCATGCACATGGCCCTACCCTCGACACGGCAGCTAACCCGTTGATTTAGCGTAGGGTGCATTTGCTACCTAATGCCGGTCATGCCCGGTCTTATGCAGCAAACACATGTGGCCGACCATCGGCCGTGGCGTTGCACATCGCTACCATGTCGGTATGGCTAAGCATGAACATGTCATCTCCGCATTGGTTCGTAAGCGGGCTGAGATAGCCGGGTATCTGCAACAGGCCGAAGACAAGGCCGATGGTCTCCGGGCCGACCTGGCACACGTTGACGCTGTGCTGCGCATGTTCGATCCGGCTCGCATCGTCGAGGCGATACCGCCACGTCCGCCCCGCACCATCGTTCGCTACTTCGGGCACGGCCAGTTGTCGCGGCGCGTGATTGATACGCTGCGACGGGCTGCTGAGCCGATGGAGTGCGCCGACATCGCCAAGGCCATCATGCCTAGCGCCAATCTCGACATCGCGGACGATGCCCTAGTCGCGGAAGTGGCTGAGCGGGTGCGCTACTGCCTCAAGCACCACCGGAAGAACGGGCGCGTTGTGTCTAGCCAGCGGGGAAAGCAGGTCACTTGGGCGTTGATACGCTAGGCTAGGCACAGCCAAGCCGGGAGACACGTCATGACACGCATGAAGGTTAAAGAGATTCCGAACGGCTCCGTATCCGACGACGGCATGGAAGTATCGGTCAATGTCATACTGGAGGACGGCAAGAACCACGTATTGGTGCTGCCGTTCGCGCAGTTCGATTGGTTTTCCCAAGCGTTGATGAAGCTCGCCGAAGGCGCCTTCACCCGACAGGTTCAGTCGGGTCGCTTGTCGGCCGCGAATCCTGTTGACGCTGCAATGACCGTGCAGGGCTTTCGGGTGCTGGCTCGCGCGAAACAGCAGGACGCGCTTGTTCAATTGACCGGCCGCAAAGATGCCAACGGTCCAAGCGGTATCCTGTCATTCTCGATTGGCGCAGCTCATATTGAACAGTTGTCAGGGCGTTTGCACGAAGTCGCCGATCAACTTCGGCAGCAGGGCAAGCCAAACTACCGGTCCCGCTGCCAGTACCCGGACCAGTCCCGGCTAGGCGGATGCGCCGCTGCTGCGGCTGCTACCAGCCTGAACAGCGTGCCGTTGTCCTCGCGGCTGTTGTCCTCGCGCCACGCCATCTCGCGTGCGTAGCAGTCCAGATAGCGCCCGGAGATGTGGTGGTGCTGGCCGATCTCCGCGCGGCGCAGTCGGCTAAAGAACGACTCGACTTGATTAGTACAGACACCATCATCCATGAACGTAACGCCGTGGTTGACGCGGCCGACATCAAATTGGCTGTGCAGTCGATCCCATGCCCGGCTTTCATCTGCGTAGACCGTGCTGCCCGGCTTGACGCGGTCAACGATGGTCCGGTGGCTACGCGCTTCGTCGTAGAACACGAACGGCAGTGTACGGCCCTGACGCTGGCGCAGGGCCACCACGACGCGGCGCTTGCCGCTACGGTTCTCCGCTAGACGACGGTCCTTGCGATCCACTTTCCTGTTTTCCGGGCGGATGTAGCCGCCGAAGTAGGCGCCGTCCACTTCCACAATCTCATTGGGTCCGCCGACCTTGGCGTCATGTTGGTCCGCTGCCATCGCTTCCCTCAACTTGTGCGCCAGCACATACGCGGTTCGGTACTGGCAATCCAGATCACGGGCCAGTTGCAGTGCCGGCATACCCTTGGCGCCGTTCACGAACAAAGCGATGGCCAGCAGATAGTCCTTCAGCGGACGCTTGCGGCTCGCGAATATCGTCCCGCTCGTCACGCTGAACTGCGCCTGACAGGCTTGGCATGACCAGATTGGCCGGCTCGCGTGTTCGTAGACCGCGACGCAGCCGCAGCGCGGGCAGTACGGTTGCCCGTCGTTGTCGGCCCAGCGGATCGCCCGGAAAACCTCGCGCGCCTCCTCATCGGTCATCCGCGCAACCTTGGCCACGCTGAGAGTGCGAGCCTGGGCGGACAAGAGGAAGTGTTGCGACATCGTATATACCCGTATTTGCGACCTATGTCGCAGATATGGGTACTTGATGTCGCTAGTACAAGGGCGTATGTCTCACTTATGCGAACATTCACCCGCACAAGGGGGACTGGCCATGCCTGACAAGGACTGGCAGGACCGCGTGAAGAACATCCTCAAGGCCGAGCTGAAGCGCCGGGGCGTTAGCTATCAGCAGTTATCCGACCGGCTCGCCGACATGGGCATACACGAGACCGAGAAGAACATTAGGCAAAAGCTGAGCAGGGGCGGCTTTAGTGCTACGTTCCTGCTGCAATGCCTACTCGCCGCTGGCTGTCATACCGTTCACTTGGACGATGCCTAGTAGTTCTCGCCCTATTCGCGGCTAACCCCCTGGCCGCCCAACAATGGGCGGAAGGCATGTTTGGTGATGCGACCCTGCTACAGCAGCCTATCAACGGTCTGATACCAGATGTCGACAAACGCGCCGGGGTAACCGCCAACAGCCCAACAGAAGAAGAAGAATCCAGCAGACCCGCCGAGCCCGACAATAGCGCCGCCCCAAAGCCTATCGACAAGGCGCTTGCCGTCAAGAACGCGCGGCAAACCGAAGAAACCTGCGGCCCCCGCTGCCAACGCGCCGAGAACCGTAATGATGCCGATTTGGTAGCCCAGCAGTCCATGGCCGAATCGACCGGTGACTTGGTTGATCTCACTGTCTGGCAAATCTTTTTTGGCGTGGTCGGCCTTTTGATGCTGGGCGCTACGCTTTTCTACACCCGTGAAACCGCTAGTGCTGGCATTGCCACCGCGAAGGACACCAAACGACAAGCCGACATAGCGGAGGCCGCCATGCTCCGCCTTGAGCGTCCGTATTTGTTTGTAATCTTCTCTGAGCCGGAAAGACTCATTCGACCCGGTGCCGCCCGGCGATCTCGGCTGAAGTATTTCTTTATCAATCACGGCAAGACGCCAGCGACCTTGCTTAGCGTCAATGTTCGGCTCCAAGAGGCGCCCGATTATCCATTGCGCCTGAACATGCCCGGCATCAAACACATCTACGAAGTGATAGAGCCCGGCGCACAATCGTCCGGGGATGTTGCCTACGTTGAGGGGGCCGAGAATGGAACGGTTTTCGCGACCAGAGCGGCAACGAGGCTCATCTTTCATGGAGCGGTGACTTACTCGGACGCGACCGGCGCTGTGCATACTGACGGGTTCTGCTTTCGACCCAACACCAATGCCGCGTCCTTCCGCATCGAAGGTGGCGCCGAATACAACTACCGCAAGACTGAGCGCCCCAACACACCGTCTTAGACCATCCACATACCCCTGCCCAAAGCGAGCATCAGCAGCGGCTCACATGTGGATGCTGCATAATGCCGGTCATGCCCGGGCTTGACCCGGGCATCTCCGCTACTGCCGCACCACGCCGGCCGGCGCCGTTTCCAGGTCGAAGGCGGCGGCCATCAGGGCCTTGGTGTAGTCGGTCTGCGGTGCGTCGAAGACCTGGGCGGCAGGACCCTGCTCGACCACCTTGCCGTCGCGCATGACGATCAGCTCGTCGGCCAGCGCACGGACCACCTTCAGGTCGTGGCTGATGAACAGGTAGGCAAGCTTGTGCCGGCGCTGCAGGTCGCGCAGCAGGTCGACGATCTGCGCCTGCACCGACATGTCGAGCGCCGACGTCGGCTCGTCCAGCACCACGAAGCGCGGTTCCAGCACCATGGCCCGCGCGATGGCGACGCGCTGGCGCTGGCCGCCGGAAAATTCGTGCGGGTAGCGGTCCATCGCCTCGGGATCGAGCCCGACCTCGACCAGTGCCTCGCCGATGCGGGCGCGGCGTTCGTCGTAGTCCGGCGCCAGGCCATGCACCAGCAGGCCCTCCTCGACGATCTGCTGGATCGACAGGCGCGGGCTGAGGCTGGAGAACGGGTCCTGGAAGACGACCTGCATCTCCTGGCGCAGCGGGCGCAGCGCCTTGGTGCCGACATCGTGGATCGGCTTGCCGTGGAACGCGATCTCGCCCTGGCTGGAGATCAGCCGAAGCAGCGCCAGGCCGAGCGTGGTCTTGCCGGAACCGCTCTCGCCGACAACGCCGACGGTGTGGCCCTGGCGTACGCTGATCGAGATGTCGTCGACCGCCTTCACGTGATCGACAGTGCGGCGCAGCAGGCCGGCTCGGATCGGAAAGTAGACCTTCAGGTGCTCGGCGCGCATCACTTCCGGCGCGGCGGGATCGGCCTGCGATGGCTGGCCCTTCGGTTCGGCGGCGAGCAGGTGTTGCGTGTAGCTATGCTGCGGGCGCTCGAACACGTCCGCGACGGCGCCCTGCTCGACGATCCGGCCCTGGGTCATCACCGCGACGCGGCTGGCGACCTTCCGCACGATGCCGAGATCGTGCGTGATCAGCAGGATCGCCATGCCGAGCCGTTCCTGCAGCTCGTGCAGCAGTTTCAGGATCTGTGCCTGGATGGTGACGTCGAGCGCGGTGGTCGGCTCGTCGGCGATCAGCAGGTCAGGCTCGTTGGCCAGCGCCATGGCGATCATCACGCGCTGGCGCTGGCCGCCGGAGAGCTGGTGCGGGTAGGCGCCGAGGCGGCGCTCGCCATCGCGGATGCCGACCAGGTCGAGCAGTTCCAGCACGCGGGCCTTGGCCGCCTCGCCGGTCATGCCGCGATGGGTGACCAGCATCTCGCCGATCTGGCGCTCCACCGTATGCAGCGGGTTCAGCGCGTTCATCGGCTCCTGGAACACCATGCCGATATTGTCGCCGCGCACGGTCTTCATCGTCGACGGGCCGGCGCCGATCAGCTCCTCGCCGCGAAAGCGGACCGAGCCGGAGGGGTGGCTGGCAGCCGGATAGGGCAGCAGTTGCATCACCGACAGCGCGGTCACCGACTTGCCGGACCCGCTCTCACCGACCAATGCGAAGGTCTCGCGCTCGTTGATCTCGAACGAGACGCGGTCGACGGCCAGATTGCGCCGGCCCTCGACCTCGAAGGCGACGGACAGGTCGGTGACTTGCAGCAGCGGTGCCATCTACTCGGCCGCCGCCGGCTGCGCGGTGGCGGTGGTGTCCTCGGCCGGCGCGACGCTCACGGCCTTGCGCGGATCGAAAGCGTCGCGCACCGCCTCGAAGATGAAGATCAGCAGGGTCAGCATCAGCGACAGCACCAGGAAGGCGGTGATGCCGAGCCATGGCGCCTGCAGGTTGGCCTTGCCCTGCTGCAGCATCTCGCCCAGCGACGGCGAGCCCGGCGGCAGGCCGAAACCGAGGAAGTCGAGCGCCGTCAACGTGGTGATCGAGCCAGACAGAATGAACGGCATCAGGGTGATCGACGCGACCATCGCGTTCGGCAGCACGTGCTTGAACATGATGGTGGCGTTGCCGACGCCGAGCGCGCGGGCGGCGCGGACATAGTCGAAGTTGCGCGCGCGCAGGAACTCCGCCCGCACCACGCCAACCAGCGACATCCAGGAAAACAGCAGCATCAGCCCGAGCAGCCACCAGAAGGTCGGCTCGACCACGCTGGCCAGGATGATCAGCAAGTAGAGCGTCGGCAGGCCGGACCAGATTTCGATGAAGCGCTGGAACAGCAGATCGGTCCAGCCGCCGAAATAGCCCTGCACCGCGCCGGCGGCGACGCCGATCACCGTCGACAACAGGGTGAGGGCCAGTCCGAACAGCACCGAGATGCGAAAGCCGTAGATCAGCCGGGCTGAGACGTCGCGGGCCTGATCGTCGGTGCCGAGCCAGTTCACGCCGTCGGGCGCGGACGGCGCCGGCGTCGGCAGGTCGTAGTTGATGGTGCGGTAGCTGAACGGGATCATCGGCCAGACGATCCAGCCCTGTTCCTCGATCAGCTCGGTCACGGCGGGATCGCGATAGTCGGCGGCGGTATCGAGGAAGCCGCCGAAGCGGGTCTCCGGATAGTCGACGAAGACCGGAAAGAACAGCTCGCCGTCGAAGCGCACCAGCAGCGGCCGGTCGTTGGCGATGAACTCGGCGAACAGGCTGGCCACGAACAGGAACACGAAGATCCACATCGACCAGTAGCCGCGCCGGTTGGCGCGAAAGTTGGTCCACCGCCGCCGGGTCAGCGGCGTAATGCGAAATCCGAGGAAGCGCTGCGGTCCGGGCGCGGCGGCCATCTACACCTCGCGGCTTTCGAAGTCGATGCGCGGGTCGATGACGACGTACATCAGGTCGCCGATCAGGTTCAGGACCAGGCCCAGCAGCGTGAACACGTAGAGCGTGCCGAGCACGATCGGGTAGTCGCGGTTCACCGCCGCCTCGAAGCCAAGCAGGCCCAGCCCGTCGAGCGAGAAGATTACTTCGATCAGCAGCGAGCCGGTGAACAGGATCGACACGAAGGCCGACGGGAAACCGGCGATGACAATCAGCATCGCGTTGCGGAACACGTGCTTGTAAAGCACCTGGCGCTCGCCAAGCCCCTTGGCGCGCGCGGTCATCACGTAGAGCTTGTTGATCTCGTCCAGGAACGAGTTCTTGGTCAGCATGGTCAGCGTGGCGAAGCCGCCGATCACCATCGAGATCACCGGCAGGGTGATGTGCCAGAAATAGTCGGCGATGCGCGCCGGCCAGGACAGCATCTCCCAGTCGTCCGAGGTCAGGCCGCGCAACGGGAAGATGTTCCAGAAACTGCCGCCCGCGAACAGCACCACCAGCAGCACCGCGAACAGGAAGCCGGGGATGGCGTAGCCGACGATGATCGCGGTCGAGGTCCAGACGTCGAAGCGGGTGCCGTCGCGCACCGCCTTGGCGATGCCGAGCGGGATCGAGATCAGGTAGACCAGCAGCGTGGTCCACAGGCCGAGCGAGATCGACACCGGCATCTTGTCGAGCACCAGGTCGATCACCTCGCGGTCGCGGAAGAAACTCTCGCCGAAATCGAAGCGGATGTAGTTGGTCAGCATCAGCCAGAAGCGTTCGTAGGCCGGCTTGTCGAGGCCGAACTGCTTCTCCAGGTCGGCGATCAGCTCCGGCGGCAGGCCCTGGGCGCCGCGGTATTTCGAAGTGACCGCCGACTGGCTGGCGTCGAACTGACCCTGCTGCTGGCCCTGGCCGCCGCCGACCTCGGCGCCGGAGCCGCCGCCGACACGGCTGGTGGCCTCGACCGCGGTGCCGGTGAGCTGGGCGATGACCTGCTCCACCGGGCCGCCGGGCATGAACTGCACGACGATGAAGTTGATCGCCATGATCCCGAACAGCGTCGGGATCATCAGCAGCAGCCGGCGAAAGATGTAGGCGGTCATCGCGCGGCGTCGATCGCTTCGCGCTTCTCGGCGTCGATCCACCAGGTGTCGAGGAATCCGAGGTCGTAGGCCGGCTTGATCGCCGGGCGGCCGAAGATGTCCCAGTAGGCGATGGTGTGCGAGGCCTTGTTCCACTGCGGCACCAGCACGTGCTGCCACATCACGACGCGGTCCAGCGCCTTGGCGGCGACGCGCAGTTCGTCGCGCGTGGTCGCGGCGATCACCTTTTCGACCAGCGCGTCGACCGCGGGGTTCTTCAGGCCGGTGAGGTTCTGGCTGCCGGCGAGTTCAGCCGCGCCCGACGACCACACGTTGCGCATCCCGACACCGGGCGTCAGCGTGCCGCCGAAACGCGAGGTCACCACGTCGTAGTCGTGGTCCTGCACACGCCGCGTGTACTGCGACGGCTCGACCAGCCGGAACGAGGCCTTGATGCCGAGACGTTCCAGGTTGCGCACATAGGGCAGCACGATGCGCTCGAACCCCTTCAGGAAGGACAGGAACTCGACCTCCAGCGGCTTGCCGTCCGGCCCGGTCATGGCGCCGTCCTTGACCGCGTAGCCAGCTTGCTTGAGCAGCCCGGCGGCCTCGCGCAACTGCGGGCGGATGTTGCCCGAGCCGTCGGTCTTCGGCGGCACGTAGGCGCGCTCGAACACCTCCGGCGGGAGCTGGTCGCGGAACGGTTCCAGCAGTGCCAGCTCGGCCGGGCTTGGCGGGCCGTCGGCCATCAGGTCGGAATTCTGGAAGATCGAATGGGTGCGGCCGTAGAGGCTGTAGAACAGGTTGGTGTTGGTCCACTCGAAGTCGAAAAGCAGGCCGATGGCCTGGCGCACGCGCGGGTCGGCGAACTTCTCGCGGCGCACGTTCAGGAAGAAGGACTGGAAGCCGGACGGGCTGGCGTCGGGCAGCGTTTCGCGCTTCATCCGGCCGTCCTGGATCGGCGGCACGTCGTACTTGGTCGCCCAGTCGCGCGAGGTGAAGTCTTCACGGAAGTCGATGCGGCCAGCGAACAGCCCCTCCAGCGCGATGTCGCGGTCGCGGTAGTAGTCGTAGCGGATGGTGCCGAAATTGTGCCGGCCGCGGTTCAAGGCCAGGTCGCGGCCCCAGTAGTCGGCGACGCGGTCGTATTCGATGGCGCGGCCGGCGTCGACCTTGCCGACCCTGTACGGCCCGCTGGCCAGCGGCGGGGTCAGCGTCGACTGATTGAACGGGTGATCGGCGTACCAGGCCTTGGAGATCACCGGCAGGGTGGCGACGAAGACCGGCAGGTCGCGGGTCATGACACCGTTCCGGAACCGGTACAGCACCGTGCGGGCGTCCTCCGCCACCGCCTCGGTGACGTCCTGCAAGGTTACCCGGAAGGCCGGATTGCCGTCCTGCTTCAGCGTGTCAAAGGAGAACACCAGGTCGTCGGCGGTGATCGCGCTGCCGTCGTGCCACTTCGCCTCCGGGCGCAGGCGGAATCTTGCCCAGGTGCGGTCTTCGGGCAGTTCGATGCTCTCCGCGATCAGGCCGTAGTAGCTGTCCGGCTCGTCCTGGGAGGCCGCCATCAGGGTCTCGAAGGTCAGCAGGTTGCCGCCGGACAGGAACGGGTTGGAGCCGGCCGCCGGCTGGCCCTTGAGGATGAACGGGTTCAGCGAGTCGAACGAACCATAAAAGCTCAGCACCACCCGACCGCCCTTCGGCGCGTCTGGGTTCACATAGTCGAAGTGCTTGAAATCCGGCCCGTATTTCAGGGTGCCGAGCACCGCGAAGCCGTGCGCGACGCGGCCGTCGGCGGCCAGTGCCGGAAGGCCGAGAAGCAGGGCGCCAAGGATCGTCAGGATACGCAACATGGCCGCGATCATAACAAGAAGCCGGCCCGGCCCCACCGATTTCCCGCGCGCGACGCGGAATCTTGCGGGCTTTTCATGGCGCTGAAACCCTCTACCTTGGGCGGCGACGGAACGGAGTAGCCGTGCGCGTGGTAATGAGCGACGGAACAGACGATGACGACAGTCTGCTGGCGCGGATCGCCGAGGGGGAAGAGCCGGCCTATGCGACGCTGGTGCAGCGACACCTCAACCGCGTCCATGCGCTCGCCTATCGCATGCTGGGCGACCGTGGCGAGGCCGAGGACGTGGCGCAGGAAGCCTTCCTGCGCACCTGGCGGCACGCCGGCCGCTGGACCCCGGGCAAGGCGCGCTACACCACCTGGATGCATCGCGTGGTGGTCAACCTGTGCATCGACCGTCGCCGGCGGCGGCGCGAGCAGACCGTGGACGAGTTGCCCGACCACCCCGATCCCGGGCCCGGTCCGGACGCCGGCCTCTTGGTCGACGCACGCAGGCGGCGGGTGATGGCGGCGCTGGCGGAACTGCCGGAGAGGCAGCGCGAGGCGGTGCTGCTGTCGCATTACCAGGAACTCGGCAATATCGAGGCCGCCGAGGTCCTGGGGATCAGCGTGGAAGCGGTGGAATCGCTGCTGTCGCGCGGGCGGCGGGCCTTGAAGGCGCTGCTGAAGGACGAGATCGCGGCCTTGTTGGAGGACGACCAGTGAGGCAGGAGCAAGACGAGCGAGTAGAACTGGCCCTGGATCGGCTGCTGGATGCCTATGACGCACCCGAACCCGACCCGGGCCTGGCAACGCGGATCATCGCGTCGATGCCCCGGCCAGGACCGGCATGGTGGCCGTTCGGCGCATTGTGGCAACCGCTGAGCGGATTGGCCGCGGCGGCGCTGATCGGCATTGTGGTCGGCGTCGCCCTGCCGTCGCCGTCGGTGGCCGACCCGGACGACGCAGCGCCGTGGAACGTGGCGGAGCTGTCGGAGCCCTCGCTATGAGCCGTCGTGCGGCCGGCTGGCTGGGTATGGCGCTGTTCGTCTCGCTGCTGGCCAACGTGTTCCTGGGCAGCGTGCTGGTCGCCCGGATGCTGATCCCGGACGGGAATGACGGCCAGCGAGGGCGGCAAAGCTTCAGCCAGTCGTGGCTGGAGATGGCCGAGACGCTGCCCGAACCGCACCGCGCGGAGGCCGTCGCGTTGTGGCAGCAGGTGCGCGAGCGCCGGGGCCAGAGCCGATCGGAGGCCCGCCAGGCGGTCTACGCCGCGCTGGTGACCGACCCCTTCGACGAGGCGGCACTGCAAGCTGCCTTCGCGCAGATGCGCGAGGCGTCGACGGATCGCTGGGCGACCTATCAGGCGGCCATGCTGGCGACCGCCAGACACCTGCCGCTCGAACAGCGCCGCGCCTATGTCGAGCAACAGCAACGCCGCCGCGCCGAACGGGCGGAGCGCAAGAAGCGCGACTGAACCGTCGCCCGGATGCAGCGGCGCGAAATCCCGGAACCGCCGCGAAGGTGCGAGCACCGGTCCCGGATTGCGCTGTGCTGCATCCGGGCTACTTGAACCGCGCCGTCACGCTGCCGAGGCCCTCGATCTCGGTGACGGCGGTGGCCGGGCCGTCGAGCCATTGCGTCGCCACCACCGAACCGGTCAGCACCACGTCGCCGGCCTTCAGGCAACTGCCTTGGCGCAGCCGCAGGTCGGCGAGCCAGGCCAGCGCGGCGAAGGGATGGCCCATCACGTCGGCGCCGACGCCCTGGCCGCGCGGTTCGCCGTTGACCGTGGTCCGGCCGGCGAGCCTGGTCAGGTCGAGGCCGCTCCAGTCGCTCACCGCCGGGCCGAGCAGGCAGGCGGCCTGGAAGAAGTCGTCGGCGATCAGGTCGGGGCCGGTCAGCGCGCGAAAATCCGCGTAGCGGTCGTCGACCACCTCCATCGCCGCCATCACCTCGGCCACATGGCCGGCGACGCGGAAGGCGTCGTAGGGTCCGGCGTCGGCGTCGCTCGCCAGGCGCACTGCGATCTCGCACTCGATGCCGGGCCGGCGCAGCGTTTTCAGATCGAAGCTTGCCTGTTGGTGGAACAGCGCGTCGGCCAGGACGCCGCCGGCACACGGGCTGTCGACGCCGACCAGTTCCTGCATCACCGGCGTGGTGCAGCCGATCTTCCAACCGACGCGGGCGCCGCGGCCGGCCTGGCGCGCCAGTTCGTGGCCGCGGGCCTGGATCGCGTAGGCGTCGTGCTCGTCGGTCGGGCGGCAGTCTTGCGGCAGCGCCTCGAGCACGTTGCCCCGCGACCGCGCCCCGGCGAGCAGGTCGGCGGCGCGGATCACGGCGGGCGCGGTCAGGCTCATGCGGCCGCCGGCGAGCCGGCCAGGGCGCGGGCAATCCAGGGCGGGGTGGCGAAGGCGCCGCGATGGGTCGCTGCGTTGTAGCAGTGGGTCTCGAAACCGACGTCCTCGACCGGCAGCGCGGCGAGGTTGCGTGCCTGGCTGGCCCAGCCGAAGGCCATGTCGCCGCCGGTGTAGAGCGGTACTGCGGAAAAGTAGAAGCCGGTGTGCGTGAACAGGCCGCCGAGCACCTTGCCACCGTCGGTCAGTTCCTCGGTTTGCAGGAAGGGCACGCCGTTCTGGGTGACCAGAAAGCCGTCGTCGCGCAGTAACCGGCGGCAGTCGGCGTAGAAATCCGCACCGAACAGGACCGCGGCCGGACCGATAGGGTCCGGCGAGTCGACCAGCACCACATCGAAGCGGCGGTCGGTCTCGGCGACGTAGGCGGCGGCGTCGGCATAGATCACTTCCGTGCGCGGGTCGTCGAAGGCGCCGGCGCTCAGACTAGGCAGGTATTCGCGGCTGAGGCTCACCACCTGCGGATCGAGCTCGACCATGGTGGCGCGCGCCACGTCGTGCTTCAGCACCTCGCGCAACACGCCGCCGTCGCCGCCGCCAACGATCAGCACGTCGCGGGGGGTTCCGTGCGCGTTCAGCGCCGGGTGGGTCAGCATCTCGTGGTAGAAGGCCTCGTCGCGCTCGGTGGTCTGGATGGTGCCGTCCAGCACCAGCACGCGCCCCAAGATGCTGTTCTCGAACACCAGGACGTCCTGGAAGTCGGTGCGGCTGCGATAGAGCTCGCGGTCGATCTTCAGTCCGGTCTCGAAGTCACCGTGCAGGGTTTCGCGAAACCAGCTCATGCGATGGCGCCGTTCACGCGATGACGCCGCGCTTGTGCTCGGCGACCTGCACGCGGTCGGGTTCGAACGCCTCGCGCAGCACCGGCAAGGTGTCGTGGGGATCGCAGTTGCCGCACATGAACACGTCGAGCGCTGCATAGCCCAGCTCCGGCCAGGTGTGGATCGACATGTGCGATTCCGCCAGGACGGCGACGCCGGAAATCCCGCCATTCTCGGTGAAATGGTGCAGATCGATGCGCAGCAGCGTCGCGCCCGCCATTTGCACGGCACGGGTCAGCGTCTGTTCCACGTGGGCGAGATCGTCGAGCCGGGTCGCGTCCCAGAGATCGATCAGCAGGTGCGAGCCGGCATAGGTGAGGCCCTTGGCCTCGTCATTCACGAAGTGCGACTCTTCCGCCAGCGTCGCCTTCGCGGCGGCGCTGAGGGCCGTTTTCGCCATATCCACCCCCTTCCTCGGGGTGCCGGTCGCGACGACGGCCAGCCCATGCCGCCTGCCGGTCCGGCACGCATACAAACAGAACCGCCGTGAATGTCAGAAGGCGATGTCTTATTCAAGTATGGAGTCGCACGCGGCGGCGACTCGGTTGCGAATCGGCCGTGGCTACTCGCGCACCAATTTCACCGAACGCCGGTCGAGCAGCTTCAGCGCGGCCTCCAGGGTGCCGACCTGGCCGAGTACCTGGCTGCGGTCGCTGATCCGCCATCGGCCCTGGCGCTTGTCGCGGCACTTCATGATCCGGAACAGCGGCACGTTGGACTGCCGGCCGTAAATGGAGAACTCGGCGCCCAACTCGCCCCAGCCGAGCGCGTAGTCGAGCCACTCGCCGGTGATTACCTTACGACTGTAGAGCTGCAGGATTTGGTCGAGCTCCCGGCGGTCGAAGAACACCGCCGGCCCCTTGCGATTGCCGCCGCCGGGCTGGGGAATACCCCGACGACGGGAGTGTTCGATCTGTATGACCTCGGTCATGGTCCAGTTCGTTCCTCCCAACGTTATGACGGAAGTGTGTCACGCCTTGGGGGGCGAAGCCAAGCTTTACCGACTCGAATGGCAAACCGATTTCAGGCGTTAACTGTTTGTTATCACACGATTTCTGGCGTCGACCAGGAACTTAGGCGAAGTGGCAGGCGGCGACGTGGCCGGGGGCGATCTCGCGCAGGCCAGGGGCCTCGTCGCGGCAGCGGGATTCCGCGATCGGGCAGCGGTCGACGAAGGGGCAGCCGACGGCCCGCGCGGTCTGGCTCGGCACGCCCCCGGCCAGCGCCTGGCGCCGGCGGCGGCCGGCATCGACGCGGGGCACGGCGGCCAGCAGCGCCTGGGTGTAGGGATGTGCCGGCCGCTCGAAAAGCGCCTCGGTCGGCGCCCGTTCGACGATGCGTCCGAGATACATCACCGCGACCTCGGCGCAGACGTAGTTCACCACTGCCAGGTCGTGGCTGATCAGCACGTAGGCCAGGCCGTGGCTGGCCTGCAGGTCGCGCATCAGGTTCAGCACCTGGGCCTGTACCGAGACGTCGAGCGCGGAGACCGGCTCGTCGGCGACGATCAGCGCCGGGCGCGTGGCCAGCGCCCGGGCGATGGCGATGCGCTGGCGCTGCCCACCGGAAAATTCGTGCGGATACTTGTCGAGGTCGGCGGCGCGCAGGCCGACCGCCTCGATCGCCTCCAGCACGCGCAGCGCCTGGGCCGGCCGGTCGAGTTCGTCGGCCAGCGCGCGCAGCGGTTCGGCGACGATATCGCGCACCTTGTGGCGCGGGTCGAGCGAGCCGTAGGGATCCTGGAACACGATCTGGAAGTGCCGGCGCAGCGCGCGGAGTTCGGCGGTTGGCAGCGCGTTGACGTCCTCGCTCATCACCTCGACGCGGCCGGCGGTCGGCCGGTCCAGCGCCATCACCAGCCGCGCCAGCGTGCTCTTGCCGCACCCGCTCTCGCCGACGATGCCGAGACTGGCGCCGGCGGCGACCTCGAAGCTGACGCCGTTCAGCGCGTAGACCTGCTCCGGCGGCGCGAACAGCTTTTCGCGCGGCAGCCGGTAGTGCCGCACAAGGTCGGTGACCGCAAGGACCGCGTTCGTCACAGCACGGATTCCTGCAATCGGTGGCAGGTCGCGGAATGGCCGCGGCTGACCATTTCGGTCGGCGGCGGCTCGGTCCAGCACTTGTCGACGGTGAGCCGGCAGCGGCCGGCGAAGGGGCAGCCCGCGGGCAGGTCGGCCAGTTCCGGTACCGTGCCGGGGATGGTGGCGAGCCTGGCCGGTTTTGGGCCGAGCTTGGGCAGGGCGGCGAACAGGCCCTGGCTGTAGGGGTGCGCCAGCCGCCGGAACAGGCTATCGGCCGGGCCGCGCTCGACCGCCATGCCGCCATACATCACCAGCACCTGGTCGACGGACTCGGCGATCACCCCGAGGTCGTGGCTGATCAGGATCAGCGCCATGTTGTCCTCGGCCACCAGTTCGGCGATTAGTTCCAGGATCTGGCCCTGGATGGTGACGTCGAGCGCCGTGGTCGGCTCGTCGGCAATCAGCAGGTCGGGGCCGCAGCTCAACGCGATGGCGATCATTACCCGCTGGCGCTGGCCGCCGGAGAGCTCGTGCGGGTAGCTGTCGAGCCGCGCCTTCGGATTCGGCAGTCCGACCCGGTCGAGCAGGCGCAGCACCTCGGCCCGCGCCGCCGAGGCATCGAGGCCGCGGTGCAGGCGCAGCGGCTCGGCGACCTGGCGGCCGATGGTGTGCACCGGGTTCAGCGAGGTCATCGGTTCCTGGAAGATCATCGCGATGCGCTCGCCCCGGATATGGCAGAGCGCGTCCTCGTCCTTGGCCAGCAGGTCGTCGCCGTCGAGCAGGATGCGCCCCGTGGTGCGGGCGTTGTCCGGCAGCAGGCCGATCAGCGCCAGCGCCGTCATCGACTTGCCGCAGCCGCTCTCGCCGACGATGCCCATGGTCTGGCCGCGATCCAGCTTGAGCGACAGGTCGCGGACCGCGCGGCCGGGCCCGGCCGCGGTGTCCAGCGTGACGGTGAGGTCGTCGACCTGCAGCAGCATCTAGCGTTGCCTCGCCAGCCGGGGGTCCAGCAGGTCGCGCAGGCCGTCGCCGAGCAGGTTCAGGCCGAGCACCGCGAACACGATGGCGAGGCCCGGATAGACCGCCAGCCGGGGCACCAGCAGGATGAAGTTCTGTGCCTCGGCCAGCATCCGGCCCCAACTCGGATCCGGCGGCTGGGTGCCGAGACCGAGATAGCTCAACGCCGCCTCCGCCAGGATGGCGATGGCGAACTGGATCGTCGCCTGCACCACGATGATCGAGGTGATGTTGGGCAGGATGTGCGACACGGTGATGGCGAGCCGACCGCGTCCGGCGGCACGCGCGGCGAGCACGAACTCGCGCGCCCACATGGCGTTGGCGGCGCCACGTACGACGCGGGCGAAGATCGCGACGTTGGCGATGCCGATGGCCAGGATGGCGTTGACGATGCCGGGCGACCAGGCCGCGGTGATCAGGATCGCCACCAGGATCGCCGGGAACGCGTAGGTGAAGTCGGTGAGCCGCATGATCAGCTCCTCGACCCAGCCGCGATAGGCCGAGGCGGTCAGGCCCAGGGCGCTGCCGCCGACAATGCCGATGCCGACGGCGATGATGCCGACGACGATCGAATTCTGTGCGCCCACCATGATCATCGACAGGATGTCGCGGCCGAACTGGTCGGTGCCGAACCAGTGCGCCGCCGTGGGGGCCTGCAACATGCGCTTGATCACGATCTCGGTCGCCGAGTGCGGCGTCCAGACCAGCGAGACCAGCGCCATGGCGATCATCGCGCCCGTGAGCGCGGCGCCGATCATGAACGAGCGGTGGCGCCAGGCGCGGGCCAGGAAGCCGGGCGGCTGGCGGTCGGTGGCGGGGCTGGCGGCGGCGTCAGTCATGGACCGCGACCCGGGGGTCGATCACCGCGTAGAGCAGGTCGACGACGAAATTCACCAGCACCACCATGGCTGCCAGCAGCAGGGTCACGCCGCTGACCACCACCAGGTCGCGGTTGCTGATCGCGCCGATGATCAGCCTGCCGATACCGGGCAGCGAGAACACGCTCTCGATCACGATGGTGCCGGCCAGCAGGTTGGCGAATTGCAGGCCCATGACGGTGATCACCGGGATCAGCGCGTTGCGCAGCACGTGGCGCCACAAGGTCGCACGCCGCGACAGGCCCTTGGCGCGGGCGGTGCGCACGAAGTCCTCGCGCGCGACTTCCAGCACCGACGAGCGGGTGATCCGGGCCAGCACCGCGACCTGGAAGGCGGCCAGGGCGATGGCCGGCAGCAGCAGCGACTGCAGAGCCGGCAGCATCCCAGCGTCCCAGCCGGCGAAACCGCCGGCCTTGAACCACTTCAGCACCACCGCGAATAGCAGAATCAGCAGGATGCCGAACCAGAAGCCCGGCACGGCGATACCGAGTTGCGAGAAGATCATCACGCCCCAGTCGCCGGCCTTGCCGTGTCGCGAGGCGGCGTAGATACCGAGCGCCAGCGCGACGATCACGGTGATCGACATCGACATCAGCGCCAGCGGCACGGTGACCTGAAGGCGCTCCAGGATCAGTTCGGAAACCGGCACCGAATATGTGTAGCTGGTGCCGAAATCGCCGACCATGACGCCGGTGACCCAGTCGACGTAGCGTTCCCATGTCGGCCGGTTCAGGCCGAGTTGCTCGCGCAGGGCGTGGATCGCGCTGTCCGGCGCGTCGACACCCAGGATGACCAGCGCCGGGTCGCCCGGCAACACTTCCAGCACCACGAAAACCACCACCGAGGTGGCCCAAAGGGTCGCCAGAAAGGTCATGCCGCGCTTGAGCAGGAATATTCCCATGGGCGGAGAGTGGCCCGCCCGGGGCGCCGCCGCAATCTTGCCGCAAAGAAACCCCGGTTGCGCCGCAATAGGACCCCATCTGTTGCTGGACGGGGAACGTTCCTCTCCCCGGGGCCGCCGCCGCTCCCCCAGCCGTCCCCCTCGGCCGCCGCGGCGGCGGCCCACCCCGTTGCCTGAGCCCGCCGCTTCGTGCTTTGCCGGGCGCACCTCGATCTCCTAGAGTGCGCCGGCATCTCGGGGCGGGGGACATTCCATTGGCGATCGTGCTTTACGACCTGGTCGGCGACGATGACCGGCGGTTCAGCCCGAATTGCTGGCGCGCGCGGCTGGCATTGGCGCACAAGGGGCTGGACTGCGAAGCCCGACCCACCGCATTCCTGGACATCCCGACGATCTGCGGCGGTACGCAGAAAGCCATTCCGGTGATCGAGGACGGCGACAAGGTGATCGCCGAAAGCTTCGCCATCGCCGAGTACCTGGAGGACGCCTATCCGGACCGGCCGTCGCTGTTCGGCGGCGCCGGCGGCCGCGCGCTCACCTTTCACCTTAACAATTGGGTGAACATGGCGGTGCATTCTGGAGTCGCGCGGCTGATCATGCTGGACGTATTCGAGCAGCTCCTGCCGTCCGACAGGGACTATTTTCGCGAGAACCGGGAGGGCCGGTTCAAGATGACGCTGGAACAGTTCCAGGACCGCTCCGACGCGCGCGTCGAACAGTTCCGGGCGTTGTTCGCGCCGATGCGCCAGACCCTGGCGCGACAGCCCTTCCTGGGCGGTAACGAACCGCTCTATGCCGACCACCTGGTGGCCGGCGCCCTGCAATGGATCCGCGTCGCCAGCCCGTTCCAGGCGCTTGGCGCGGACGATCCGGTGCACGCCTGGTTCGAGCGCGTGCTTGACCTTTACGACGGGCTGGCGCGCGGCGCCCGCACCGTGGCCTGAGCCCGAGGAGAGACGACATGCAAGTGCTTTACACCGGCGGCGCCGTGTTCGATGGCGAGAAGCTGCTGAAGGGCCACGCCGTGCTGGTCGACGGCGAGCGGATCAAGAAGGTCGCCAAGGCGGCCGAGTTCGACGGCTGGACCGGTGCCGCGGTGGACACCTCCAAGGGCACGGTGGTGCCGGGCCTGATCGACTGCCACGTGCACCTGTGCCTGGGCGGCGAGGGCGACCCCGGCACCGCGGCCGACAAGCTGATGCCCGGTCAGGTCACCATGCGGGCGCTGGAGCGGGCGCAGAAGACGCTGGCCGGCGGCGTCACCGCGATCCGCGACTGCGGCGGCAAGGAGTATCTGGAGTTCCCGGTGCGCGACGCCTGCAACGCCGGCTCCGTCCTGGGGCCGACGATCCTGGCCTCGGGCCGGGTGATCTGCATGACCGGCGGCCACGGCAACCGCACCGGGCGGGTCGCCGACGGGGTCGACGAAGTGGTCAAGGCGGTGCGCGAGCAGATCCACGCCGGCGCCGACCTGATCAAGATCATGGCCACCGGCGGCGTGATGACCCCGGGCGTGAACCCGGAGGACGCGCACTACACCTTCGAGGAGATGAAGGCCGGGGTCGGCGAGGCGAAGCGCTTCCACAAGCGCTCGGCCAGCCACGCGCAGGGCTCCGAGGGCATCCTCAACGCGACGCGCGCGGGAATCAGTTCGATCGAGCACGGCATCTTCATGACCGACGAGTGTATCGAGGAGATGAAGCTGCGCGGCACCTACCTGGTCCCGACGCTGGCCGCCGTCGCCAACATCATCGCCGGCAAGGATCGCGGTATTCCGGCCTACGCGGTGGAGAAGTCGATCCGCGTCGCCGAATTCCACACCGCCTCGATCAAGGCGTTCTACGCGGCGGGCGGCAAGATCGCCATGGGCACCGACGCCGGCACGCCGTTCAACCTGCACGGCGAGAACGCGATGGAACTGCGCCACATGGTCGACGTCGGCATCTCGCCGGTCGACGCGCTGCGCTTCTCCACCGTGCACGGCGCCGACCTGATGGGCGTCGCCGACGAGGGCCGGATCGCGCCCGGCTACGCCGCCGACATGGTGGTGGTGAACGGCGACCCGACCAGGAATATCGACATGGTCGCGAACAAAAAGAATCACCGCATGGTGATCAAGCGCGGCCGCTCGGTGAAGCACCTGCCGATGCCGCTGGCCCAGACCATCCCGCTGGCCGCCGCGGCGTTCTAAGGCGGGTGCTGAGATGGCCGGGTCAAGCCCACGGCAGTCCGGTTAAGTCCATACGGTCCTGCGCCCACCCGTCAACGTCTTTTCAAGCGCAGGGACGTGGATGGCCCGGGCAAGCCGGGCCCAGACGGGGTTTATGTTCTTCGGTAACAACGTCATGCCCCGGCGTGTCCGGGGCCTCCCCCGCCAGAAGCTGGGCCAAATGGTTGCGGTTATTGTGTGTGGTGCCCCCCCCAG
>JAVKFY010000023.1:0-61797 GCA_040223615.1 Alphaproteobacteria bacterium
ATTGGGGGGGGGGGTGTGGCCACCGGGGTGCATGGGGGGCTACGGGGGGGGGGGCGGGCGGCGCCCCCGCCCCATACCGAGAGCCCGTCACGCCAGCCGAAGCCGGCGCGCGGCGCCTCTTGCTTCCCTCGTCACGGCGCCGTCGGCACCGGGTGAGGTGAACCGTCCCGATACGGGACAGTCCGGCACATGAGTTGCAGGTTACGTGCCGGGCGTACCTAGAGCCGCTTCACCGGCAGGGTGCCGGGCAGGACATCCAGCACCATCGGCAGGCGGCCGACGGTCTCGCCGTCGGCATCGACCATGATCTCGCTCGGGCCATCGATCTCGATGTGGCGGCCCTGGATCAGCTGGACCTCGGGGTGCTCGATGTGGCGGCCCTCGAACAGCCAGCTCGGCGGTTTCAGCAGCAGGTCGGCGGCGCCGACGTCCTTGAACAGCACCAGGTCGAGCAGGCCGTCGTCGATCTTGGCGCCGGGCGCGATTTTCATGCCGCCGCCGGCGGTCTCGGTGTTGCAGCCGAGCCCGCTGTGCACCGGGATGGTGGCCTCGAAATGGTCGTCGACACGGACCGTCAGCGGCGTCGGCTTGTAGCCGATCATCACCAGCAGGGTGACGATGTAATAGCTGAACTCGGCGCCGAGCTTCTTGATCACCTTGGAGTTGTTGGTGCGGTAGCTGATTTCGGCCGCCGAGCCGAACGAGCCGCTGATGAAGACATGGTGCGTCCTCGGCTGGCCGTCGAAGCCGGTGCAGCGCACCCGGCCCATGTCGATGTGGCTGCGGGTGCCGCCGGCGATGGCGTCGATTGCCAGGTCGCCCTCCAGGATGCCGAGCTGGCGCGCCAGCTCGTTGGCGGTGCCGGCCGGCAGCGGGCACAGGGTGAGGTCCGGGTTGGCCATCGCGTCGCCGTCGAGCAGGCCGTTCAGCACCTCGTTCACGGTGCCGTCGCCGCCGACCGCGACCATGGTGTCGAAACCGTCGGCGACGGCCTGACGGGCCAGCTCGGTGGCGTGGCGCGGCGCCTCGGTGAAGGCGACGTCGAAGGCACCGGCGGCGGCCTCCAGCTTGGCGGCTCGTGCCGGCCAGTTCCGGCCCGAGCGGCCCTTGCGCGCCGCCGGGTTGACGATGACTTTGATCCGCACGGCGCGGCCTCCCGATACTCTTTTGTTGCCGGGAGGTTACACCGTCAGCGCGCGCCAAGTCGCCAGAGATACAGCCCGGCGGCGACCACCAGCGCGGTGCCGAGGAGCATCGCGGCGTCCGGCAGGTCGTGCCACACCAGGAATCCGAACAGACCCGCCCAGACCAGCGAGGAATAGCGGTACGGCGCGACCAGGCTGGCCGGGGCACAGCGGAAGGCCTCGATCTGCAGGTAATGCGCCCCGGCCAGCGTGGCGCCGGCGCCGAGCAGCGCCGGCAGGTCCTCCAGCCGCCACGGCGCCCAGCCGAACGGCAGCGAGGCCAGTCCGCCCAGCGACACGATGGCGGTGGAGTAGACCAGGATCGCCAGCGACGATTCCCGCGCCGCCAGGTGCCGGGTCAGCAGGTCGCGAAAGGCGCCGGTGACGGTGGCGCCGAGCGGCAGCAGGATCGCCCACTGCACCACGTCGCCGGACGGCCGCACCATCACCACCACGCCGCAGAAGCCGACCAGGATCGCCAGCCCGCGCCGCGGTCCGATGCGCTCGCGCAGGATCGGCACCGCCAGCAGCGCAGTGACCAGCGGCCCGGTGAACGACACCGCGATGGCGGTCGACAGCGGCAGCAGCGACAGGCCGGTGATGAACATGTAGGTGCCGCAGACCAGGATCGCGCCGCGCCCGATGACGCCGCGATAGTCGTAGACCCGCAGCGTCGATGCTCCGCCGGCCAGCATCACCCAGCCGGCCAGGAACACCAGCGCCAGCACGCCGCGACCGAAAATCGCCTGGCCGATGGTGTAGTGCTCGGTCAGCAGTTTCATGATGGTGTCGTTGACGGTGAGCAGCAGGCAGCCGCCGAGCATGCACACGATGCCGCGCCCGACCGCGGCGCGATGGCCGCGCTCGCCGCCGAAACGGGCGCGTGGGGTGTGGCTGGCGGTCACTCGACTGCGTTTCCGTCTTCTCGGGCGTTGCCGTCGGGCTCCGCGCACGGGACTGTTGCCCTACACTATGGGCCGCGCCAACCACGCACCACCCCGGAGGCAACCATGACCAGCGACATCATCACGGCCGGCCACGTGGCGGTGGTCACCGGCGCCGGCATGGGGATCGGCAAGGCGGCGTGCCTGCGCTTCGCGGGCGCCGGCATGGGCGTGGCGATGGCCGACCTGCCGGGCGAGGCGCTGGACCAGGCGGCGGCCGAGGTCGCCGAGACCGGCGCGGCGGTGCTCAAGGTGCCAACCGACGTCGCCGACCCGGCGCGCATCGCGGCGCTGCACGACACGGTGCTGGATCGCTTCGGCCGGGTCGACCTGCTGATGAACAACGCGGTCACGCGGCTGGGGCGCGGTTTCGAAGCCGACATCGCCGACTGGCGCCAGGCCATCGAGGTCAATCTCTGGGGCGTGATCGAGGCGACGCGCGCCTTCCTGCCGGACATGATCGCGGCGGGCCGGCCGGCGGCGATCGTCAATGTCGGCTCCAAGCAGGGCATCACCAACCCGCCGGGCCACCCGATCTATAACATCGCCAAGTCGGCGGTGAAGACCTACACCGAGGCGCTGCAACACGAGCTGCGCGGGCGGGCCGACAATACCGGGCCGGTCGCCGCGCACCTGCTGATCCCTGGCTGGACCACCACCGGCAACAACGCGCACAAGCCGGGCGCCTGGCTGCCGGCCCAGGTGGTCGATTTCATGGTGGCGGCGCTGGCGCGCCGCGACTTCTACATTCTGTGCCCGGACGACGAGACCAGCACCGCGCAGGACCACAAGCGCGTGCTGTGGGCCGCCGGCGACATCGTGGAAAACCGCCCGCCGCTGTCGCGCTGGCATCCCGACTTCGCCGAGGCGGCGAAGCGGGCCTGTTCCTAGCCGCTACGCCGCCCGTGCCGGCAGGCGGTCGCGGTCGTGCGGCTGGTCGAGGATCGCGAGGTCGGGGCCGACGGCGACGATGCGGGTCGGGTTTACCTTCTCGTGGCTGGCGAAGTAGTGCTCCTTGATCTTCGGCATATCCACCGTCGCGGCGATGCCGGGCACCTGGTAGAGCTCGCGGGTGTAGTTCATCAGCGCCGGGTATTCCGCGATCTTGCGCCGGTTGCACTTGAAGTGCGTGTGGTAGACCCAGTCGAAGCGGATCAGGGTGGCGAACAGCCGCCAGTCGGCCTCGGTGATGCGGTCGCCGGCGAGGTAGCGCTGGCCCGACAGCCGGTCCTCCAGCCAATCGAGCGTGTTGAACAGTTCCGCGACGGCCTCGTCGTAGGCCGCCTGGGTGGTCGAGAAGCCGCAGCGATAGACGCCGTTGTTCAACGTCCTGTAGACGCGGTCGTTGACCGGGTCGATCTCGGCGCGAAGCGCGGCCGGGTAGTAGTCGGTTCGATCGTCGGTGAAGTCGGCGAAGGCGTCGTTCAGCATGCGGATAATCTCTGACGACTCGTTGCTGACGATGGTGTGCTTCTCCTTGTCGAACAGCACCGGCACCGAACAGCGGCCGGTGTATTTCGGGTCGGCGGCGAGGTAGATGTCGCGCATGAAGCGTGCGCCGGCGACCGGGTGCGGATCGTCCTCGTAGAGCTCCCAGCCGTCGTCGCCCATCAACGGCTTCACCATGGAAACCGAGATCACGTCCTCCAGGCCCTTCAGCGTCCGGAACATCACCGTTCGGTGCGCCCACGGACAGGCATGCGCGGCATAGATGTGATAGCGGCCGGCAGCGGCCGGGAAGTCGCCGCCGCTGCGGGTGATCTGGCTGCGGAACTGGGTGTCGCGGCGCTGAAAGCGGCCAGACTTGTCGGCGCCGTTGCCGGCCGGTACCACATGCCAGACACCGTCGATCAGTTCGCCCATGGTCGTCTCCTCCGTCGGTTCCTGCGCGATCCTTGCATATACGCCTTTCCATGACGATTGCGGGGCGCCGGCTGTCCGTGCCGACGCTTTGTGCCACAGTCGTCGCCGTTCGATGCGCAAGGGGGGACGCGCCATGGCCACGGCAAAGATCACGCCGCCGTACTATCCGATCGTCTACGTGCGCGGCTATGCCGGCACCGAGGGCGAGGTCGAAGACACCGTCGCCGACCCGTATATGGGCTTCAACCTGGGGTCGACCAAGACCCGGGTGGCCTGGAAGGGCGGCATCGTGCGGAACTACTTCGAGTCGCCGGTGATCCGGCTGATGAAGGAGTTCGGCTACCGCGACGTCTACGAGGCCGGCGAGGCGATGACCACCGACCAGGTGATCGGGCCGCAGTCGATCGTGGTCTACCGCTACTACGACCAGGTTTCGGCGGCGCTGGGGACCGGCGAACGGGCGCCGATCGAGCAGTTCGGCCATGACCTCGGCACGCTGATCCTGGACCTGCGCGAGAAGATCTGCGGCGACGACGCGGCGGCGCTGAAGGCCTTCCGGATCTACCTCGTCGCGCATTCGATGGGCGGACTGGTGGTGCGCTGCTTTCTGCAGAACACCAAGCTTGGCGCCGACGTGGCGGCACGCAAGGCGAACGCCGAGGCGCGCACCCTGGTCGACAAGGTTTTCACCTACGCCACGCCGCACAATGGCATTGACGCGGCCATCGTCGGCAACGTGCCGGCGATCCTGACCGCCAACAACGTGAACAACTTCAACCGCAAGCGCATGGCCGACTATCTGGCGTTGCCCGAGGCGCAGAAGCAGGACAGTCCCGACGACGTGCGCTCGCTGAACGGCCATTTCGACCCGCGCCGCTTTTTCTGCCTGGTCGGCACCAACGCGCGCGACTATGCCGCCGCCAACGGCTGGTCGAGCCGGGCGGTGGGGCTGTACAGCGACGGCCTGGTGCGCACCGACAACGCTTATGTGAACGGGCCGGTGCCGGGCGGCGGGCAGGCCACGGCGCCGCGCGCCTACGTCTACCGCAGCCACTCCGGCCACTTCGGCATCGTCAACGCCGAGGACAGCTACCAGAACCTGGTGCGCTTCCTGTTCGGCGACGTGCTGGTCGAGGGCGTGCTGGAGGTCGACGAACTCACCCTGCCGCCGGCGGTGGAGGCGCTGCGCAAGAAGGACCGTGAGATCCGGGCCTCCTATCACTTCGAGGTGGTCGCCGGCGTGCGCGGCGGGCGCTGGGACCTGAGCCGGCGGCTGGTCGACGAGAATTCCTCGATCTTCCGGCGCTACGACGAGCTGTTCCCGGACACGGCGGCGGCGCCGCCGGGGCTGACCCAGAGCGCGCGCAGGCCCCTGCTCTTCTCTGTCTACCTGCGCGACGCGGCGCGGGTTGCCAAGCGGCGCCGGTCGCTGGGCTTCGGGATCGACCTGCGGGTGCTGGTGCCGGACTACGAGGTCGATGGCCGGCTGTGGATGAACGACCATTTCGAGGGCGGCTATCTGTTCCGCGAAAAGATCAACCTGGAGGCGATCCCGCCGGCGGACGAGAAATCCGGCTGGGGCCTGCGCTACGGCTTCGACAGCCGGACGCCGAACCGGGCCTCGATGACCGCCGACCCGATCCCCGGCGACGGCAAGCTGTCGTTCCGCATCCCGATCGAGCAGAAGACCAAGCCCGGGATCACCGGCACGCTGGTGCTGACTGCCTCGCCGTGGAACTAACCGCCGGCGTTGGTGCCCTGGCCGGACAGGTGGAAGAAGCTGCCGCGGTGGTCCGACGGTAGCTCGACCTCGCCGACCGTGAGGCGGGCCCGCCGGGCCGGCTGGCCGCGCACGATGCGGCCCTCGAACCTGTTCGGCAGCGGCGAGGGCGCCAGCGCCACCGCGTCGGCGGCGCTGTAGACCGAGATGTACAGGCTGCGGCGCTTGTCGGACGTATTCGGCGCCGAGCCGTGGATCAGCGCGGTGTGCATCAGGCAGACGTCGCCGGCCTTGCCGGCCAGCGGCACCAGCCGGGCGCTGACCGCCGCCTCGTCGTCCGGCCCGAGCTTGCCGGTGAAGCTGCCGTCCTGCCACAGGCTCTTCTGGCCCTCGCGGTGCGAGCCGGGCACCACTTCAAGCGCGCCGTTGTCGTCCATGTCGTCGAGCAGCAGCAGCGCGGTGACGATGTCGTCGTTGCTGTGCGGCGTGTAGGAGAAATCCTGGTGCAGGCCGACCTTGCTGTCGGTGCGCGGCTGCTTGGTGTTGATCTTGGCGTGGTGGAACTTCACGTCCGGGCCAATGAGGTCGGCGACCATGTCGGCGGTGGCGGCCTCGAAGCTGGCCACGGCATAGGCATCGGCGACTTCTTCGGGATTGTTGACCCGGCGCAGCCGCGGCGCGTCGGCGCTGTGGCCGCGCTCCAGGTCGAAGCGGGTCATGCCGTCCAGCGTTTCGCCCCAGTTCTCGGCATGGCCGCGGCTGTCCTCGACCCAGCGGTCGAGCTGTGCCCGCAAGGCGTCGAGTTGCTCAGTGCTCACCCCGCCGGGCGCCATCAGGTAGCCGTCACGCCAGAAGGCGTCGATCTGCTCTTTGCTCAGCACCATGCTTCACCCTCGCGCGAAGGCCGGCACTGTAGGATAAAGTCAAATCGAAGTCAGCCGAGGGGAGCCGGATGGACTGGCGGGCCTTTCACGACCAGCAATGGGCCGAGCACGAGGCGGTGGCGGCGGCGACGCGCGCGGCGCTGGCCGAGCCGTTCGGCCGGCTGGTCGAAGCGTCGCTCACGTCGCTGAAGGCCGGCGGCAAGCTGATGTTCTTCGGCAATGGCGGTTCGGCGGCCGACGCACAGCACCTGGCGACCGAACTGACCGTGCGCTACGACCGCGAACGGGCGGCGATTCCGGCGTTGGCGCTGACCACCGACACCTCGGCGCTGACCGCGATCGGTAACGATTTCGGCTTCGAGCGGCTGTTCGCGCGCCAGATCGAGGCGCTGGGCGCGAAAGGCGACGTCGCCATCGGCATCTCCACCTCCGGGCGCAGCGCCAACGTCACCGCGGCCTTGCGCGAGGCGGGCCAGCGCGGGATGGTGGCGGCGGCGCTGTCGGGCCGCGATGGCGGCGATCTCGTTGACCTGGCCGATCCGCTGCTGATCGTGCCATCCGACGTCACCGCGCGGATCCAAGAAATGCATATCGCCCTGGGCCAGATGCTGTGCGACGCGGTGCAGCGTGGCCTGGGCTTGGTCAAGGATTAGGGAGGACAGACATGGACCTGGGGCTTGAGGGCAAGGTCGCGTTCGTGACCGGTGGCAGTCTCGGCATCGGCAAGGCCACGGCGGCGGAGCTGGCCGGCAACGGTGTCAACGTCGCCATCGTGGCGCGCGACGCGAACCGGCTGGCGCGGGTCGCCGATGAGCTGTCGTCGAACGACGGCGGCAAGGTGATCCCGATCGCCGGCGACATGTCGAGGCTGGACGAGATCGAACGCTGCTTCGCCGAGGCCAAGAGCAAGCTCGGCACCGTCGACATCCTGATCAACAATGCCGGCTCGTCGCCGGCCGGGCGGCTGCAGGACGTCGCCGACGAGGACTGGGTCAAGTCGTTCAACCTGAAGTTCATGGGCTACGTCCGCTGCGCCCGCACCGCATTGCCCGACATGCGGGCGCAAAAGTGGGGCCGGATCATCAACGTCACCGGCATGGGCGGCGAAATGCCGTCGGCCGGCTACATGCTGGGCGCCTACAATGCCGGCCTGGCGCACTTCACCAGCGCGCTGGCGCAGGACGCCGCCAAGGACAACGTCATCGTCTCGGCGATCAGCCCCGGCGCCGTCGACACGCCGCGCTGGCAGACCATGTTGCAGCAGACCGCCAAGGCGACCGGCAAGACCGTCGACCAGGTATCGGCCGAGCGATCCACCGGCTTCTCGCTGGGCCGGCCGGCCAAGGTGCTGGAGATCGCTGGCCTGGCGGCCTACCTGTGCTCCGAACAGGCCGCCTACATCGCCGGCGCCCAGATCAGCGTCAACGGCGCCACCACGAAGGGGGTCTGACGCAGATCAGAAACGCGCGCCCCAGGTGACGGTGAAGTCGACCTCGTGCTCGCGTTCGCCGATCTCGCTGTCGGCATCGAAATAGGCGAGGTACAGGCCGGTGGCCGTGACACGCCAGGTCGCGGTGCCGGCGCCGTCCGCCCGCAGAACCTTTCGGAAGCTGTTGGTGTCGTCCTTCAGGTTCAGCGGCAGCTTGAACAGGCCAAAGCGGAATTGGCCCCGTTCGACCGTCGCCTCATAGTCGACGTAGTAGGTTTGGCCCTCGAACAGCCACAGCGTGTTCAGGCCGATCTCGAACCCGTTGTCGGTGGCGTATAACTTGGTTTCGGTGCTGGAGCGGGTCTCGTAGCCGAGGAAGGTGATCAGACCGGCGCCGTACGCGCCACCGAGCACCACCGCGCCCACGAACAGCACGGCGATGCCGATCAGCGAGAACCGCCGGCCGCCGTGCATGCCATAGGACGCCAAGGTGCCGTGAATGGCCATGGCGGCAGTTTCAGACGCCAGGGCTTTAGTTTTCCTTACCCGGCCGGGCGCGAGCGGCGAAGACCTGCTCCATCGAGGTCATGTGGTTGCCGGCCTTGTGCGGATTGCGCGGCGTCAGGTTCATCGCCTTGATGAACGGCCGTGGCGCCGGCCCGTGCATGTCGATGTCGATGATGTTAAGGCAGGCCGGATCCTGCTCGAAGCCGCCGACGGCGGCCAGCCCGGCACCCGAGGCCCAGCCGAGGAGCATCCGGTTGGTGCCCTCGTGCGCGACCAGCAGCAGGGTGGTCCAGTCTTTCGTCAGCAGGGTCTGCACCGCGCCGGTGACGCGGGCGTAGAACTCGGCGAAGACCTCGCCTTCGGCATGGCGGGCGCCGGGCAGGTGGGCCTGGCGCATCGAGTCCTCGAACAACGACTGCACGTCGTCGATGGTGCGGCCGGTCAGGCGCCCGGCGGTGACCTCGCGGAAGTCGCGCGCTTCCTCGGTCGGCAGGTGCCGGCCGGCCAGCACCAGGTCGAGCGTGCGCATGGTGCGCGGCACGCCGGTGTGCAGCGCCGCGTCGAACGCGGTGTCGGCCAGCAGTTCACCGATCGCCTTCGCGTCGGCCTCGCCGTTCTCGGTCAGCGGCACGTCGCGCGGATGCACCGGGCGGCCGTCGGAATCGAAATACCGGACCTCGCCGTGGCGCATCAGGAACAGGCGGCGCCGGCCCGGCTTCATGGCATCTTGTCCTTCGGGATGATGGCGCCGGGATGGGTGACGACGATGCCGGCCAGCCGGTTGCCGGCGGCGGCGGCCTCGCGCGCCGGGGCACCGTCCAGGCGGGCGGCGAGATAGGCGGCGTTGAACGAGTCGCCGGCGCCGGTGGTGTCGACCGCCGTGATTTCGCTGTTCGCCGGTACCCGCACAGGAGCGATGCCGCGGCCGCCGACCCAGGCGCCCTGGGCGCCGCATTTCAACGCCACCTCGCCGATGCCATAGCGGTTCAGCCGCGCCATGCAGGCCATCGGATCGGTATCGCCGAACACCGCCTTCTCGTCGTCGAAGGTCGGCAGCGCGATGTCGGTCAGGCGGTAGGCGGCGCTGATCGACATCCGTGCGGTGCGCTTGCTGTGCCAGCCGTTGGCCCGGTAGTTGCTGTCGAAGGCGACGCGAATGCCGGACGAGCGCGCCAGCTCGATCAGCGCCAGCAGGGCGCGCCGATGCGCCGGTTCCAGGATCTGCAGCGTGATGGCGGAGAAGTAGATCAGGTCGGATTGCAGCAGCGGCGGCGCCAGGTCGGCCAGGTCCTCGCCCATCAGCTCGCGCGCCGCCGATACCGAGCGCCAGTAGTGGAAGCTGCGCTCGCCGCGCTCGTCGGTCCTGATCATGTACAGGCCGGGCAGCCTGCCTTCGAGGCGACGCACCTGGCGGGTGCCGACGCCCTCGGCGTGCCAGAAGTCGACCATGGCGTCGCTGTAGGGATCGTCGCCAAGAGCGGTGACATAGTCGACCTGCCCGGCGCCGAGCCGGGACAGGTAGACCGCGGTATTGGAGGTATCGCCGGCGAAGCCGAGCTTGAGCAGGCCGCTGCCGGCCTGGCTCAGTTCGACCATGCACTCGCCGATGGCGGCGATCCGCTTAGCTTCGTTCATCGCTCAACACTTCTTTCACGGCTCACCTATAGTAGTGCGCCGAGTCGGACAAGGGAGAGAGCATGGCGATAGCGAGCCTGTTTTCCGGGGTGCGCGTGGTGCCGGTGCTGACCATTCCACGGGTCGAGCTGGCGGTGCCGCTGGCCCGGGCGCTGGTCGCCGGCGGGATCACGCACCTTGAAGTGACGTTGCGGACCGACTGCGCGCTGGCCGCCATCGAGGCGATTTCCGCGCGGGTGCCGGACGCGGTGCCGGGTGTCGGGACCGTGACGCGGCCGGAACATCTCGCCGAGGCGCGTGGCGCCGGGGCCCGCTTCGCGGTCAGCCCGGGGCTGACACCGGCGATCGCCGAGGTCGCCCGGACGATCGCGGACATGCCGCTGCTGCCGGGCGTGGCGACCGCCTCGGAGGCGATGGTCGCGGCCAGCTACGGCTTCGACCACGTGAAGTTCTTTCCGGCTGGCGCGATCGGCAGCGTCGCCGCCCTGCGGGGGTTGGCGGCGCCATTGCCGGACATCCGCTTCTGCCCGACCGGCGGCATCGACGCCGGCAATGCCGGCGAGTACCTGATGCTTGGCAACGTATTCTGCGTCGGGGGATCGTGGCTGGCGCCGGCGGGGCTGCTGGACAAGGAAGACTGGCCGGCGATCAGCGCACTGGCCAAGGCGGCCAGCGCGCTGTAGTCGCGTCGGTTCGGGTCAGGCGGCGGCGAGCTGGCGCCGCTCGCCCAGGAAGTGCCGCGCCGTGGCCAGCAGCGGGATATCCACCGCGACGATCACCGCGACGTTGAAGACGGCATAGGCATAGGCGCCGAAGCTCAGCGCGACGGCGGTGTCGAGCACGAACCAGACGGTCGCGCTGACGGCGAGTGCCCACCAGGCCCAGCGTTCGCCGCGCCCGAAGGGTTGCCATGCCAGAAAGAAGATCATCACGCCCCAGCCGGCGGTGACGGCGCCGTTCAGCGCGAACAGGAAGCGGTGATAGTCGAGTGCCGCCGCCGGCACGTCGGCACCGAAGAAGGCGGCGAAGGTCGGCTGGTCGATGGGCGCGAAAGCGGCGCCGCCACCCAGGAAGATCATCGCGATGCCAAACAGGACGAACACGTCGGCCAGCACCATCAGCCAGCGTTGCCAGAACTTGATCATCGGCTTGCTCCTTTGCATCTAGCCGTCGCTGAACCTGGGCCTGACGGCGTGCCGCCTCAATTACGCCCGAGGTAATCGCCAGCGGTTACCTGTGGCGTAAGCTGGCGTGGTGATAGGAGACACGTGCCATGCCCCAACCCGCGGCCAGCGGCAGCCCCAACGTCAGTCCCATCGGTCGGCTGCTGAAGCACTGGCGCGGCGTGCGCCGGCTGAGCCAGCTCGACCTGGCGATCGGCGCCAACGTTTCGGCGCGCCATCTCAGCTTCGTCGAGACCGGCCGCGCCCGGCCCAGCGCGCAGATGGTGCTGCAGCTCGCGCGCGAGCTCGACGTGCCATTGCGAGAGCAGAACCTGATGCTGGAGGCCGCCGGTTACGCTGCCCGGTTCCGGACCGCGGCGCTGGACGACCCGGCGCTGGCCGGCGCGCGCCGGGCCCTGGAATTCCTGATGAAGGCCTATGAGCCGAGCCCGGCGCTGGTGGTCGACCGGCACTGGAACCTGCTGATGGGCAACAACGCGCTGCAGCGGCTGATGGTGGCGTTCACCCCGCCGGAGGTGCTGGCGGAGGGCGATCAGAACGTGATTCGGGCGCTGTTCCGGCCCGATGGCATGCGCCGCTACGTCACCAACTGGGAGGAACTGGCGGGCGACGTCATCGAGCGGGCGCATCGCGAGGCGCTGGGCGGGGTGCCCGACGAGGGTTTGCAGGCATTGCTCGACGAGCTGGTGGCGATGCCTGGCGTGCCGGCGCATTTCGGCCGGCCGAACCTGGAGCGGCCACCGTCGCCGCTGGTCGAGATGCACCTGGCGAAGGACGGCCTGGAGCTGCGCCTGTTCACCATGATCACCACCTTCGGCACGGCCCAGGACGTGACCTTGCAGGAGCTGCGCATCGAGGCGTTCTACCCCGCCGATCCGGCCTCGGAGGCGGCCCTGGCACGTCTGACCCGCGACGCCTGACCGGGACCGCGGCCGGCCGGGTTACGGTTGGTTAACCATTTTGAAGATATTGTTTCCGGCCCCGCGCGCCGGAGACTGCGTTCCGGCGTTGAATGGGCCGAGTAGGGTAAGGCGCCGGTGTCTGACGGCAATATTTCACGCGAGGATTTGCAGCGGCGGGTTGCCGCTTTGGAGGCCGAGGTCGCGGCGCTGCGCGCCGGCGACAGCACGGCCCACATGCCGCATTTCTTCGAGATGATCGAAGCTTCGCCGCTCGGCGTCGTGGTGCACCGCGGCGGACCTCCGCTCTACGCCAATCACATGCTGGCCTCGATGATCGGAATGCCGCGCGGCACCTACCTCGAGCAAAGCACCAGCGCGCTCGACTGGGTGTACGAGCAGGACCGCGGCATCGTCGCGAGCTACGTCGCTAGGTTCATCGCCGGCGAGGCGCTGCCGGCGACCGGCGCGTTCCGCATGGTTCGTGCCGATGGCAGCACGTTCCTGGTCGAGAGCCACACGACCCGGGTGATCTGGGACGGCGAACCGGCGGTGGCTTCGGCGCTGACTGACGTGACCGACCGGCATGGCGCCGAGCGCGAGGTACAGCAATCGCGCAAGCTGTTCCAGGCGATCTTCGATGCCACGCCCGACGTGGTCACGGTGACCGACCTGGCGAGCGGGAACTTCGTCGACGTCAACGCCGCCTTCCTGATGCACAGCCAGCACGACCGCGATGCCATCGTCGGCCGGTCGCCGGACGAGGTCGGCATTTACGGCGACCGCGCCTTCCGGTCCGAGCTGGTGCGCCGCGTCAACGAGGACGGCTCGGTCTCCGACATCGAAACCACGGCGCATACCCAGCTGGGCGAACGCGTGTTCACGGTCTCGGCGAATGCCCTGTCGGTCGACGGGCGGCGGCTGCTGCTGGCGATCGGCCGCGACACCACCGAATGGCGCCGCCAGGAAGACGAACTGCTGCGCAACAAACAGGCGGCCGAACGCGCCAACCGCGCCAAGAGCGATTTCCTGGCCAGCATGAGCCATGAGCTGCGCACCCCGCTGAACGCCATCATCGGATTCTCCGAGGTGATCCGCGACGCCGTGTTCGGGCCGATCGGCACGCCCCGCTATGCCGAATATGCCAAGGACATCAACGACAGCGGCCAGCACCTGTTGCAGATCATCAACGACCTGCTCGACCTGACCAAGCTGGAGGCGGGCAAGGTGGAGTTGCACGAGGAGCGGGTGGCGCCGGCCGAGGTGGTCGGGGCCTGCCTGCGGCTGGTCAGGACCCGGGCGGAGCATAGCGGCGTGCGGCTGACCGAGAGCCTGCCCGACGATCTGCCGAGCGTGATCGGCGACCCGCGGCTGTTGAAACAGATCCTCATCAACCTGCTGTCCAACGCCGTGAAGTTCACGCCGCGCGGCGGCGAAATCGATTGCGGCGTGATGCGCGCCGCCGGTGGCGGGCTGAGCTTCTATGTCGCCGACACCGGCATCGGCATGAGCGCGGCGGAGATCGAGATCGCGCTGACGCCGTTCGGGCAGGTCGACGGCGTGTTGAACCGCAAGCACCAGGGCACCGGCCTCGGTCTGCCGCTGGCGCGCTCGCTGACCGAATTGCACGGCGGCGAGATGGCGATCGTCAGCGATAGCGGCGTCGGTACCCGCGTGACCTTCACGCTGCCGCCGGTACGCGTGTCCGCCGACATCGAGGCACCCAAGGTCGCGGCCGGGTAAGGCATCTTCGGTTTGGTCCGCGCCGACCGGCTCCCCGCAAGCGGTAACCGCTTCCGGCGGGACGTTCTCGGTGCACCGGTGAAATCGATCCGTTAGTATCTCGGCCCCGGGAGGGGCGACCTCGGTGCGATTCATTGCCGGACTGGAACGCGCCGTCGGCGCGCTGGGGCTGGTGACGGCGGCGGTGCTGCTGCCGCTGCTGATCGGCGTGCGCTGCTACGAGATCTATGTCCGCAAGGTCGCGAACCAGCCCAACGCGCTGCTTAATCTGATCGAGGGCGAGGCGTTCCTGGTCTTGGTCTTCCTGACCATCGGCTATGCCTACCTACGCGACGCACATGTGCGGGTCGATATCGTCCGCGATCGGGTAGGCCCGCGCGCGCGCGCCTGGATCGAGCTGGTCGGCGCGCTGCTGTTCATGCTGCCGACCGGTATCCTGCTGGTGATCTACGGCACCGAACGCGCCGCCTCGGCTTACGAGGACGGTGAGCGGCTGGCGCTGGCTTTCGGGGGACCGTATCGCTGGGTGCTGCGCGCGACGTTGCCGCTCGGCATGGGCGTGTTCACGGCGATGGTGCTGACGGCGGCGGTGCGCAACCTGCACTTCCTGGCCACCGGCAAGGGTGGGCCCGCGCCCACGAAGCCCGCGCCATGATCGTCGACGTGCTGCCGATCGCGATGCTGGTGGCGCTGGCGCTGCTGCTGTTCTCCGGCATGCCGGTGGCGGTGCTGCTGACCGGGCTTGGCGTCGGCTTCTCGCTGATCGGCGTGCTCATCGGCGAGATGCCGGCACAGGCGCTCTACAACATCCCGCTGCGCATGTTCGGCTCGATCAGCGGCAGCCTGATCTATCCGGCCGTGGTGATGTTGCTGTTCATGGGTGTGGCGCTGGAGAAGTCCGGCATCGCCCGCGATCTGCTGACTTGTCTGCAGTTGCTGCTGCGGCGGGTGCCGGGCGGGCTGGCGGTGGCGGTGATCATCATCGGCGTTATCCTGGCGCCGGCGGCCGGGCTGGTCGGAGCCTCGGTGGTGACGCTGGCGCTGATCGCGCTGCCGTCGATGCTGGCGCGCGGCTACTCGGCGCCGGCCGCGACCGGGGCGGTGGCGGCGGCCGGCACGGTCGGCATCATTCTGCCGCCGGCGGTGATGCTGTTCCTGCTGGCCGGGCAGTTCCAGGTCACCATCGGCGCGATGTTCGTGGCCACGCTGGTGCCGGGCGCGATCCTGGTCGGGCTGTACCTGATCTACTATGTCGGTGCCGGGGCGTTGCGGCCGCCCGCCGCCGCGACCGACACCGATGGCCTGCCGCGGGGCGTGTGGGCCTGGACCGGTCTCTTGCTGCGCGGGCTGGTGTTGCCGGCGGGGCTGGTGTTCGCGGTGCTGGGCTCGATCATCTTCGCCTGGGCGACGCCGCCGCAGTCGGGCGCGGTGGGTGCCGCCGGCGGGCTGGTGCTGATGGCGCTGAACCGGCGGCTGACCTGGCCGGTGTTCAAGGATGTCGTCGTCACCACCACGCTGCTGTCGGCGATGGTGTTCTTCATCATCATGGCGGCCGCCGTGTTCTCCTACCCGTTCCGCTGGTTCGGCGGCGACGATGTGATCCGCGACGGACTGGCGGCGCTGTCGCTGGGGCCGTGGGGCACGCTGGCGGTGATCGTCGGCATCATCTTCGTGCTCGGCTTCTTCATCGACTGGATCGAGATCACGGTGATCACGCTGCCGCTTTTCGTGCCGGTGCTGATGACGCTGGACTTCTCCGCCCACGTCGGCGATCCGCGCATCACGCTTGTATGGATGGCGACGCTGGTGGCGCTGACGCTGCAGACCTCGTTCCTGACGCCGCCGTTCGGCTTCGCGCTGTTCTTCCTGAAGGGCGCGGTGCCGCCCGGCGTCACCCTGCTGCACATCTATCGCGGCATCGTGCCGATCGTGGCGGCGCAGCTCATCGGTATCGGCCTGCTTTTGGCCTTCCCGATGCTGGCGACCTGGCTGCCGATCGAGGTCTTCCGCTAGCTCAGGCCGATCCGCTTGCGGATCGCCGCGTCGCGCAACGCCACGTCGCCGCCGTCGAATTCGCGGGCGTCGTCGGTGCAGAGCCAGGCAATGGCGCTGGCGACCCATTCCGGCGGGATATGCGCCTCGGGGTCGAGCTGGCTCACCGGATTGATGCCCGAGGCCTTGATCTTGACCTGCATCTCGGTGCGCACGGTGCCGGGGCTGAGGCCGACCGACCGGATACCCTGGCCGGCATACTCCACGTGGACCGCGCGGGTCAGTGCCAGGGTGCCGTGCTTGGCGGCGCAGTACTGGCTCCAGCCCTCCAGCACGCCGGTGGCGGCGCCGGAGCTGATGTTCACGATCACGCCGCCATCGCCCTTCAGCATCGCCGGGATGGCGGCACGCAGGCCGTGGTAGATGCCCTTCAGGTTGATGTCGATGGCGCGGTCCCAGGCGTCGGGGTCGCTGTCGGCCAGCCGCGCGATGGGGTCGATCACCGCGGCATTGTTCACCAGGATGTCGAGCCGGCCGAAGTCGGCGACGCAGGCTTCGACCGCGCCGGCGACCGAGGCGTAGCTGGCGACGTCGCAGGCCATGGCACGGGCGTTGCCGCCGGCCGCGCGGATCGCCGCCGCATGGCCTTCCATCTCGCTCAGCGAGCGCGCGACGAGCAGGACCGAGGCGCCGCGCGCCGCCAGTTCGCGCGCGGTGACGGCGCCGATGCCGCGGCTGGCACCGGTGACCAGCGCCGCCTTGCCAGTGAGGTCGGCCATGCTAGAGCCTCCGCTGCCGGTCGAGCAGGCGCAGGCGCAGGGCGTTCAGCTTGATGAAGCCCTCCGCGTCGCGCTGGTCGTAGACGGTGTCTTCCTCGAAGGTGACGTGGCTCAGGCTGTAGAGCGAGTTCGGCGACTCGCGTCCGACCACCGTCGCCTGGCCCTTGTAAAGCTTGACCCGGACCCTGCCGGAAACGTGCTCCTGGCTCTTGTCGATCAGCGCCTGCAGCATCTCGCGCTCCGGCGAGTACCAGAAGCCGTTGTAGATCAGTTCCGCGTAGCGCGGCATGATCTCGTCCTTCAGGTGCATGGCGCCGCGGTCCAGCGTCAGGCTCTCGATGCCGCGGTGCGCGGCCAGCAGGACGGTGCCGCCGGGCGTCTCGTAGACGCCGCGCGACTTCATGCCGACGAAGCGGTTCTCCACCAGGTCCAGCCGTCCGACGCCGTTGGCGCCGCCGAGCTCGTTGAGTTTGGTGAGCAAGGTCGCCGGGCTCATCTTCACGCCGTCGACGGCCGTCGCGTCGCCGCGCTCGAACTCGATCTCGACATAGGTCGGCTTGTCCGGCGCCTGTTCCGGCGAGACGGTGCGCGAGAACACGAACTCCTCCGGCTCGTGCCAGGGGTCTTCGAGCACCTTGCCCTCGGCCGAGATGTGCAGGAGGTTTGCGTCGACCGAGAAGGGCGCCTCGCCGCGCTTGTCCTTGGCGATCGGGATCTGGTGCTTTTCGGCGAACTCGATCAGCTTGGTGCGGCTGTTCAGGTCCCATTCGCGCCACGGCGCGATCACCCGGATATCCGGGTTCAGGGCGTAGTAGGAAAGCTCGAAGCGGACCTGGTCGTTGCCCTTGCCGGTGGCGCCGTGGGCCACGGCGTCGGCGCCGACTTCGCGGGCGATCTCGATCTGGCGCTTGGCGATCAGCGGCCGGGCGATCGAGGTGCCGAGCAGGTAGAGGCCCTCGTAGAGCGCGTTGGCGCGGAACATCGGGAAGACGAAGTCGCCGATGAACTCCTCGCGCACGTCCTCGATGAAGATTTCCTTCACGCCGGCATTGCGGGCCTTGTCGCGCGCAGGCTCCAGCTCCTCGCCCTGGCCGAGGTCGGCGGTGAAGGTCACCACCTCGCAGCCATAGGCCTCCTGCAGCCATTTCAGGATCACCGAGGTGTCGAGCCCGCCGGAATAGGCCAGCACCACCTTCTTCACGTCACCGCGCTTCGTCGCCATCGTCCCGTCGCCTTCCAGTTGCGCCGCAGCGGCATACAGGAATTGATGGCTTGCTGACAAGTTGACCTCAAACCAAACCGTCACCCCGGCCTTGAGCCGGGGTCCACCTTGAGGCCACGACGCAGCGCCGACATGGACCCCGGGTCAAGCCGGGGGTGACGGCTTCAAGTGACTCAGTCGCGGCCACCCTCGACGCGGCAGTGCTGGGCGCGCCAGCGCAGCATGCCGCCGGCCAGGTTGGCGACGTCGCTGAACCCGGCCTTGCGCAGGATGTTGGTGGCCTGGGCGGAGCGGCCGCCGGCGCGGCAGACGGCGACGATGGGCTTGTCCTTGCCGAGTTCGTCCGCGCGGTCCTTCAGCGCGCCCAGCGGGATCAGGGTGGCGCCGGGGATGCGGCCGAGCGGGCCGTCGAACTCGTCCGGCTCGCGCACATCGAGCACCTGCACCGCCGGCAGGTGTTCTTCCAGCCATTGCGGCTGCATCTCCCAGATCCCGGCGAAGGTGTAGGTCAGCGGCGCCCAGGTCGGCTCGTCCTCCGCGCCGGCGGTGTTCTCCGGCTTGCCGCAGGCCAGGTTGGCCGGCACCGCAATGTCCATCTTTTTCGGGTGGTCGAGACCGAGATTGTCCATGTAGCCGACGAAGTCGCCTTCGGAGAGCTGGCCGCCCATGCGCGGGTTGTAGGCGGTCTCCTCGCCCACCGAGGTGCAGGTCAGGCCGCGATAGTCGTGCGCCGGGTAGAGCAGGCAGTCGTCGGGTAGGGTGAATATCTGGGTATGCGCGGAGCGGTACATCTGCGCCGCGCTGCCGCCCTGGAAGTCGGTGCGGCCGCAGCCGCGGATCAGCAGGCAGTCGCCGGTGAAGGCCATGCGCTCGTTGTCGAGCACGAAGGTAACGCAACCGGACGTGTGGCCGGGCGTCGAGCGCACGGTGAGGTAGCGCTCGCCGAAGCGCAGCTTGTCGCCGTCCTCGAGATACTGGTCGGCGCCCTCCGCCCCGGTGGCCTTGGACAGCACGATCTTGGAGCCCGTGCGCTGGCGCATGAGCCAGGCGCCGGTGACGTGGTCGGCGTGGACGTGGGTCTCCAGCGTCGCGACCAGCTTCAGGTCGAGCTCGGCGATCAGCGCCGCGTCGCGCCGGACCTGCTCGTAGACGGGGTCGATCAGAACGGCCTGGCGCGTCGCCTTGTCGGCCAGGAGATAGGAATAGGTCGAGCTAGTCGGATCGAAGAGCTGCCGAAACAGCATGGCCGGTACTCCATGCAGCTGGATGACCGCGCCATGCTGCCGGGATTCTATTTCACAGGCAATTGTTGTCATTCCTGCACGGGCAGCACGTACTTCGATGACATTCCCCACCTCACCTGTCCTTCTCCGCCCCCAGGGGCGGAGAAGGACGCAGTGGCAATGGCTTTGTAGCTCCCTCTCCGCCCTTTGGGGGGAGCGGGTCGGGGTGAGGTGGGTATTGATGGCGCGCGTGTTGCCTGTATCTATTCCGCCGCCATGCCGCGCGCGCTGCCCTGGTTCTCCCGGTACCACCGGTAGGTCGCGGCGATGCCGTCCTTCAGGCCGGTCTTGGCGCTCCAGCCCTGTGCCTTGAGGCGGCGCACGTCCATCAGCTTGCGCGGCGTGCCATCGGGCTTCGACGTGTCGTAGTCGAAGCCGCCGTCGTAGCCGACGACCTCGGCAATGGTCTCGGCCAGTTCGGTGATCGAGACGTCCTCGCCGGTACCGACGTTGACGTGCTCGGGTTCCGAATAGCGGCGCAGCAGGTGGACCAGCGCGTCGGCCAGGTCGTCGACGTGCAGGAACTCGCGCCGCGGCTTGCCGGAACCCCAGATCGGCACCGGGCCGCCGTCGGCCTTGGCCTGGTCGATCTTGCGCATCAGGGCGGGCAGGACATGGCTTGAGGTCAGGTCGAAATTGTCGCCCGGACCGTAGAGGTTGGTGGGCATGGCGGAGATGAAGTCGCTGCCATGCTGCTTGCGGTAGGCCTGACAGAGCTTGATGCCGGCGATCTTGGCGACCGCGTACCACTCGTTGGTCGGCTCCAGCGGACCGGTCAGCAGCGCGTCCTCGGTCAGCGGCTGGGCCGCGTCGCGCGGGTAGATGCACGACGAGCCCAGGAACAGCAGCTTCTCCACCCCGATCTGCCAGGCGGCGTGGATGATCGCGGTCTCGATCGCCAGGTTGTCGTAGAGGAAATCGGCCGGGCGTGAGTTGTTGGCGACGATGCCGCCGACGGTGGCGGCGGCCAGCACCACCGCGTCGGGCTTCTCGGCCGCCATCCACTCCTCGACGTCGGCCTGGCGGCGCAGGTCGACGGCATCGCGACCGACGGTCAGCACCTCGCACGGCTCCTGGGCCAGACGGCGCACCACGGCCGAACCGACCATGCCGCGATGACCGGCGACCCAGACGCGCTTGCCGGCAAGATCGAATTCAGCCCCGGAATCAGCCATTGCGGCCGCCCTCCGTCATCGCCCGCAGGTCCGAGTCGACCATCTCCTCGACCAGTTGTTCGAAGCCGATGGTCGGCGTCCAGCCCAGCTTCTTGCGCGCCTTGCTGGCATCGCCCAGCAGCAGCGGCACCTCGGTCGGCCGGAAATAGCGCGGGTCGATCTCGACCAGCACCTGCCCGGTTTCGCGGTCGACCGCGACCTCGTCCACGCCGGCGCCGCGCCATTCGACCGGCCGACCGATGCGCTCGAAGGCCAGCTCCACGAAACGGCGCACGGTGTAGGTCTCGCCGGTCGCCAGCACATAGTCGTCCGGCTCGGGCTGCTGCAGGATCCGCCACATGCCGTCGACATAGTCGCGCGCGTGGCCCCAGTCGCGCTTGGCGTCGATGTTACCGAGGTAGAGCTTGTCCTGCAGGCCGAGGCGGATGGCGGCGACGGCGCGGGTGATCTTGCGGGTCACGAAGGTCTCGCCGCGGGTCGGCCCCTCGTGATTGAACAGGATGCCGTTGGAGGCGTGGAAGCCGTAGGCCTCGCGGTAGTTCACCGTGATCCAGTAGGCGTAGAGCTTGGCCACGGCATACGGGCTGCGCGGGCGGAACGGCGTGTCCTCGTTCTGCGGCGCGTGTGGCGTGTCGCCGTAGAGCTCGGAGGTCGAAGCCTGGTAGATCCGGGTCTTCTCGTGCAGGCCGAGGATGCGGATCGCCTCCAGCAGGCGCAGCGTGCCGATGCCGTCGGCGTTGGCGGTGTATTCAGGGCTCTCGAAACTGACCTGGACATGGCTCTGGGCGGCCAGGTTGTAGATCTCGTCGGGCTGCGTTTCCTGCACGATGCGGATCAGGTTGGTGGCATCGGTCATGTCGCCGAAATGCAGGAACATGCGCGCATGGCGCTCGTGCGGGTCGACATAGAGGTGGTCGATGCGGCCGGTGTTGAACGACGAGGCGCGCCGCTTCAGGCCATGCACGACATAGCCCTTGGCGAGCAGCAACTCGGCCAGATAGGCGCCGTCCTGGCCGGTAATCCCGGTGATCAGCGCCACTTTCTCCGCCATGCACGATACTCCTGTGTCGCCCCTGTCCGCGGGTCTTACGGGCAAGGCCAAAGGATGACAAGCCGGCAATCGCGCTAACGCCTTTTGACTGGTGGGGTTTTTTGTTAGGGTTCGCCCACTTAGCGAGGGATTCTAGCGATGCGCGCGAAGGCGATGTGGCTGGCGGCAGGGGTGCTTGGTGCGGGGGTGGCGTTGGCCGCTCCGGTGGCCGCAGGCACCATCTCGATCGATGACGGCACCGGGGCGAGCAGTTTCAACAGCCAGCTCGCGGCGCTGATCGACCGCTACAAGACCGAATCGGCGGCCTACCGGTCGCGGGTCGACGCCTCGGGCGAGGCGTTCGAGCAGTATTACAATCCGGTTCAGGAACGGAACCTGATTTTCGGCCGCGAGGGCTCGCCGCTGTCGGATGTCGAGTGGGCGCGCGCCAACCTGCGCATCTACGATATCTACGAACAGATCGGCGGCAACGAGATCGGGCTGCGTCAGCTCTACAAATACAAGAACGGCCGCTACTTCGTGGCGCTGGACGGCGTCGGCGGGCAGTGGTTCGACAGCCCGGCGCAGGCGCACGGCTATCTGCTGAAACTGCTGGTCGATACCTCCATCGAGCTGCCGGCGGACGTGAAGGACGCGGTCGCGGCGCTGGCCGGCAACGGGCTCGATTCGGTGCTGAACACGGCGCGCGGCACGCTGGCCAGCAATCGCGCCTTCCTGTCGCGCGGCCGGTCGACCACCGCGACGCTGACCGGCGCCTACAATTCCAGCCTCGGCGCCCCGGTGGTGCAGGGACCGCCCGGCGTGTACGTCGATACCGCATCGGTGGCCGGCGACGGCACCGTGACCGTCGCGTTGCGCACCACCGGCGAAGCGGCGCTGGGGCCGGCTGAGCTGCTGATGTTCAACAATGGCCGGTCGATCACGCCGACCGACCGGTTCTCGATCTTCGTCGTCGACGGCGCCGGGGCGGCCGAACCGCCGGCCGACGACCATGGCGGCAGCATCACCAGCGCCAGCGCGATCGATGCCGGCGCCGACGTCGACGGTCATCTGGAGAAGGCGTCCGATACCGACGTCTATGCCGTGACCGTGACCCAGGGCGGCACCCTTGTGGTGACGTCGAGCGGCGGGTCGGACGTGGTCGGCGCGATCCTGAACGCCAGCGGCGCGGTGCTCGCCAGCAACGACGACGGTGGTAGCTGGTACAACTTCCGCGTGGCGCAGGACGTCGCGCCCGGCACCTACTACGTGCGGGTGCGGCACTGCTGCGGCGGCACCGGTTCCTACCAGATCAACGCCGCCTTCTCGCCGTCGTCCTGAGCCAGGCTTGAGCGACAATTTCCCGATCGACCCGGACCGGATCTGGGCCGAGGTACGCGGCGCCTGGGCGCAGCCGGCCCGTGCGGCGCTGTTCCTCGACCGTGACGGCGTGATCGTCGAGGACATCATCGACCTGCATCGGCCGGAAGACGTGGAGATGATCCGCGCCAGCTATCCGGTGATCGCCGCCGCCAACGCGCGCGACGTCCCGGTGGTCATCGTCACCAACCAGGGCGGCGTCGGGCGCGGCGTGTTCACCTGGCCGGAGTTCGCGGTCACGCAGGCCGAGATCGAGCGGCAACTGGCCGAGGGTGGCGGGCACCTGGACGCGATCTACGCCTGTCCGTTCCACGAGCGCGGGCCGACCGAGCACGTGCATCCCGACCATCCCGACCGCAAGCCGAACCACGGCATGCTGCTGAAGGCGGCACGGGCGCTGAATATCGACCTGGGCCGGTCGTGGCTGGTCGGCGATTCGACCCGCGACATCCTGGCCGCCGAGCGGGCCGGGCTGGCCGGGGCGGTGCACGTGCTCACCGGCCACGGGCATAGCCACCGTCACGAGGTCGCCGATCTGCACCCGCGCGAGGGCTTCACGCTGCACATGGTGGAGAGCATCGAGGCGGCCGGGCGGCTGATCCCGATCTTGCAGTGAGGAGCGAGCGATGCTGGATGCGCTGAGTCTCGCGGTCTCGGTGTTCCTGGCCGAGTTCGCGGACAAGACCCAGCTGGCGGTGCTGGCCGCCTCGATGGACGGTCAGCGCAACCCCTGGGTGGTGTTCGCGGCCGGCAGCGTGGCGCTGACCGCCGCCACCGGCATGGCGGTGCTCGCCGGCCACTGGGGCGGTCAGGCGCTGGCCGACAAAGTGCCGCTGAAGCTGGTCGCCGGCTGCCTGTTCCTCGCCATCGGCCTGTGGACCATCGCCCAGCACTTCATGGGGAAGTAGCTGCGGCCAACTCGGCTTAAGCGGCCGCTTTCGCCTTCGGGTAGAAGGTCCTGCCGTTGGCGGCCATGTCGCGCAGCAGCTTCGGCGGGGCGAAGCGCGGGCCGACCTGTTGCGCCAGGCGATCGCAATCCTCCACGAAGCTGTCGATCCCGACCATGTCGATCTGGCTCAGCACGCCGCCGCGGAACGCCGGATAGCCCCAGCCCATGATCGAGCCGACGTCGGCGTCGCGCGGGTCGGTGACGACGTTCTCTTCCATGCAGCGCGCGGTCTCCACCGACTGGATATAGACCAGGCGCTTGATCACGTCGTCGACCGACGGCTGCTTGGCGGCGGGTGGGAAGTGCTCGGCCAGGCCGGGCCAGAGCTGCTTCTTGCCGTCCTCGGGATAGTCGTAGAAGCCCTTGCCGTTCTTCTTGCCGAGGCGGCCGAGCTTGTCGACCATCAGCGCGATAAGGTCGTCGGCCGGCGTGCCGACATACTTGTCGCCGAGGTCCTTGGCGGTCTGCTGGCCGACCTTGTGCATCAGTTCGATAGAGACCTCGTCGGCCAGCGCCAGCGGGCCGACCGGCATGCCGGCCATGCGCCCGGCATTGTCGATCAGCGCCGGCGACACGCCCTCGCCGAGAATCGCCAGCCCCTCGCGCACGTAGGTGGCGAAGACCCGGCTGGTGAAGAAGCCGCGAGAGTCGTTGACCACGATCGGCGTCTTGCGGATCGCCTTCACGTAGTCCATCGCCTTGGCCAGTGTGTCGTCGGAAGTGGCCTTGCCGCGGATGATCTCGACCAGCGGCATGCGGTCGACCGGCGAGAAGAAGTGCAGGCCGATGAAGTTGGCCGGACGGCCGCTGGCCTCGGCCAGGCCGGTGATCGGCAGGGTGGAGGTGTTGGACGCGAAAACGGCGTCGTCGGCGATCACCGCCTCGGCCTTCCTGGTCACGTCGGCCTTGATGGCGCGATCCTCGAACACCGCCTCGATCATCAGATCGCAGCCCTTGAGGTCGGCGAAGTCGGTGGTGGTATGGATGCGCGAGAGCAGCGCGTCGGCGTCGTCCTGGCTCATGCGGCCGCGCTTGACGCGCCCGGCGACGAGTTTCTCCGAATAGGCCTTGCCCTTGGCGGCGGCCTCGTCGGAGGTGTCGAGCAGGACCACACCGAGACCGGCGGCGGCGGTGACGTAGGCGATGCCGGCGCCCATCATGCCGGCGCCGAGCATGCCGACCCTGGTCAATGTCGTCGGGGCTGCGTCCTTGGGACGGCGACCGAGCTTGTTGGCCTCGGTCATCGAGAAGAAGAAGCGCGTCATGTTGGCCGCCTCGGGCCGCATCGCGGTGGCGACGAACCAGCGCGTCTCGATCTTCAGCGCGTTGTCGATGTCGGTGTGCAGGCCTTCGTAGACGATCGACATGATCGCCTCCTGCGCCGGGTAGTTGCCGAAGGTCTTGGCGTGCAGCATGGCGTTGCCGATGGTGAAAACCTGCTGCACGTGCGGCGCGCGGACGTCGCCGCCCGGCGTCTTGAACCCCTTCTTGTCCCACGGCTTCACGATGTTGGACGGTCCTTCTTCGACCAGCCAGCGCCGCGCCTCGGCCAGCAGGTTGTCGGCCGGAACGACCTTGTCGACGATACCGATCTCGGCCGCGGCGGTCGGGCTCAGCTCCTTGCCCTCCAGCAGCAGCGGCAGCGCCTTCTGCGCGCCCAGCATGCGCGGCAGGCGCACCGTGCCGCCGGCGCCGGGCAGCAGACCGACCTTGGCTTCCGGCAGGCCGATCTTGGTCTTCTGATTGTCGCTGGCGACGCGGTAGTGGCAGGCCAGCGCCATCTCCAGCCCGCCGCCCAGGCAGTGGCCGTTGATCGCTGCCGCGAACGGTTTGCCGCCCTTCTCGATGCGCCGGAAGCGGGCATGCAACTCGGCAATGAAGCCGTACATCGCCTGCTTGTCGGTGCCGAAGCCCTGGAAGATCTCCAGGTCGGCGCCGACGTGGAAGGCCGGCCGGGCCGAAGCGATGATCACGCCCTTGACCGCGTCGTCGGCGAACGCCTTGTCCAGCGCCGCGTCGAACGCGGCCAGACTGGCCTGGTTCATCACGTTCATCGGCCGGTTGGCGACGTTCCAGGTGATGGTGGCGATCCCGCCGTCGACCTCGTAGTCGATCATGTACTTGTGCCTCCCACGTCATGCCGGCCTGGAGCCGGCATCCATGTCTGTGCCGGTTCCCTGGGGTGGCATGGACCCCGGATCAAGTCCGGGGTGACGGTATTGTTGTCAGACCCGCTCGATGATCGTGGCGGTGCCCATGCCGGCGCCGACGCACAGCGTGATCAGTGCGGTCTGCTTGTCGCGCCGCTCCAGCTCGTCGAGCACGGTGCCCAGGATCATCGCGCCGGTGGCGCCCAGCGGATGACCCATGGCGATGGCGCCGCCGTTCACGTTGATGTCGGCATGGTCGACGTTGAGCGCCTCCATGAAGCGCAGCACGACGGCGGCGAAGGCCTCGTTCAGCTCCCACAGGTCGATATCGGCGGGCGTCATGCCGGCGCGCTTCAGCGCCTTCTCGGCGGAGAAGGACGGGCCGGTCAGCATGATCGTCGGCTCCGAGCCGATCGAGGCGAAGGAACGGATGCGGGCGCGCGGCGTCAGGCCGGCGGCCTTGCCGGCCTCCTCGTTGCCGATCAGCACCGCGGCGGCGCCGTCGACGATGCCCGAGGAGTTGCCGGCGTGGTGCACGTGCTTGATGCGCTCGACTTCCGGGTAGCGCTGGATCGCCACGCTGTCGAAACCGTACTGGCCGCCCAGCGCGGTGAACGACGCGTCGAGCGAGGCCAGCGACTGCATCGTGGTTTCCGGGCGCATGTGCTCGTCGCGGTCGAGCACGGTGATGCCGTTCATGTCGGCGATCGGGACGATCGAGCCGCTGAACCGGTTGTCGTCCCAGGCCGCCTGGGCGCGTTTCTGGCTTTCCACGGCGTAGCTGTCGACATCGTCGCGGCTATAGCCGTACTTGGTCGCCACCAGATCGGCGGAGATGCCCTGCGGCACGAAGTAGCTGTGGAAGGCGACCGCCGGATCGCTGGCCCAGGCGCCGCCGTCGGAGCCCATCGGCACCCGGCTCATGCTCTCCACGCCACCGCCGATGGTCATGTCGGACTGCCCGGACATGACCTGGCCGGCGGCCATGTTGCAGGCCTCAAGGCCGGAGGCGCAGAAGCGATTGATCTGCACGCCGGCGACGGTCTCGGCATAGTCGGCGTTGATCGCGGCGACGCGGGCGATGTCGGCGCCCTGCTCGCCGATCGGCATGACGCAGCCCAGCACCACGTCGTCGACGCGCGCGGTGTCCAGCTCGTTGCGGTCACGCACCGCCTTCAGCGCGGTGGTGGCGAGCTCGATTGGGGTCACGGAATGCAGCGCGCCGCTGGCCCGCCCCTTGCCGCGCGGCGTGCGCACGGCGTCGTAGATGAATGCGTCAGGCATAGATCCGCTCCCTGTCGTGTTTGCGCGGGCGATGCGCGCTATTCGCCTTGATCGCGCAACTCCAAGCGCTTCTCGATACGGGCCAAGCGCTCTTCGAGACGATCCACTCGTGCACCCGCATGTGCGATGGACTCCGCGTCGCCAGCGTTCTCCCGTCTCATCGCCGCCAGTGACAGTTCAATGTTCGTGAGGCGCGATTTCACCACTTGCATGTCGGTACTGAACTCATCCTGCTTGGCTCGCAAAGCGCGCATGTGTTCAAGCAGCAGATTCTCGACCTTATCGTTCATGTCGGTCGCTCCAGATCATGTCGACCACTTATCAGTGAAGTACCGGCGTTATTCTATCATGCCGGCCGTTACAACGTGCGGGCGATGATCTCCTTCATGATCTCGTTGGTGCCGGCGTAGATGCGCTGCACGCGGGAGTCGGCGTAGGCGCGGGCGATGGGGAATTCCCACATGAAGCCGTAGCCGCCGAACAGTTGCAGGCAGTCGTCGAGCACTTTCACCTGCAGGTCGGACGTGGTGAGCTTGGCCATGGCGCCGGTGGCGGCGTCGAGCTTGCCGTCCATCATCAGCTGGATGCAGGTATCCACGAAGGCGCGGGCGCTGGTCACCTCGGCCTTGATCCGGCCCAGCGTGAAGCGGGTGTTCTGGAACTCGAAGATCGGCTGGCCGAAGGCGGTGCGTTCCTTGGTGTAGTCCACCGTCCATTGCAGCGCCGCCTCCATGTTGGCGACGGCGGAGATCGCGACCTGCAGGCGCTCCCAGGCCAGCTCCTGCATCAGGTAGACGAAGCCCTTGCCTTCCTCGCCCAGCATGTTGGTGGTCGGCACGCGCACGTCGTCGAAGAACAGTTCCGAGGTGTCCTGTGCCTTCAAGCCGAGCTTTTCGAGATTGCGGCCCTTGCGGAAGCCTTCGGTGCCGGCCTCGACCAGCACCAGCGAGGTGCCCTTGGCGCCGGCGGTCGGGTCGGTCTTGCAGACCACGATCACCACGTCGGCCATCTGGCCGTTGGTGATGAAGGTCTTGGCGCCGTTGATCACCAGCTCGTTGCCATCGGCTTTCGCCGAGGTCCGCACGCCCTGCAGATCCGAGCCGGTACCGGGCTCGGTCATGGCGATGGCGCCGATGATCTCGCCGGTCGCCATCTTCGGCAGGTACTTGCGTTTCTGTTCGTCGGAGCCGTAGCGCAGGATGTAGGGCGCGACGATCTCCGAATGCAGGCCGAAGCCGGGGCCGGTGGCGCCGACATTGGCCAGTTCCTCCATCAGGATGATGGAGTACAGCCGGTCGGCGCCGACGCCGCCATATTCCTCCGGCATCGAGGCGCACAGCAGGCCGAGCTCGCCGGCCTTGCGCCACGCTTCGCGGCTGATCTGGCCGTCCTTCTCCCACTGCGCGTGGTGCGGCACGATCTCGGCCTCGACGAAGCGCTTCACCGTGGATCGGAACAGCTCGTGCTCTTCGGCGAACAGGGTACGGGGCAGGGCGGTCATGGCGATTGTCGTCTCCCTCAGAACGCGTCTTCGTCGAGCGCCATCATCGAGGCGCCGCCGGCGCTGATCTTCTGCTGCAGCGAGGAGGTTTCGGGCAGTACGCGCTCCATGAAAAAGCGGGCGGTCTTCAGCTTGTTCTCGTAGAAATCCTTGTCGTCGGCGCCGTCGGCGAGCTTGGCCTGCGCCTCCTTGGCCATCTGCGCCCACATGAAGGCCAGCGCCACCAGGCCGAACAGGCGGAGATAATCCGACGACGCGGCGCCGGCCTCGTCCGGGTTCTTCATGCCGGCGGTGGCGATGTGGGTGGTCGACTGCTGCAACCGGGCGAAGGCGCGCGCCAGCGGCATCACGTAGTCCTTCAGGTCGGCGTTGGCGGCGTTGTCCTGAATGAAGGCGTCCACGGGATGGAAGAACTGGCGCAGCGAGCGGCCCATGTGCGCGGACAGCTTGCGGCCCACCAGATCCAGGGCCTGGATGCCGTTGGCGCCCTCGTAGATCTGGGCGATGCGGGCGTCGCGCACGAACTGCTCCATGCCCCACTCGTGGATGTAGCCGTGGCCGCCATAGCATTGCATCGCCATCACCGTGCTCTCGAAGCCGACGTCGGTGAGGTAGCCCTTGATCACCGGGGTCAGCAGCGCGGCCAGGTCGTCGGCGTCGCGGCGCTGGCGCTCGTCGGGATGCTTCTCGGCCAGGTCGATGTTGAGGCCGACCCACAGCGACAGCGCGCGGGCGCCCTCGGTGAAGCTCTTGATGGTCAACAGCATGCGGCGCACGTCGGGGTGCACGATGATCGGGTCGGCCGGCTTGTCGGGCGCCTTGGTGCCGCTGATCGAACGGCCCTGGATCCGGTCGCGGGCATAGGTGACGGCGTTCTGGTAGGCGACCTCGGCCTGGGCCAGGCCCTGCACGCCGACGCCGAGGCGGGCGGCGTTCATCATCGTGAACATCGCCTGCAGCCCGCGATGCGGGTCGCCGATCAGCCAGCCGGTGGCCTCGTCGTAGTTCAGCACGCAGGTCGAGTTGCCGTGGATGCCCATCTTGTGCTCGATCGAGCCGCAGGAGACGCCGTTGCGCTCGCCCGGGTTGCCGTCGGCGTCGGGGATGAACTTCGGCACGACGAACAGGCTGATGCCGCGCACGCCGTCCGGGCCGCCCGGTATCTTGGCCAGCACCAGGTGGACGATGTTGTCGGCCATGTCGTGCTCGCCGGCGGAGATGAAGATCTTGGTGCCGGAGATCTTGTAGCTGCCGTCGTCGGCCGGCTCCGCCTTGGTCCGCAGCAGGCCCAGGTCGGTGCCGCAGTGCGGCTCGGTCAGGTTCATGGTGCCGGTCCACTCGCCGGACACCATCTTCGGCAGGTAGAGCTGCTTCTGCTCGTCGGTGCCCCAGCGACGGATCGCCTCGTAGGCGCCATGCGTCAGGCCGGGATACATGCCGAAGGCCATGTTGGCGGCGCTGGTCATCTCCGACATCACCAGACCAAGGACGCTGGGCAGGCCCTGGCCGCCATAGTCCGGGTCGGCGGTGATGCCGCCCCAGCCGGCCTCGCAGTAGGCCTTGTAGGCGTCCTTGAAACCGGTCGGCGTGGTGACCTCGCCGTCCTTCCAGGTGCATCCCTCCGAGTCGCCGACCTGGTTCAGCGGCTGGATCACCTCCGAGACGAACTTGCCGCCCTCCTCGATGATCGCGTCGATCAGGTCGGGCGTGGCGTCGGCAAAGCCCGGCAGGTTGGCGTAGCGGTCGAGGTGCAGCATCTCGTGCAGCACGAACTGGTAGTCGCGCACCGGCGCGGAATAGGTCGGCATGGCGGGCTCCTAGTGCGAAGTTATTTTGAGAACCGAATCCAAAACGTCATCCCGGCCAAGGCGCGCAGCGCCGCGAGCCGGGATGAATGACTTGCGACATGCGCGTGGCTGGCCGTTGATCCCGGCTCGGCCTGCGGCCGTCCGGGATGACGCCGAGGGGAGAGGCGCGCAAGGCATCATACGGCTAGTTCCTCAGCGGACGGCCGGTTTCGAGCATGTGCTCGATGCGGTCCAGCGTCGGGGTTTTCTTGACCAGGGTCAGGAAGGCTTGCCGCTCCAGAGACAGGAGCTGCTTCTCGGTGACCTCGTCGACGATGTCGGTATCGCCACCGGACAGCACCTGGCCCAGTTCACCGGCGACGACGGCGTCGTAGGCGGTGGCCTTGCCCTGGGCGACCAGACTGGTGACGGCCAGGCCCATGGCGGCGCGCGCGGTGGCGCCCGGCAGGTTCAGCACCACCGGCTCAGGCGTTGCGTAGCCGTCGACCATCGACAGCGCGCGGGCCTTTGCATCCGCGAGAAGGCGGTCGCGGTTCATGGTGATGCCGTCGCTGCGGCGCAGGAATTTCAGCTCGCGCGACTCGGCGGCCGAGGTGCCGACCTTGGCGGTGGCGATGGTCTCGAAGGCCTGGCTCAGCGCCGGCAGCGGGCCGCCGGGACGTTTCTTCTCGGTCATCCAGCGGGTGACCAGTTCCTTGCAGCCGCCGCCGGCCGGGATCACGCCGACGCCGACCTCGACCAGGCCCATGTAGCTCTCGGCGTGCGCCTGTACCACGTCGGCATGCAGCGCGATCTCGCAGCCGCCGCCTAGCGCCATGCCGGCGACCGCCGCGACCACCGGGAACTTGGCGTATTTCAGCTTCATCAGCGCGTCCTGCAACGCGCCGATGCCCTGGTCGACCACCGGCCACATCGCGGCGTTGGCGGCGAACAGCACCACGCCGACATTGGCGCCGACCGAGAAGTTGTCGTAGTCGCCGCCGATGATCAGCGCCTTGTAGCCCTGCTTGTCGATCTGCGCCGCCTTGGCGAACATCGCCACCGTGTCGTTGTCGATGGCGTTCATCTTGGAGTGCAGTTCGAGGCAGGCGACGCCATCGCCGACATCCCACAGGCTGGCCGAGCCGTTGCGCATGATCGGCTCGGCGCCACGCTTCCTGTCGGCCAGTTGCCAGGCATCGTCCGGCACCGGCACGGCGGCGTAGCTGCCGTCATAGGTGAAGTATTCGGCGACGCCGTTCTCTTCGCGGTAGAAGTTGCCGTCGCCGACCTTCTCGATCAGCGCCGGGACCGGCAGGCCATCGGCCTTCAGTTTTTCTGCGAACCACTTCGGGCCGAGCATGTCGAGCTGCTCGAACGGACCCCACTTCCAGGCATAGCCGGTGCGCATCGCGGCATCGACGTCACGGATGCTGTCGGAGATGTCGGCGGCGTGCTCGGCGGTGTAGCTCAGCACCTTGGACAGCACGGCCCAGGCATACTGGCCGCCCTTGTCCTCGTGCTCGACCACCGCGCGCAGGCCCTTGCGGCCGGCCCGGGCGCTGCCGAGGTTGGCCTTCTGCTCAGGCCGGTACTCGCCAGTGGTCAGGTCGAGCGCCTCACGGACCTTCTCGCCGGCCTCGTTGGTGCGGCGATAGAAACCGCCCTTGCCCTTGCGGCCGGTATAGCCCTTTTCGATCATGCCCCCGATCAGCGTCCCCAGCGTGTCCTTGGGATTGAATTCCAGCGCGAAGGCGTCGGTTTCCGGCAGCAGACGCAGCATCGAGGCGTTGATGTGCGGCGCCAGGTCGATGCCGGTGAGGTCGCCGAGGGCGAAGATGCCGGTTTTCGGGATGCCGAGCGGACGGCCGACGATGCTGTCGGCCTCCTCCACGGTCAGGCCCAGCTCGATCGCCTGGCTCATCGCCACGAACGACCAGTAGATGCCGATGCGGTTGCCGATAAAGCCCGGCGTGTCGTGGCAGACCACGACCTGCTTGCCGAGGTCGACCTCGCCGAACTGGCGCAGCGCGTCGAGCGCGCCGGGCCGTGTCGCCTTGCCGCCGACCACTTCCAGCAACCGCATGTAGCGCGGCGGGTTGAAGAAGTGGGTGATGGCGAAATCCTTGGCGAAGCGGTCGCTCTGCCCCTCGACCAGCTTCTCCAGCGGAATGGTGGAGGTGTTCGAGGTGACGATGGAGCCATCCTTGCGGACGTCCTCGACGCGCTTGTAGAGGTCGTGCTTGACGGTCGGGTCTTCCAGCACCGCCTCGCAGATCCAGTCGCAATCGGCCAGCGCCGAGAGATCGTCTTCCAGGTTGCCGGGCGTGATCAGGCGCGCGTTCTTCTTGTGCATGAACGGCGCCGGCTTCTGCTTCAGCATCCGGTCGATGGCGCCCTTGGCCAGCGCGGAACGGTCGTTGGCGCCCTTCGGCACGATGTCGAGCAGCACCACCGGGACGCCGGCATTGGCGACGTGGGCGGCGATGCCGGAGCCCATCACGCCGGCGCCGAGGACGGCGACTTTCTTGATTTCCGTCATCACACGGCCTCCAGAACCGTGGCGATGCCCTGGCCGCCGCCGATGCACTGCGTGGCCAGCGCCAGTTGCTTGCCCTCGCGTTGCAGCAGCGCGGCGGCCTTGCCGGTGATGCGGGCGCCGGTGGCGCCCAGCGGGTGGCCCAGCGCGATGGCGCCGCCGTCCAGGTTCATCTTCGACTGGTCGATGCCGACGTCGTGGATCACCGCCAGCGCCTGGCTGGCGAAGGCCTCGTTCAGCTCGATGATGTCGATGTCGCCGATCTTCAGGCCGGCGCGGTCGAGCGCCTTCTGGGTCGCCGGCACCGGGCCGATGCCCATGATCTCCGGCGCGCAGCCGGCGACCGCGACCGACTTGATCCGGGCCAGCATCTTCAGCCCGTGGGCCTTGGCGTAGTCTTCGGAGGTGACCAGCACGGCGGTGGCGCCGTCGGTCAACGGCGAGGAGGTGCCGGCGGTGACCGAGCCGTCGGCGGAGAAGGCTGGCTTCAGGCCGTCCAGGGTCTCCTGCGAGGTATCGGGGCGGATGCAGCCGTCGGCCTCGACGGTGATCTTGCCGTCGACGATGGTGACGATCTCGTCGGCGAACTTGCCGGCCGCCTGCGCGGCGGCGGCCTTCCTGTGGCTCTCGACCGCCACCTCCTGCTGCGCCTTGCGGTCGATCTGGTACTTCCGCGCCAGGTTCTCCGCCGTCTCGCCCATGCCGATATAGGCGTCGGGCATTTCCTGGTAGAGCCCGGGGTGCGGCATCGGGTTGTAACCGCCCATCGGCACCCGGGTCATGCTCTCCATGCCGGCGCAGATGAAGGCCTCGCCGGCGCCGAGCTGGATCGCGCCGGCGGCCATGTGGATCGACTGCATCGACGAGCCGCAGAAGCGGTTCACCGTGGTGCCGGCGACCGTCTGCGGCAGGCCGGCCAGGAACACCACCATGCGGGCGACGTTCAGACCCTGCTCGCCCTCCGGGAAGGCGCAGCCCATGATCAGGTCCTCGATGTCGGACGGCTCGACGCCGGTCTCGGCGACCAGCGCCTTGATCACCTGGGCGGCGGTTTCGTCGGGCCGGACCCGGGCCAACTCGCCGCGATTGGCGGGAGTCAGGGCGGAGCGCTTGTAACCGGCGATCACCACGTTCTTCATCAACTTTTCCTCTGGCTGTCAGGCGGCCGCGGCGAGCGCGGTGGCCTCGGCAATGGCGCGTTCGGCGTCCAGTTCGCCCGCCTCGCGGGCGCCGCCGATCAGGTGCACGGTCTGACCGCGTTCTTGTAGGGCTTGATATAGGTCGCGGGCGCTTTCCTGCCCGGCGCAAATTACGACGTTGTCGACGTCGAGCACACGGGCCTCGCCGTCGATCTCGATGTGCAGGCCGGCGTCGTCGATCCGGGTGTAGGTGACGCCGCCCAGCATCTCCACGCCTTTCATTTGCAGCGCCGCCTTCACCGCCCAGCCGGTCGACTTGCCGAGCGTGCCGCCGAGCCGGCCGGTCTTGCGCTGGCACAGCGTGATCTCGCGGGCCGAGTGCATGTCCGGGCCGTCGGGCGCCAGGCCGCCGGGCTGGGCGTAGGTCGGATCGATGCCCCATTCGCTCAGGAACGCATCGACGTTCGGGTTCGCCGGATCGCCCGGGCCCGCGGCCGAGGTCAGGAACTCCGCCACGTCGAACCCGACGCCGCCAGCGCCGACAATGGCAACTTTCTTGCCGACCGGCTTGCGGTGCCAGAGCACGTCGACGTAGCTCAACACCTTGGCGTGGTCGATGCCGGGGATCGCGGGGTTGCGCGGGGTGACGCCGGTGGCCAGCACCACCTCGGCGAAGCCGGCGAGGTCGTCAGCCGTGGCCGCGTGGTTCAGCTTCACGGTCACGCCGAGGGCCTTCAGCCGGGCGCCGAAGTAGCGGATGGTCTCGCGGTAGTCTTCCTTGCCGGGGATCGCCATCGCCATGTTGAACTGCCCGCCCAGGCGATCGGTTGCCTCGAACAGGGTGACCGCATGGCCGCGTTCGGCCGCCAGCGTGGCGCAGGCCATGCCGCCCGGCCCGGCGCCGACCACGGCGATGGTCTTCCTTGCGGCGGCCGGCGCGATGTCGGTGGCGAGTTCGTTGCAGGCGTGCGGGTTGACCATGCAGCCGGCGACCTGTCCGGTGAAGATGCGGTCCAGGCAAACCTGGTTGCAGGCGATGCAGGTGTTGATCTCGTCGCCCTTGCCGGCGATCGCCATGGCCACGAAATCGGGATCCGCCAGGAACGGGCGCGCCATCGACACCATGTCGGCGCCGCCGCCGGCGATGAGTTTGTCGGCCTGGGCCGGGTCGTTGATCCGGTTCGAGGTCACCAGCGGCAGCTTCACCTCGGTCTTCAGGCGCTGGGTGGTCCAGGCGAAGGCACCGCGCGGCACCATGTGGGCGATGGTCGGGATGCGCGCCTCGTGCCAGCCGATGCCGGTGTTGAGGATGTTGGCGCCCGCCGCCTCGACCCACTTGGCCATCTGCACGGTCTCGTCCCACGGGCTGCCGCCCTCCACCAGGTCGAGCAGCGACAGGCGGTACATGATGATGAAGTCGTCGCCGCAGACCTCGCGGGTCCGCCTGGCCACCTCGATGCCGAGACGGCAGCGGTTTTCCAGGGAGCCGCCCCATTCGTCGTCGCGCTGGTTGGTGCGCGGGCACATGAACTGGGTGAGGAGATATCCCTCCGAGCCCATGATCTCGACGCCGTCATAGCCGGCCTCGCGGGCGAGTCGCGCACAGTTCGCGAAGTCCTCGACGGTCTGGGTAACCTCGGGCGAGGTCAGCGCGCGGGGGCTGAACTTGTTGATCGGCGCGCGGATCGGCGATGGCGCGACGCAGTCGGGATGCTGGCCGTAGCGGCCGGTGTGCAGCACCTGCATCAAGATCTTGCCGCCGGCGTCGTGCACCGCCTTGGTGATGACGTTGTGGTCGCCGCCGTGCTCGCCGTCCATCGGCGCGTCGATCAGCCCGAAGCGGCCTTCCGCGTTGGGCGCGACGCCGCCGGTGACCATCAGCCCGACCTGGCCGCGCGCGCGCTCGGCGTAGAAGGCGGCCAGCTTGGCGAAACCATTCTCGGTCTCCTCCAGGCCGGTGTGCATCGAGCCCATGATCACGCGGTTCGCCAACGTGGTGAAGCCGAGGTCGAGCGGGGCCAGCAGGTGCGGGTAAGCGGACATGTTGCTTCCTAGTTCGGCAGGTCGGCGGGGTCGATGGCGGCATAGTCGGCCAGCGGCCGGAACAGCTTGGAGGCCCACTCGGTCTCGGCGCCGATGCCGCGGCGCGGCAGGTGCGTCAGGTGGCCGTCGACGAACAGCTTCAGCACGCAAGCCTTGCGGGCGTCGCCGCGCGCCAGGTCGGCGGCGGCCTGCCGCGTCAACAACGACGTCGCGAACAGGTCGGCCAGCAGCGTCATCAGGCGCCGCGCGTGGCGTTGCGCCTTGTCGGCGTCGGTGGCGACGTAGCGTAGCGCTTCCTCGGCATCTTTCAGGGCGGCGCGCGCCGGCTTCAGGATCGCGCTCAGTGCTTCCGGCGCGTCCAGGATGGTGCCGCCGACAGCTTGCACGAACATCTCGGCGCCGCCGTAGCGTTGCGACAGCAGGCGCAGGAGCTCAAGCGCCTGGATGTTGGCCGGACCTTCCCAGACCGTCAGCACCTGGGCGTCGCGCAGCAGGCGCGGGGTGACGAAGTCGTAGGTGTAGCCGTTGCCGCCGATGATCTCGATGGCGCCGCGCGCCGCCTGGTTGGCGTACTCGGCGGTCAGGTACTTGGCCAGCGCCGTCGCCAGCCGCAGCCAGGTGCGCTCGCGGTTGTCGGCGTCGCCGACCTCGCTGATATGCGCGCTATCGAACGCGGCGGCCGCCTCGAACGACATCGCCACCGAGGCGTCGAGCGTGACCAGCAGCTTCAGCAGCTCGTCCTGCACCATCGGATAGCTGGTGATGGTGCTGCCGAAGGCGACGCGGCCGTCGGCGAATTGAAGCGCTTCCAGATAGGCGCGGCGGTGCAGGCCGGAGGAACCGAGCGCGTTCTGGATGCGCGAGAATTCCAGCGCCTCCATCATCAGCCGGAAGCCGGTCGGCGGCGCGGCGATCTCCAGCGCCCAGGTGCCGGTCAGGTCGAGCTCGGCGGTGGGCACGCCGATGGTGCCGAGCTTGTCCTTCAGGCGCCGGATGCGGAAGTCGTTGGCCGAGCCGTCGGGCATCTCGGTCGGCACCAGGTAGAGGCCAAGGCCCTTGCTGCCGCCGGCGCCGTCCTCGGGCCGCGCGGTGGCGACAGCGATGCCGCCATCGATCGCCGAGGTGAACCATTTGATGCCGGTCAGCCGCCAGGCATCGCCGTCTTTCCTGGCGACCGTGGTGGTGGCGCCGACGTCGGAGCCGCCGTGCTGTTCGGTGGCCCAGGTGCCGGCGCTCTTCGCCCGGCCGTCGATCCGGGTGAGCTGGTGCAGGTAGTCGCGCTTCACGCGCTCAGGCGCGAACCGGTCCAGCACGTAGGCGACCGCGCCAGTCATCGTCACCGGGCAATGCAACGAGGTGTCGGCCTGGCTCAGCAGGTAGCCCATGGCGAAAGTGACGAGGTATGGCGCCGGGTCTTCGGTGTAGTTCAGGCCGACGGCGCCGTGCTCGTAGACCCGGCGGCTGACCTGCTGCCAGGCCGGGTTGGTGACCACGTGGTTGGCCAGCCGGCCGTCGCGGTCGTGTGACTTCAGGGTCGGATGGCCGTGGCGGTCGGTGTACTCGGCGGCGCGGTCGACCTCGTCGCCGACGAAACGCCCGAAGTCGCCCAGCTTGTCGGCCCAACGCGTCAGCAGCGCCGGGTCGCGCCGGTCCAGCTCGGCCCGCAGGTTGGCGTCGAGCGCGAACAGGTCCTGGCCGCGAAGGCTGGGCATCGGGGCTGTCTCAGGCATCGACATCGGCGACCCCCTTGCCGTTTAGCGCCTGCTCGATGTGGCGCTGGCTGTCGCGGAGCTCGCTGATCGCGGCGTCGAGGTCGGCGCGCTGCGCCTCCAGGGCCTCGATGCGGGTGGCGATCTTGCGATAGGTCAGGCGCATCTGCTCGATCTGACCATCGCCGAGATCGTAGAGATCGAGCATCTCCTTGATGTCGGCGAGCGAGAAGCCGAGCCGCTTGCCGCGCAGGATCAGCTTCAAACGGGCCCGGTCGCGCCGCGCATAGACCCGGTTCAGGCCATTGCGCTGCGGTTGCAGCAGGTCCTTGTCTTCGTAGAATCGAATCGTCCGCGGCGTGACGGAGAATTCTTCCGCCAGTTCGGTGATGGTATAAGTTTCGTTGGCGGAAGGGCCAGCGGAGGGCAACGCGTCGCTAGCGGCGGCGGCTTTCACGGATGGTCGCTCCCTGTCAGCGCCCGTTGCCGGGCCGTACCGCTGCTCATCGCGGCTGTGAGAGAATATAGTTGACGTTTACGTAAACGTCAACTTGTTGCGAGATACCGGAGGAAGGCCGCAATGGCGCGTGGCACGGGTGACCGGTTCGGTCGATACCATGATTTCTGGCCCCATTACCTGCGCGAACATGCGCGGCCGGCGACGCGGACGCTGCACTATGCCGGCACCGCGCTGGCGCTGCTGTTCCTGGCGCTGGCCGTCGCGACCGCGCAGTGGTGGCTGCTGCTGGCCGTGCTGGTGGCCGGCTACGGGCCGGCCTGGTCGGCGCATTTCTTCGTCGAACGCAACCGGCCGGCTACGTTCCGCTATCCGTTGTGGTCGCTGCTCAGTGACTTTCGCATGTTCGCGCTGTTCCTGGCGGGCCGGATCGACGGCGAACTACGCGCCGCCGGGGTCGGTGAGCGGGGTTCGGCGCCCGCCACGGGGTCGCCAACGGGTGCTTGAGCAACACCCGATAACTACTTTGGGCAGCGGCGCAAAAACCATTTGGGTCAAGTGCGGGCTATCGGTTAACTTGCGCATCGAGTGTGCCGGGGGAGGGTGCTGATGTCGCGCGGTCACCGCGTGAAGTTGTTGTTGGGAGCGATCGGAACGGCGACGTTGCTGGTCGCCGGCAGTGCGTCGGCGCAGGCGCCTTCGAGCACGCTGGAGCAGCAATTCGAAGCTGCGTTCCAGCAGATGCTGCGCGACCCGTCCAACCTCGACAATACGTTCAAATACGCCGAACTGGCGATCCGCATCGGCGATTACGAGGCGGCGATCAGCGCCCTGGAGCGGATGCTGCTGTTCAACCCGGACCTGCCGCGGGTGCGGCTGGAACTGGGCGTGCTGTACTTCCGGCTCGGCTCCTACGCGATATCGCGCACCTACCTGACCCGCGCGCTTGAGGGCGAGGACGTGCCGGACGACGTACGCGCGCGTGTCGCCACCTACCTGGCGGAAATCGAGAAGCGCACCTCCCGGCACCGGTTCGCCGGCTCGTTCTACGGCGGCGCGCGTTACCAGACCAACGCCAACGCCGGCCCGAACAGCACCGCGATCTCGCTGCTCGGCGTCGAGGCGAACCTGGACAGCCAGTTCACCGAGATGCCGGACTGGAATCTCTTCGCATCGGGCAGCGTGCGCTACACCTACGATCCGCAACTGCAGACCGGTGAAGTGCTGCAGGCCGACTTGCTGCTCTATGGCGCGGAACAGTTCGAACAGGGCCAGCTCGACCTGCTCTATGCCGAGCTCAAGATCGGACCGCGCGGCCAGTTCTGGCCGGAGATGATCGAGGGCGTCAGCTACCGGCCATACGTCCTGGGCCAGCAGACGCTGCTGGACGACACCGCCTACTTCCGTGCCTTCGGTGGTGGCTTCAACCTGGCCAAGCAGTTCGGCCCGGTGATCAGCGGCGAGGCCAACCTCGAACATATCGTCAAGAACTACCACAACTCCGAGGGCCGCCCGACGCTGGAGAACCAGGACGGCGCGGAGACCGAGCTGCGGCTCGACATGAACTTCGCCATCGGACCAACCAGCGTGCTGTCGCTCGGCGGCGCGGTGAAGACCGAGAATGCCGAGGAATCGCTGTTCTCGAACATCGAGTATCTGCTGACCGCGTCCTATACGCTGAGCTACGCGGTGCCGATCGACAATCTGCCGACCGACCGCTGGACCTCGTCCTTCTCGGTCACCCGGGTCTGGACCTCGTACCACGAGCCCGATCCGGCGGTGGACCCGGTGAAGAACCGCTCCGACCAGGAGTGGCGCTGGAGTATCCTGACCAGTGTTCCGGTGAGCGAGAACTGGGCTCTGATCGGCACGCTGCAGCGGACGATGGTCGATTCCAACTTCCGCAACTTCAACTACAACAACACCTCGGCCTCGATCGGCGCGTCGTACCGGTTCTAGAATTGCGGCCCTCGTGCCGGAATCGCCGGGTCAAGCCCGGCCGTGGCGCCTGCCTTGCTGATCTCAATACGCCCGTTCGTCAAGCCCGGACGCGATTCGGGGATCTCGTGATGGCCTATTCCGCCGCGGCCTTCTTCACCTCTTCCTCGATCAGCTCCTTCTTCGACAGCTTGCCGACCGGGGTTTTCGGGAGCTCGGCGCGGAACTCGACCGCGCCGGGCAGTTCGTGGCGGCCGAGCTTGTCGGTCAGGAACTCGCGAAGTTCCTCGAGGCTGAACTGGCCAGCGCCGTCGCGCAGCTTGATAAACGCCTTGGCGGCCTGGCCGCGATACTCGTCGGCGACGCCGATCACCGTGACCTCTTCCACGGCCGGATGCTCGTAGATCGCGTCTTCGATGTTGCGCGGATAGACGTTGTAGCCGCCGGACAGGATCATGTCCTTCTTGCGGTCGACGATGAAGACGTAGCCGTCCTCGTCCATGTAGCCGATGTCGCCGGTGTGGAAGCGGCCGCCGGCAAAGGCTTCGGCGGTCTCGTCCGGCTTGTTCCAGTAGCCCCGCGTGACGTTCGGGCCGGTGACGCAGATCTCGCCGCGCTCGCCATAGGGCAACACGCGCAGCGGGTCGTCGACGTCGACGAACTCCATGGTGATGCCGGGCATCGGCAGGCCACAGGAGCCGGCGCGGCGCGGTCGGCTCATCGGGCTGCCAGTACCGGGCGCGCAGGTCTCGGTCATGCCCCAGCCCTCCAGGAGCTGACACCCGGTCAGGCTCTCGAACCGGTTCGCCACCTCCACCGGCAACGGCGCGCCGCCGGAGTTGCACAGCTTCAGCGAGGTGAGGTCGAGGTTGCCGGCGTCGGGATGGGCGACGATCGCGGTGTACATCGTCGGGACGCCCGGGAAAACCGTCGGCCGCTTGCCGGCCAGGTCCTTGATCACGGCGTCGAGCTCGAAGCGCGGATGCAAGATCAGCTTGGTGCCGGTCGCGGTGCCGTAGAGCAGGATCACGGTCAGCGCGTAGATGTGGAACAGCGGCAGCACCGTGAGCGTGCTCTCCACGCCCTCCTCCAGCACCCGAGGCTCGGTGGCGGTGAAGCTCTTGAGCTGCTCGGCGGCGGCGACCAGGTTGGCGTGGGTCAGCATCGCGCCCTTCGGCAGGCCGGTCGTGCCGCCGGTATACTGGACCGCCGCCAGTGTCTCGTTGGCGTCGCCGTGCTGGACCTTGTCGTAGCGCCCGTCATTGCCGATCAGCTTGGCGTAGCGCAGGTGGCGGTCGTCCTTCGGCACTTCGGCCAGGTCGGCCTTGCGCGCCAGCGGAAACAGCAGGTTCTTCGGGAACGGCAGGAAGTCGGCGACCGAGCCGACGATCACCTTCTTCAGCCGGGTCTTGCCGAGCAGGCCGGCGACGGTCGGGTACAGCACCTTCAGGTCGAGCGTGACCATGATGTCGGTGTGCGAATCCTCGATCTTGTGTTCGATCTCGCGCGCGGCGTCGAGCGGCGAATAGTTCACCACCGTGCCGCCGGCCTTGAGAATGGCGAAGAACAGGATCGGATAGTGCGGCGTGTTCGGCAGGAACAGGCCGACATGGGTGCCCGGCCCGACGCCCAGCGCCTGCAACCCCTTGGCGGCGCGGTCGACCAGGTCGTGCACCTGCTCATAGCTCAGGCGCTTGTCCATGAAGTCGAGGTAGACGTTCTTCGGCCAGCGCTGCGCCGCCTCGTCGAGCAGCGCGAAGACCGGTCGCGGCTCGAACGTGAACTCCCAGCTGACGCCGGGCGGATAGGACTTATGCCACAGCGGCTCGGTCATGACGGTACCTCCCTGGCCGGCGCTGGCCGCCTCGTTGTTGGCGGGCCGCCATAGTCACCGGAGCGTGAAGTATCGGGGCTCGGCGCGGGCCGGGCAAGGCGCTTGCGGCTTTGCCTGCCGGCACGCGATCGGACATGATCGCCGCGACCAGCGGGACAGGGAGCAAGCAATGACCATGCAGGGCGGCTGCTATTGCGGCGAGATCAGGTACGAATCCGGCGGCGATCTGCAGGGCGCGATTCAGTGCCACTGCCGCGAATGCCAGTACATCACCGGCGGCAATCCGAACGTGATCGTGATCGTGCCGGCCGACGGGTTCAAGTTCACCAAGGGCGAGCCGAAGAGCTTCACCCGTAGCGACCTTGAGTCGCCGGTCACGCGGCTGTTCTGCGAGAATTGCGGCACCGGGATCGGCACCAGGACACCGCGCCGGCCGGACTCGGTGATCCTCAAGGTCGGCACGCTTGACGACCCGTCGATCTTCCAGGCGAAGGCGGCGATCTTCACGTGCGATGCGCAGCCCTTCCACGTGGTGCCCGAGGGCATCCCCGCCTTCGAGAAGATGCCGGGCTAGAACGCCGTCGCGGCCCGGCGGTGCGCCTCCAGTAGGCCGGGCAGGCGGCCAGGCTCGCCGCGGCCCCAGCCGCATTCGCTGCCGATCCCGAAATCGTCGACGTAGCGGCGCGCCGCGGCGATGCGGGCATCGTCGCCGGCCGCGTCGTCGTGGTGGATCAGGCCGATGTAGAGCCGCGTCTCGGGCCGGCCGCGCCAGTTCGCCAGCGGCGCGAAGAAGGCGTCGTCGGTGCGGTCCTTCGGCACCGGGATGTGCAGGAAGTCGAGCGGCCGCGTCACCGCGTCGCCGATGCCGTTCATCATCTCGACCAGGATGCCGGCGTCCTTCGGCTGCACCAGGTGCTCGTCGCGCGGCGAACCGTAGCAGAGCTGGAATCCGCACTCGACGCCGGCCGGCACCGCGTCGCCCAGCCGCCCGTGTAGCGCGTAAGCCTGCTGCTTGTAGTCTTCCGGCCGGCCATCGAAGTAGTCCTCGAAGACCAGCACTTCCTGGCAGACGTCCCACTGGATCGCCAGGTCGGCGGCCGGGATCGCCGCGCAGATGCTGTCCAACGCGCGGATCAGGGCGCGCTCGTAGGCCGGCATGTAGGCGTCACGCGCTTTCGGGCTGACGAACAGCCAGCCGGTGGCCCACGGCGTCGCCAGGCAGACCTGGAACTTGATGTGCGCCGGTAGGTCGCCCGCGTCGCGCAAGCGCCTGAACACCGCGTACGACTCGATGGCGGCGGTGTCGTAGGTGGTCTCGAAGTCCACGTTGTCGGGCTCGACGCCGGGCTTGAAGCGCAGGCCGGGGATCTCGCGCAGCAGCTTGCCGTCCCACTGCACCCAGCGCAGCGGTGGCGCGTCCGGGTCGACCTCCATGTAGCCGCTGGCCTTCAGCATGTCCTGCTGGAAGCGTACCCACATCCAGCGCTCGCCGGTCTCGCCGTCGGGCAGGCGCGAGATGTAGGGCGCCAGCGCGCCGCCGACCTGGCGGAACACCTCCTCGCTGGACTGCAACGGCACGCTGCCGATCAACAGCACCCGATCCGTGGTCGCGCGCATGGTTTCTCCCGTGGTGCGGCTTATCCGCTTATCCCGTCGGTGCCGGCGCCGCAGACCAGGGCGCAGACGGTTTCGCCCTTCTGTGCTTCGTAGGCACCGGTCATCAGGGCGGCGACCGAAGCGGCGCCGGAGAGCTCAGCCGCAACGGCGCATTCCGACCACAGCCACCTGGCGGCGTCGCGCATGGCGTCGTCGTCGACCAGCACGATCTGCTCCACCGCGGCCGAAATGAGATCGACATTGAGCTTTTCGGACTGGCGCGGTGCCAGCGTGTTGGCGCGGGTCTCGATCGCCTCCAGCATCACCGGGCGGCCGGCGAGCAGGCTCTGGTACAGCGTCGGCGCGCCGACCGGCTCGACACCGATGACCTTCACGTCGGGCCGCAGCGCCTTGATGCCGGTCGCCACCCCGGCCATCAGGCCGCCGCCGCCGATCGCCACCAGCAGCGTGTCGAGCTTCTCCAGGTCGGCGGCCAGTTCCAGCGCAATGGTACCCTGGCCGGCGATCACCGCCGGGTCGGCGAAGGGATGCACGTAGGTCAGGCCGTCGCGCTCGGCGACTTGCAGCGCCTCGGCGTTGGCGTCGTCCCAGACCTCGCCGTGCATCTCCACCGTCGCGCCCCACTCGCGCAGCTTCTCCGCCTTCACCGGCGGCGTGTTGGCCGGCAGGTAGATCACGGTCGGTACATCGGCGCGCCAGCCGGCATAGGCGACGCCCAGGCCGTGGTTGCCGCCCGACGCGGTGATCAGGCCGCGCTTCACCGCCGCATCGTCCAGTGAGGTGAGCTTCGACGACGCGCCGCGCGCCTTGAACGAGCCGGTGACCTGGAGCTGCTCCAGCTTCAGGACGAGCTCGGCGTCGGTGAACGGCTGACGCAAGCCCTCGGTGCGCAGGATTGGCGTGCGCCGGACGTAGCCGTCGATGCGTTTCGCTGCTGCCTGGATGTCGGTGAGCGTCACCGTCACGAGTTGGTCACCAGGCCGTAGTCGAGCACCTTGAGGTCGCGTTCCTCGACGAAGGCGCGGAAGTGCACCCCGGCATCGCCCTGCCACATCTCGGTGCGGATGGTCTCGCCGGGGAAGACCGGGGCGGTGAAGCGGGCGGCGATCGACCGTACGTCGTCGACGGCGTAGTCCAGGCACTCGCGCACCACGGCATGCGCTGCGTGGCCCCAGGTGCACAGGCCGTGCAGGATCGGGCGTGGGAAGCCGGCCGCGGTGCCGACGTCGAGGTCGACGTGCAGCGGGTTGCGGTCGCCGCTGAGGCGATAGATCAGCGCCTGGTTGTCCTGCGTCTTCGCGCTCATGACCTTGTCGGGTTGCCGTTCCGGTACAGGCGGCAGCGGATCGGGCGAGCCGCCGGGGCCGCCAACGCCGCCGTCGCCACGCGCGAAGGCGACCGAGTCGAGTGTGCAGAGCAGGCCGTTGCCGACCTCGGTGATCTCCTGCCGGGTCATCACCACGCAGCCGCGGCCCTCGCCCTTGTCGAACACGTCGAGCACGCGGACCTGGCTGGTCAGCTCGGCGGCGACCGGCAACGGCCGTTCCAGCTTCAGCCGCTGCTCGCCGTGTACGATCTTGACGATGTCCAGGCCGGATTCGAACAGCAGCGTGTCGTCCCAGGCGATCACGGTCGCCATCGACGGCATCACCTTCAGGTCCTTCTCGTAGCAGAAGGCGAGCTGGCGCCGGTCGGTGGCGTCGGCGCCGACGCCGATGCCGAGCGCGTAGAGCATGGTGTCGCGGGCATCGTAGCTGTACTCGCGCACCGGCCCCTTCAAGGCCTTCAACGAGTCGTACGTCACGGGCATGGGTGTCTCCTCATCGTTTCATCGTCATCCCGGGCAAGCGCAGCGCGACCCGGGATCACCAGCCAGCCATACGCACGACATCGGCCCGGTGATGCCGGGTCAAGCCCGGCATGTCGGTGGTTGGTGCTTCGGACGGACGCGCCCTTGTCGATCAATCTTCCAGCAGCTTGCCGGTGCGCTCCGGGCGGGGCCGGGCGCCGGCGATCTTGCAGATGGTCTCGCCGGGGCGGACCAGGCGGCGCGCCATGCGGCCGTACAGCACGCCGTCGGTCTGGCTGGCGATCGGGGTGCGGCCCTGGCGCGGATCGGCGGCGGCCGGGTCGACGATCTCGGCCACCACCTGGCCGGCCTTGACGTGGGCGCCGGGCACGACGCGGTAGTCGACGATGCCGGTCAACGGCGCCTTGACCATCTCCGCGCCGGACAGCGGCGTGGCGTCGCAGATCGGCGTCGGCAGCGGACCGGGCGAACCCGCGATGACGCCACGGCGTTGCAGGAAGCGGAACAGCGCCTTGGCGTCCTGCGTCGCCCAGGCGCCGCCGACGTCGGCCTCGCCGCGCAACTCCACGGTGGCCGAGAGGCAGGCGGCCGGCACCGCGTCGCCATAGGCCTGGCCCAGCCGCCACCACGGCATCGAGCAGGCCTCGTCGAACGGCCCGCTGCCGGAATCGCTGGCCAGCAGCACCGCCTCGGCCTGCAGCTCGGCGGCGAGGTCCGATCCCGCCGGCCACAGCTCCTCGCCCATGAACAGGTGCACCACGGATTCGGAGTCGCAGTGCAGGTCGAGCACGATGTCGGCGTCGATCGCCAGCGCCAGCAGCGCCCGGCGCAGCCAGGCGACATCGCCGACCGCCGGTCGTTCCGCCACCGCCTCGGTCAACGCGGTCCGGATCATCGGCACGTTGATCGCCGGGTCGCGGCCGAGCCGGTCGCGCAATCTGCCGACCACCTCGTCGGAGACATCGGCGAAATCGCGGTTGAAGTTGGCGCCGCTGGCGAAGTCATAGCGGCCCTGGTGCTGGTCGCGATCGCGCTGCGCCAGGCCGATCGGGTTGGCGTAGGGCACGACAACGATCTGGCCGGTGATCTCACCCGCCGCCTCGGCCTCGTCCAAGCGCTCGATCAGGCGTTGCAGCACCACCATGCCGGGCAGCTCGTCGGCGTGCAGGCCGGCATGCAGGTATGCCTTCGGCCGCGCCGACGTGGCGCCATAGCGGTGCACGGTGAGCGTGCGCCGGGTCCCCGGGCTCATCACCGGCAGCGGTAGTTGTTCGGTTTCGCGGGCCATGTCTGCAACGCTCCCCTCGCCCATGCTAGACATGGCGGCGGGACCTGGACAAGGAGGCCAAGATGGCGCGCGAGACATTGAAACTGGAAGTTGCCGACGGCATCGCCACCGTCACCCTGGCCCGGCCGGCGGCGATGAACGCGATGAACCGCGCCTTCTGGCAGGAAATGGTCGACGTTTTCACCGAGATCGACGACACGCCGGAGGCCCGCGTCGTGGTGCTGGCGGCCGAGGGCAAGCACTTCACCGCCGGGCTGGACCTGACCGAGTTCGGACAGATCACCGCGGAAGACACCGACGAAGGCCGCCGGCGCGAGCGGCTGCGCCGGCAAGTGCTTGAAATGCAGGAGACTTTTTCGGTGATCGAGCGCTGCCGCGTGCCGGTTCTGGCGGCGATCCATGGCGCCTGCATCGGCGGCGGCATCGACCTGATCAGCGCCTGCGACGTGCGCTACGCCACCGAGGATGCGTTCTTCTCGATCCACGAAATCAACATCGGCATCGTCGCCGACGTCGGCACGTTGCAGCGGCTGCCGCACCTGATGCCCGCCGGGCTGGTGCGCGAACTGGCCTTCACCGGCCGGCGCATGGCGGCGGCGGAGGCGGCCGGATGCGGCCTGGTCACGCGCAGCTTCGCGAACCGCGACGCGATGCTGGGCGACGTCATGAAGATCGCGGCCGAGATCGCCACCAAGTCGCCGCTGGCGATCAGCGGCACCAAGGAAATGCTGACCTACGCCCGCGACCACTCCGTGGCCGATGGCCTGAACTACGTCGCGACCTGGAACGCCGCGATGCTGATCTCCGACGATCTGAAAGAAGCCATCTCGGCGCAGATGGAGAAACGCCCCGGCCAATTCGGCGACCTGGCGGCGCCGCCAAGATTCGTGAAGCGGCGGGCGTGAGCGAGACTCGCGACGCCGGCCCGGTCTACGATCCCGTCTTGAGAAAGCGGCATCGCTGATCGTCCGATACAGGGAGACAAGCCATGACCGAGTACGCCGTAGTTCCCGAGCGCATGGCGCTCGTCAATGTCGACATGCAGGTGGCCTTCGTGGAGGGCACGCCGCTGTCCGCCCCCGGCGGCGTCGCGTTGCTGGAGCCGGTGAACAAGCTGATCAAGGCGTGCCGCGCGGCCGGGGTGAAGGTGATCCACACCCGCCACACGACCCGCGCCGACGGCTCCAACCTCGGCACCATGGGCGAACTGATCGAGCCGGTGCGCGCCGGCTACATCAAGGAAGGGCAATTGTAAAGGTTGCAAACACGCTCAGGCTGCTAGACCGCGAAGAGTGCGACCAGTAGCCACATAAGCGCACAGGCCACGACGACGATAAGAATCGATGCGTTCGGCGGTGGCCGCCAACGTGCCCCAGGCATCTAGTCACTAGCCCGCTTCGGCTTCTTGCGGTCTTCCTCAGGCACGTCGGCATTGGCGATCTTCCGGAGCTTCGCCTTAAAGTGTTCCGGGTCTTCGTCAGCGCCTAGATCGCGCGACACCTCGATAAACCGATCAACTTGCGTCTTTCTTGGCTTGTTCGTCGACATAGCCCGGCACCTCCAGTTTCTTGAAGCCCTTCCCGGTCTGTACAATCGGAACCTGCCAGCAGTCGCTCTTGCGACAATCAGGAAGTTTCTTGTGTATCCAGTGCCACCAGTAGAGCGCATGGCACACCTTGAAGTGCCCCGTTCGCCTGGACCAGGGGGACTGCATGAAGAAGCAAATTAGCTCGTTCCCCTGAAACGCCAGCAGTTCGTGCGGCTTGCGCGTAATGTTCTTGTCCGCAGAAAGAACGACCTCGCCGCCAAAGCGTCGGAATTTCTCCGCCCAGAACTCATCCTTAGCACCCGAACCTGCAAGGTCCGCGATGTAGATGAACTCGTACCCAAGGTCTCCGTAGGCCGCTTCAAGGGTTCTCGCGACGCGGCGAGTGACATCTTCGTCTATGGCGACTTTCCGCCTCACGCCGCCCGAGCTATCTCTTGCTCGAAGGCCACCGCTCGCTCGACATCGGTTGTGGGCACTTCAAACCAGTAGGCTACTTCGTCGTAGTCTTTGCCCTCAGCCAGCCACGCATCGAACAGCGTTGTTGTAGCAATGCCGCTTGGCAACGCTGGCCGACCATAGGACACCAGCGGGTCGATTACGATGTTGGGAAACTTCTCGCTGCGTGGGCGCCAAGTCTTCGGCAGATGCGTACGTGGGTCGAACTCGACACCACGACCGATAGTTTCCTTGATGAGCGTGTAGCTCTCGTAGCTGCGTCTGATGAGGTTGTAGAGGAGGGAATCCTTCTCTTCCTTCGCGCTTCGCTCCAGCACCTCATCGATATAGATGAACTTTTCATCCGCGCGGAATGTGATATGTGCCGTCGCAAACGGGTGATCGGTCTTGAGTATATCGCGAGCCTCTTCGATGGCGCGCCTCAGCGTGCGGGCCTTCACACCATTCGCACGAAAATACTCAATCGCCCTCACTTCCATGAGATCGAGAAAGCTCAACTCTTCTTGCTCGTCTATCGGGGCAAAGTCCCGCTTCATTAGCGGGCCTACCACGCTTCTCGGATACCCGCGCAGCCAACCATGGATGCGTTGGGCGTTGCCCACCTCAATAAGGCGAGCGGCGTCCGGCACCGTATAGAAGCCGGCCGCTAATGGGTTGGGGGTCGGTCGCGTGGCAGAGCCCATCACGAGTCCCGATACATTAATCGCTTCCCCACGACTCCCGCCAGAGCGGCATTGGCGCGCGCAAAGTCGTCCACGCCCAAGGCCGTTCGGTTATTGTACCTGAAATTGAACTCGGCAACGTAGCGATGCAGATGCTTCTTGCCGCAGTGCTGGTAGACGCCCTTCATGCCCCGCTTGAAGATGCTGAAATAGCCTTCAATCGTGTTCGTGTGGATCGGGCCACGGCCGTACTCGCCGGCGCCGTGACTAACGAAATCGTGCGCGTCGAACACGTCGCCCAAGCGGCGGTACTGGCCAGCCTCATCCGTCATCACGTGCGCCTCGCGTGCGATGTTCTCTTGCAGGATCGGCAACAGCGTCTTGGTCTTCAGGTCGTCAACCACCATGGCGCGCGCCTTGCCCGTGGAACGGTCGACCAGCGCCAGCACCTTGTGCTTGTGGTGGTAGCCGCGCCCCTTCTTCTCGCCCTTCGGCTTGATGGTCTTGTCGTGGCCGATGAACGTCTCATCGACCTCAACCGTGCCGCCATCAGAACCGAACGGCGCTAGATCGCCGGAGCGCATCGCCTCGCGGATGCGGTGCTCAAGAAACCATGCGGTCGGGTAGCTGACCTCAAGCACGCGGTGTAGCTGGTGCGCGCTGATGCCCTTCTTGCTGCTGGCCATCAAGAAGACCGCTTGCAGGACTTTGTGCATCGGCACGCGGGCGTGCTCGAACACGGTCCCGACCTTGCTGGTGAACTGCTTCTTGCAGTCGCCACAGCGCCACAGGCCATAGCGGATGCGCTTGTCTGGGTTCGCCTTGACGCGAGTCAGCCGTTCCGTGCCGCCGCAATGCGGGCAGTGCGGGCCTTCGGTCCACCGCGCTTCCTCAAAGAACCGGAAGGCGGCCTCTTCGTCGTGGAACTGCGGCTGGCTGAGAATGCTCATCGGGCTTAACTCCTTGACTCCAATATAGGAGTCTCAGCCCGTGTTTGCAAGCTTTATAATCGCCCAAGGAAGGCACCGACACCGTCCAGATTCATTCTGGCGTTGACGTGGCGCCGACCGACCTGATCCTGGACAAGCCGCGCTACGGCTCGTTCACCGGCACCGATCTCGACCTGATCCTGCGTTCGAACGGCATCGACACCATCATCGTGTCGGGCATCTGCACCAACATCTGCTGCGAGACCACGGCGCGCGAAGCCGGAATGCGCGACTATCACGTCTTCTTCATGGAGGACGGCACCGAGACCTTCCCGATCGGCAATCTCTCGGTCGAGGAGATCAAGAAGGCGACGCACGCGGTGATCGGGCTGGCCTTCGCCAACGTGATTCCGGTCGACGAGATGATCGCCCGGCTGCGCCGGGCCGCCGGCGCGGCCCAGGCGGCGGAGTAGGTCGCTCAGCCGCCGCGCACGCGGCGGTGCCAGACGCCGTTGACGGCGAGCAGGTTGGCGCCGTCGCGGGTCACCACGGCGTCGACGAACACCAGGGTGCGGGTGGCACGGGTGACCTCGGCATGGCACTCGATCCAGTCGCCCGGGCGCGCCGGGGCCAGGAACTCAGTGTTCAGGCCGACGGTGGCGGTGATGCCGCTGTTCGGGCCCAGCTTCTGGCGCGCGGCGCGGCCGCAGCCGGTGTCGGCGAAGGTCATCAACATGCCGCCATGCACGATGCCGCGCTTGTTGGCGTGCTTGGGCAGGCATTGCAGGCCGAGGATCAGCCGGTCGCCCTCGACCTTCTGGTAGATCGGGCCGACCAGCTCGTTGAATTCGCTGGGCTCCGGCGACGGTTCGAAGCCGTCGGGCATTGGCGTCATCGTGGGCTCACGTAGAATAGCGCGGGTACATCACTGACAGGCGAGGCAGTTCGGATGGCGGTCACCATCTATCACAACCCCAGATGCAGCAAGTCCCGGCAGACGCTGCAGCTGTTGCGCGACAATGGCGTGGAGCCGGAGATCGTTGAGTATCTGAAGACGCCGCCGGACGCGAAGACGCTGAAGAAGCTGCTCGGCATGCTGGGCCTGAAGCCGCGCGAATTGATGCGGCGCAAGGAGCCGGAATATCTTGCGCAGGGGCTGGACAAGGCCGACCTGTCCGACACGGCGCTGATCGCGGCGATGACCAACGTGCCGAAGCTGATCGAACGTCCGATCGTGGTCAACGGCACCAAGGCGGCGCTCGGCCGCCCGCCGGAAAGCGTTCTGGAGATCCTGTAGGCTGAACACGTCCGCGTCATGCCCGGGCCGAGCCCGGGTATGACGCGTTTTTCATGTTCTCAACAAGTTGGTCACGGCCGGGCTTGACCCGGCCGTCTCAGGCGCGGCGGACGCGGCGGACGGAGAGCTGTTCGAGCTGGTCCCAGGTGTCGCTGCGGAATTCGGTGAAGCTGGCGGCGAGTTCGCGGTCAACGAAGTCGCGGCGCACCACCGTGGCGATCGCGGTGCCGCCCAGCAGGCGCCCGGCGATCTGGCCGAAGATATTGACCGCGAGCTGCTCGCCGACCTTGGCCTGGCCGCGATAGCCGCCGATGCGGAAACCGCCCAGGCTCCAGTCGACGGTGGCGAACTTGAGCCCCTGCAGCGCGACGGTCAGCGGCGGCTCATGCAGCCGTCGGTCGCGACGGCGGGTGCGGGTCCCGACAGCTCTCAACTTGACCTTGACCACTGGCGCGGCCCTTTCAGCGGTAAATTATCCGCTGCCATGGTCGCGCCGGATGGTAACCGGAGGGTTAAGGGCCGGCTAATTTCCGCCCCGCTACAGGCCCTTGCGGCTGGTGTAGGTGCCCGAGGTCTCGTAGTCGGCGACCGCCTTTTTCAGCATGTCGAACTCGGTGCAGCCGAAGAAACAGGCGCTGTCGAGCACCGCCAGCCGCTCCTTGGCCTTCGCCACGTCGCCGAGCTTCAGGTAGAGCTCGCCGAGATACTCGTTGGCGCCACGATGCTCGGGCATCAGCGCCAGCGCCTTCTGGTAGTAACCGATGGCCTCGTCATGCTTGCCGGCGCGGCCATGGGTGTAGCCGAGATAGTTGAAGGCGTCGGCGTTCGACGGGTCCTTGGCCACGACCTGCTGCAACAGCGGCATGGCGCGGTCGTAGTCCTTGGCGGCAATGGCGTTTTTCGCCTCCGCCCAGTTCGGATCGGCGGCCGCCGCGCTGCTGGAACCGCTGCTGGAGCTGGAATCGCTGCTGCTGCTGGAACCGGCGGCCATCGCCGGGCCCGCCGCCATCGCCAACATCGCCACCGCCAGGGCCGAACGCGCGAATGCTCTCATCGTAGTCCTCATATGCTGATACCCGCTAACCCACGTATACGCCGTGACGGGCCGATCCGATCGCATTATGACACGGTTGTGAGGTTGCCATATCCTCACCTGCGGGGATGTGACAACGAGGGGCGGAGATGACGATTTCATTCAGTGCGGCGGGCCGCGTCGCCCTGGTCACCGGCTCGACTCGGGGCATCGGCCTGGCGATGGCGCGGGCGTTGGCCGAGCAGGGCGCGATCGCGGTGCTGCACGGCCGCAACGAGGCCGACGCCGAAGCCCGGGCGGCGGAACTGCGCGCCGACGGGCTGCAGGCGGTGGCGGTCGGCGGCGATCTGGCCGAGCCGGAGAACACCCGGGCGCTGGTCCCGGCGGCGATCGCCAAGGCCGGCAAGGTCGATATCCTGATCAACAATGCCGGCGCGATTCACCGCGCCGAGCTGGCCGAGCACACCGAGGCCGACTGGCGCCATGTGGTCGAGGTCAACCTGAACGCGACGTTCCTGTTGTGCCAGGCGGCGGCCGGCGACATGCGGCCGCGCGGCTGGGGCCGGATCATCAACACTGCGTCGATCCATTCGGTGAGCTCGCGGCCGACGATCCCGGCCTACGTGTCGACCAAGCACGCGATCAACGGCCTGACCAAGGCGCTGGCCACCGAGCTGGGATCGACCGGGATCACCGTCAACGCGATCGGGCCGGGCTACATCGACACCGAGTTCAACGCCGCGCTGATCAACAACGAAAGCTTCGACGCCATGGTCAAGAGCCGCACGCCGGTCGGCCGCTGGGGCCATTCCGACGACATGGCCGGCGCGGCGGTGTTCCTGGCCTCCGACGCGGCCGCCTATGTCAACGGCCACCTGCTGGTGGTCGACGGCGGCATGACGACGGCGCTTTATTGAGGTCTGGCATCTAGCCGATCGACCTCGCCAGCGCAGGGTATTTCCAGGCCAGGGTGGCGGCGCGGAGCGCGAAGAACACCATCAGCGCCAGCCACAGGCCGTGGTTGCCGATCAGCACCGGGGCGGCGTGCAGCACCGCCAGGAAGGCGGCAAAGGACAGGATCATCATGTTGCGCATGTCGCGGGTCCGGGTGGCGCCCAGGAACATGCCGTCGAGCTGAAAGCTGGCCACCGCCACGATCGGCGCCGCGACCGCCCAGGCGACATAGTCGTTGGCAGCCTCGCGCACGCTCTCCACGCCGGTCATCAGTGCCACGATCCAGGGCCAGGCCGCCAGGAAAGCAAGGCTGAAAGCGCCGGCGCAGGCCAGCGCCCACAGGCCGCTGCGCCGCACCGCCAGGTCGAGCAGGGCGCGGTCGCGGCGGCCGACGGCGGCGCCGACCAGGGTCTCGGCGACCTGGGCGAAGGCGTCCAGCCCGAAGGCGGCGATCAACAGGAAATGGCGCAGCACCGCGTTGGCGGCCAGCACCACGTCGCCTTCGCGGGCGCTGTAGGCGGTGAACAGCGCCATGGCGCCGACCACGCAGGCGGTGCGCACCATGATGTCGGCGTTGACCGCGAACAGGCGCCACCAGTCGCCGGCGCGGCGCAGCAGCACCGTGGCACCCGCGACCTCGAATCCGCGCCAGTGCCGGCGCGCCAGGACCAGGGCCACCAGCAGGCCGATCAGTTCCGCCGCCAGGGTCGCCGCCGCGACCCCGTCCACGCCCCAGCCCAGGCCGAGCACGAACCACAGGTCGAGCGCGATGTTGGCGCCGTTGATCGCCACCTGCTGCGCCAGCAGCGCGCGGGTGCGCTGGATGCCGATGAACCAGCCGGCCAGGGCCAGGTTGGCCAGCACCAGCGGCGCCGACCAGATCCGGATCCCGATATAGCTGCCCGCCGCCTGCTCGACCTCGGCACTCGCCGGGATCAATGCCAGAGCCGCCGCCTGGATCGGCCATTGCAGCACCACCACCGCCAGGCCGCAGCCGGCGCCCAGCAGGGCCGGCCGCAGCAGTTGCGCGCCCAGGCTGGCCCGGTCCCCGGCCCCCAGCGCCTGCGCGGTCAGCCCGGTGGTGGCCATGCGCAGGAAGGAGAAACCCCAGAAAATGAAGCTGAACACCGTGCTGCCCAGCGCCACCGCGCCGATCGGCACCGGCGAGCCGAGGTGGCCGACGACCGCAGTATCGACCACGCCGAGCAGCGGCTGGGTCAGGTTGGCCAAGAATAGCGGGATCGCCAGGCGCCAGACGTCGCCATGTGTTGGGCCATATGTCGCCGCCGCCGGCGATGATGAACTCATCGCCGGTCTCGCCTCGCGGCAAGTTGTTGTGCCAAATCAGTTCAACCTGAGCAAATACTTAACGATACGGTCTTTTCCTCGACTTAGGTCTATTGTAATAAGTAACCGGGACTCTGTGTTGCTTTCTGGTACTTGGCGGGAGGGAAATTTGGCCTATTGGAAGGTACTGGCGGTCGCCGCCACAACGATGGCAGTCGCCGCTTGCGGATTCGCGGACCGCAATCAAATCGCGAACATGCCGGTGCAGGGCGGGGCGTGGAATCAGGCGCTGCACGCCGGATATGTCAAACTGGCCGATATGGAAGGCGCGGAGAGCGACTGGTCCGACTGGGAGTACTTCCTGGAGGCCAAGGCGCTGCCGGCGGCGATGGGCAAGGAGGTCCAGCCCGATGCCATCGACAGCCGCGATCTGCCGGCCGACAAGGTCGCGCTGCTGACGGCGGCGCGCGATCGCCTGTTTACCGCGATCAACCTGGGCGGCCGCACGCGCGCGGCGCAGGAGACCGCGGATGCGCAGGTCGCCTTCGACTGCTGGATGCAGGAGCAGGAAGAGAACTTCCAGCCTGCCGACATCGAGTGGTGCCAGAAGATGTTCATCGCGGCGATCGAGGCGGCGGAAGCCAAGATGAAGCCGAAGCCGATGGCCAAGCCGATGGCACCGAAGGTCGCCGGCCGTTATCTGGTCTACTTCGGCTTCAACAGCGCCGAGCTCAACAGCGAAGCCGTTGCCGCGGTGGCCAAGGCCGCCGACGACTACAAGATCGGCAAGCCGGCCTCGCTGTCGGTCACCGGCCACACCGACCGTGCCGGCTCGACTGGCTACAACGCCAGGCTGGCCAATCGTCGGGCCGACGCGGTGACCGCCGCGCTGGTCAAGATGGGCGTGCCGGCGGGCGCGATCGCCGAGTCGGCCAAGGGCGAGACCGCACCGGCGGTGCCGACCGAGGACGGCATGCGCGAGGAGTTCAACCGCCGCGTCGAGATCTTCTTCAAGTAGTTCGACGACGGTTGACTTGAGACGAAGGGCGGGGCGTCTTGGCGCTCCGCCCTTTCTCTTGTTCGCCGTATGCTCGGGAGACCCGCATGACCAAAACCGTCGACTACTACATGTCGCCAACGTCGCCATGGACCTATCTCGGCCATGCGCGCTTCGCCGAGATCGCCAAGGCCGCCGGCGCCACCGTCATGATCAAGCCGATCAACGTGGGCGAGGTGTTCGCCGTCACCGGCGGCCTGCCGCTGGGCAAGCGGCACCCGGCGCGCCAGGCCTACCGCTTGGTCGAACTGGAGCGATGGCGCACCCACCTCGATGTGCCGCTGACGATGCATCCGAAATTCTTTCCGGCCAACGACGAGCCGGCACGGCGCCTGATCGAAGCCGCCAGGCAGGCCGGCGCCGACGCCATGGGGTTGGCGCACGCGCTGCTGCGCGCGGTATGGGCCGAGGAACGCGACATCGCCGACCACGACACGCTGGCCGCGATCCTGGGCGAGAACGGCCTGTCCGCCGACCTGTTCGCCGCCGCCGATGGTCAGGCGGTGACCGACGAGATCGCCGCCAGCACGGCGCAGGCGATCGAGCGCAACGTCATCGGCGTGCCGAACTACTACGTCGACGGCAAGCCGCACTGGGGCCAGGACCGCCTCGACTTCGTGCAACGCGCGCTGAAGGGTTAGCGCAGCAGCTCCGCGCCGCGGTGGATCATGCGGCGGGTCTCTTCCCACAGGCCCATGCCATCCACGTCGGCGACCGGGACCCAGCGGGCATCGGCGGCGTCGTCGCCGGCCTGCAGCCGGCCGCCGACCGGCACGGCCAGGAAGTCCAGCAGCAGGTAGTGCACCTTCACCCGGCCGTCGTCGTCGTGCTGGATGACGTTGACGTGATCGATCAGGCGTTCCACGCGGATGGCGATGCCGGTCTCTTCCATCACCTCGCGGATCACCGCCGCCTCGGCGGTCTCGCCGACCTCGTGCAGGCCGCCGGGCAGGCTCCACTGGCCGAGCCGGGGCGGCTTGCCACGCTGGATCATCAGCACCTCGTCGCCGCGCAGCACCACCGCGCCGACACCGGGCAGCGGCCGGCTGGGGTAGAGCCGCGAGGTGTCGACCACGGTGTTGGAGAGATTATCGACCGCCACCCGCCATACTCCCCTGAAACGTCCATTCGCGACGGTGGACTCGACCGGCCCGCCGCCGCAGAGTTTAGGCGAACCTGGCAACGGTAAGCGAGGCGGCGATGCGGGCTGCGATCTTTGTACTTCTGGCGCTGCTCATGGCCGGCCGTGCCTGGGCGCAGGCCGACGTGAAGGCCGACCCGCGTCTGGCCGACCAGCTCGTGGCGCTGGCCGACGAGGCCGGCGACGTGCCGGTGATCGCCACCCTGGCCTCGCCGGAGCCGACCGAGCGGCCCGGCGGCTGGATCAACCTGGGCGATTACATCGCCGAATTGCAGCTTCGCGCGATCAACGACCTGGGCTGGACCAACATCAACCAGCTGGTGCGCTACGACAACACGCCGGCGATGGCGATGCGGGTCTCGGCGCAGCGCTTGCAGCGGCTGATGCAGTCGGAGCGCATCGTCGGGGTCTATGTCGATGAGTTTCGCGCGCCGTCGCTGGTGTCCAGCCGGCATCTGATCGGCGGCGATGTCGGCCCGGCGGCCAAGGCGGACGGCAAGGGCATGGCGGTGGCGGTGCTCGATACCGGCGTCGATGCCGAGCATCCCTTCCTCAAGGAACGCGTGGTCGCCGAGGCGTGCTTCTCCAGCAAGGGCAAGGCGAAGACCTTCCAGGTCTCCAGCGCCTGCCCGAACGGCGAGCGCAAGCAGGTCGGCAAGGGCGCGGGCCGGCCGTGTCCGCCGGACTTCCGCTGCGACCACGGCACCCACGTCGCCGGGATCATCGCCGGCCGGGTCGGGCGGGTGAAGGTCGGCGGCAAGCCGACGCCGATCTCCGGCGTGGCGCCGGGCGCCGACATCGTCGCGGTGCAGGTGTTCTCGCTGATCGAGGGCAAACGCTGTGGCAAGGTCGGCAAGTGCACCGGCGCCAGCGACTCAGACGTGATCCGGGCGCTGGAATGGGTCTACCAGCAGCGCGACAAGCTGCCGCTCGCGGCCGTCAACATGAGCCTGGGCGGCGGGCGCTACCGTGACGCCTGCAACTCGCCCTACCGATTCATCCTGCGCAACCTGGCCCAGGCCGGCATCGCGGTGGTGGTCGCCTCGGGCAACGAGAGCTATACCGATTCGATTGCCTCGCCGGCGTGCATTCCCGAAGCGATCAGCGTCGGCGCCACGGCCAAGAACGACCAGGTCACCAAGTTCTCCAACAGCGCCGCGATGCTCGACCTGCTGGCGCCCGGCGGCAAGATCGTCTCCTCGATCACCGCCAGCCGGTTCAAGGCGCTGAACGGTACCTCGATGGCGGCACCGCACGTCGCCGCCGCCTTCGCGGTCTTGCGCGCGGCCAGCCCGACGTCGGACATCGCCACGATCCTGGCAGCGCTGAAGCAGACCGGCCGACCGGTGCGCGACGGCCGTAACGGCATCACCCGGCCCCGCATCCAGATCGACGCCGCGCTGGCCATGCTGAGTGGCGGGCCGGCGGAGAAACCGGTGCAGCGTGAGCGGACCCGTCCGTCCCCGCCGAAGCCGGCGCCGTCGGCCGATGCGACGCCGAAACCGAGGTCGCGCGCCGATACCGCGCCGGCGCCGAAGCCCCGTGCCGAGGCGGCGCCGACGCCGGAGAAGCCGCGCGAGTCCAATGTCGGCGGCATCCGGGTGATCGACAGGTCGGACGACAAGAAGTCCGACAAGATCAAGTGGTGAGGCCGGCGCTGCTGCTGACCCTGTTGCTGGCGCTGGTCGCCACGCCGGCGCTGGCTGCGAGCGACCTGAAGGGCGACCGCGATGGCGTGCGGGCGGCGATGGCGCGCGTCGACTGCGCCGGCGGGGCGGAGCTGCTGGTCGGCTTGAACATGACCTTCGCCCCGGCGGTCGATCTCGACGCGGCGGCGCGCGAACGCCAGTCCGAGGCTATCGCCCAGCGCATCGACGCGTTGCGGCCGGCGCTGCGGGCGCTCGACGCCGAGATCGTACAACGGTTCGAAGGACGGCCCGCCCTGCTGGTGGCGGCCGATGCCGGGGGCCTGCGCTGGCTCGCGGCCAGCGACCTGGTCGGCAGCCTGTATCTGGTGCGCACCCGGCACGACATCGAAGTGCACGTTCTGCGCCACGTCGCCCAGCGCGACGGCGTGATCCGGGTGATCGCCACCACCCTTGACGGCGAAACCGACGCGGCGCTGGCGGCGCTGGGCAGCGCCGGCGTGGAGGTCGCCAGCCGCCTGGAAACCGTGCCGCAGGCGGCGCTGCGGCTCACCGCGCCAGCGCTCGACCGGTTGCTGGCGATCCCGTCGGTCTGCGCCGTGGTGGAAGATCGCCTCGGCTTCGGCAATTGACGTAGCCGCGCCCACTTTCCATTCTTGCCGCCGACCCGGCCAAAGGACCCGTGACCAAGCTCAGGTCCGCGCCATCACATTTTCGCCCCTTTCGGAGTCATCCATGTCGACCAACCATCCGCTGCGGCCGCTGTTCGACCCGCAGTCCATCGCCATCATCGGCGCTTCCAACAACGCCCTGAAGTTCGGGGGCCGGCCGATCAAGTACATGGCCGAGGGCGGTTTCAAGGGCCGGGTCTATCCGGTGAACCCGAAGGGCGGCGAGATCCAGGGCCGGAAGGCGTACACCGACATCCGCGAGGTGCCGGAGGAAGTCGACATGGTGGTCATCTCGGTGCCGGCCCCGGGGGTGGTCAGCGCCATCGAAGCCTGCGCCGAGGCCAAGGCGAAGACCGCGGTGATCTTCTCGTCGGGCTTCGCGGAGGCCGGCGGTCCACAGGGCGAGGCGTGGCAGCATCGGCTGCGCGAGATCTCGGCCGAGAGCGGCATCCGGCTGGTCGGTCCGAACTGCATGGGCACGCTGAACGTCGCGACGCGCGCGGTTGGCACCTTTTCCTCGGCCTTCGAGCATGGCTGGCCGCGGCCGGGCAACATCGCGCTGCTGAGCCAGTCCGGCGCGGTCGGCTCGCACACCATGGTGCTGGCGCGCGAGCGCGGCCTGGGCGTCAACGGCTGGATCACCACCGGCAACGAGGTCGATGTCGACGTCTCCGACTGCATCGACTATGCCGCCGAGGACCCGGACACGGCGGTGATCGCGGCCTATCTGGAGGGCTGCCAGCATCCCGAGCGCTTCATCGCCGCGCTGAAGAAGGCGCAGGCGAACAGGAAGCCGGTGGTGATCATGAAGGTCGGCGTCTCCGAAGTCGGCGCGCACGCGGCAACCACGCATACCGCCTCGCTGGCCGGCGCCGACGAGATTTTCGAATCCGTGTTTCGCCAGTACGGCGTGCACCGCGCGCGCAGCCTGGAAGAGCTGCTCGACATCGCCGCGGCGGCCTCGGCCGGGCAGATACCGTCGGGTCGCAAGCTCGGCATCATCACCATCTCCGGCGGCGTCGGCGTGATCTCGTCGGACGCGGCGGCGGCCTACAACCTGGAAGTGCCGGCGCTGCCGGCCTCGGCACAGAAGACGCTGAAGGACGCGATGTCCTTCGCCGCGGTGCGCAACCCGGTCGACACCACGGCGGAAGTGCTCAACAACATGCCGTTGCTGCAGAAGAACATCGAGGTGGTGCTGGCCGAGGGCGGCTGCGATGCGGCGTTGGTGTTCCTGTCCACGCTTGGCTTCTCCGAGCGCATGATGGGCGAGATGTGGAAGATCGTGCCAAAGGTGCGCGAGAACTTTCCCGACGCGCTGGTGGTGCTGTCGATGCTGACGCGCATGGAGGACCGGCGGAAGCTGGAAGAGCTGAAGTACATCGTCATGGAGGACCCGACGCGGGCGATCGCCGCGATCGCCGCGCTGGCCAACTTCGGCGAGCATTTCAACCGGCCGGCGCGGCTCGAGCCGCCGCAGGCGCAGCGGGTCGAGATCCCCGGCAAGCTGTCCGAGATCGAGGCCTCGAACATCCTGGCCAAGGCCGGCCTGCCGATGCTCGACACCCGCCTGGTGACCAGCCGCGACGAAGCGGTGAACGCCGCCGAGGCGGTGGGCTATCCGGTGGTGGCGAAGATCGTCTCGGCCGACATCCTGCACAAGACCGACATCGGCGGCGTGAAGCTGCGGCTCGGCGACGCGCAAGCGGTCGGCGACGCGTTCGACGACATCATGGCTGCCGCGAAGACGCACGAGCCGAACGCCAAGCTCGACGGCGTGATGATCGCGCCGATGGTCTCCGGCGGCGTGGAGACGATCATCGGCGTGCACCGCGACTCGGTGTTCGGGCCGACGGTGCTGGTCGGCCTGGGCGGTGTGCTGGTCGAGGTGCTGAAGGACGTCAGCTTCCGGGTGGCGCCGTTCGGCGTCGACGAGGCGCGCCGGATGATCGACGAGTTGCGCGGGCGCAAGCTGCTGGACGGCGTGCGCGGCGCGGCCCCGTCCGACGTCGACGCGCTGGCCGACGCCCTGGCCCGGCTGTCGGCCTTCGCACACGCCAACGCGGAGACCGTCGAAAGCATCGACATCAACCCGCTGCTGGTGCGCGAGACCGGCGCGGTGGCGCTGGACGCGGTGATCGTCGGGGGGGAGCGCGGGGGCGGCGTTGGCGGGCTGGGGGGGGGGCCGCCCCCCCCCCCCCGCCCCCCCCCCCGAGC
>JAVKFY010000024.1:0-52059 GCA_040223615.1 Alphaproteobacteria bacterium
GCGCTTGGCGAGTTGGTTCGGATCACGTGGCCGCTTGCGTTTGCTATCTGCCATTGAGTGAATATGGCATCGGACTGGGCGGGATGCCACCGGGGCCAGACCGAGCGTGAGCCGTATCAGATTTCAAACTGACCCACTACCCGGCCACGCCTGAGGTGGCATCGCCGACCACGGTGATCTTCGATCTGGGCGGCGTCCTGATCGACTGGAACCCGCGCCATCTGTACCGCAAGCTGATCTCCGACCCGGCCGAGATGGAACGCTTCCTGGCCGAGGTCTGCACCAGGGAATGGCACGAGCGCCAGGACCGTGGCGGCGACAACGATGAGGCCACCGCGACGCTGATCGCCCGGCACCTGGCGCACGAAACCCTGATCCGCGCCTGGTACGGCCGCTTCGCCGAGATGATGCTCCCGATGCCGGAAACGGAAACCATTCTCCGCGCGCTCGATAGTGCCGGCGTGCCGCTGTTCGCCATCACCAACTGGCCGGCCGAGCCGTTCCCGCCGCCGGCCGACCGCTTCGGTTTCATCGACGTGTTCCGCGACGTGGTGGTCTCCGGCCGCGTCGGATGCATGAAGCCCGACCCGGCGATCTTCCACCTGGCGCTGGAGCGGTTCGCGGTCGACGCGGGCGAAACGGTGTTTATCGACGACAATCCCGCCAATGCCGCCGCCGCCCGCGACCTCGGCCTGCACGGCCTGCACTTCCGCGACGCGGCGACGCTGCGCGAGGAGCTGGCCGACCTGGGCCTGCCGGCTTAGCGGGATGCCCGGATCAAGTCCGGGCATGACGATCTTTCAGTTAATCCGTCATCGCCGGGGTTGACCCACGGGTGTCCGGTTAAGCCCTTCCGGGCCTGTACCTCCCCTCGATGTCTTAGCAAGCGCAGGGACGTGGATGGCCCGGACAAGCCGGGCCATGACGGGTTTTCTATGTTTTTAGTAAGGTCGTCATGCCCCGACTTGTTCGGGGCATCCACGTCCAGAAGCGGGACCAGTCGGTCGCGGTTCTTCTGTCCAGTGCCGCCCGAAGCAGCGCAACCGCCTGAGCGGCACCAGGAAACGGACAATCACCCAGTCTTAACCCGACACCCGTGGGCTTGACCCGGCGATCTCCGCTACCCCGCCAGCGGCGGCTTGCCGTCGGCGGCGCGGACGTCGTTGATGATCTGCAACACGCGCTCGCGATAGGGCGCGTACTGCACGCCGAATTCCTCGACCAGCCTGGAATTGTCGACCAGGAAGTTCTCCGCGATGTCGCGGCCGCCGGTTTCCTTCTCGAACGAGATATCCGCTTCGGGGATGAACTCGCGCACGATGTCGGCGATTTCGCCCATCGAGATGTGCACGCCGCCGGAGTTGTAGACCCGATGCTTCGGCTTATCGGTCATGGTGACCCGCGCGAACACCTCGGCCATGTCGTCAACGTGGATCGGCGTGCGCGGCGCGTCCTTGAACGGGAAGCTGACCGGCTTGCCGCGTGCCGGATGGGTGACCACGTTCACGTGATCGATGGAGCCGAAGATCTTGTCGAAGCCGGTGACGTTGGCCGGCCGGATGCAGGTGATGGTCATCCCGTACTGGTCGATATAGTCGCGTGCCTGATGCTCGTTGAAGACCTTGCACACGGCATATTGCGTGTCGCCGAAGCGGTCGTCGTCCTCGTTCGCCGCGCGCTCGCCGAAGCGCGTTTGCTTGCCGCTTACCGCGATCGAGGAGGCGAAGACGGTGTGTCCGACGCCGCCGAGCCGGGCCGCCTCGAAGCAGTTGTCCATACCGACGATATTCAGCTTGGTTGCCTGGTGCGCCGGCAGCAGGCCTATGAAGTAGCTCAGGTTCACCAGCCGTTGCGGCTTGTGGGCCAGCACCGCACCCATCACGTCGTCGAACTGGGTGACGTCGCCGCGGATGCACGTGACCTTGTCGCCCAGCGCGTCGAAGGCGTCGGTGGCGGCGATGTCCATGCAGACGACATCCTCGCCGCGTTCGACGAGCAGCGGAATGAAACGGCGGCCGATGAAGCCGGCGCCGCCGACGACGACGGTGGTCATGGGAGATTTCCTCTCGGTTCGGCGGCTATGCCGCTTCTCGGTTGTGGATCGGCGTGCCGGCGGTCAGTGCGGCGGCCACCTCCTCGGCGGTCGAGACGGTGCCGAAGTGGGTGGCGATATCGTAAAGCGAGCTTTCCTGCTCGCGCGGACCGGTGGCGGCGACGGTGTCTTCCGGCACCACCACCTCGTAGCCCAGGAAAAAGGCGTCGTGCACCGTGGAACGCACGCAGATGTTGGTGACCACGCCCATCACGATGACCGAGCGGACCTTCAGGTCCATCAGCGTCAGGTGCAGGTCGGTGTTGAAGAACGCCGAGTAGCGACGCTTGATCACCAGCGGGTCGTGCGGCTGGCGGTCGAGGTCGTCAATCACCTCCGCGCCCCAGGTGCCTTCGATGCAATGCGGCGTGCGCTTGCGGAACTCGCGCTCGTCGCGCATGTGGCGGCGATGCGTGTCGGCGATGAACACGACCGGGGCGCCGGCCTGGCGCGCGGCGGCGATGACCTGGTTTTGTGGCCCGACCAGCGCCTCGTAGCCGGGCAGCACCATGGCGCCGCCGTCCTTGCAGAAGTCATTCACCATGTCGACCACCAGCACCGCGGTGCTGGCGCCCTCGATGGTGACGGCATCATCGCTCTGACGGTGCGCGGAAAAGCTGTCGACGGTCATGCCACCCTCGCGATCTGCGGAACCGACATGGCAGCAGATCGCGAGTGGCGTTGCAATTGCTAGCGCACCAGATGGCCAGGCGCTGGCTTTGCGAAAACGCCTACCCGTCGTGCTTGGCGGCGTCCTCCAGGCCAACCTGGCGCAGCAGGTCGGCGCGGGCCTGTTTCAGGCCGGCATCGCCCGGGTTGTCGGCGATCGCCTTGTCGAGCGCGGCGATGGCGTCGTACCAGATGCCTTCGCCGGCATAGGCGCTGGCCTGTTCGGCAGCCGGCTTGGCCGCGACGCCGCCGAGCCCGGCCGGCGCCTCGACACGCTTGATCGTGCCTTCGGAGACCACGTCCAGCGAGCGTTTGGCATCGTCATGCACCAGCGCGACCGACCAGATGTATTCCTCGCCGACCTTCAACTCGGCGCCATACTGGCCCAGGTCGATGACGTGGAAGCCCTTCTTCACCGGCGAGGCCAGCGTCTTCTGGACGTTCGGGTCGATCGCCTCGGCGCCGATCAGCACGAACTCGACGGTCGCGTCGACGTCCTCGGAGACGTACCAGACCAGCTTCGGCGACGCCGACGTCGTCAGCCCGGTGTCCTCGGTGGCGAGCACGCTCAGCGCCGCGGTGTTGGTGTCCGCCGGGCCACGGCTGGCGCCGCCGGAACGCCGCGTCGGGGCGCCCTTCACCTTCGGCCGGAAGCTGATCGCCTTGTTGGCGGCCTGCGCCACCACGATGCGCTCGGGCTGAGGCGCCGGTTGCGAAGGCGCGTTGTCGGCCGCGACGGCGGGGCCGCCCGTCAGCATCAGTCCGGCAAAAATCCAGGCAAGCTTACGCATCGAAGTCACTCCCTTGTTCCGGTCTGCATGTGAGCACGCGTTAACCACACACAAGTGACGCCGCTCACCTACAACCAATTGCCGATAAGCAGGAACGGCGCCCAGTAGATCGGGTGGCGGTAGCGGCGGTCGGCCATCAGGGCGATCTGCGCCTGTTGCAGCGCCTTCGCCTTCGACGTCGCGGGGTCGGACAGGCGGTCATAGAAATCGGCGATCAGGGTCGAGGTGCCGGCGTCGTTGATGAACCACAGCGAGGCGACAGCCGACCGCGCGCCGGCCTTGATCGCGATGCCGGCCAGGCCGAGCGCGGCGCGCTCGTCGCCCGCTGCCGTGGCACACGCGCTCAGCGTCAGCAATTCCACCGGATCGTCGCGGAACTGGCTCAGCTTCACGAACTTCTCCAGCCCGTCCATCGACAGCTTGCCGTCATAGGCCAGCAGGAAGGAGTCGCGCGCCTCCGAGCTGATCTGCGCGTGGCTGGCGATGTGGATCATCGCGTAGGGCGTCGCGTCGAGTTCGCTCTGCATGCGCCGGATCTGGAAATCCCGGTCGCGCAGCACCCGGCCGCCGAAGATGCGCTCGATCGCCGCCATCTCGCCGGCGACCGCCGGCAACGGCGCGAAGCCCTGCACCGACTCGGTGAGCCCGTTGATCAGCACCTGGATGTTCTGGCGCGGGATCGGGCGCGGGTCGAGCAGGGTCAGCCCCGGCACCACCGCCACCGCCATGCTCTCCGCCAGATGCTTCTCGCCATCGTGCAGCGCCGCCAGCGGGATGGTCAGCAACGGCCCGTTCGGGATCACCACCAGCGTGTCGACCTGCTCCGCCGCGAACTGATCCGCGAACGGCCGGATCATCCAGTCGTAAAGCTGCCGCGCCGGACGGATATATTGCCGCGTGGTGCGCTTCTCCAGCAGCTGACGGAAATTCAGCACCTCCGCCGACACCGTCGCCTCGTCGACCGCGATGGTCTTGCGCAGCAGTCCGCTCGGCAGGCTCAGCAGCAGTTCCAGCCGGTCGCCCAGGATGATCGGGTAAAGCGCGGCGGTACGGTCGGCGAGCCGGTCGATACCGGTGACCTTGGATTGCAGCGCGGCGACGCAGTCGTCCTGGAAATACTCCTCCAGCTCGGCCGTGCGCAGCAATTCCACCGCGCCGCGCGCGGCGATGATCTTATCGGTCATCGCCTGCCCGGCCAGCGTGTCGGCCTCGCGCAGCAGCAGGTCGGCATACTCCACGAACACCGGCTTCACGCTGGCCTGGAAGCTGCTTTCGCCGCCGGAATAGCCGAACACCAGGTCGGAACGGATGCGTTGCAGCGCGTCGATCGCCAGCGCGTAGGCGTCGCGGGCCTGCGCCAGGTCGCCCTTGGCACGCCACAGCCGGCCGAGTTGCCAGTGCCAGCGGTAAACGATCTCCGGCGCCGCCACCGAACGCGCCTCGAACAGCGCCGCGCGGGTCAGCCGCATCGCCTCGTCGAGCCGGCCACGGCCCTCGTACAACCGTCCCAGCGTGCCGAGTGCGTAGGCTCGGCTGCGTGGATCGCCGATCGCCTCCGCCGCCTGCAAGCCATCGCGCAGCGCCGCGTAGGCCAGCGCCTGACGCGACGGCGCGGTCTGCGCCGCCCGATCCTCGGCATCCAGCAGCAACCGGCCAATGGCGACCAGGTCGCTGGCCCGCCCGGCCGAAGCCGGCAGGCCGGCGAGCGCCGCGTGCGCCGCCGACAGGTAATCTTCGGTTGCCCCGACATCGCCGGCGCCGAGCGCCAGCCGCCCGAGATTGATATTGCTGGCGGCCAGCAGCGCCCGGTCGCCGCCGGCCTCGGCCAGCCGTCGCGCCGCGGCATAACTCTCGCCAGCCGCCTCCGGATCGCGTTGCTGTTGCAAGTTGCCGAGATCGTTCAGGATCGCCGCGCGCAAGCCCGGCGGCCGGGCGATGGCCAGCGCCAATTGCAGTTCGGTCGCCGCCGCCTCCGGCTGGCCCGACAGCAGGTACGCCTTGCCGAGCTGCGCCCGCAGCCGCGCCAGCGCCTCGTCATCGGTCCCGGCGCGCGCCAGATCGACCGCGTCGCTCAGGTCGGCGATGGCCTTGGCGTCGTCGGCCAGGGCCCCGTAGGCCGCCGCGCGGCGCGCCAGCGCCGCCTGCCGCCCGGCATCGTCGCCGGCCTCGCCCAGCGCCTCGGACCACAGCTCAATGGCGCGCGGATAGTCGCCGCCGGCATAGGCCGCCGCGCCGTCGCCCAGCGCATCGCCAGCGGCCGGACCGGCGAACAGCAGCGTGCCCAGCAGCAGGCCGGCGCGACCAAGACGGAGAAGCGGCGTGAAAGTCATCCCGGCCCGAGACTACCCCCTCGCCCACGACCGCTCCAAGGACGCATACGAGCCATGCGTCTCCCATAATTGACGTTAATAGTTCGTAGGCTAATTATTGCCGTATGAACCAGATCACCCGGCACGACACCTTCGGCCGCACGCTGGCCAATCTCGGCCGGCTGCTGCGGGTCGAGCTGAACCGGCAGATGCACGCCCACGGGCTCAGCTTCCCGCAATGGCTGGTGCTGCGCACGCTGGCCGAGAAGGGCGACGGCGTGGTGCAGAAGGAGCTGGCCGAGGCGCTCGGCATCGAGGGCGCCACCCTGGTCGGTCTGCTCGACCGGCTGGCGCGCGGCGGCTGGATCGAGCGGCGCGAGGCGGCGCACGACCGGCGCTACAAGACCGTGCACCTGAACCCAGCCGCACGCGCCCGTCTGGCACCGCTCTACGACGTGCAGGAGGCGGTCTGGGAGCACCTGCTGGACGGCGTCCCGGCCGATGACGTCGCCGCCTGCCAGGCCGTGCTGGAAGGCATGCTGGCCCGCGCGCAACGCATCACCGACATGCCGCCGGTCTCCTTCGCGCGACGAGACGCCTCGTGAAGGCGCGTTCCTCACCCGAAGCCGACGAGAACCTGTCGGTCGCCTCCCCAAGCCCGCGCCGTCGGATGCGCTGGCTGCCTTGGGTGGTCGGGCTGGCCATGCTGGCGGTGGTGCTCGGGCTGGGTGGCCAGTGGCTGGCGCACCGCTTCGCCTATGTCAGCGAGATCGACGCCCGCGTCGCCGCCGACACCGTGATCCTCAGCCCCACCGTCGCCGGGCGCATCGTCGAGATGCCGGCCGGCGAGGGCGCCGTGCTGGCCCAGGGCGACGCGGTGCTGCGCATCGACGACCGCGAGGCCCGGCTGCGCGCCGACGAGCTGCGCGCCCGCCTGGCCGGCGTCGAGGTCGACCGCGCCCGGCTGGCCGCCGAGATCGAGCTGGTCGAGCAGCAGACCAGGGCCCGCACCGAGAGCGAGGAGGCCCGCCTGCGCGCCGCCAAGGCGCTGGCGCAGTCGCTGTCGGTACAGCGCCAGTACGCCGACACCGAGCTGGCCCGCGCCGAACGCCTGGTCGCCGCCGGCACCATGCCGCGCCGCGACCTCGACCGTATCCGCAGCACGGCGTTGCAGGCGGCGCAGGAGTCGCACCGCGCCGAGGCCCAGGCCGCCACCGCCGTCGCCGAGCTCGGCGCCGCCCGCGCCGCGCGTCAGCGCCTCGCCGTGCTGGACCAGGAAGTCGCGCTGCTGACCCACAAGTCCGGCGAGCTGCGCGCCGCCCTGGAACGCGCCGAGATCGAGGTCGCCAACCACGTGCTGCGCGCGCCGGTCGGCGGCGTGGTCAGCCGCACCTTCGTCACCGCCGGCGAGTTCGTCAGCCCGGGCCAGCGCGTCGCCCTGCTGCACGACCCCGACGCGGTCTACGTCGAGGCGCTGATCAAGGAAACCGACGTCGGCCGCCTGCGTGTCGGCCAGACGGTGGCGCTGCACGTCGACGCCTATCCCGACGACATCTTCACCGGCGAGGTCGCCCGCATCGGACATGCCGCGACCTCGGAGTTCTCGCTGCTGCCGAACCCGAACCCGTCCGGCAACTTCACCAAGGTGACGCAGCGCCTGCCCGTGAAGATCGCCGTGCGCCAGGTCGAGGGCCGGCTGCGCCCCGGCATGATGGTCGAAGTGGACATCGATGTCCGTTGACACGATCGGGGCCGACGCCCGCCCGGCCCTGAAATGGCTGGCGATGGCGACGGTGATGATCGGCTTCATGTCGGCGATCCTGGCCTCGACCATGATCAACGTCGCCATCCCCGACATCATGGGCACCTTCGGCGTCGGCCAGGACGTGGCGCACTGGATGTCGACCGGCTTCCTGTCGGCGATGACCGTGGCGATGCTGCTGAACGCCTTCCTCGCCGGCCGTCTCGGGCCGCAACTCACCTACCTGCTGGCGATCGCGGTGTTCACCGCCGCCTCGGTGATCGGCATGGTCGCCACCAGCATCGACCTGGTGATCTTCGCCCGCATCGCCCAGGGCGCCTGTGCCGGCCTGTTGCAGCCGCTGGCGATCACCGTGATCTACCCCGCCTTTCCGCCGGAGGAACGCGGCAAGGCGATGGGCATCCTGTCGATGGGCATCGTGCTCGGCCCGGCGCTGGGGCCGACCGTCGGCGGCCTGATCGTCGACGAGTTCGGCTGGCGGCCCGTCTTCGTCGCCAGCCTGCCGTTCATGGCGATCGGCGCGCTGATGGCGATGCGCTGGATGCCGCGCTACGCCATCGGCGCAGAGAACCGGCCGTTCAACTGGATCAGCTTCGCGCTGGTCACCGCCGCCGTCGCCGCGATCCTGACCGGCCTGTCGAACAGCCACCGGTTGGGCTGGGATTCTGCGCTCGTCGTCGGCTGCCTGCTGATCTGCGCGCTGTCGACGCTGGCCTTCATCGCCTGGGAGGCGACCAGCCGGAACCCGTTGCTGCAAGTGCGGCTGTTCACCGACCGCAACTTCCTGCTGATGTCGATCATCGGCTTCATTTTCGGCGCCGGGATGTTCGCGTCCTTCTACCTGATCCCGCTGTTCGTGCGCACGGTACAGGGGGTCGATGCCACCACCGCCGGGCTGATCCTGATGCCGGGCGGGCTGGTGCTGGTGGCGCTGTTCCCGATCAGCGGCATCCTGGCGCAACGCATGCCGGCGCAGGCCACCATCGGCGCCGGCCTGATCATCTTCGGCGTCGGCACCGTGGCGATGGCGGTCGCCGACACCAACACCTCCTTCGCGATGGTCGCGTTCCTGTCCACGGTCGGCCGGCTCGGGCTCGGCGTGGCGATGCCCTCGATGCAACTGCACGGCCTGCGCTCGCTGAGCCCGGCGATGCTGGCTTATGGCGCCGGCACGATGAACTTCCTGCGTCAGCTCGGCGGCGCGCTCGGCACCAATGCGTCGGCGATCATCCTGGAGACCAGGGCCGAGACTCACCGCGAAGTGCTGCTCACCACCCAGACCGCGCACAACCCGGCGACGGCCGAGTGGCTGCGCCGCGTCGGCGAACTGCTCGATCAGGCTGGCGTCGCTGGTATCGAACGACTGCCGGCGACTTTCGGCTATCTGGTGCGCACGATGCTGGCGCAAGCCAACACACTGTCCTACCAGGACGCCTTCGCCATGCTGGGCATGCTGTTCTTCGTCGCGCTGATCCCGGCCGCCTTCCTGAAGGGCGGCACGGCGCAGCGTCGCTGACCCGGTGCCATGCGGGCCTTGTGACGACAGGCGCGGCGGCGCACGATAACGGCAATCGAATTGAGGGAATTGCAAATGGATGCCCAGGACAACGAGTGGCCGGTCGACACCTGGACCGTCACCAAGCCGGCCGTGACCGGCGCCAAGGGCGGTCTCGTCGCCTCGCAGCATCCACTGGCCTCCGACGTCGGCGCCGCGGTGCTGCGCGCCGGCGGCAACGCGGTCGACGCCGCGGTCAGCGCCGGCCTGGCCATCGGCACGGTGGAGCCGTGGATGAGCGGCCTGGGTGGCGGCTGCCAGCTCCTGGTGTATCGCGCGAAGGAGAACAAGGCCTACGTGGTCGACGCCGGCATGCTGGCGCCGAAACAGCTCGACCCGGCCGACTATCCGCTGGCCGGCGGCACCGGCGCCGACCTGTTCGCCTGGCCCAGCGTGCAGGACAACCGCAACGTCGAGGGCTATCACGCCATCGCCGTGCCGGGCTACGTCGACGGCGTCGCCCTGGCGCTGGAAAGATTCGGCACCATCGGCTGGAAAGACGCGATCGCGCCGGCCATCGAGTCGGCCCGCAACGGCATGGCGGTGGACTGGTACGCGACCTTGAAGATCGCGTCGGGCGCCGCCGTACTGGCCAAGTTCCCGGCCAGCACCGATGCCTACCTGCCCGGTGGCCACGTGCCGTCGGGCGAGTGGGGCGGCCCGATCCCGCGCATCACGCTCGGTAACCTGGCCGACACCCTCCAGCGCCTGTCCGACGCCGGCCCGCGCGACTACTACGAGGGCGAGATCGCCAAATCGCTGGTCGCCGACCTCAACGCCGGCGGCAGCCGGATGAGTGCCGAAGACCTCGCCAATTACAAGGCGGCGGTGGTCGAGGCCGGCACCATGCGCTACCGCGACGCCACCGTGTTCACCGCCCCGGGCCTGACCGCCGGACCGAGCCTGCAGATGGCGCTGCGCCTGCTGTCGGAGAAGCTCTCGCCTGGCGGCGCGCCCGACGCGGCGGCCTTCGATGCCTACGCCCAGGCGCTGCTGCAGACCTATGCCGACCGGCTGGAGACCATGGGTGACGCCGACGAGAGCAAGGCGCCGTCGTGCACCACGCACCTCAGCGTGGTCGACAAGGACGGCAACTTCGTCGCCCTGACCCAGACCCTGCTGTCGCTGTTCGGCTCCAAGGTGATGCTGCCGGGAACTGGCGTGACCATGAACAACGGCATCATGTGGTTCGACCCGCGTCCCGGCCGCGCGAACTCGATCCGCCCGGGCGCGCGGCCGCTGTCGAACATGTGCCCGACCTTCTTCCACCGCGACGACGGCCTGCAGGTGGCGCTGGGCGCATCCGGCGGCCGACGCATCTTCCCGGCCCTGTTCCAGCTGATCTCGTTCCTGGTCGACTACCGCATGAACCTGAACGACGCCGCGCACCACGGCCGCATCGACGTCTCCGGCACCGAGACCGTGCTGGCCGACCACGCGCTGGGCGAGGCGGTGATCGCCGACCTGGCCGCCAAGTACCAGACCACGGTGGTGCAGAACGGCGTATTCCCGGCGCTGTTCGCCTGTCCCAACCTGGCCGCGCGCGAGGCCAACGGCAGCTTCTCCGGCGCCGCCTACATTCCCTCGCCCTGGTCGAAGGTGTCGCCGGCATGAGCCGGCTACCGACCCTGGCGCAGGCCGCCGTCGACCTCGCCTCGGGCAACACCTCGTCGCAGGCACTGGCCGAGGCCGCGCTGGCCCGCATCGAGGACCCAGAGGGCGAAGGCGCTCGCGCGTTCATCCATTTCGACCGCGCCGACGTGCTGGCCCAGGCACGTGCGAGCGATCTCTTGCGCCAGCATGGCCGGACCCGCTCCGCGCTCGACGGTATTCCGATCTCGATCAAGGACCTGTTCGACGTGGCCGGCCAGGTCACCGCCGCCGGCTCGGTTGTGCTGAAGGATGCGGCCCCGGCGACCGCCGACTGCCCAGTGATCGCACGGCTGAAGGCGGCCGGCGCGGTGCTGATGGGCCGCACCAACATGACCGAGTTCGCCTTTTCCGGCATCGGCATGAACCCGCACTACGGCACGCCGGGCAATCCGGCCGACCGCGCGCGCATCCCCGGCGGCTCCAGCTCCGGCGCCGCGGTCTCCGCCGCCGACGGCATGGCCTTCGCCGGCATCGGCACCGATACCGGCGGTTCGGTGCGTATCCCCTCAGCGCTTTGCGGCCTCACCGGCCTGAAGCCGACCGCGCGGCGCGTGCCGATCGACGGCGTGCTGCCGCTGTCGACCAGCCTGGATTCGATCGGCCCCCTGGCCGCCTCGGTCGATTGCTGCGCCCGCCTCGACGCCGTTCTCGCGCAGCAGCCCTATGCTGCGCCAGCACCGCGTCCGGCCAACCGCATGCGCTTCGGCGTCATCACCAACCTCGTCAACGACGGCATCGACGACCACGTCGCCAAGACCTACCGCACCGCCCTCGACCGGCTTTCCGCCGCCGGCGCGGTGCTGGAGGACGTGCGCATCCCGGCGCTGGACGAGCTCGGCACGGTCAACGCCAAGGGCGGTTTCGCCGCCTCGGAGGCCTACGCCTGGCACCGCGAGCTGCTGGAGAAAAGCGCCGACGGCTACGACCCGCGCGTCTCCGGGCGCATCGCCCGCGGCGCCGCGATCACCGGCTGGGAATATATCGAGCTGCTCGGCCATCGACGCCGGCTGCAGGCCGACGCCTCGGCGATCACGCGCCAGTTCGACGCCATGCTGCTGCCGACCGTGCCGGTGGTGGCACCGCGTATCGCCGACCTGGCCGACGACGACGCCTACGCGACGCAGAACATGGCGATGCTGCGCAACAGCTCGGTCGGCAACTTCCTCGACCGTTGTGGCATATCGCTGCCGATCCACGAAACCGGCACGCTGCCCGTCGGCCTGATGCTGATGGGCGAGACCGGTGCCGACGCGACGCTGCTCGACCTTGCCGCGGGCATGGAGGCGGTGCTCGCTAGATAATCTGCGTTTCGTCCCGTGGGGTCGGCTGATTGAGTTCCTCCAGCAGGTGCCGCGACGACCGGCGAAACCCGTCATCGAAGACCGCCTGGGCGATATTGGAGATCAAATCAAGCGGCCGCGCCAGGGCGTAGAACAGCAGGAACGCGGTCTTGCCGTCGATCATGATCCCCGATGCGTCGACTGGCGGCAGCCACAGATCCGCAACGGCCAGAGCCACCAGCAGGAGCAGCGCCAGGTCGAAATTCATGACCACGGCCCGACAGACCCCCAGGGGCAGCCCATAGCGCCGCAGCACGTCGCGACGTCGGGGCGCTGGCTTCGGCGCGCGCGGTCGCGGCACCAGTTCCAACTCGGATCGCACCCGCGCCCCATCGGCCGGCGTGCGCAGGAATGCCTCCCTGACCACGAGAAAATGCGGCGCCATGCGCATGATCTTGTGCAGCAGAATGGCGATCGCCGGCACCACGCCGATCAGGGCATAGGCCGGCTCCGCGTTGACCCGTGCCACATACAGCCCCAACCCGAGGTAGAACGCGGTCTGAACATAGATGCCGAACAACAGGTCGTGGAAGCTCCAGTGAAAACTCACGCAGCCCCGGTAGCGTGCGACCTCGCCATCGACGCAATCGGCAATGTAGTAGCCGACAACCAGCACCGCGCCGAGGACGCTGAACGCACCGCCAAAGACCAGCAGGATGGAACCGCCGATGCCGAACACCAGCATCATGTAGCTCGCCAGGGTCGGGCCGATGCCGTACCGGATGAAGCACCAAGTGAAGTAGATCGATACCCAGTCGCCGAAGAGTACGCCGCCAATGTCGTTGAAATTTCGGCACGGGTCCTGCAACTGCTGCCGAAGACGAGCGACCGGTGGAGGATGCCGCTCCGCCGCGCTATTTTTCGGCACGCCGACCCTTGTTCGGGATTTGTCTTCTCTGAAACTACCTATCACAGGGCTCACAGATAAATAACGCGTCCGGGCTACAGTCTCCTACATTATGACAATCTCGGGCAATGCAATTGCGCGGAAAGTCACGGCCGGCCGGATTGAACCGGTCCGGGACGAGCGCAAGACCGGTCCACCGGCCTTGAGGGACGGCGCCTGACATGCCCCCGAACGACGACGGCATCGTGCATTCAGCCCGCAGCATCGGTCACCACATGGTGCGGGGCGCCGCCTGGATGGTGGCGATGCGCTGGTGCATCCGCGGACTGGGTCTGATCAGCACGGTGATTCTGGCCCGCCTGTTGACGCCGCTCGACTTCGGCATCGTCGCCATGGCGATGGTCTTCGTCGGTCTGCTCGAAATCCTGCTGTCGACCGGCGTCGACCAAGCCGTGATCCGGCTGCAGCAACCGACGCGCCAGGACTATGACAGCGCCTGGACCCTGCAACTCCTGGTCGGCATCGCACTCGGCCTCGCGATTTTCCTGGCCGCACCGGCGGTCGCCGCGTTCTTCGCCCGGCCGGAGCTGGAGCTGGCGATACAGGTGCTATCGCTGCGCGCCGTCGGGCTCGGCGCGGTGAATATCGGCGTCGTCGAGTTCCGCCGACAGCTCGATTTCGCCAAGGAGTTCCGCTTCTCGGTCGCCCGCAAGGTGATCAGCTTTGCCGTGACCCTCGTCGCCGCGGCGTTCTTACGCAACTACTGGGCTTTGATCATCGGCATGGTGCTGGCGCCATGGCTGGTGGTGGCGCTGAGCTACGCCATGCAGCCCTATCGGCCGCGGCTGAGCCTGCGTCGGATCGTCGATCTGTGGCGTTTCACGCGCTGGCTGCTGCTCGCCAACCTGAGCGACTTCCTTCGCCGCCAATTCGACCAGTTCGTGGTCGGCCGCGTCGCCGGCGTCACCCCGCTTGCCAACTACTACATGGCCAACGATATCGCCGTCCTGCCAACGGTCGAGGTGGTGTGGTCGACGGCCCGCGCCTTGCTTCCGGGCTACGCCAAGCTCGCCTCGCAGCCGGTCGAAATCGCGCGCGCCTATGTCGACACCCTGCGGATGATGGCGCTGCTGGCGGTCCCGCTCGGCACGGGCATCGCGGTGACCGCGGATGACATCGTCGCGGTATTGCTGGGCGATCAGTGGACCGCCGTCGGCCCCCTGATGCATTGGCTCGGGTTGGCAGGTGCGCTGATGGGGCTGTCGGGTGCGTTGCAGCCGTTCTTCGTCGCGCTCGGCCACGTCCGGCTCTACGCCCTCATCATCGTCGCCGAGATCGTTGTCTACATGCCGGTGGCGGTGCTCGCCGTCTGGTACGGCGGAGTCGAGGAAATGGCCATCGCCCGGGTCGGCGTGCTCGGCGCCAGCCTGCCGTGCTTCCTGTGGCTGTCGACACGCATCGCGCCGCTGCGCTCGATCGAGGTCTTCGGCGCCCTGGCGCGGCCGCTACTGGCCAGCGCCGTGATGTATGGCGCCGTGTTCTGGCTGAACCAGGCGTTGCAGGACGAGCCGGCGATGGTGCGGCTACCGCTCGCCGTCGTCTGGGGCATCGCTGTCTACGCCGCCACCGACTTGCTGCTCTGGCAGCTGGCTGGCCGGCCGGACGGCGCGGAACGCACCGTGGCGACACGCCTGCGCCCGAAACATCGGCCATCGACCTGACGATTAGCCATTCCTTAACGCGATGCTGATGCAATGCGGCGGGGTCTCAGACCGCCTTGAGATCGGAGTAGCGTACCCATGGATCGACTGACCAAGGCCGACGTCGAACGCCTGATGGCCAGCCCGTCGCCGGACGTGCGGGCGGAACTGGCGGTGCGGATCGCCGGCCTGTGGGGCGACCGCGACCTGAGCCCGAACGAGGCAAAGCTGGCCGACGAGATCATCCGCGCCATGCTGCGCGACGTCGACGTCAGCGTGCGCAAGGCGTTGTGCGAGGCGCTGAAGGACGACCCCAAACTGCCGCGCGACGTTGCGATGAAGCTGGCCAACGACATCGACGACATCGCCGTTCCGATCCTGAACACCTCGCTGGTGTTCGCGGAGGCGGACCTGATCGAACTGGTGCGCGCCCGCGCCGAACCGGTGCAGATCGCGATTGCCAGCCGCGCCCAGGTGACGCCACCGGTTTGCGACGCCTTGATCGAGACCCGCAACGAGAACGTCGCGCTGAGCCTGATGCGCAATGACGGCGCGATGCTGGACGAGGTGGTCGGCGCCAAGGTGATCGACTTCTTCTCCGGCGCCGAGATGGTGATGGAGGCGATGGCCGAGCGCCGCGAGGTGCCGGCCCGCCTGACCGAGCGCCTGGTCGCCATCGTCGCCGAAAACATGCGTCGCCGGCTGCGCAAATCCGGCCAGATGAGCGACGACCAGGCCGACGAGCTGGTCGCCTGGAGCCGCGAACGCTCGCTGCTCGACCTGATCTCGCCGCAAGCCACCGACAACGAACTGCTCGACCTGTCCGAACAGCTCATGCGTCGCGAGCGGCTGACCGCGCGGCTGATGCTGCGCGCGGTATGCTGCGGCAAGATGCGCTTCTTCGAGGCTGCGATCGCCAGGCTCGCCGATCTCGACCTGCCGGCCGCGCGCGCTCTGATCCAGGACACCGGGCCGCACGGCCTGCGCTCGCTGTGCGCGGCCATCGAGCTGCCCGAGCTGGTCTACGACGTGGCCCGCTTCGCCGTCCGCGTCGGCTACACCAGCCCTGGCGTGGAGGCCGAGCTGCGCGCCCGCTTCCGCCAGGCGATCGGCGCCAAGTTCGGCGAGGAGATCGTCAGCCTGGACGACGAGGCGATGCTGCGCCGGCTGATCGACATCCGCACCGACGCCACGCCGGTGCAGAGCGGCGCGCCGCTGCGTCTGGTACAGGGCTAGAGTCCGAGCCCGAGTACGGGCAGGATGGCCGCGGGGAGGCCATCCGACCGTGAACCAGCGCGACCTGCGCGCCTTGCCGAAGGCGCACCTGCACATTCATCTCGAAGGCGCCATGCGTCCCGACACGCTGGCCGAGCTATGCCGGCGCTATGGCGTGGCACGGCCGCCCGACACCCGCGGCCAGACCTTCGAGAATTTCGCCGGCTTCAACCAGGTTTACTGGGCCGCCAGCCACTGCGTGCGCAGCCGCGACGACCTGGCCCGCCTGATCCTGGAGGTCGCCGAGGACGCCGCCGCACAGGGCGTGTGGTGGATCGAGCCGTCGTTCGACGCCGACCGCTACAGCGAACTGCGCGACGGCGAACCGCACCGCCTGTTCGAGACCCAGGAGGAAGGCTGGCAGTTCGCGCTCGAAGCCGCGCAGGCCGCCAGCCGCGCCACCGGTGTCGGCATCGGCTACGTCGCCGGCATCGACCGTTCCCGCCCGGTCGAGAACGGCCTGCGGCGCGCCCGCATCACCTCGGCGATGATCGGCGACGGCGCGCACATGATCGACAGCGGCATGGCCTGCTACGCCGGCCGCCATGCCGGCATCGTCGCGCTCGGCCTGCACGGGCCCGAAGAGGGCTTTCCGCCGGAACCCTTCGCTGAAGTCTACCGGCTCGGCGCCGCCGACGCCGGGCTGCTGGCCACGCCGCACGCCGGCGAGATCGCGCCCAGCCCCGGCGCCGGGCCGGCCTCGGTCGCCGGCGCGCTCGACCACCTGGGCGCCGACCGCGTGCTGCACGGCGTGCTGGCCACCGAGGACCCGGCGCTGGTGGAGCGGCTGGCCCGCGCCGACGTCTGCCTCGACGTCTGCCCGTCGTCGAACCTGCAGCTCAGCGTCTACCGCTCGATCGAGGACCACCCCCTGCCGGCGCTGCTGGAAGCCGGCGTGGCCTGCAACATCGGCAGCGACGATCCGTTGCTGTTCGGCCCCGACCTGGTCGACGAGTTCGAGCTCTGCCGCGGCGCAATGGGCCTGTCGGACGACAGCATCGCCTGCCTGGCCCGCGCCTCCTTCACCCATTCCGGCGCCCCGGCGGAGGCCAAGACCGCCGGCCTGGCCGCCATCGACGCCTGGCTGGCGGGGTCGGCCTGAACGAGGAGAGACGCATGGCCATCGAAGCGTTCCGGCCGCCCTTGCGCGGCACCCGGCACATGGCGGTCGCCGGCCACTACCTGGCCTCGCTGGCGGCCTACGAGATCCTGGAGGCGGGCGGCAGCGCCGCCGACGCCGGAGTCGCCGCGATCATGACGCTGGCGGTGGTGCAGTCCGACCTGGTCAACGTGGCCGGCGTGGCGCCGACCATGATCCTCGATCCGAAAGCCGACGAGATCGTCACCATCGACGGTCTCGGGGTCTGGCCAGCCGCCGCCGACGTCGACTATTTCCGCCGCGAATGCGACGGGCTGATCCCGCCGGGCGTGCGCCGCTCGATCGTGCCCGGCGCGCCGTCGGCCTGGATCGCCGCGCTGCAACGCTATGGCCGCATGTCCTTCGCCGACGTGGCGCGGGCCGCCATCGGCCACGCCCGCGACGGCTTCGTCATGTACCCGAACATGGCCGAACTGGTGACGAAGAACCGCGCCGCCTATGCCGGCTGGCCGTCGTCGGCGGCGATCTACCTGCCGAACGGCGAACCGCCGGCGGTGGGCCAGGTGTTTCGCCAGACCGACCTGGCCGCGACCCTGCAGTACATGGCCGACCAGGAAGCGGCGGCCGGCGGCGGCCGCGCGGCCGGGCTGCAGGCGGCGCACGACGCCTTCTATTGTGGCGACATCGCCCGGATGATCGCCGACTTCCAGCAGGCCGAGGACGGCTGGCTCGCCTTCGACGACCTCGCAGCCTTCCGGGCCCGTTTCGAGCCGCCGGTCTCGGCGCCCTACGGCGACCGCACGGTCTATGCCTGCGGCCCGTGGTGCCAGGGCCCGGCGCTGTTGCAGACGCTCAACCTGCTGCCGCCGGCAGAGATGGCGCGGCTGGCCGACCGCCCGGCGGACTGGGCGCACCGCATCGTCGAGGCGCTGAAGCTGGCATTCGCCGACCGCGAGGCGCACTACGGCGATCCGCGATTCGTCGACGTGCCGCTCGACCGGCTGCTGTCGGAGACCTACGCCGCCGAGCAGCGCCGCCGCATCGACCCGGCCCGTGCCGCCGGTGCGCCCGACCCGGAACCGGCCGCGCTGGCGCTGCCGCGCGACACTTCCTATGCCTGCGTCATCGACAGCGACGGCATGGTATTCTCCGCCACCCCGTCGGACACCTCGCACGACACGCCGGTAACGCCGGGCACCGGCCTTGCCGTCTCGAGCCGCGGCAACCAGTCGTGGACCGCGCCCGACCACCCTTCGGTGCTGGCCCCCGGCAAGCGGCCGCGCCTGACCCCGAACCCGGCGATCGCGGTCGGGCCGGACGGCTGGCGCCTGCCCTTCGGCACGCCGGGCGGCGACGTGCAGATCCAGGCCATGGTGCAGTGTTTCCTCAACGTGGTGATCCGGGCCGACAACGTGCAGGCGGCAGTCGAGCGGCCACGTTTCGCCACCTACAGCTTCCCGGACTCGTTCGACCCGCACCTGTCGCGCGAGGGCCTGCTGAAGCTGGAACGGCGGATTGCCGACGACGTCGGCCGCGAGCTGGCGGCGCGCGGCCACGGCGTCGACTGGTTCGACGACTGGGACCGGCTCGCCGGCTCGGTCTGCATGATCGAGGCCGACGCGGCGGCGGGGACGCTGACCGGCGGCGCGGACCCGCGAAGAACGGGCTACGCCGCCGGCCGTTGATGTCGCCGGCTCAAGCGGTGATATCGATCTTCACGCCGACCCCAGGGCCGGCATCGGATTTCTCCGCCTGATCTCGGACCCGCTCCTCGCTCACGTCGCGGTCTTCCTTGGCACGACTGTCGTCGGCGGCCTGTTTCGGCTCGATCGGGCCGACCCGGCCGCCGCTGTCCTGCTTCGGAATGGTGACGGAGGGGGTGAGGGCAGCGCTGGTGGCTACTTCCATCTGCGTTCCTTTCGGTGGCTCCGCTGTCCGGAAACCCGGACCGGTGGCTTTGCGACCCGCCGTTGCCGACGGTTTGCCGTTGTCGAAGGCTAACGTCCCAAGCCTGCCACCGGCGCGTTTACATATCGGTAAGAGAAAGGGTTAACGGCTACGGCCGTAGCCCGAATGAAGGTCGGCCAGGTCGGCGCAGCGGCGCGGCCAGGTTGGCGAACTCGCACAGCAGCGGGCGGGTGTCGCGCGGGTCGATGATCTCCTCCACCTGGAAGGTCTCCGCGGTGCGGAATGGCGAGCGCAGCTTGTTCAGCCGGTCCTCGATCTCGGCCAGACGTTGCGCCGGGTCCGGCGAGGCCTCCAGCTCCGCCTTGTACGCCGCCTCCAGCCCACCGGCGATCGGCAGCGAGCCCCAGTCGCCACTGGGCCAGGCATAGCGCATCCCATAACGCGCGTTGTGGCGGTGCGCCGCCCCGGCGACGCCGTAGACCTTGCGCACCAGGATCGCGCACCACGGTACCGTCGCCTGGTACACCGCCGTCATCGCCCGCACGCCGTAGCGGATCGTCGCCTCCTCTTCCGCCTGCCGCCCGATCATGAATCCGGGGATATCGACCAGGTGCACGACCGGCAGGTGGAAGGCCTGCGCCAGGTCGACGAAGCGCATCACCTTCTCCGAGGCCGCCGCCGACCAGCCGCCGCCGCCGTGATATGGGTCGGAGGCCAGCACCGCCACCGGCCAGCCGTCGACGCGCGCCAGCCCGGTGATCACCGCCCGGCCCCACAGCTTGCCGATCTCGAAGAACGAGCCCTTGTCGACCACTGCCTCCACGATCGGGCGCATCTTGTAGACCTTGCGCTGGTCACGCGGGATCGCATCGATCAGCCAGTCCTCGCGCCGGTCCGGATCGTCCGTCGGTTCGGTGCGGTCGGCGACCTGATAGACCGAGGGCGGCAGGTAGGAAAGGAACTTGCGGGTACGCTCGAACGCCTCCGCCTCGCTAGCGACCAGGTCGTCGACGGCACCGTTCTTGGCGTGCACCTCGGCGCCGCCGAGCTCGTCCTTGCTCAGGTCCTCGCCGACGCGGGCGACCACCGGCGGGCCGGCGACGAACATCTGCGCGGTGTCCTTGACGATCAGCGAATAGTGCGCCGCGGCCACCCGTGCCGCGCCCAGCCCGGCAACCGAACCCAGCGCCAGCGCGATCACCGGCACCGTGGACAGGTTGTCGACGCAGGTCTCCCAGCCGCGCACTGCCGGGATGTAGGTGCGCCCCTGGGTCTCGATGGTCTTCACCGAGCCGCCGCCGCCGGTGCCGTCGACCATGCGGATGATCGGCAGGCGCAGTTCGTTGGCCATCTGCTCGACCTGGATCAGCTTCTCGCGGATGCCGGCATCGGCCGCGCCGCCGCGCACGGTAAAGTCGTCGCCGGCGATCACCACCGGCCGGCCGTCGATCTTGGCCCGCCCGGTGACCAGGTTGGCGGGCACGAAGTCGGTCAGGTTGCCGGCCTCGTCGTAGGTCGCCTTGCCGGCGATGGCGCCGATCTCGTGGAAGCTGCCGGGATCGATCAGGGCGTCGACGCGTTCGCGCACCGTGAGCCGGCCCTGGTTCTTGTGCCGGGCGACCTTCTCCTCGCCGCCCATGCGCTTCGCCAGCGCCTCGCGCCGCCGCAGCTCCTCGATCTCGGCTTCCCAGCTCATCCGGCACCCTCCCACGGTGGGCGCCGATTATGGCCGGCTCTATCCGATGGCGATACCGCTGCGCGCCAGGGGCAGTTGCCGGATGCGCTTGCCGGTGGCGGCGAAGATGGCGTTTGTCACGGCCGGTGCGACCGGCGGCGTGCCGGGCTCGCCGACGCCGCCGGGGGCGTGACCGTCGGCGATGATGTGCACCTCGATCCGGGGCGCCGTCGCCAGCCGCACCATCTCGTAGTCCGGGAAGTTGCCCTGCACGATCTCGCCGCGCTCGACGTTGATCTCGCCGTAGAGCAGCGCCGACAGGCCGTAGACGATACCGCCCTCCATCTGTGCCTTCACGATGTCCGGGCTGACCACGGTGCCGCAGTCGATGACGCAGACCACGCGCTCGACCTTCACCGCCTCGCCGTCGACCGAGACCTCCGCGACCTGCGCCACGATCGAGCCGAAGGATTTCTGAATCGCGATGCCGCGCGCCCTGCCCTCGGGCAGCGGTTCGGTCCAGCCGGCCTTCGCCGCCGCCGTTTCCAGCACGGTGAGGAAACGCGGCTTGCCGCGCAGCAGCGTGCGGCGGAACGCGAACGGGTCCCGGCCCGCCGCGTGCGCCACCTCGTCGACAAAGCTCTCGGTGAAGAAGGCGTTCTGCGAGTGGCCGACCGAGCGCCAGAAGCCGACCGGAACCGGCGTGTCGGTCGCGACGTGGTCGACCAGGATGTCGGCGACGGCATAGGGCAGGTCGGCCGAGCCGTCGACGTTCGAGTTGTCCGGCCCGTCCGAGGCGACCCACGGCAACACCCGGCCCATGAACGACTTCGACACCGACGGGCTGGCGTGACGGGCGTGCCAGCCGGAAATGTTGCCTTGCGCGTCCAGGCCGGCGCGCAGCCGCGCCATCGCCGCCGGGCGATAGGCGTCGTGGCGCATGTCGTCCTCGCGGCTCCAGATCAGCTGCACCGGCCGCCGCGGCACCGCCATCGCGATCCGCGCCGCCTGGCGCAGCACTGTCAACTCGGCCCGGCCACCGAACCCGCCGCCCAGGTAGGGCGTGTGCACGATGACGTCGTCCATCGCGAGATCGAGGACGTTCGATGCCTCCCACTGCGCCACCGTCGGTCCCTGGCTGCCGCACCAGACCTCGGCGCCGTCGCCGTCGAACCGCACGGTGCAGTTGTGCGGTTCCATTGTCGCGTGCGCCAAGAACGGCACCTGGTAGGTCGCCTCGACCACTCGCGCGGCCCGGCCGAGCTTGCCGGCCGCGTCGCCATCCTCGCGGTAGCCAAGGGCGTCGTCGCTGTCGAGGCCGGCCTTCAGCCAGCCCTCGATCTCGGCGTCGTTCAGGGCCGCGTGCGGGCCGGCATCCCAGTCGATCGCCAACGCGTCGACCGCCTTGCGCGCCTGCCAGTAATGTTCGGCGACGACCGCGACGGCATCGTCCGCCACCGGCACCACCTCGATCACGCCCTTCATGGCGCGCGCGGCGGCATCGTCGAAACCGAGCACCGTGCCGCCCTGGGTCGGGCTCATCGCTATCGCCGCGTAGATGATGCCTTCGGGCCGGGCGTCGATGCCGTAGGGCGCGGTGCCGTTGGTCTTGGCCGGGATATCGACGCGCGCCACGTCCTGGCCGATGAGCTTGAACTGGTCCGGACGTTTCAGGCGCGGCTCGGACGGCGGCGGCACCTGGGCGGCAGCACTCGCCAGCTCGCCATAGCTCAGCCGCTGGCCCGACTTCGCGTGCATCACGGTGCCCTTCTCGGTCGCCAGCTCGGCTTCCGGCACGCCAAGACGCCGCGCAGCGGCCTTCACCAGCATCGCGCGGGCCGATGCCCCGGCGTGACGCATCGGGCCCCAGGCGTCGCGCAGGCTGGTCGACCCGCCGGTCAACTGAACGCCCAGTATCTCGGCGAACTGGGTCATCGCCCAGCGCGCGCCGTTGGCGACCATGCCGTCGTCATGCTCGTCGAATGGCAGTGCGTCCAGGAACATGGTGCGGTTGGCGTAGACGCCATCGATCGGCGCCTGCTCCACACGGACGCTGTCCCAGTCGGCATCGATCTCGTCGGCCACGAGCTGCGCCAGGCCGGTGTAGCAGCCCTGGCCCATCTCCTGGCGCGGCACCGCGATGGTGCAGGTGCCCTCCGGGCCGATCTTCAGCCAGGCGTTCAGCGCCACCTCGCCGGGCTTGGCGCCGGCGGCCAGCGGCGAGACCTCGCCACCCCTCGAGCAGCCGACCAGCAGGCCGCCGCCGACGGCGCCGCCGGCGACCAGGAATGTGCGTCGCGACAGCTTGCTGTCCATGGCTACGCCTCCGCCGCCTGGTGAATCGCTTCGCGGATCCGGACATAGGTGCCGCAGCGGCAGACATTGGTGATCGCCGCGTCGATCTCCGCGTCGCTCGGCTTCGGCGTCTCCGCCAGCAGCGCCGCGACCGCCATGATCATGCCGGACTGGCAGTAGCCACATTGCGGCACCTGGCGCGCGACCCAGGCGGCCTGCACCTTGTGCGGCGCCTCGACGGGCGCCAGGCCCTCGATGGTGGTGATCGCGCTGCCCTGCACGTCGCCGGCGGCGAGCGAACAGCTCCGCATCGCCTCGCCGTCGACATGCACCGTGCACGCGCCGCAGGCGGCGACGCCGCAGCCGAACTTCGTGCCGGTCAGGTTGAGGTGGTCGCGCAGCACCCAGAGCAGCGGGGTGTCCGGATCGGCGTCGATGGTATGCGGGGCGCCGTTGACGTTGAGCGATAGCATCCGTCGTCTCCCAAGGTGGCCTTGGGCGACGATATAAATGACCGATGGTCAGTTATCAAGTGGCGATGCGATCAATCCGCAACGCGTAGCGCCTCCGCCGCGGTGCCGCGCCACAGCGCCAGCAGGCCGCGCCGCACCTCGGTGCGGAAATCGAGCTGCAGCGCGCTGGCACCGGCCTTCTCCATCGCCGCGCGCCGCTCCGGCGAGGCCGCCGTGAACTGCCACAGGCCGACCACGAAGGCATAGGAATGCAGCAGCAGCCGGGTCGCGGCGTCAACCGACAGGCCGGGGTTGAGCCGGTGCACCTCCGCCCCGAGCTTGCCGAGGTTGTCGTTCATCACCCGCTTGAAGGCGACATAGCGGTCCATGTCGACGTTGGTCTCCAGCGTCGACTTGCCGTAGCTGGCCAGCGCCAGCACCGACGGCTCGGCGAACAGGTAGCGGCACACCGCGTCGACCAGCGCGTCCGGGTCCGGCGGCACCGGCGCCCCGGCCAACGCCTCGCGCACGTCCGCCATCCACGCCGCCAGTCGCCATTCCAGCAACCCCAGGAAGATTTCCTCCTTGGTGCGGAAATAGAGATAGACGGTGCCCTTGGCCAGCCCGGCCCGCCCGGCCACGGCGGCAACCGACGGCAACGACCCGTCGCCGCTCATGAACAGCGACTCGGCGGCGTCGAGCAGCTCCTGCCGCCGCGCTTCCTTCTGCCAATCCTGCCGCGCCCGCCGCGCGACGGTCATGGACCGATACTCACGATGTCAGTGAACATGGTCCATGTATTGGCCCGCGCGGGTCGGGGGTGTCAATGGAGGCACTGCACAGCGGGCCGTGCCAGGGGCCTCACAGCCGCTCGAACACCCGCGCCCCGATCTGGCCAATCTCCTCGTCCTGGGCCGGGCTACCGCCGCTTTCGCCGAGCGCGCCGAGCATGGTGCCGTCGCGCGCCCGTACCACGATGCCGCCCCAGACCGGGGTGTAGCGCGGGTCGCCGAACCAGCTCACCTCGCGCCGGTCGTCGCCCAGCGACATGTCGAACAGGCGTTCCTTGAGGACCTTGGTGTCGCGCTGCCACTTGGTCGCGGTGTAGGCCTTGTTGTGGCTCATGCGCGCGTTCAGCGCCGAGGCGCCGTCCATCCGTGCCAGGTGGATCAGGTCGCCGCCGGCGTCGACCACGGCGGCGGCGAATTTCAGCCCGCGCGTCTCCGCTTCCGCCAGCATGGCGTCGACGATGGTGCGCGCCGCCTTCAGGTCGAGCCGTTCGGCCATGACAGCATCCTCATCTCGTCGTGGTTCCAGCGCTTCATGTCAGCGCTTCCAGCGCCACGAATGCGTCGTCCAGCCCGAACGCCGCCGGCCCGAACGCCTGCAACGCCGCATCGCTGCGCATGATCGGCGGCGCCGAGATACCCAGCACGGTGACGCGCTGGCCGTAGCGCAGGCGCTCGGTGGTGATCGGCGTGGCGAGTTCGGCATCCAGGATGCAGATCAGGTCGGGGACGATGGCGCGCAGACGCTCGCCCTGCCGCGCCACCAGGTTTTCGTTCTGGAAGGTGATTTCCAGCGCCGGCGCGTCGCCGGTCAGCGGATCGATGCGCACGCGGCCGACCGCGTAGCCGCCCCGGGTCTCGCGCGCCACGTCGGCGATCTTGCCGGTGAACAGGCGCCGGCCGTGCTGGTAGTGCGTGCCGGCCAGCATCTCGATCAGGGCGTCGACCGGGTCGACGCCGGCATGGCGGGCGGTGCGGATCGCCGCGCCGATCTCCTGCGCCAGGCTCATCGTCGCCGGCACCGAGACCCGGCGCGCGGTGGCGCCGTCCATGGCATAGCCGGCAATCGAGGCGCGCGCGCCCATACGGATGGTGACGCCGCGGCCGATGAATTCAGCCCGCTTGTCGTCGGCGACCTCCAGGATCACCGTGTTGCCGTGTTCGTCGGCTAGCGCCATCGGGCAGGCCCGCACGCCGTATACCGAGAAGGTCAGCATCTGCATTTCCGGGAATGCGCGACCCATGCCGTCGCCATCGACAACCGGCAAGCCCAGCTTGGCGGCGATGTAGATCGGCATCACCGAGTTGCTGCCGCCGGCCTCGAACGGCATCACCGCGTCAACCTTGCGGCCAAGGTGCTTCTGCAGCGCCAGCACGGCGTCGACCGGCTGGTTCTCGGCCTTCAGCTTCTCGAAGCCGACGGTCGGCGCGCCCATGTCGCCGACGGTGACGATCTGGGCGTCATCGGCCACTTCGGACAGCGACAGCAACCTCACCGGCCCGTGGTCGCGCAGCGCCGCGCGGGTGATAAGGCCCCCGATATAGGGATCGCCACCGCCCCCGGTGCCCAGCACCGCCGCGCCCAGGCAGATGTCGTCGATGTCGGCGGCGGTGATTTCTCTCACGCGCGCGGCCTCCCGATGGCCTTGACGCGAAACCGCGTGGCGTTGCCCGGCATGTAGGTCAGCGGCAGTTCCTCCACGTCGGCGATGCGCACGTCGCCGGCGTCCGCGCCGGCCGCGACGGCGCGCGCGACGGCCTCGCGCTCGGCCTCGGCACGGGCGGCTTCGCGGTCGATTTGCTCAAGCGAGAACACCCGCTCGCACTCGCCGCCGACCTCGGCCAGCGCGGCGCCGACCGCGTTGGCAACGGCGGCGTGTTCCGGCCGGTGCAAGGACGCGGCGGCGGCGAGCGGCCGGGCCGCCAGCACCGCGCCACCGCCGACCAGCACCACCGGCAGTGCCCGCGACGACGGCCGCACCCGGTCCAGCGCGTCGTCCAGCATCGCCCGCGCCCGATCCAACGCCGCCTCGACCAGCGCCGCCGGCAGCTCCGCGACCTTGGTGGCATCGCCCAGTTGCAGCAGCCCGGCGGCGACCGCGATATCGGTCATGGTCAAGGTCTCGCCGCCGAACACCCGGGCCTGGCGCTGCAGGTCGCCGCCGACCGAGTCGGGGCCAATGCGGGCGCCGTCGTCGGCCACCCGGCTGCCGCCGCCCAGGCCGATGGACAGCACGTCGGGCATGCGGAAGTTGGTACGCACGCCGCCGAGCTCGACCGTCGTCGCCGCCTCGCGCGGATAGCCGGCGATCAGCAGCCCGACGTCCGCCGTGGTGCCGCCGATGTCGACCACCAGCGCGTCGGCCAGTCCGCTCAACAGCGCCGCGCCGCGCATCGAGTTGGTCGGTCCCGAGGCGATGGTGCGCACCGGATAGGCGAGCGCCTGATCGGCCGCCATCAGCGTGCCGTCGTTCTGGCTCAGGTAGAGCGGTGCATCGACTCCGAGCCCGGCGACCGCACGCTGAAAGCCGCCGACGACGGTCTCCGCCAGGTCGGCCAGCGTCGCGTTCAGCGCGGTGGCGTTCTCGCGCTCCAGCAGGCCGACGCGGCCGATCTCGTGGCTGAGCGAGACCCGCGCACCGGGGCAGTGTTCGGCGATGATGGTGCCGGCGCGACGTTCCATCTCGCCATCCAGCGCGGCGAACACCCCGGTGACCGCGAAGGCGGTGATGCCGTCGGACGCCGCGCGCCGTGCGACGTCGGCGATCGCGTCCTCGTCCAGCGCCGCGATCGGCCGGTTGTCGAATTCCAGCCCCCGACCATCGCCGTCACCGGCCGCACCGCCTCCATCAGGTCGGCCGGCCAGTCGGTCAGCGGCGGGATCGCCGTGGTCGCCGGCAGACACAGCCGGATCGCGCAGATCCGGTTCAGCCGGCGGCGTTCGACGATGGCATTGGCGAACTGCGTGGTGCCGATGGTGATCGCGTCGGGCCGCGCCCCGCCGCCAAGCACCGCGCGCGCGGCCGCCGCCACCGAGCCGGCGACGTCGCCGGTCGTGGTCTTGTGGCCGGCGACCAGCCGGCCGCCATCGAGCAGCGCGGCATCGGTATTGGTGCCGCCGACGTCGATACCGAGGTGGATGGACACGTCAGCTTGACGGGAGGACGAATGACATCCGCGATTTCAGGCCCTGCCGGTCGCCGGTGTCAATCGACGCCCGTAGACCAGGGTCGGCCAGGGCGTGATCTTGCCGCACTCCGAGGATCGCCTGGCCAGCTCCGACCGCGGCCCTTCGATGCTGCGCCGCCTGCTGCGGCAACAGGTCCGGCTGGTCGCCGAGGGCGGCGATCCGCCCGGCGTCGGCTTCGATGCCGACGCGCCGCCGATCGAAACCACCGCCGCCGTCGCGCTCTATCCCGCCGGTAGCCCCGCCCGCAGCAACGCATCGGCAAGCCGGTCGCGGACATCCGTTCGGGCGACCGAGATCGGTCGCATGGTCTAGATGGACAAGTCCGGGAAATCCTCGGTCAGCGCGGCCACGGCCGCCTCGGCCGCGACGATATCGCCGGCCAGTGCCAGCGTGGCGGCCAGGATCAGCTGGTTGCGCCTCAGGTCCGACTGTTGCGCACCGATCCGGCGCATGACCTCCGCCGCCTCGGCATCCCGGCCGAACATCGCCAAGCATACCGCCAGTTCGCGGGCCTGGCGAAAACGGTGCGGACCGGTGCGGTCGTTGGCGACCAGATGCCGAAGCCGCTGTAGCCCGTCCTCGCGGCCGCCGAGATGACAGTTGGCGTTGACGAGCGCGATCTCCGCCGGCATCAGACCCGGGCTGTACTGCAACGCCGTTTCGAACTGGACCTTCGCCTCGGCGAAATCCAGGTTCAGGTCGGCCTCGGCGATCCCTTTAATCAAATGTTCGAAGAAGCCGGCGCCTCGTAGCGAGACCGCCCTGCCCAGATGAAGCTCGATCCGCTCCCTGCTTTCGCGAGACAGACCGATCGGGCTGAAGTCGCTCATGTACACCAGTGCGCCCGCCGTCATGGCGTGCGCCATGGTATTCTCCGGCGCCTTCTCGAGCGCAACCGCGAGTGTATCGAGCGCGGCGGGGCCTTCACTGATCCACTGTCCGAGGTAGCCTGCCGCCTTGGTCAGCAGGTCCGTCACCGACAAATCGGCGTTTTCCCTATCCCTGAGCAGCTGGGACTCGGCCGCCTTCATTCGCAACCGTGCCGCATAGACGACTGCCTGCGCGACTTCGTCCTCCAGGTCGAAGATATCGTCCAACCGACGCTCGTAGCGTTCGGACCAGATTTGCGAGGCACTCTCCAGGTCGGTCAGGGTGAAGGATAGGCGCAGTCGCTCCCCCGCGGCGCGCGCTGTACCGGTGAGCAGGAAATCGCAGCCGTCGATCTCGGATGCGGCGACGGTCAATGCCGTGCTCTTGGCCAGTCCGTCGACCAGCCCCTGCCGCAATCCCTGCGCCAGCGCTTCCAACTCCGCGTTCACGCCGATCGCCTGGAGGTCCCGGACGGCGACCCGCGGTTTCCCTGTCTGGACCGTTTCGGCCTTCGCGTTGGCCGAAGAGGAGGGAGTCGGCTCATCGGCACCATCGGCGAGATGATAGACCTGGATCGGATCCTCGATGTTCTTCAGCGACGGCGTGCCGCCATCGACGAACGCGACCTCCAGCTTGCGCTTGACCTCGTGGAACACGCGGTCGGAGATGCAGATCCCGCCAGGCCGGCAGATCGCTTCCAGGCGCGCGGCGACATTGACGCCGGTCCCGTAGATGTCTTCCCCCTCGTGCACGATGTCGCCGACATGGATGCCCATGCGGAGCTTGATGAAGTCATGTTCGGCGAGCCGATGCTGTACCACCACGGCACAGTTGACCGCGTCCAGGACCGAGGCGAACTCGACCAGCCAACCGTCGCCCATCCGCTTGACGACGGCCCCTCGATGTTCCGCGACGCAAGGCTCCAGCATCTCCTGGCGCAACGCGCGCAGTCCCGCGAGGGTTCGTGCCTCTTCCGCATCCATCAAACGCGAATATCCAACCACATCGGCGGCCAGGATCGCGGCAAGTCGGCGCTGAGACTTGTCGTTCATCCAACGATTGTAGCAACGGCGCATGGCGACGGGTAGCGGCCGGGACAGTTGACCGTGCGCGCACACCGACCGGCCGCTGCCGGCCAAGCTGCCGCCCTGGCGAACCGGCGCGGCGATGTCGTTCAGGCGAAGCGGATCGTCACCTCGCCGAGGCCGGCGAAGCTGGCGGCGACCTCGTCGCCCTGCTTCACCGGCTGCACCGGCGTGCAGGTGCCGGTGGTGACCACTTCGCCGGCGCGCAAGGCCACACCCTTCTTCGCCAGGTCGTTGGCGAGCCAGGTCAGCGAGGTCAGCGGATTGCCCAGCACGGCGCCCGACGAGCCGGTCTGCGCGGTGGCGCCGTTGACCTTCAGCTCCACCGCGATGGCGGTGAAGTCGAGGCTGGACCAGTCGGTCATCGCCGCGCCCGGCACCCAGAAGCCGGCGCCGCCGGCATCCGCGATCACCACCAAGCCGCCCTTGGCCGGCGCGCCCTGAACCCGGAAGTCGATCACTTCGATCGCCGGCATCACCGCGTCAACCGCGGCCAGCACCGTGGCCTCGTCGAACGGCGCGTCGGCCGGGTCGAGATCGCGGCCCATGCGGAAAGCGACCTCGCACTCCAGCGCCGGGGTCATGCAGCCGGCCCACGAGATCACCGCCGGATGGTCGAGGGCGAAGGGCGACAGCAGGCGGGCGCGGAACGGCTCGCTGAGGCCGAAATTCTTCATTGCGCCATCGTTGGTGGCGCCGCACTTCCAGCCGATCGGATGCCCCCCGCCGGTCACGTCCAGAATCGCGGAGATACCCGCCTCCTGGATCGCGTAGGCCGCCGCCAGATCGGCCGGCACCTCGAACTCGGTGAGCTGGCTGTGGTTGCGGCGTGCCTGCGTCAGGGCTTCGACAGCGGCTTCAGGTGATTGGGTCATGTCGCTCTCCTAGGTGCCGGCGTCGCCGGTGCTTCTCCCACCTCACCCCGACCCTCTCCGCGCCCGGGGGCAGAGAGCGAGCAGACAGGCTGGTGACGCCTCGTCCCTCTCCGCCCTTCAGGGGGAGAGGGACAGGGTGAGGTGGGTATCGATGACTTACTCTAACGGGTCGCTAGTGCGCGGTCTCTTCCTGGTGCTGGGCGACGATGTCGTCGGCCAGGCGGCCGGAAAGCTCCTGCAGGCGGTCGAACTTGTAGGTATAGGTGCCGGTGCCCTGGGTCAGCGAGCGCAGCTCGACGATCAGGTCATGCACCTCCGATTGCGGCAGGTGCGCGTTGACCACGTCCCATCCCCGCCAGCCCTCGCGCGCGTCGAAGCCGAGCAACTGGCCGCGCCTGGAGCTGACCAGCTGGTTCACCTTCGGCGTGAACTCGTTCGGCACCGCGATCTCGACGTGCAGGATCGGCTCCAGCAGCACCGGCTGACACTGCGGCATGCCCTCGCTCATGGCGATGCGGCCGGCGGTCTTGAACGCCATCTCGGAACTGTCGACGTTGTGATACTGGCCGTCGTAGAGCGTCACCGACACGTCGACCACGGGGAAGCCGAGCGGCCCCTTGTTGAGGTAGTCGCGCACCCCGGCCTCGACCGCCGGGATGTACTGCCGCGGCACCGCGCCGCCGACGATCTTGTCCTCGAAGGCGAAGCCGGAGCCGCGCGGCAGCGGCTTGATCTCGATATGCACGTCGCCGAACTGGCCATGGCCGCCGGACTGCTTCTTGTGCCGGCCGTGCTGCTGCACGCCCTTCCGGATCGCTTCCTTGTACGGCACCTTCGGCGACGAGGTGGCCACCGACAGGCCGTACTTGTTGCGGAGCCGGTCGCAGGCCAGCTTCAGGTGGATGTCGCCCTGGCCGCGCAACACCAGCTCGTGCGTCGCCTCGACATGCTCGAAGCTGATCGACGGATCCTCGTCGACGACCCGCGCCAGCGCGCCCGACATCTTCACCTCGTCGTCGCGCTTCTCCGGCCGGATCGCGAGCTGGTAGACCGGTTCTAGCTGCGGCGCGCGCGGCAGCGCCGCGACGTCCTTGGCGTCCGACAGGGTCATGCCGGTCGTGATCTCCTCCAGCCGGCCCAGCGCCACGACTTCGCCGGCCACCGCCTCGGCCTGCTTGGTCGAGTTCGCGCCGAGCAGCTGCATGACACCGGCGACGCGGCTGTCGTTCAGCGTGACGCCGTCCTTCAGCGTACCGGACCAGACCCGCGCCACCGACAGCTTGCCGGCATGCGGCGTGTGGAACGTCTTCAGCACCTGGGCGACGCAGGTTCCGGCTGGCTTGACGCCGACACGCTCGGCCGCGACCGACGCCTCCGGCACCTCGTGGCGCAGCGCCTTCAGCAGGCGGAAGGTACCGTTGTCGGTCTCGCCGGCGCCGAGCAGCACCGGCACGATCAGGCCCTGCTGAAAGTCCTGCGTCAGGTTGCGGTAGACCTCCTGCTTCTCCGGCGACTCCTCCTCCAGCACCTTCTCCATCAGCGCGTCGTCGAAGTCGGCCAGGGTTTCCAGCATCTGGTAGCGCGCCGCCTCGACCGAGTCCTTCGCCTCGTCGGGCAGCTCGCGCACCTCGGAGGGCTCGTGGGAGCGGTAGACGTAGGAGCGCTCGCTGGCCAGGTCGACATAACCGGCCACCGTCTCGCCATCCAGCAATGGCATGTGGCGCAGCACCAGCGGCGTGCCCGAGACCTGTTGCAGGGCATCGATCAGGTCGCTCACCGCGCCGGCCGCCTTGTCGATCTTGTTGACGAACAGCATCCGCGGGATGCCCATGTCCTCCAGCGCCTTCAGCATCGGCGACAGCGCCAGCGCCTTCGACGGGTCGGCCTCGCAGACCACCACCGCGGCGTCGACGCCGACCAGCGTGTTCAGCGTCTCCTGCAGCAGTTCGATCGAGCCGGGACAGTCCAGGAAGGTGAGCTGGTCGCCCATGAACGAACAGGTCGCGACATTGAGCTCGGTGCCCATCTGCCGCTCGCGCGCTTCCTGGCCGTGGTCGCCGACGGCATTGCCGTCCTTCATCGTGCCCTTGCGCCCGGTCGCGCCGCAGGCGTGCAACAGGCTCTCCAGGAGCGTCGTCTTACCACTGGTGTACGGCCCGATCAGGGCGATGGATCGGGGGCCTTGCGGCTTGCTTTCACTCATGTTGCGTCCGTCCCTGGCTGCTGGCGGCCCGCTCGCCGGTGGCGTCGGGCTCGTTACTGCGTCAAGCGGACGGTTATCGTTTCAAATCAGAGAAACCCCGCGCAAGGGGATTCTCTGGGTTATGTCGTCGGCGGTCCCTCGACATAAGGCGCCAGGGCAGCCGCGATCACCCGGTTGACCGGGGCGTCCAGGCCCTTGGCGGCGGACATCCGGGCGATCAGGCCGTTCAGGGCCTCGACCTCGATGCGATTGCCTTTTTCCAGGTCGAACAGCATCGACGGCTTCTGCACGCCGGTTTGGCCGTCGATCATCTTCATGACGTTGTCGACATGGTCGTCGGGAAAGGCATGACCTTCGGCGCGAGCCAGGCTCGCGGCCTCCTGAATCGCCTCACGCAGCAGGTCGCGGGTCGCCGGATTGTCGCGCACGACACCGGCTGGGCTGCGCACCAGGCAGCAGATGCCGGCGAATGGCGCCAGGAAGATGAACTTCTGCCAGATCGCGTAGCGGATGTCGTCGCGCAGGAAGGCATCGAACCCGGCCGCCTCGCAGGCCGCCAGGAAGCGTTCCAGGCGCGGCGAGGTGCCGCTCGGCAGCTCGCCGAACTGGATCGAGGCGAAGCCGGCGGACACGTGGCGGATCACGCCGGGCGCCTCGATCGACGAGCCGATCTGCGCCACGCCGCCACAGACGTGGTCGACGCCGAGGATCGGCGTCATCCGATCCTCGCTGTCGAGCCCGTTCAGCAGCGAGATCACCGCCGTTTCCGGCCCGACCAGCGGTTTGCACAGCGCCGCCGTGCTCTCCACGTCGTACAGCTTCGGCGCGAACAGCACCACGTCGACCGGCCCGATGCTGGCCGGATCGTCGGTGGCGTTCACCGGGTTCACCAGCACATCGCCGCTCGGGCTGTAGATCTGCAACCCGTTCTCGCGCATTGCCTGCAAATGCGCGCGCCGGGCGATGAAGTGCACCTCCTCGCCCGCCGCCGCCAGTCGGCCACCGAAATAGCCCCCGACTCCGCCGGAGCCCATCACCGCGATTTTCATGGCTATTCCTTCAGGTCAGCGAGCCGCAGAAGCGCTGGATGCGGATGCAGGCTTCCTCCAGCGCCTCCGTCGCGGTGGCGTAGGAGATGCGGAAATGCGGCGCCAGCCCGAACGGCGTGCCCGGCACCACCGCGACCGCTTCGGCCTCCAGCAGCTCGGCGGAGAAGTCGATGTCGTTGGCGATCACCTTGCCCGACGGCGCCGTCTTGCCGATCGCGCCCTCGCAGCTCGGATAGACGTAGAACGCACCCTCCGGCGTCGGACAAGTCAGCCCGCGCGCCTGGTTCAGCATGCCGCAGACCAGGTCGCGGCGGTGCTTGAACACCTTGTTGTTCTCCGCGATGAAGCCCTGCGGCCCGTTCAGCGCCTCCACCGCCGCCGCCTGGCTGACCGACGAGGCGTTGGTGGTGGACTGGCCCTGCACCATGGTCATCGCCTTGATCAGCGGCAGCGGCCCGCCGGCGAAGCCGATGCGCCAGCCGGTCATGCAATAGGCCTTGGACACGCCGTTGATGGTCAGCGTGCGCTCGTACAGGCCGGGCTCGACCTGCGCCGGGGTGGCGAACTGGAAGTCGTCGTAGACCAGGTGCTCGTACATGTCGTCGGTCATCACGTGCACCTGCGGGTGGCGCATCAGCACGTCGGTCAGCGCCTTGAGCTGCTCGACCGAGTAGGCCGCGCCGGTCGGGTTCGACGGCGCGTTGAAGATCAACCACTTGGACTTGGGCGTGATGTGCTTCTCCAGCACCTCCGGGCGCAGCCGGAAGCCGTCGGCGAGCGTCGTCGGCACCTCCACCGGCGTGCCGCCGGCGAGCAGCACCATGTCGGGATAGCTGACCCAGTAGGGCGCCGGAATCAGCACCTCGTCGCCCGGGTTCAGCGAGGCGACGAAGGCGTTGAACAGCACCTGCTTGCCGCCGGTGCCGACGATGATCTGCTCGCGCGTGTATTCCAGCTCGTTGTCGCGCTTGAACTTTGCGGCGACGGCATCGCGCAGCTCCGGCGTGCCCGGTACGTCGGTGTACTTCGTCTCGCCACGCTCGATGGCGCGGATTGCCGCCTGCTTGATATTGTCGGGCGTGTCGAAATCCGGCTCGCCCGCGCCCAGGCCGATGACGTCGATGCCTTTCGCCTTCAGCTCGCGGGCCTTGGCGGTGACCGCCAGCGTGGCGGAAGGCTTCACACGAGAGAGGCTGTCGGCGAGAAACGCCATGACCTGGTTCCTTTCTATGGCCAATCGGAGCCCACGCCCCGGCGCCTGAGCCTATAATCCGCCGCCCCCGGCGACGCAACCCAGGGGCCCAGCGGTCGCCCGATTTTCACGGAATATTAGCCAAGCGCGTCTACTCCGGTGCCCGGGGGAAGGCAGGAGCATGGTTGCATGATCGACATTAGCAATCTCGGCCATCGCGGGTTCACCAGCCCGGTCGTCACCACCTGGGGTTTCGTGCGCTTCAACGGCGCCGGCGACGTCAATGGCGATGGCATCGACGACATCGTCGCGGGCGGGTTTGTCGCCGCCCCGTCGTTTGGTGCCGACCCGATCACGCACAGCCTCATCGTCTACGGCGGTAACGGCATCCTCAACACCCTGGTCACGGCGCAGGCCGACATCGACAGTCTCGGCGATGGCGGCAAACGCATCCTCTCGTCGGGTAACCTCGTGAACGGCGTCGGCGACATCAATGGCGACGGCCTGGACGATGTCGGGTTCTCCGTGCTGTCCCCGAATGCGAGCGGAAGCCTCTTCATCGCCTTCGGCAGCGATGACCCGAACGTCATCCCGAATCGTATCGGGCCCGACGGTGGTCTTCTCATCGAGGCCTCAAAACGGATCGGCATCGACTATGTAGCCTACTCATTCTCCGGTGCCGGGGATTTCAACGGCGACGGCATCGACGATTTGCTGGTGCCGCACCTCTACGCCCACTCGGACGACGACTTCGTCGGCGTCATCTTCGGTTCGGCAGATGGCCTACCGTCGTCCATCGACCTGGATAATCTCGGCAGCCAGGGTCTGCGTATCAACGAAAGGGCCGTTTCGGTCGACGGCATCGGCGATTTCAACGGCGACGGCATCGACGACATCATCGGCAGCGCGGTCGGCGAGGCCTTCGTGGTCTTCGGCGAACAGGGCACGACCGCCGACGTCGACGTGGAGAACCTCGGGACAAGAGGAATCCGTATCACCCCAGCCGACGCATCGAGCGCTTACCTCGAAGCCGCCGCGGCGGGCGACTTCAATGGTGACGGATACGCCGACGTGGTGGTCTCCAACCGTTCATATGACGGCGTCGGCGCAGTCTACCTGCTGTTCGGGTCACCTGACCCAAGCGACATCGCGCTGGATGACCTTGGTACCGCCGGCATCCGCATTAGCGGTCACCTCGACAGCACGCGCATCGGCTATCGAACCGACGGCATCGGGGATTTCAACGGCGACGGCTACGACGACATCGTCTTCGGCCTGCGGTCGCCGACGCTGACGCCCGACGTCAATCTCTACGACCCTCTGATCGGCTACGTGGTGTTTGGCGGCCCCAACCCGCAATCGTTCAACCTGGCCGATCTCACCGAGGAATCCGGCGAGTACATCGTCGACGCTATCAGCAGCGGTGGCTCGTTCCTCGACATCGACGGCATTGGTGACGTGAACGATGACGGCTTCGCCGACTTCGCCGTCGTCGCGGGCCGCGACACACATTTGATCTACGGCCGGCCGACACCGGAAACCGTCGACCGCCACCGCGTTGGTGACACCGGCAGCGACTCCCTGATCGGCGGCGAGGGCCGCGACACGCTCGAAGGCTCGTCCGGCTACGACGTCCTGCGCGGCCTCGAAACGGACGACACGCTGTATGGTGGCGGCGGCAACGACTGGCTGTTTGGTGGGGCCGGGAACGACCTGCTCGACGGTGCGACGGGCAGCGACATCCTGTTCGGCGGCCCAGGCGACGACACTTTGACCGGCGCGGGCAAGCAGATCGTCTTCGGCGGTACGGGTCACGATTTGATCAACGCCACCAGCGGTCGCGATTTGTTTTCCTTCGCCCCAGGCGACGGCGCGGACACAATCACCGGGTTCAGCGCCTCACATGACTGGCTTTCGATCGACGGCGTCAACGAGCTGAGCGACCTGGTCATCACCCCGACGAGCGGCGGCGTGGTGCTCCAGTTGGCGGCGGAAGCCGGAAACCCGACGCTAAGCATCTTTCTATCCGGCGTGCCGGCCAGCGCCCTTAGCAACGGCAATCTCTACGACTTCGCCCTGCTGCCGGAGGCGTTCACGAACGAGGCCGAACCCGAGGCGATCTTCGGCTCGCTGACCGGGGACGATGGCGACAACACGCTCGTCGGCGGCCCGTTCGAGGATTACTTCAGTGGCGGCGATGGCAACGACCTCATGACTGGCGGCATCGGAGACGACACGCTTGAAGGTGGCACCGACGACGACGTGTTGTTCGGCGGTGGCGGCAACGATGTCCTTCGCGGCGGTGCAGGCGCAGACAGCCTTGCCGGCGGCGACCACAGCGACACCTTGGTCGGCGAAGGCGGCGACGACACGCTGAGCGGCGACAGCGGCGACGACTGGCTGCAAGGCGATACCGGAAACGACAGCCTCGACGGCGGCGGCGGCAGCGACACGCTGTTCGGCGGTCTTGGCGGCGACGCTTTGACAGGCGCCGATGGCAACGACCAGCTGCTGGGAGACGACGGCGCCGATACGCTCAAAGGCGGCGCCGGCCACGACGTGCTGGTTGGCGGCGCCGACGACGATTTGCTTGTCGGCGGCGAGGGCAACGACAATCTCGTCGGCGACGCCGGCAGCGACCGGCTTGAGGGTGGTGCCGGCGACGACACGCTGGCCGGTGGCGAGGGCGATGACTCGCTATTTGGCGATGCCGGCAACGATCGGCTACTCGGCGGTTTAGGCGCCGATCTGCTGGACGGCGGCGACGGCGATGACACGCTCGACGGCGAGAACGGCGCGGCAACACTGTCCGGCGGGGCCGGCAACGACTTGCTGCGCGGCGGTAACGACAACGATCTGCTGGCGGGCGGCAACGGCGCCGACATGCTCTTCGGCTCGAGCGCTGTGGACAGCCTGGATGGCGGCGGCGGCGACGACCTGCTGCAGGGCGGGACCGGCGGCGATCTGCTGTCCGGCGGCGCCGGCGCCGACCACTTCGAGATCCAGGCGCTGGAGGGCCACGACACCATCGCCGACTTCGAGGATGGCCTCGACCGGCTAGCCCTGTTCGGCGCGCAACAGCTCGACGACCTGCTGCTCGTCGACACCGCCGGCGGCGCCCGGGTCTCGCTGGCCACGGAGGGCGTCTCGCCAACCACCAGCTTCACGTTGACCGGGATCGCCGCGGCGCAGCTCGGCGTCGATGACTTCGTGATGCATTCGGCAGGTTCGCAAGAACTCGCGTTCGGCGAGACACCGCCGCCTGAGCCAGAGCCAGAGTCCGAAGCTGATCCGGAGCCCGAACCCGAACCCGAACCCGAGGTCGAAAGCGAGCCGCTGGCCGGCGACGACAGCATGGTCGGCGGCGCTGGCGCCGACACCATGGCCGGTGGCGACGGCGGCGATACGTTGGACGGCGCGGCCGGCAATGACAGCCTGTGGGGCCAGGCCGGCGACGATTCCATCGCCGGCGGCGCCGGCGCGGACCGGCTGTTCGGCAATGCCGGCAATGACGCACTCGACGGCGGCGACGGTGACGACGTGCTGAGCGGCCAGTCCGGCAACGACACGCTCACCGGTGGCGCCGGCGACAACGTGCTGTTCGGCGGCGGCAATGACGACGTGTTGACCGGCGGGACCGGCGGCGACGTGCTGAACGGCAATTCCGGCGCCGACACGCTCAACGGCGGCGACGGCGCCGACACCCTGCGCGGCCAGGGCGGCAACGATTCCATCGTCGGCGGCCGCGGCGCCGACGCGTTGCTCGGCATGCAGGGTTTCGATACGCTCGCCGGCGGCGACGGCGCCGACACCCTGACCGGCGGGCTCGGCAACGACCTGCTGACGGGCGGCACCGGCGCCGACCTGTTCGTCTTCGCCGCCGGCCACGGCGCCGACACGGTCGCCGACTTCGCCATCGGCACCGACCGTCTTTCCTTCGTCGGCGCCGGCGCCCTGGCCGACCTGACGATCGTCGACGCCGATGGTGGCGTCCGCATCACCCTGGCCGCCGAAGGCGACGCCCCGACGCTCGCCGTCTTGCTGAGCGACATCGCCGCCAGCACCCTCGGTGCCGACGACTTCGCGTTTTAACGCGCGACAAGGAAACCCAAACCGATCTGCGTAGTTGCTATGGTACGGCGGTGGCAGCGCAGGGAGGCGATATGGGCGACCGCGCCATCGCGGTCGAGGGCGAGAACTGTTTCCGCGTCGCGGCAGCGGACCGCGCCGCGTTCCTGATCGACTCGGACGCCTACTACCGCGCGCTGAAGGCGGCTGTCCGACGCGCCCGGCGTTCGATCTTCATCATCGGCTGGGACGTTCACAGCCGCACGCCCCTCGGTTTCGACCGCAGCGGCCCGGGACCGCACTTTCTGGCCGCCCTGCTCGACAATGTCGCGTCCGCGCCGGACGGCCCGACCGTGTACGTGCTGAACTGGGATTCGCCGCTGCTCTACGCGGTCGACCGGCAATGGGTGCCGACGCTCGCCTTCGACTGGTTCACCTGCAACAAGGTCCGCTTCGCGCTCGACGCCAGCTACCCGGTCGGCGGCTCGCAGCATCAGAAGATCGTCATCATCGACGACGCGATGGCATTCGTCGGCGGCATCGACCTGACCTACAACCGGCTCGATGACCAACGCCACGCAAAGGACGATCCGCGCCGACGCAACCCCGACGGCACCACCTACGAGCCGCAGCACGACGTTCAGGCCGCCCTCGAAGGCGATGTGGCGGCGACGTTGGGCGCCGTGGCGCGCGAACGCTGGTATCGGGCCACCGGCGAACGGCTGCCGCCGCCGGATCCCGGCGGCGATCCCTGGCCACCGGAGCTTGACCCGGCTCTGAACGACGTCGAGGTCGCGGTAGCGCGGACCTATCCGTCCTGGAAGGGCTTCGCCGCGGTGCGCGAGGTCGAGCGGCTGTACCTCGATGTCATCGCTGCCGCGCGCCACACGATCTATCTGGAGAACCAGTATCTCACCGCCGAGCGCATCCTGGCCGCGCTGCTCGACCGGTTGGACGCACCTGACGGCCCGGAGATCGTCATGGTGCTGCCGCATGGCGCGCACGGCTGGCTGGAGGAGGTCGCCATCGTGCGACGCCAGGCCGCCGCCATCGACCGTCTGCGCCAGGCCGACGCCCATGGGCGTTTCGCGGTGTTCTCGCCGCACGACAACGACTCTTCGATCCACGTCCACGCCAAGCTGATGATCGTCGACGACCGCATTATCCGGCTCGGCTCGGCCAACCTGGCGAACCGTTCGATGGGCCTGGACTCTGAATGTGACATCCACATCGAGACCGCCGCCGGCAGCGAACAAGCCGCCGCGGCCGCCCACCTGTGCCACCGGTTGCTGGCCGAACACCTCGGCACCGACGCCGACACGGTGGCGGCGGCGCGCCGCGAGCAGCCCTCGCTGATCGCGGCGATCGAGCTGCTGAACGACGAGTCCGGCCGGCACCTGGCACCGTTGCGCCCGGCACCGCCGCAAGCCGACCTCGCCGACACGAAATGGCTCGACCCCGACCAGCCGATCGAGATGGAGCGCATGGCCGACGAGATGGCCAGCGGCAGCGGCGACCGGCGCAGCCTGCGCGGCACGCTGCTGCGCCTGGCGATCGTGGTCGCGTTGTTGCTGAGCCTGGCGGCCGCGTGGCGCTGGGGGCCGCTGTCCGAACTCGCCGACCCGGCGGCGCTTGAGGCGCAGCTCTCGCGGCTGCGCGGCGACTGGATGGTGACGCTGGCGGTGCTGGCGGCCTTCGTCGTCGGCGGCCTGGTGATGTTCCCGGTGACCATACTGATCCTGGCCACTGGCCTGCTCTACGGCCCGATCTCCGGCGTCGCGGTGGCTCTGGGCGGCGCCATGGCCGGCGCGGTCGCGGGCTACGGTGCCGGCGTGCTGCTCGGCCGCCACGGACTGCGGCGCCTGCTGCGCGGCCGGCTCGACAGGATCAGCCGTCAGCTCGCCCGACGCGGCGTGCTGTCGATGACCTTGATCCGGATGCTGCCGATCGCGCCGTTCACCGTGATCAACATGGTGGCCGGCGCCTCGCACCTGCGGTTCCGCGATTTCCTGCTCGGCAGCCTGTACGGCATGGCGCCCGGGATCGTCGCCATCACCGTCTTCGCCGGCCAGGTCGGCGAAGTGCTGCGCGCGCCGTCGCCGGCCAAGCTGGCGATACTGGCCGGGATCGTCGCGGTGATCACCCTCGCCGGGATCTGGGCCTGGCGCCGCCTGGTCGCCTGGCGCGCCGCGGACACCGGCACCGACTAGGCCCAAGCGTGCGCCTTGCCACCTACAACATTCACCGCGCGGTCGGCGCCGACGGCGCGCGCGACCCGCACCGCATCGCGCGGGTGATCGCCGCGCTGGAGGCCGATGTCATCGGGTTGCAGGAGGTCGACTGGGACGACGTCCCGTCCGACGGCGCGTCGCCCTACGAGGTGCTGCACCACCTGCCGGGCTACGCGGCGGTCGACGGGCCGAACCTGCGCGACCACCGCGGCCACTACGGCAACCTGTTGCTGACCCGCTGGCCAGTGCGGACGCTGCGCCGGCACGACATCTCGGTCGCCAGACGCGAGCCGCGCGGCGTGATCGACGCCGACCTCGCAGGGCCGGACGGAGACCTGCGGGTGCTGGTCACCCACCTGGGCCTGAGGCCGCGCGAACGGCGCGCCCAGGTCGAGCGCATCGCGGCGCTGCTCGACGACAAGCCGACGCTGCTGCTGGGCGATCTGAACGACTGGATGCCCGGGGCGCCGAGCTTGCGGCCGCTGACCGGTCGCAAGCTTCCCGGACCGGCCAGCTTCCCGGCGCGCTTGCCGCTGCTGGCGCTGGATCGTGTTGTGGTGCTGTCCGGGCGGTTCGATCCGGCGATCAGCGCCCATCGCGGCGCCCTGGCGCGCCGGGCCAGCGATCACCTGCCGGTGGTCGCAGACATCTAGCCGCCGCCCTGCGCCAGGCCGTCGGTTTCGCGCTGCGCCGCCGTTTCGGCCATCATCCAGTCGCGGAAGGCACGCAGCTTCGGCCGTTCCAGGCTGCCGTCGCGATACACCAGCCGGTGCGCGAACGGCACTTCCAGCGACAGCTCGAACGGCCGCACCAGCCGACCCTTCTCGATATCGTCGCCAAGCAGCGCCGCCCGGCCCAGCGCCACACCCTGACCGTCGATCGCCGCCTGCACCACCAGCGCCCAGGGCGTCATCGTCAGGCCGCTGTCCGGGTTCACGTCCTTGACCCCGGCGCTGCGCAGCCACATCCGCCAGTCCGGCACGGTGACGCCGATATTGGCGCTGCCGTCATGGATCAGGCGGTGAAATCGCAGCTCTTCCGGGCAGGTCAGCGGGTGCTCGCCCTCGTCCAGCAGGCGCGGCGCGCAGACCGGGAAGACCGCGTCGCCGAGCAGGAACTCCGCCGTCAGGCCGGGATAATCGCCGGTGCCGAAGCGCACCGCGAGATCGACCGGCTCGCTATCGAAGTCGACCAGTCCCATTGCCGCGGTCACCCGCACATCGATGTCGGGATGCTTGGCGTAGAAGCGGTCCAGCCGCGGCAGCAACCACTTCGCGGCGAAGGCCGGGGAAACATTCACGTTCAACGGCCCGTTCTCGACGTGCTGGCGCACGTCCTCCACCGCGCGGGCAAGCTGGCCGAAACCATCGCTGAGCCCAGGCAGCAGCATCCGGCCCTGGTCGGTCAGCACCAGCCGACGGTTCAACCGGTGGAACAGCGCCGTGCCCAGCCGGTCTTCGAGCTGCTTGATCTGCTGGCTCACCGCCGCCGGGGTCACGTTCAGTTCGGCCGCGGCCTTGGCGATCGAGACGTGCCGCGCGGCGACCTCGAAGGCCCGCAAACTGTTCAACGGAGGAAGCATCGCGCTCATTTCCCACTCAACATAGAATTTCTTAGGCGATACACAAGAACTTCTCGGTTGTGCAGTGCGACACCTGCCCACATTTTAGGGTCAGGCCAACAGAGCGCAAACCGCCTCGTCAACAGCTTGGTCATAAAATCTTAACTGGTCCAGCTTTCTCGCGGACCACCCGAAAGGAACATGAGATGTACGAGAACCGCACCTTCGAGCCCTATGTGGGCGCCTACTCCTCCGCGATGGACCGCAACAGGCTGTCTGTCTACGATGTCCACGCGGCGATCGCCGCCGGCCGTCGCGAGCGCGCCAAGGTGTTCACGGCCATGGCCAACCGCGCCGGCAGCGCGATCAAGAGCTGGTTCGCCGGCCGCACGGGTCAGGTCGCGGCCCGGTAGACCAACCACACGATAGGAACGGCCGATGCGGGCAGCCTGGTATTCTGAGTTCGGAGGCCCGGAGGTTCTGCAGATCGGCGACAAGCCGGTCCCGGCGCCGGCCGCCGGAGAAGTCCAGGTCCGCATCGCCGTTTCCGGCCTCAACCCGGTCGACTACAAGCGCCGTTCGGCCGGTCCGGAGCCGCTGAGCGAGGACGTGGTGCCGCATTTCGACGGCGCCGGCGTCATCGAAGCGGTCGGCGAAGGCGTCGACGGCGCCCGGGTCGGCCAGCCGGTCTGGGTCTACGAGGCCTTCTGGCACCGCACCAACGGCACCGCGGCGGAGTTCTGCACCGTGCCGGCCGACCGCGCGGTGATCCTGCCGTCCGGCGCCGACTTCGCCGCCGGCGCCACCTTCGGGATTCCCGCGCTCACCGCACATCGCGCCGTCTTCGCCGACGGACCGGTCAACGGCCAGACCGTCCTGGTCACCGGCGGCGCCGGCGCGGTCGGCGCCTACGCGATCCAGTTCGCCCGCCTCGGCGGCGCCCGCGTGCTGTCCACCGTCTCCTCGGCGGAGAAAGCCGGCGTGGCCGAGCGGATGGGCGCGACGGCCACCATCGACCGCAAAACAGAAGACGTCGCCGCCCGGATTATGGAACTGACTGATGGCGCCGGCGTCGACCGCATCGTCGAGGTCGACTTCGGCGGCAACTACGAAACCTCGCTGGCGGTGCTGAAGGTGAACGGCGCCATCGCCGGCTATTCGTCGGATTCGCAACCCGAGACGCCGGTGACGTTCCGCGCGCTGATGTTCAAGAACATCACCGTGCGCGGCGTGCTGGTGTTCAACATGCCCGAATCCGCCAAGCAGGCGGCGATCACCGACCTGCACAAGTGGTACGCCGACGGCGAGATCGACCCGTTCCCCGGCCCGCGCTACGCCCTGGCCGACATCCGCGCCGCCCACGAACACCAGCAGCGCGGCCCGCTCGGCAACATCCTGATCGACGTCGCCGACCTGTAGGCGGCGCCTACCGCGCCGAGAACAGGTACTCCGGCAGCCACAGCGCGATCGCCGGGAACAGCACGATGATGAACAGACCGGTCAGTTCGACCACGGTATAGGGGCCGACCGACCAGTAGATGTCCTTCATCGTCACGCCCGGCGGCGCCACCGATCTCAGGTAGAACAGGTTGAAGCCGAACGGCGGCGTCATGTAGCTGATTTCCATCATCACCACGAACAGGATGCCGAACCAGACCTCGTCGAAGCCGTGCAGCTTCACCAGCGGCAGGAACACCGGCAGGGTGATCAGCATGATGCCGACCGGGTCGAGCACCATGCCCAGGATGAACAGCACGAACATCATGAAGCCGAGCGCGCCCCACTTGCCGCCCGGGATCTGCTCGGTGATGCCGGTGATGAACGCCTCCGCGCCCATCGCTGTGTAGGCCGTGGAGTAGGCGTGCGCGGCGAACACGATCCAGGTGATGATCGTGGTCAGCCGGAAGGTGCGCAGCACCGCCTCGGAAATCACCCCCCAGCTCAGCCGGCGGTTCACCGCGCTGGCCACCAGGGCGCCGAACACGCCGACCGCGGCCGCCTCGGTCACCGTGGCCAGCCCGGCGAAGATCGCGCCCAGCACGATGAAGATGATGAACACCGGCAGGAACACCGCGCGCAGCGCCCGCAGCTTCTCGCCCCAGTCGCCACGCTCCGACGCCGGCAGCGTCGGCCCCAGGTGCGGCTGGAACCAGCAGCGCACGCCGATATAGATCGACACCAGCCCGAACAGCAGCAGGCCGGGGAACACGCCGGCGGCGAACAGCTTGCCGACCGAAACCTCGGTGATCAGCGCGTACAGCACCATCAGGATCGAAGGCGGAATCAGGATGCCCCAGCCGCCGCCGGCGTTGATCGCGCCCAGCGCCAGCCGCTTGTCATAGCCGCGCTCCAGCATCTGCGGCAGCGCGATGGTGCCCATGGTGACCACCGCGGCGCCGGAGATGCCCGACATCGCCGCGAAGATGGTGCAGATCGCCACCGTGCCGATCGCCAGGCCGCCGCGCAGCCCGCCCCACCACAAGTGCATCATGCGGTACAGGTCGTGCGCGACGCCGGATCGCTCCAGCAGCATCGCCATGAACACGTAGAGCGGGATCGCGATCAGGGACGATGTCTCCATCAGGTCCCACATCTTCGACGCGATCAGGTAGAAGGCGATCGGCCCCTGCTCGAAGTAGAGGAAGATCACCGACAGGCCGCCGAGCACGAAGGTCAGCGGCACGCCGAGCATGATGAAAGCGAACAGCAGCCCGAAGAACAGGACCGTCAGCACTTCGATCGAGAGCGCCTCGTACATCAGACCTGGACCCCTTCGTCCTGGGCCCCTTCGCCGTCGTGGATCGGCCCGAAGACGCTCTCGTCCACGTCGATGTCCATCAGGATCATGATGTCGGCGGCCAGCTTGATGATGCCCTGCAGCAGCAGCAGCACCGCGGCCACCACGATCATGCACTTCGACGGCCAGACCCACGGCCGCCAGGTGGTCTCGTAGCTGACCTCCATGCGCGCCACGCTATCGGAGGCGAGCGACCAGCTCTCTATGATCAGTACGCCCAGGAACAGGAAGAACAGGAACGATGTCAGGATATCGACCAGCGCTTTCCGCTTCGGCGAGAAACTGGCGTAGAACAGGTCGACGTTGACGTGGTCGCGCCGGGCCAGCAGGTAGCCGCCGCCGATGATGGCGTAGACGCCGAAGATCAGCTTGGAGGCCTGCGCCGACCAGGAGATCGGACTCTCGGTCAGGTAGCGCATGACGACGTCGCCCAGCAGCAGGATGAACAGGATCAGCACGACGTAGCTCACCGCCCGTCCGATCCAGGCGTTCGTCGTCGTCACCACGCGCGCGAAGGCGGTCAGGGCGCCCATCGTCTCTCCAATCGAGGTCGAAGTTGGCTGGTGCGCGACGCGGTGCGTCACGGTCCGGCGTCCGATCCGCTCGGATCAGATGCCGGACCGCGACGTCATCGTCGCGAACAGTTGCTAGTGGCTAGACGTAGCCGAGCACCTTCAGGAAGTCGGTCAGCATGTCGGCTGCCTTCTCGGCGTTGCCGCCCTTGCCGCGCTCTTCGGCCAGGATCGCGGACGACGCCTCGGAGAAGGATGCCAGCACCGCGTCGGGGAACTGCGCCACCTTGACGCTCTGCTCCGCCACGCCCTTCGCCAGCGCCACCTTCTCCTTGTACTGATACTCGGTCGAGCGCTTCCAGAAGCGCGCGTCGAGCAGCGCGAAGAACTCCTTGCGCAGATCGTCGGGCAGCTTGTCGACCGCGCCCTGGTTCATGATCAGCGTGTCCATGGCAAGGCCCATGGTCGGCTTCATGTGGAACTTGGCGACTTCCCACAGGCTCATCGACAGCGCGCCCTGCGCGGCGCCCCAGTGGGCGCCGTCGACCACGCCGCTGGCCAGGCTCTGGTACAGCTCCGGACCGGCGATGTACTGCGGCGACGCACCGGCGGCTTCCAGGTACTTCAGGTAGCTGCCGGACGAGCGCAGCTTCAGCTTGGCGAAGTCATCGACGCTGTTGATCTCTTTCGAGACCACCAGCTCGGTCGGGTAGACCTTCTCCGCGCGGCTGACCACGCCGTGTGCGGCCAGGTCCTCGTTGAACAGGTCCTCGAAGCCCATGTTCTTCAGGAAGTGGTTGAACTCCCAGACCTCGCGGAAGGTGCCGGGCACGCCAAGCGCCAGGCCGGCGGTCGGCGCCTCGCCCTGGATGTAGCCCGGCGAGATGGTGCCCATCTCGACCACGCCGCGGCGCACGATGTTGAAGATCTCGCCGCCCTTGGCGAACTCGCCGGCGCCGTGCAACTCCAGCTTGAAGCGGCCGCTGGTCTTCTCCTCCAGCTCGTTGGCGATAATCTGCAGGCTGTCGCCATAGGAAGCCGACGCCTTCGGCCAGTGCGACTGCACCTTCCAGGTCACTTCGGCGGCGGCGTGCGCCCGGCCGATGATCGCCGGCGCGGCGATGACGGCGGCACCGCCGGCAAGCGCGGCACGACGGCTGACGATCTTCTTTTCTGAGCTCATTCTGGTCTCCTCCCAGGAACTTAAGGAATCAGCCCGCGACACTGCGGCAGCATCGCGGGCCGTCCGGTTTGCGTTGGCGCGATCTTAGATCAGGCGCGCGCCTGTCGCCAAGAAACTGTGGGACGCGTCGGCAAGCTGGCTACCGGCCCCAGTCGGCGAACGACTTGCCCGCCTGGGCGAGCTCCGCCAGCAGCGGCGCCGGTTCCCAGTAGTCGCCGTGCTCGGCCTGGAATTTCAGGATGTCGTCGTAGACCGTCTTCAGCCCCACCTGGTCGGCCCAGAACATCGGCCCGCCGCGATAGGGCGGGAAGCCGTAGCCATAGATGTAGATGATGTCGATGTCGGACGGCCTGAGCGCCATGCCCTCGGCCAGGATCCTCGCGCCCTCGTTGATCAGCGGATACATGCAGCGCTTCAGGATCTCTTCGTCGGAGACGTCGCGCCGCTCGATGCCGAGCTCGGCCGCGGTATCGACGATCAGCTTCTCGATATCGGCATTCGGCACAGGCGTTCGACCGTTGGGATAGTCGTAGAATCCGCCACCGGTCTTCTGCCCGAAGCGGCCCATCTCGCAGATCCGGTCGGCCACCGGCGAATAGCGCAGATTGGTCGGATGCTCCGCCATCTTGCGCTTGCGCACGCGCCAGCCGACGTCCAGCCCGGCCATGTCCGACATCGCGAACGGCCCCATCGGGAAGCCGAAGTCGAAAACCACGCGGTCGACGTCCTGCGGGCTCGCGCCCTCCTCGATCAGGAAGTTGGCCTCGCGCAGGTAGCCGTGCAGCATCCGGTTGCCGACGAAGCCGTCGCAATTGCCGACCAGCGCGGACACCTTGCCCATTGCCTTGCCCAGGCCCATCGCGGTGGCGATGGTCTGCGGCGACGAGTCCTTGCCGCGGACCACCTCCAGCAAGCGCATGACGTTGGCCGGCGAGAAGAAGTGCATGCCGATGACCTGCCCCGGCCGACCGCTGGCCTGCGCCATTTGGTCGATGTCGAGCGTGGAGGTGTTCGAGGCCAGCATCGCGTCGGGCTTCATCACCTCGCCGAGCTTGCCGAACACCTGCTTCTTGATGTCCATCTCCTCGAACACCGCCTCGATCACCACGTCGGCGTCGGCGATGTCGGCATACTCGGTGGTCGACGAGATCAAACCGATGCGCTTGTCCATCGTCGCCTGCGGCAGCCGGCCCTTGTCGACCGTGGCCTGATAGTTGCCGCGCACCGTCGCCATGCCCTTGTCCAGCACTTCCGGGCTGACCTCCAGCACGGTGACCGGGATGCCGGCATTGGCGAAGTTCATGGCGATGCCACCGCCCATGGTGCCGGCGCCGATCACCGCCGCCTTCCTGATCGGCAGCTTCGGCGTGTCGGCCGGCACGTCGGGGATCTTTGCCACCTCGCGCTCGGCGAAGAAGGTGTGGATCTGCGCCTTCGACTGCGGCGAGGCGAAGCATTCCTGGATCAGCGCCTGCTCGCGCGCCAGGCCCTCGTCGAAGCTGGCCGAGGTGGCCGCCGCCTCGACCGCGTCGATGCACTTCCACGGCGCCAGGTAGCCGCGCGCCGAGCGCGCGATGGCCTTGCGCGCGGCCTCGAACGCGGCCGGATCGGCCTCGACCGGCAGGTCGCGCGCCATCGGGCGCGCCGCCCCCTTCGCCACCACGTCCTCGGCATAGGCGACCGCACCGTCCAGTAGATCGCCGTCGACCACCTCGTCGACGATGCCGAGTTCCTTGGCCTTCGGCGCCGGCACGAACTTGCCGGTGGTGATCATGTCCAGCGCCGCCTTGATACCGGCCAGGCGCGGCAATCGTTGCGTGCCGCCCGCCCCGGGCAGGATGCCGAGCTTGACCTCCGGCAGGCCGACCAGGCCCTTCGCCACAGCGACGCGGTAATGGCACGACAGCGCCACTTCCAGACCGCCGCCTAGTGCCGTACCGTGGATCGCGGCGACCACCGGCTTGGCGCAGGTCTCGATGGCGCGGTTCACGTCGTTCAGCGGCGTGCCGGTCATCGGCTTGCCGAACTCGCGGATGTCGGCGCCGGCGATGAAGGTCCGGCCGGTACCGATCAGCACCGCGGCATCCACGTCGCCGTCGCCGTTGATTTGCTGGATCGCGGCGGCCAGACCGTCGCGCACGCCGGCGCCGAGCGCGTTGACCGGCGGATAGTCCACCGTGATGACCGCGATGCGGCCGCGCTTGCTGACACTGACCAGACTGTCTGACATGGCGTCGCTCCCTCGTGCGTTCTTTGCATGCTCGATACCACAGGCCGGGCCAGCTCTGATACAGTGCCGCGACCGTATAGGAGCCGCCCGATGGATGACCACAAGCCCGCGACCGACAGCCGCATCGAGACCACCGAAGCGCTGCGCGACCGCTACGGCGAGCCCAGCCCGCGCGCCGTGCAGAAGGCGCTGCCGAAGCTCGACAAGCACTGCAAGCACTACATCTCGATGTCGCCCTTCCTGTGCCTGGGATCGTCGCAGGCCGGCGCCGCCGCCGACGTGAGCCCGCGCGGCGACGCGCCGGGATTCGTGCAGGTGGTCGACGACGCCACGCTGCTGATCCCCGACCGGCCCGGCAACAAGCGGCTCGACTCGCTGCAGAACGTGCTGGCCAACCCGCACATCGGCCTGCTGTTCATGATCCCCGGTATCGAGGAGACGTTGCGCATCAACGGCCGCGCCGAGATCGTTTCCGATCCGGCCCGGCTGGAGGAACTGTCGGCGCAAGGCAAGGTGCCGCAATCGGCATTGCTGGTGCACGTCGACGAGGCCTACCTGCACTGTGCCAAGGCGCTGCGCCGCTCCAAGCTGTGGCAGGACGACTACAAGCTGCAGAAGCGCGACTTCCCGACCCTGGGCCAGATCCTGAAGGACCAGCTCGCCCTGGAGCCGGCGGCGGCGGACCTGGATAAGGGTCTGGAGGACGCCTACAGCAAGACCATGTATTGATGGCCCCGAACTGATGGCCCGACTCTACCTGGTGCGCCACGGCCACGCCGCCGCGGCCTATGGCGACGACCCGGACCCAGGCCTGTCCGACAACGGCCGCGCGCAGGCCGTCGACATGGCGGTGAAGCTGGCCGCGCTCGGCCCGCTGCCGATCCTGGTCAGCCCGCTGCGTCGCTGCCGCGAGACCGCGCTGCCGCTGGAACACCGCTGGGAGGTCGAGGCGGTTGTCGAGGACGCCGTCGCCGAGGTGCCCTCGCCCGAGCCGGACGGGCGCCAGCGCGTCGCCTGGCTGCGCCGGACCATGAAGCGGCACTGGGTCGGCGTCGAGCCGGCGTTGCGCAGCTGGCGCGACCAGGTCGCCGCCCGCCTCATGCAATGCACCGAGAACACCGTGGTGGTGAGCCACTTCGTCGCCATCAACGCCGCGGTCAGCGTCGCCACCGGCGACGACCGCGTGATCGGCTTCCACCCGAACAACTGCTCGGTCACCGTGCTGGAGACCACGCCCGACGGCCTGAAGCTGGTCGAGCTCGGCGACGAGGCGGAAACCCAGGTGCTCGTCTAGCTCGTTCGGAGGGTCTCATGGCCAACATGGCGGCGGTGATACACGCCAAGGGCGCGCCCGACGTGTTCCGGTGGGAGGAATGGCCGGTCGGCGAGCCAGCGCCGCACGAGTTGCGCATCCGGCACGGCGCCGTCGGCGTCAATTACGTCGACACCTACCACCGACGCGGCATGCCGCACCCGTGGCCAGTCCCGCACCTGCCGCTGGTACTGGGCTTCGAGGCCGCGGGCGTCGTCGAGGCCGTCGGTGCCGACGCACAGGACTTCGCGCCCGGCGACCGGGTCGGTTATGCCTATCCGCCGCACGGCGCCTACAGCCAGGCGCGCTGCTATCCCGCCGACCGCTGCGTGAAGCTGCCCGAGCAGATCGACGACATCCGCGCGGCAGGCATGATGTTGAAGGGCCTGACGGCGCAGTACCTGATCCGCCGGACCTATGCAGTGCAGCCCGGCGACGTCGTCCTCGTGCACGCGGCCTCCGGCGGCATGGGCCTGATCCTGTGCCAATGGTGCAACGCGATCGGCGCGACGGTGATCGGCACCGTCAGCACGCCGGAGAAGGCGGAGCTCGCCGCCGCGCATGGCTGCCACCATCCGGTCGTCCGTTCGGCGCAGAGTTTCGTCGACGTGGTCAAGGAGGTGACGGATGGGGAGGGCGTCCCGGTCGTCTACGAGTCCATCGGCAAGGACACCTTCATGGATTCGCTCGACTGCCTGCGTCCCCTGGGAATGATGGCGAGCTACGGGCATGCCTCGGGCGAGCCGCCGGACGTGAACGTCGTCGATCTCGGCCGGCGCGGCTCGCTCTTCGTGACCCGCCCGGCGATCATGCACTACATGGCGAAGCGCGAGCACATCGTCGCAGGCGCCGCCGACCTGTTCGACGCAGTGCTGAACCACGGTGTCACCATCAACGTCAACCACACCTGGCCGCTGCGCGAGGTGGCCGCCGCACATGCGGCGGTCGAAGCCTCGAAGACCACCGGCTCAGTCGTCCTGCTGCCGCAAGCCTAGTCTTGCCAGCGCAAACAACCGCAACCCGGACAAGGAGGAAACGACAAGATGCCCGACACCTTCAGCGGCGGCTGCGCCTGCGGCGCGATCCGCTACAATTCGTCCGGACCTGCCCGCTATATGGGTAACTGCCACTGCCGCCACTGCCAGCAGGCAACAGGCAGCGCCTTCTTCCCGGCCGTGCTGGTCAAGGAATCCGACTTCAAGCTGGAGCAGGGCGAGCCGGCCTGGTACGGGCGCGAGGCCGACGCCGGCCATACCATGCGCCGCGGCTTTTGCCGCGATTGCGGTTCGCCGCTGTTCCTCACGAACGACGCCAGCCCGGGCGCCATGGTGCTTTACGCCGGCAGCCTCGACGACCCGAGCTGGTACCAGCCAATCCGCGACATCTACGTCGCCAGCGCGCATCCCTGGGACCACATGGATCCCGGTCTGCCCAAGTTCGACGCCATGCCGAAGCGCTAGCGCGTTTCATGCTTAGTCGGCTCCAGCCCGC
>JAVKFY010000025.1:0-125356 GCA_040223615.1 Alphaproteobacteria bacterium
GCCGTGAGCGCGCAGCAGCACGCTCACATTGAGAAGCAGGCCGTGTCCTGTTGGGTACGGCCGTGAGCGCGCAGCAGCACGCTCACATTGAGAAGCAGGCCGTGTCCTGTTGGGCACGGCCGTGACGCTCGACTCTCGCGAGAGCCGGCCGGAACGGCGCGGCTCGCCGCTCGGCGGCCTGACCCGGCTGTTGCTGGCGCTGGCACTGGCCTGGCTCGGCGGCCTGATCTATTTCATCCACGGCCTGCCGCGACCCGGGCCGGACGACGGCAGCCGAACCGACGCCATCGTGGTGCTGACCGGCGGCGCGGAGCGGCTGGAGGCCGGGCTGGCGCTGCTCGCCGCCGAGCGCGGCCAGCGCCTGCTGATCTCCGGCGTCGACCCGGCGACGACGGCGCGCGACCTGGAACAGCTCAGCGGCGACAAGGCGGCGCAGTTCGCCTGCTGCGTCGACCTCGGCCGCGCGCCGGACACCGTGCACAACGCGGAGGAAACCGCGCTGTGGGTGCGCCAGCACGGCTTCGAGAGCCTGCGGCTGGTGACCGCCAACTATCACATGCCGCGCGCGCTGCTGCTGTTCCAGCAGACCATACCGGCGGTGCGCGTGGTCCCCAGCCCGGTATTCTCCGGCAATGTCGACCTCGACGGCTGGTGGCACGACGTCTATTCGGCCCAGGTCCTGGCCAACGAGTTCACCAAGTACCTGGTCAGCCTGCTGAAGGCGCGGTTGGCGGACCTCGGCTGATGGTGGTGCGTTCGGCCCTGTTCAACGCCGCGTTCTACGTCTGGACCGTCGGGCTGGCGATCGCGCACCTCTCGTTCATGTTCTTCGTCCGGCGCGAGGTGCTGGCGCGCACGCTGGCCTGGTGGTCGCGCTCGGTGGTGGCGATGATGCGGGCGACCTGCAACATCGTGCTGGACGTGCGCGGCCGCGACAACCTGGTGCCGGGACCGGCCATCGTCGTCGCCAAGCATCAGTCGGCCTTCGACACGCTGGTCTGGCACGCCCTGCTGCCGGACCCGGCGATGGTGCTGAAGAAGGAGCTGACCTGGATCCCGATCTACGGCCAGCTCGCCTCGCGGTTGCAGATGATCCCGGTCGACCGTGGCGCCGGCGGCGCGGCGATAAAGTCGCTGCTGCGCGGCGGCGAAACGGCGGCGAAGCAGGGCCGGCACATCGTGATCTTCCCGCAAGGCACCCGCACCGCGCCCGGCACGCCGGTGGAAGACGTGCCCTACCACCCCGGGGCGACGGCGCTGTACAGCCGGCTGAAGCTGCCGGTGGTGCCGGTGGCACTGAATACCGGCCTGTTCTGGCCCCGCCGCACTTTCCTGCGCTATCCGGGCACCATGGTGATCGAGTATCTCGAGCCGATCCCGCCGGGCCTGCCGCGCGCGCAATTCCAGACGCTGCTGGAGGACCGCATCGAGAGCGCGACCCGGCGGCTGGAAGCGGAAGCCGAGGCGCGGCGATGAGTGCGCCGGTTGCCATCGTCACCGGCGGCAGCCGTGGCATCGGCGCGGCCGTGGTGCGCCGGCTCGCGTCGGCCGGCCACACCGTCTGTTTCAGCCATCGCGACAGCGCCGAGGACGCGGCGGCGGTGATCGCGGCCGTCACAGAAGCCGGCGGCGTGGCCCACGCGGTGCGGGCCGATGTCGCCAGCGAGGCCGATATCGTGGCGCTGTTCCAGGCCGCCGACGCGCTGGGGCCGCTGGCGGCGCTGGTCAACAATGCCGGCTTCACCGGGCCGGCCGGACGCCGGGTCGCCGACGCCGAGGCCGACCTGCTGGCCCGGGTGTTCGCGATCAACGTCATCGGACCGATGCTGGCGGCGCGCGAGGCGGTGCGGCGCATGGCCACCGGTCGCGGCGGCACAGGCGGGCGCATCGTCAACGTGTCGTCCAGTGCCGCCCGGCGCGGCTCGCCCGGCGAGTGGGTCGACTATGCCGCCGCCAAGGCGGCGCTCGACACGTTCACGCGCGGACTGGCGCTCGAATTGACCGGCGACGGCATCCGGGTGAACGCGGTGGCGCCGGGCCTGACCGATACCGGCCTGCACGCCCTGGCCGGCGCGCCGGACCGGGCGCAACGGCTGGCGCCGCGAATTCCGCTGGGCCGGGCCGGCAGCGCCGACGAGATGGCCCGAGCCATCGCCTGGCTGGTCACCGACGCACCGGACTACATGACCGGCGCGATCGTCCCGGTGGACGGCGGTTTCTAGCCCGGCGAGCGTCGGAATCTCTTACAGGCAGGTTACACGCACAATTCCCTCATATGAGCAAGCACATGATTTCATAGAGGAATCGGCCTTGGCTCGGATATTGCTTTGTCTCCGACGTAAATGGGAGCGCCGAACAACGGCGGCCAGGGAAAGCACTGTGATGGGAACCGAGCGTAGACCGATGTTACGGCACTCAGTTTGGCCAAACGACCCGCATGCCGCACCACGCCGGTGGTCGCTGAAGGTGTCGCTTTTGCTGCTGTTGACCATGTGCGTCATGGCCTGGGCCGTTGTCGGCGGCGCGCTGCACATGCTGTACCGGTTCGTCAGCTAGGACAGGACCGGTCGGAACCAAGCAGGAACATCTTTCCCCTAAACACGCTTTCAGGTATCATCCGGCATAAGCTCAAGGCGCCCGTGCAAGGCGCCTTCGTCGTCTCGAGCCAGGAGCGGAGTGCCGGCCGATGCCCACCGTTGCGCCGATCTCGCAACAGATCTGGGACATGAAGTATCGCTTCCGCGGTGCCAGCGGCGCGCCGGTGGACGACACCATCGAGGCGACCTGGCGCCGGGTGGCGCGCGCGCTGGCCGCCGGCGAGGCCGACCCGGCCGCCTGGGAAGAGCCGTTCTACGAGGCGCTGGCCGATTTCCGGTTCCTGCCGGCCGGCCGCATCGTCGCCGGCGCCGGCACCGAGCGGCGGGTCACCCTGTTCAACTGCTTCGTGATGGGCACGGTCGGCGACGACATGGCGTCGATCTTCGACAACCTGAAGGAAGCCGCGCTGACCATGCAGCAGGGCGGCGGCATCGGCTACGACTTCTCCACCCTGCGGCCACGCGGCGCCCCGGTCGCCGGCGTCGGCGCCGACGCGTCGGGACCGCTGACCTTCATGGACGTGTGGGACGCGATGTGCCGCACGATCATGAGCGCCGGACACCGGCGCGGCGCGATGATGGCGACGATGCGCTGCGACCACCCGGACATCGAGGCGTTCGTCGACGCCAAGCGCGAAGCCGGCCGGCTGCGCATGTTCAATCTCTCGGTGCTGGTGACCGATGCGTTCATGACCGCGGTGAAGGCCGACGCGCCGTGGGACCTGACGTTCAACGGCCGGGTCTACAAGTCGGTGCAGGCGCGCGGCCTGTGGGACCGGATCATGCGCGGCACCTACGCCTATGCCGAACCCGGCGTGATCTTCATCGACCGCATCAACGCCCGCAACAACCTGCACTATTGCGAGACCATCGCCGCCACCAACCCGTGCGTCACCGACGATACCTGGGTGCACACCACCGATGGCCCGCGCCAGGTCGCCGACCTGGTTGGCCAACGCTTCACCGCACTGGTCGACGGCCGCCCGCACGCCAGCGGTCCGGACGGGTTTTTCCGAACCGGGCGCAAGCCGGTGCTGCGACTGACCACGCGCGAGGGGTATTGCCTTCGGCTGACCGCCGAACATCCGGTGCGCAAGGTGACCACGCATACCCGCTGGCGCCAGGAGACCGCCTGGGTCAAGGCCGGTGAGCTCGCACCCGGCGACGAGATCGTGCTGCACGATCATCGCGCCATGCCAGCCTGGCCGAGCGCGCCGGCGATCGCCGACATCGCCACGCCGGCGACCGGCTATCTACTCGGCCTGCTGATCGGCGACGGCACGATGAAGGCTGACGCTGCGATCCTGAGCGCCTGGCCCGGCGAGATCGCCTGTAACGGCGGCACGGCCCGTCCGGGCGTCGCCAGGGTAATGGAAGCGGCCGAAGCGGCGGCGCGGACCCTGCCACACCGGGCCGACTTCGCCGGCTGGATGGCCGTTCGTGAGCGCGGCGAAATGCGCATGAAGTCCGCCGCGGTCCGCAACGTGGCGCGCGGCTTCGGGCTGGCGCCGGGTCGCAAGGACATCACGCCGGCGATCGAGACCGGCTCGTCGGATTTCGCCCGCGCGTTCCTGCGCGGCCTGTTCGACGCCGACGGCAGCGTGCAGGGCAGCCAGGTCAAGGGCGTGTCGGTGCGCCTGGCACAAAGCAACCTGGGCCGACTGCAGGCGGCGCAGCGCATGCTGGCCCGGCTTGGCATCATGGCGACGATCTATCGCGAGCGGCGCCCGGCCGGACAATCTGTGCTGCCGGACGGCAAGGGTGGCCACGCGGCCTACGACACCGCCGCCAACCACGAACTGGCGATCTCCAAAGAGAACCTGTACCGCTTCGCCGAGCTTGTCGGTTTCGAAGACAGCGACAAGGCGGCGCGGCTGACATCCCTGCTTGCCGGTTACCAGCGGACACCGAACCGCGAGACCTTCCTGGCCCGGGTCGAGGCACTGACGCCCGATGGCGAGGCCGAGGTGTTCGACGTGCAGGTGCCGGGCGTCAACGCTTTCGATGCCAATGGCGTTATGGCGCACAATTGCGGCGAACAGCCGTTGCCGCCGTATGGCGCGTGTCTGCTGGGGTCGGTGAACCTGGCGCGGCTGGTGGTCGATCCGTTCGAGGCGACGGCGCACCTGGACCTCGACGCGCTCGACAAGCTGGTGCGGACCGCGGTGCGGATGCTGGACAACGCCATCGACGTGTCGCGCTTCCCGCTTCCCGCCCAGGCCGAGGAGGCGCGGGCGAAGCGGCGCATGGGGCTGGGCGTGACCGGGCTGGCCGATGCGCTGATCTTCTGTCGCGCACGCTACGGCTCGGCGGCGTCGGTGGCGCTGATCGAGACCTGGATGGCGGCGCTGCGCCGTTCGGCCTACCTGTCCAGCGCCGAACTGGCGGCCGAGAAAGGTGCCTTCCCGCTGTTCGAGGCGGAACCCTATCTCGCCGGCGAGAGCGTCGCCGAGCTCGACGAGGACGTGCGCGAGGCGATCGGACAGCACGGCATCCGCAACGCGCTGCTGACCTCGGTGGCGCCGACCGGCACGATCTCGATCTTCGCCGACAACGTTTCCAGCGGCCTGGAGCCGGTGTTCTCGTTCACCTACAACCGCTCAGTGTTGATGCCGGACGGCGAGCGGCGGCAGGAGACGGTGACCGATTACGCCTATCGCGTCTGGCGCGCGAGCCATGGCGAACAGCCGCTGCCAGACTATTTCGTCGACGCGCAGATGCTGGCGCCGGCCGACCACCTGGCGGTGCAGGCGGCGGTGCAGAAATACGTCGACAGCTCGATCTCCAAGACCATCAACTGCCCCGAAGACATCGCCTTCGACGACTTCAAGGACATCTACCTGAACGCCTACGAGATGGGCTGCAAGGGCTGCACCACCTACCGGCCGAACGACGTGACCGGCTCGGTGCTGTCGACCGCCGACGAGGCGAAACCGGCGGAAGCCGAGATGGAGCTGCCGTTCGACAAGCCGGCGCTGGTGGCGAAGCCGAAGGACTCCTACGACGCTGGCGGCGTGGTCTACATGACCAAGCCGCTGGACCGGCCGGAGGCCCTGCCCGGCAGCACCTACAAGATCAACTGGCCGGAAAGCGACCACGCGATCTACATCACCATCAACGACGTGATCCAGGACGGTCGGCGGCGCCCGTTCGAGGTGTTCATCAACTCCAAGAACATGGAGCACTTCGCCTGGACGGTAGCGCTGACGCGGATGATCTCGGCGGTGTTCCGGCGCGGCGGCGACGTGTCATTCGTGGTGGAGGAGCTGAAGGCAGTGTTCGACCCGCGCGGCGGCTCGTGGATGGGCGGGCGCTACGTGCCCTCGCTGCTGGCCGCGATCGGCGAGGTGATCGAGAAGCACATGATCGACATCGGCTTCATCGGCGGCGAGGACGAGAAGCCGCGCCTGGCGCTGGCCGCCAACGCCGGCGAGTCGTCCCGCCTGCGCGGCTGCCCGCGCTGCGGCGAGGCCAGCCTGGTGCGCCAGGAAGGCTGCGACACATGCGTCAGTTGCGGCTATTCGAAGTGCGGGTGAGGCGACTCTAGGTCCGCAGCACCAACCCGCCGTCGATGCGCAGGCCGTGGCCGGTGACGAAGCCGCCATAGTCGCTGGCCAGGAACAGGGCGCCGCGGGCGATGTCGATGGGCTGGCCGAGGCGGCGCAGCGCGGCTTTCTTGGCCCACACTTCCGCGATCGCCTCGTTGTCGAAGTTGCCCTTGGTCATGCCGGTGTAGATCGCGCCGGGCTCGATGTAGTTGGCGGTGATGCCGTACTTGCCGAGCTCCAGCGCCAGCGTGCGGGTCAGGCCGGCGACACCGGCCTTCGAGGCACAGTAGGCGGCCAGGCCATAGTCGGTCATCTCCGCCATCACCGAGGCAACGTTGATGATGCGCCCGGCCGGGCTGTCGCGCAGGTGCGGGATCGCCTTCTGGCAAAGCAGGAACTGCGCCTTCAGGTTGACGTCGACGGTGAGGTCCCAGTCCGCCTCGGTCATCACCTCGGCCAGCGCGTTGCGCGACACGCCGGCGTTGTTCATGACGATGTCGAGGCCGCGGAACTCGCCGATGGCGGTTTCGACGAGCTTGGCCGGCGCGCCCTTCTCGGCGATGTCCTGCTCCAGCGCGACGATCGATTTCTGGCCGGCATGCGCCTGCACGACCGCGGTACCCGGCCGGTCGACCGCCAGCACCTGGGCGCCCTCCTCGGCGAACAGCGCCGCCGTTGCCCGCCCGATTCCGGAGGCTGCTCCGGTCACGATCGCCCGCCGTCCTTGTAAACGCACCGTCCATCTCCTTCGCTCACCGCGCCATCATAGTTACACCGGCGCTGCCTTTCGCGAGATCGATATTTAGTTGCTATTAGCGCATTGACTACATATACTAATGCAATGGACAGGCCGCTCCTTTCTCCGAACCGCGCTGACCTGGGTCTCGCCGCCCTGATGGAGCAGACCGTTCGTTCGATGTATGACAAACGCGGGCCGCACGAGATTCATCCCGGCCAGTGGTCGGCGCTGCGGTTCCTGTCGCGTGCCGGCGAAGAGGCGCGCACCGTGAACGGGCTGGCGACTTTTCTCGGCGTGACCCCGGCGCCGGCCTCGCGCGCCGCAGCGGCGCTGGTCAAGCGCGGCTTCGTGACCCAGGAACCGAACCCGAACGACCGCCGTTCACACACCCTCTCGCTCACCGAAGACGGGCGCGCGGCCCTGGCGCAGGATCCGATCGCGCGGCTAGCCAACGCGGTCGGCGAGCTCGACGGCGATGTCCGGCGCGCCGTGACCCGGGCCCTGACCCAAATTCACCACAGCCTGACCGGCGGCGTCTGACCGCCGTGACCGCCCGCTCTTAGCAATCGTTGACGCAAATCTATATAATTGCTATTAGCAACAACATAGTCGGGTGTATCCGACCAAGGACTTGCCATGATGCCTGAACGTACCAACCAGTATCTCGGCCGCTTGCTGGCCGCGTGGACGCATATGAGCCAGGACGGACAGCCGCCGGCATATGACGAACTGCGCCCGGAGGCGCTGCGCTTCATCCTGCCCGATGTCTGCCTGATCGATGTCCGCGACGACGGCAGTTTCGGCTTCAGACTGGTCGGGACCGGCATCGTGGATCGGCTGCGCAACGACCCGACCGGCGAGCCGCTGAACGTACTGGGCCCGCAGACGGCGGCGGCCACGGCCGAACTGTTCGCTGCGACGGTATCCAAGGCGACGCCGATGGCGGCGACCGGTCGACTGGAGATCGGCGGCCGCGACCGTCTGCTGGACGCACTCTGTCTGCCGCTCGCCGACGAGGACGGCAGCATTTCCGTCCTGCTGGTCGGGATCGAGTTCCGCTCGTGGTCGCAGGTCGAGGTCGAGCCGCCGCTGGGCGACATGCAGATCTGGGAAGTCGAGGCCGACGCCAGTGCCACCGTTGGATCCGCGATTCCCGCGCCAATGCGGCGCAGCCAGGCATACTGCTGACTCCGGCTACTGACTCGGGCGTCGCACTGAGCGAGATCAAAGCGGCGCGCGCACGCCGGTCCTAGCCTGGGCGGCAGTTCATCGCCCACCGGCCCAGGAGACCGCGCATGACCCCAGTCGTCCGACTCGCCCTCTCCCCCCTTTTCGCCGCGGTGGTTGCCGTCGCGGCACCGTTAGCGGCCCAGGCGGGCGGCGATGCCGGCAACGGCGCCCGCATCGCCCAGGCCTGGTGCGCCGGTTGCCACGTCGCCGGCGACCGGGGCACCGACATGGCGCCGCCGCTCGGCGAGATCGCCAACTGGCCGGGCCGCGATGAAGCCTGGTTTCATACCTGGCTCAGCGACCCGCACCCGCCGATGCCGCGGTTGGAGCTGAGTCGACGCGACATCGCCGACCTGATCGCCTACCTGCTGTCGCTACAGACGAATTAGCACCGGACGACGCCGGCCGACCCGCGCTATAACCGCGACCTTGTCCGATCGTGGGATTTGCGGATGCGGTTGCGTTACTACCTGCTGCTGGGCGTGCTGGGGCTGGGGATCGCCGGCTATGTCGGCTACTGGTTCTTCGCCGCCGACCAGGTGCGCGGCGGGATCGACGCCTGGGCCGCCGAACACCGCGCGCGCGGCCTGGAAATCGCCTATGGCGAGCCGCAGATCAGCGGCTTTCCCTGGCGCCTGATCGTCGAGATCGACGATCCCTCCATCGCCATGCCGTTGCACCCGGCGCAGCCGCGCTGGTCGGCGCCGCGCATCGCAGCGGTGGCGCAGCCGTGGAACTTCCGCCAGGTGCTGATCGACCTGGCCGGCGCCCACGACATCGGCTTCACGCAACGCGGCACGCGCCGGGAGATGTCGCTCGCCGTGCCGGAGGGCCGCGCCGGCTATGTCGCCGACCCTGCCGGCCAGATGCAGCGACTGTCGATCGACCTGACGCAGCCGACGCTGGAAGAGCCGGCCACCGGCCTGAAGGCGCAGGCGGCGCGGGTGCAGTTGCACCTGCGGCCGGGCCAGAGCCCGGACGTGAACCTGGAACTGGCGAGCTCGGCGGAGCAGCTCAGCGCCCAGGGGCTGGGGCCGATGCCGTTCGGCCAGGTGATCGACAAGCTGGCGCTGGAGAGCAAGCTGCGCGGCGTGATCGACGGGCCGTCGCCGGACGCGGCGCTGGCCGCCTGGCGCGACGCCGGCGGCACCGTCGACATCGACCGGCTGCTGCTGCTGTGGGGCGATCTGCAACTGGAAACCAGCGGCACGCTGGCGCTGGACGAGGCGTTGCGGCCGCTGGGCGCGTTGACGGCGCGGATGACAGGCCAGAACGCGGTGATCGACCTGGCCGTGGCCAAGGGTCAGATGTCGACCGGCGCCGGCTCGGCGGCGAAGGCAGCGCTCGGCGTGCTGGCGGCGGCGGGTGGCGGCGTGCTGTCCGTGCCGGTGCGAATGCAGGACGGCGCGCTCTTTATCGGCCCGGCGAAGGTGGCGCGGCTCAGTCCGGTTTTTCCGGATGCCGGCCGAAATCGGTGACGTCGACTTCCTGACCGGCGTCGATGATGCGCTGACGCACCGCGCGGGTGCGGGTGAACAGCGCCTCCAACTCGTCGCCCTGGCGCCAGCGGATCGAGCGCTGCAGCGCGATCAGGTCCTCGGTGAAGCGGCCCAGCATCTCCAGCACCGCCTCGCGGTTGTTCAGGAACACGTCGCGCCAGAATACCGGGTCGGAGGCGGCGACGCGGGTGAAGTCGCGGAAACCGCCGGCGGAATACTTGATCACCTCGCCCTCGGTGACGGTCTCCAGATCCTCCGCCGTGCCGACGATGTTGTAGGCGATCAGATGCGGCAGGTGCGAGGTGATCGCCAGCACCAGGTCGTGCCGGCGGGCGTCCATCATCTCCACGTTGCTGCCGAGCTCGGTCCAGAAGTCGCGCACCTGGGCGACCGCCGCCTCGTCGGCGCTCGGACCCGGGGTGACGATGCACCAGCGATTGTCGAACAGCTCCGCGAAGCCGGCCTCGGGACCGGACTTCTCGGTGCCGGAGACCGGATGGGCCGGGACCAGGTGGACCTCGTCGGGCAGGTAGTCGCCGAGGTCGCGGAACACCATCTGCTTCACCGAGCCGACGTCGGAGACGATGGCGCCCGGCTTCAGGCCCGGCGACATGTCTTGCGCGACCTGGGCGTAGCTGCCGAGATGGGTACAGACGATCACCAGGTCGGCGTCGCGCACCGCCTCGGCCGGGTCCTCGTGCACGCTGTGGCAGATGCCGAGGCTGAGGCAGGCGTCGCGAGTCGACTGGCGCCGGGCGCAGCCGGCGATGTGGCCGACATTGCCGGCGCGCAGCGCGGCGCGCGCGATCGACGAGCCGATCAGGCCGACGCCGATCAGCGCCAGCTTGTTGAAACGCGGCTCAGCCATCGGCGGACTGCAGGTACTCGGCGGTGGCGGCAACCAGGGTGCGGTTCTCCGCCTCCTTGCCGACGGTAAACCGGAGCCAGCCCGGCATCTGGTACGGCACCAGGCCACGGCCGATGACGCCGCGCGACTTCAGGAACGCCGTCGCCGCTTCCGGACTGAGACCCGGCTTGCCGTCGAAGCGCACGGTGACGAAGTTGCCGACCGACGGAATCACTTCCAGGCCGAGCTTGTCGAAGGCGTCGGTCAGCCACGGCACCCAGGTGTCGTTGTGGCGGCGTGCGGTGTCCAGGAAATCGGTGTCGGCGAGCGCCGCCAGACCGGCGGCCTGGGCCGCGGCATTGACGTTGAACGGTCCGCGCACGCGGTGGAACACCTGCGCCACCTCCGTCGGGCAATAGGCCCAGCCCAGGCGCAGCGCCGCCAGGCCGTAGATCTTCGAGAAGGTCCGGGTCATCACCACGTTGTCGAATCGGTCGACCAACTCGCGCCCGGTGCCGTAGTCGTTGCGGCTGACGAATTCGGCATAGGCGGCGTCGATCACCAGCAGCACATCGTCGCGCAGGCCGGCGCGCAGCCGCGCCAGCTCGTCGGCGCTGAGGTAGGTGCCGGTCGGGTTGTTCGGGTTGGCGACGAAGACGATCTTCGTGCGTGGCGTCACCGCCGCCAGCATCGCGTCGACCGAGGCGGTGTAGTCGTTCTCCGGCGCCGCGATCGGCTTGCCGCCGCAGGCCCGGGTGGAGATAGGGTACATCAGGAAGCCGTGCTGGCTGTGCACCACCTCGTCGCCGGGCGCGACATAGGCGTGGGTCAGCACCGAGATGATCTCGTCGGAGCCGTTGCCGGTGATGACGCGGGCCGGGTCCATGCCGTTGGCCTCGGCCAGGGCATGGCGCAGGGCGTTGGAGCCGCCGTCGGGATAGCGCTCCAGTTCGTCGGCCAGCTTGCGCACCGCCTCCCTGGCGCGCGGGCTGGCGCCGAGCGCGGACTCGTTGGACGACAGCTTGATGGCGTCGTCGCGGCCCTCGACCTTGGAATCGCCGCCGACATAGGGCGCGATGTCGAGGACGCCGGGAATCGGCGACGGGGACGACATGACGGGCGTGCTCCTCTGCTGGACCGGGCTCAGTCGCGCGCGACCGGCGGCGCGATCTGGCGCGGGTGGCTGCCGATCACCACGGCCTGGGTCAGGGCGTCGCCGGCGGCGGCGTGGAGCGCGTCAAAGGCGCCCGGACCGACGTGGAAACCGTCGATCTCGACCAGATGCAGTCGCTGGTTGTCGGCGCGCTGCTCGTGCGTCGCCAGCAGCCGCACCACCAGGCCGCTGGCGGCGGCGAGGTCGACCAGGCGGGCGCGCGACTGGCCCAGGTCGGTGGCGACCACCGCGATGGTGACGTCGTTGCCGCACGGTTCCAGGTCGACCCGGGCGATGACGTAGGCCGACGGATTCTCGAAACGGCCGGCCGGCGAGGTGATGAACGGCAGGCGCCAGACGATGCGCGCCGATCCCTCATTGGCCGCCTGGCGGCCCAGTTCCGGCCACCAGGGCTCGGCCTCGCCCTCGTCGGCCAGCGGCATCACGCCACACATCGCCGGGTTGTCGTTGACCGCGCGCAGCACCAGGACGGGCGAGCGGTGCAGCGTCATCGGCGTCGCCGAGCCGAAGTGGTTGCGCGCCAGATCCCAGTAGCCGACCGAGCGTTCCGGCGCGCAGACCGCGACGGCATGGCGGCTTTGCTTCGCGGTGGCGGTGTTGATCATCTCGCCCCACACCCGCGCCAGCAGGAACGGCGGCACGCTGGTCGGCAGGTCGGCGGTCAGCCGGGCCAGGATCTGCGCCTCGCGCGCCGGGCGCATCGCCGAGCGCGGATCGTTGGGATTGAGCTGCTTGGCGCGCGCGACCTGCGCGATCAGCCCCATGCGGCGGACGATGGCGTCGCGCAACTCGTTGTCGATGGCGTCGATCTGGCGACGAAGCGCATCCAGACTAGGCGTTTCGTCGGTCATCGCAAAAGGTCGGCCGGCCGTGTTTTGGCAGTATGAGGGAACCGGCAGGGTATAGTCGCTGGCACCGGCAAAATCAAAGAAAACGTTGACACCGTTCCGGCCCGATCCTAGCAAGTGGCCACACCCGCAAGCACATGAGCAAACCACGGAAAAGCCGCCGGCCACCGGATTCCCGCCGATGACAGAGACCGCACACGATCTCGGCGTGGCCGACCTGAAGGCCGAAGGCATCTGGCCGGGGCAAAGCCACAGCTTCACCGACCCGCTGCCGCTGGACTGCGGCGTGGCGCTGAGCCCGTTCACCGTGGCCTACCAGACCTACGGCGCGTTGAACGCGCAGGCCAGCAACGCGGTGCTGGTCTGCCACGCGCTCACCGGCGACCAGCACGTCGCCAACGACCACCCGCTGACCGGCAAGCCGGGTTGGTGGGAACTCATGGTCGGACCCGGCAAGGTATTGGATACAAACCGTTATTTCGTCATCTGCGTGAACATCCTGGGCGGCTGCATGGGCAGCACCGGGCCGCGCTCGCTGAACCCGGCGACCGGGCGGCGCTGGGGCCTCGACTTTCCCGTCATCACCATCGCCGACATGGTCCGGGCGCAGAAACGGCTGGTCGAGCATCTCGGCATCGAACGGCTGTTCTGCGTCATTGGCGGCTCGATGGGCGGCATGCAGGCGTTGCAATGGGCGGCCGACTATCCCGAGGCCTGCTTCACGGTGGTGCCGATCGCGACCGCCGCGAAACATTCGGCGCAGAACATCGCCTTCCACGAGGTCGGTCGACAGGCGATCATGGCCGACCCGGCATGGCACCAGGGCGATTACTACCAGCACGGCACGGTGCCGCGCGCCGGCCTGTCGGTGGCGCGGATGACGGCGCACATCACCTACCTGTCGGAGCCCGCCCTGCACCGCAAGTTCGGCCGCCGGCTGCAGAACCGCGAGGAAGTCTCCTACGGCTTCGACGCCGACTTCCAGGTCGAGAGCTACCTGCGCCACCAGGGATCGACCTTCGTGGAGCGGTTCGACGCCAACGCCTATCTCTACATCACCCGGGCGATGGACTATTTCGACCTGGCGGCGGAGCACGGCGGGGTGCTGGCGAACGCGTTCCGCGGCTGCGACGCCCGCTTCTGCGTGATCTCCTTCACCAGCGACTGGCTGTACCCGACGACGGAGAACCGCGCCATCGTGCGGGCGCTGAACGCGGTCGCGGCCAATGTCAGCTTCGTGGAGATCACCGCCGATGGCGGCCACGATTCCTTCCTGCTGAACGAACCGGAGATGTTCCGCACGCTGGGCGGCTTCCTCGGCGCGGCGGCCACCGAAGCGGGCCTGACGTGAGCGGCCCGGCATGAACGTCCCGGTCAACCTGATGGGCGCCGACGCGCTGCGCCCCGACCTGCGGGTGATCGCCGAGATGATCGAGCCGGGCAGCCGGGTGCTCGACGTCGGCTGCGGCGACGGCACGCTGCTCGGCCATCTCGGCCTGCACAAGCAGGTCGACGGCCGTGGCATCGAACTGAGCTGGGCCGGGGTGAATGCCTGCGTGGCGCACGGCCTGCCTGTGATCCAGGGCGATGCCGACACCGACCTGTTCGACTATCCGGACCAGGCCTTCGACACGGTGGTGCTGAGCCAGACCCTGCCGGCGACGCGCAACCCGCGCGCGGTGCTGATCGAGATGCTGCGGATCGGCCGTACCGCGGTGGTGTCGTTTCCGAATTTCGGCTACTGGCGGGTGCGGATGTCGCTGCTGGCGAACGGGCGGATGCCGGTGACCGGCGCACTGCCGCACGCCTGGTACGACACGCCGAATATTCATATGTGCACGATCCGGGATTTCCTGGAGACTTGCCGCGAGCTGGGCGTCGACGTCCGCCGCGGCGTCATGCTGGACCGTCGCGGCCGGACCGGCGACCTGACCGGGCGGCTGACCTGGGCCAATCTCGTTGGCGAGCAGGCGGTGTTCCTGCTCGGCCGATCGGAGGAGGAAGCGTCATGAGCGAACATCCGTGGCTGAAGAACTACGCGCCAGGCGTCCAGTGGGAAGCGGCGGTGCCGACGGCGCCGCTGACGCAGCTGCTGGACGACGCGGTGTCGAAATTCGGCGCCCGGCCGGCGATCGACTTCCTGGACCGCACCTTCACCTACAAGGAGGTCGGGGACATGGTGGCGCGGGCGGCGCGCGGCTTCCAGGACCTGGGCGTGCGCAAGGGCATCAAGGTCGGCCTGTTCCTGCCGAACTGTCCGCAATTCATCATCGCCTATTACGGCATCCTGAAGGCCGGCGGCACGGTGGTGAACTACTCGCCGCTGTACTCGGAGGAGCAGCTGCTGCACCAGATCGAGGACAGCCACACCGACATGATGGTGACGCTGCACCTGGAGGTACTGTACCCGAAGATGGCGACAATGCTGCGCGAGAGCCGGCTGTCGAAGCTGATCGTCGGCACCATGCAGGAGGTGCTGCCGTTCCCGAAGAGCCTGCTGTTCCCGATCGTCAAGCGCGGCGACATCGCCAAGGTGCCGAACGACGCCGACCACGTGTCGTTCAAGCAGCTGATGAACAATGACGGCCGGCCGGCGCAGGTCGAGATCGACCCGGACGAGGACATCGCGGTGCTGCAGTACACCGGCGGCACCACCGGCGTCTCCAAGGGCGCCATGCTGACCCACGCCAACCTGTACGCCAACGCGCAGCAGACCACGATGTGGATGCCGGACTACGAGCCTGGCAACGAGCGGATGATGGGCGTGCTGCCGTTCTTCCACGTGTTCGCGATGACCGTGGTGATGAACAACTCGATCAACATCGGCGCACAGATCATCATGCACCCCCGCTTCGAGCTGGAGGCGGTGATGAAGGACATCCCGAAGAAGAAGCCGACGCTGATGCCCGGCGTGCCGACGATGTACACCGCCATCGCCAACCACGCCGACGCGCCCAGCGCCGATCTGTCGTCGATCAAGTTCTGCATGTCGGGCGGCGCGCCGCTGCCGGTCGAGGTCAAGCAGCGCTTCGAGCAGATGACCGGGGCCAAGGTGTTCGAGGGCTACGGCCTGACCGAGACCTCGCCGGTCGCCACCTGCAACCCGATCAACGGCATCAACAAGCCGGGCTCGATCGGCCAGCCGGTCGGCGGCACCGAAATCATCATCACCGACCGAGAGGACCCGCAGAAGTTCATGCCGCTGGGCGAGTCCGGCGAGATCTGCATCAAGGGCCCGCAGGTGATGAAGGGCTACTGGGAGCGACCGGACGATACCGCCGAGACCATCCTGGACGGCCGGCTGCGCACCGGCGATGTCGGCTACATGGACGAGGACGGCTACACCTTCATCATCGACCGGATGAAGGACCTGATCCTGGCCGGCGGCTTCAACGTCTACCCGCGCCACGTCGAGGAGGCGATCTACGAGCACCCCGCCGTCGCCGAGGTCACCGTGATCGGCGTGCCGGACGAGTATCGCGGCGAGGCGGTGAAGGCGTTCGTGAAGCTGAAGGACGGCGACCACCACGTCGACCAGGCCGGCCTGCTGGAATTCCTGCAACCGAAGCTCGGCCGCCACGAGATCCCGCGCGAGATCGAGTTCCGCGACGAACTGCCGAAGACGATGATCGGCAAGCTGTCGAAAAAGGAACTGGTCGCCGAGGAAAAGGAAAAATACGAGGCGGCGAAGCAGGCGGGGTAGACCTCGCGGGCCGGTGATGCCGGGTCAAGTCCGGCATGACGGCTATGCTTCGCTGGCCAGCCGCGCGCGCAGCTCGTATTTCAGCACCTTGCCCATGACGTTGCGGGGCAGCGCGTCGACGAAGCGGACCTCGCGCGGCAGCTTGTAGCGGGCCAGACGGCCGTCGAAGAGCGCCATGACAGCGGCGGCGTCAAGCATGTGGTCGGGCTTGGCGACGATCAGGGCGACCGGCACCTCGCCCCAGCGCGGGTCGGGCTTGCCGACCACCGCCGCTTCCTGGATCGCCGGACAGTCGTGCAGGATGTCCTCCAGCTCGGCCGGGTAGATGTTCTCGCCGCCGGAGATCACCATGTCCTTCTTGCGGTCGTCGACGAAGAAGAACCCGTCGGCGTCGACATGCGCGATGTCGCCGGTGTGCAGCCAGCCGTCGGTGATGGCCTCCGCCGTGGCCGCCGGGTTGTTCCAGTAACCGACGCAGATGCTGGGCGACTTGACCCAGATTTCGCCTGACTCGCCGGCTGGCCGGTCGCGACCCCCGTCGTCGACGATGCGGACTTGCGCGTGCAGCACCGGCTTGCCGCACGAGCCAACCCGGGCGGCGTCGTGGACCGGCAGGCAGATCGCGACCGGGCCGCTCTCGGTCAGGCCATAGACCTGGGTGACCGCGACGCCGCGTTGCAGCCACGGCCGCATCACCGCGGCCGGCACCGTCGAGGAGCCGGTGGCGAAGACCCGGATGCCGCCCACGTCGGTCGTGGCGAAGTCGGGATGGGCGATCTTGGCCTGGCTGGTCGCCGGCACCGACAGCACCATGGTCGGCCGCAGTTCGGCAATCGCGGCCAGGGCCGCGCCGGGATCGAAGCGGTGCTGCACGGTCACCGTGCCGCCGGCGTGCAGCACCGGCGTGGAGTGGATGTGAAGTCCGCCGACGTGGAACATCGGCAGGAAGGTGAGCGCGTGGTCGGCCGAGGTGATGTCGTGCGCCGCCGTCGACAGAATCGCATTCCAGGTCAGCCCGGCCTGGCTGAGCACCGCGCCCTTCGGCCGGCCGGTGGTGCCCGAGGTGTAGCTGATCTGCACCGGCGCATCGGGCGCGACCGCCGGTAGCTCCCTGGCCGGGTCGACCTCGATCAGCGCATCGATGTCAGCCATGGCGACGCGATGCGCGACGGGAAAGTCCTTCGCGTGCTCGGCATATTCGGGATCGAGGAACAGCACCTTGGGCGCGCAGTCGTCGATCATGAAGGCATGCTCGGCCGCCGTGAGACGCCAGTTCAGCGGCACCAGGATGGCGCCGGCCCGGGCGCAGGCGAACAGCAGCGTGAACAGGTCGGCGTGGTTCAGCCCGAGGTGGGCGACCCGGTCGCCGGGCTGGATGTCGAGCGAATGGACCAGCGCGACGGCAAGGCGTTGCACGCGATCCTCAAGCTGGGCGTAGGTGGTCTCGGCACCCTCGTAGCGCAGCGCGACCTTGTCCGGCCGCCAGCGCGCGTGGTGCGCGGTCCATTGCGCGAGCATCGCTAGCGCGCCCCACGGCAAACACCCACCTCACCCCGACCCTCTCCCCCCAAAGGGCGGAGAGGGGGCGCAGCGTCGATGTCGGAGGAGGCCCCTCTCCGCCTCTGGGGGTGAGGGGTTTGGGGAGAGGTGGCAATCGCGACGCAGTCGCGAAGCGGCAGCGCCATCAATCGCGCTCGCCGGGCTGGTACAGGCTTTCGCGGCCGAGGCGTTCCAGGCAGATGTCGGCCGACCAGGGCAGCATCAGCGAGCCGCAGCGGCTGTCGCGGTACATCCGTTCCAGCGGCAGCGACTTGAAGATCGAGCGGCCGCCGCAGGTGCGGATCGCCAGCCGGCAGATGTCGTTGGCGAACTCCATCACCGTGAACTGCGCCGCGTAGGCGCGCAGGCGGGCGTCCCTGGTCGGCTTGAAGCCGGCGTCGGTGATGGCGCGCCAGAACAGCGCCTTGGCCTGCTCCAGCTTGATGCGCATTTCGGCCACGGCCATCTGCTTGGCCGGCGAGGAGCGAGCGCCGGCCGGAACGCCCGGCACCTCGCCGCGCAGGTAGGCGACGGTGAAGTCGAAGGCGGCCTGGGCGATGCCCATGTAGGTCGGGCACAGGGTCATGAACATGTGCGGCCAGTCGACGGCGGCCTTGAAGTAGGCGCCGCGCGGCAGCAGTTGCCGCTCGTCCGGCACGAACACGTCGTCGAGCTTCAGGCTGCGCGAGACGGTGGCGCGCATGCCGACCGGATCCCAGCTGCCGAGCACCTCGAAGCCGTCGCTTTGCGCATCGACGGCGAGGTAGATGGTGTCGCGGGCGTCGGCGTCGTCCTTGGCCTCGGTGCAGAGCACGCCGTAGTGCGTCGCCGCGCCGGACAGCGAGGCGAAGTGCTTCATGCCATTGACCTTCCAGCCACCGTCGACCTTGGTGGCGGTGGTGCCGAACGGCGACTTGCCGGCGGCGGCGGCCGTGTTCGGCTCGGAGAAGGGCTGCGCGAACAGCGCGCCGTCGTTCACCACCAGGCCGTAGATGCCGGCGCGGCGGCGCTCGTGCGTCTCGCGGTCGGCGGCCGACATCTCCAGGTCGTCGGCCATCTGGTTGGTCCACATCATCGTGCAGGTGTGCATGTTGAAGGTCAGCGCCGTGGCGCCGCACCAGCGGCCGAGTTCGGCCGAGACCAGCGCGTAGCTCTGGTAGTCGACGCCGAGCCCGCCATGGCGCTCCGGGATGGTCAGGCGCAGGAATCCGGCGTCGCGCAGGTCGTCGTAATTCTCGAACGGAAAGCTGGCCTCGGTGTCGTACTTCGCGGCGCGCGGGGCGAACTTGTCGCGGCCCAGCTCGCGGGCGATGCCGATCAGCTCGGCCTGGCGCTGGTTGAGCGGAAAATCCATCTACAGGGCCTCCAGAAAGGCGTCGATGGCGCCGTTGAACAGGTCCGGGCGCTCGATATTGGCCAGGTGGCCGACGCCGGCCATGCAGCCGTAGACGGCGCCCGGAATCTTCACCGCCATCTTCTCCAGCACCGCCGGCGGCGCGGTGGTGTCCTTTTCGCCGGCCAGGCACAGCGTCGGGCAGGCGATGTGGGGCAGGTTCTCGCGCTCGTCGAAGGTGACGATGCAGTTCAGCGCGGCGCGGTAGGTCGCCGCCGTCAACGCCTTCATGGACCCGGCGGCGCGCGCCTTGGCCTCGGCGTCATCGAAGTCACCCCACATGCCGTCGACCAGGGCGTCGGCGAAGTCGGCCGGGGTCCTGCCCTCGTCCAGCGGCTGCAGGCGCGCGGCCAGGAACTTGGCCTGGAAGTCGCCGCCGGGCTTGCCGAAGGCCGGGCTGGTGCACGTCAGCGCCAGCGAGGCGACGCGGCCGGGGTGCCGGCGGACCAGCGACTGCGCGACCATGCCGCCCATCGAATGGCCGACGATGTGGGCCTGTTCCACCGCCAGGGCGTCGATCAGGCTGGCGGCGGCGTCGGCCAGCAGGTCGAAGGTCAACGGCTCGGCCGGCAGCGGCGTGGCGCCGTAGCCCGGCATGTCCCAGGCCACCGCGTGATAGCGGTCGGCGAAGTGCGGCAGTTGCGCGTCGAACGAGTCCTGGTTGCCGCCGATGCCATGCAGGAACAGCAGCACCGGCCCGTCGCCGCGCGCCTTGTAGGCCGGGACGACGGTCATGCCAGCGCCCCCTGCAGGACGCCGCGCTCCACCACGACCTGGTTGTCGAGGCTGACGGTGCAGTTGCGCAGCGGCAGGTCGAAGTGGCCCAGCGTGTGCCGGCCGGCGACCTCGTTGGCGCCGGTCGAGTACAGGAAGTTGCCGGCGAAGGCGCGCAGCTCGGTGCCGTTGAAGTCGTTGCGGTCGTACATCGTCATCGCGTCCCAGCGCGCCGCCGGGTTCATGCCCCAGCCGACGTGGCTCACGGCATAGGCCTCGCGGTCGCCCCAGGCGGCGAAGTAGCTGCGCATCAGCTCCGCGTCCAGCCCGCCGCCGTCGATGTCGGTGACGTAGTCGTCCTCGATGGTGAGCCGGATCGGGCTCTCCAGGTAGCGCTTGAAGGTCAGGTTCACGTCGCCCGGCGCCATCACCAGCGTGCCGTTGACGCTGCCGGCCGCCGGGAAACACAGGCACAGGCCGCCGGGCCAGTGGGTGATGGTGCCGGGCCGCGCGGTATAGCCCCAGCCGCCGCCGGCGACGGCCTTCTCCACGTTGATCGTGAGGTCGGTGCCGGCGTCGCTCTCGACCCGCATCTCGGCGGCGCCGCGCAGCATCTTGATGCCGTCCTTGACCTTGCGCTCCAGCGCGGTGTCCGGCGCCAGACGCTCCAGCGCCTCGGGATGCTCGTTCGAGACCATCAGCACCTTCGGTCCGCCCTTGAGGATTTGGGGCAGTTCCGGGGCATGCAGCAGTCCCTCCACGGTGCAGTCGATCACCGCCTTGGCGCTGCTGAGCGCGGCGATCACCGGCGCGGTGTGGCCGAGCACGTCCGACGCGCCGGTGGAGCGCACCGGTACGGGTGCCGCCTGCGCCGGCGACGGGATCACGACGTGGAACGGCCTGGCGCCGAGACGCTGCAGCGCCAGTTCGGCCAGATGCACGTTCACGGCGCGCGACTGGGTCTCCGACAGGATCGCGACATCGTCGCCGCCGCCGATCTCGCACAGGCCGAAGACCTTGGCGAAACTGTCGATCCACTTGCCTTCGATACGTTCGCGCAGCATGGCCGGCCTCCTGGTGCTGGATAGCGGAAATCTATATGAAGGCGGCGGCGGATGACATGGGCGCGCAAAGCCGCCAGAGTTTTGCATAACGGCGACCGAAACCGCCCGCGACGGGCGTGTAACGCTCGGGCGCCAATGTGTCGTGCCCCTGGACCGCGCCACTGTACGAGGATCGACGCCATGCCGAAGACGCCCCTTCTCGCCCTGGCCGTGCTGGTCGCGCTCGCCGGCCCCGCCGCGGCCGACGACGGCGGCAAGAGCCTGGAGCGCGACATGAAGCGCGTGGAGGAAATCGCCCGGCGCGCCGCGGAGCAGCTGATCGGCTCAATCGGGGCGATGATCGGCGCGGTGCCGCAGTTCGAGGCGCCCGAAGTGCTCGACAACGGCGATATCATCATCCGGCGCAAGCACGACGACGCGCCGCCGCCGGAACCGCAGCAGAAGCCGCGCCGACGCCCCGGCCCCAACGATCCGCGCCACCAAGGCTCCACCGACATATGACGACGCGGCTCTACAGCCACGGCGCCTGCCTCGACCACGACACCGGCCCCGGTCACCCGGAACGCCCCGACCGCCTGCGCGCGGTGCTGACGGCGCTGGAGACCGAACCGTTCCAGGACCTGGTGCGGCTGGAGGCGCCGCACGCCAGCCGCGAACAGTTGTTGCGGGTCCACCCGGCGGCGCATGTCGACCGGGTGCTGGCCGCGCTCCCGTCGGAGGGTTTCGCCCGGGTCGATCCGGACACGGTAGTGTCGGCCGGTTCCGGCGAGGCGGCGTTGCGGGCGGCAGGCGCGGTCTGCGCCGCCGTCGACGCGGTGCTGGCCGGCGAGGCGCGCAATGCCTTCTGCGCCGTGCGGCCGCCCGGCCATCATGCCGAGCCGAACCGCGCGATGGGCTTCTGCCTGTTCAACAGCGTGGCCGTCGGCGCCTTGCACGCTCGCGCGGCGCACGGGGTGACGCGGATCGCCGTGATCGACTTCGACGTGCATCACGGCAACGGCACCCAGGCGGCGTTCCAGGCCGACCCCGACCTGGTCTACGTCTCCAGCCACCAGTCGCCGCTCTACCCCGGCACCGGCGCGGCCTCGGAGACCGGCGTCGGCAACATCCACAACGCCCCGCTGCCGCCGTTCGCCGGCAGCAAGCAGTTCCGCGACGCCTACGAGCGCGAGTTGCTGCCGGTGCTGCGCAGCTTCGCGCCGGAACTGGTGCTGATCTCGGCCGGGTTCGACGCGCATGCCGACGATCCGCTGGCCAACATGATGCTGAGCGATGCCGATTACGGCTGGATCACCGCCGAGCTGTGCAAGCTGGCGAACGAAACCTGCGGTGGCAAAGTCGTGTCGACTTTGGAGGGCGGCTATGACCTCGCCGCGCTGGGCCGCGCCAGCGCCGCCCACGTGAGCGCGCTGCTGACCCACTGACGACGGAATTCGTGCATTCGCGTGCATCCGCGCGGGGCGAATCACCGTATAAGGGGACGCTTGCAGCGAGGAGGCAACGAGCAGCATGCGCAATTTCATACTCGCCACCGTGTTCGCCGCGATGGCTTCGATCCTGGCGTCCTGCGCCGACGACAAGGAGATGATGGCCAAGGAGGCGACGCTCTACGACCGACTTGGCGGCAAGCCGGCGATCACCGCGGTGGTCGACCAGTTCGTCGCCAACATCGCCGCCGACAGCCGCATCAACCAACGCTTCGCCAAGACCGACATCCCGGAGCTGAAACGGCTGCTGGTCGAGCAGATCTGCGAGGCCACGGGCGGCCCGTGCAAGTACACCGGCCGCGACATGGTGACCACGCACAAGGGCATGAACATCTCCCAGGAAGAGTTCAACTGGACCGGCGGACATCTCGCCGCCGCGCTGGACAAGTTCAATGTCCCGGCCAAGGAGAAGAACGAGCTGCTCACCGCGATCGGCTCGATGCAGAACGACATCGTCGGCCAGTAACCGTTCGGCGACCGGAACAAGCGGCGCGGGCAGCAATGCCCGCGCCGTTTGCCATTCCGGGGATGGCGGTTGTGGGGCGTTGGCTGCGGCCATAGAGTGCGGTCACAGCAGGAGGACATCGGATGGCCGAGCCGAAAACGCCCGCAGTGCCGAAAGAGATCCAGGCGCTCAGCTTCGAAAAAGCGATGGCGGAGCTCGACAACATCGTCGGCCGGCTGGAGAAAGGCGACGTCGGGCTGGAAGAGTCGATCGAGATCTACACCCGCGGCACCCAATTGAAGACACATTGCGAGGCCAAGCTGCAGACGGCCCGGGCGCAGGTGGAGCGTCTGGTGGTTGGCGCCGACGGCAACGTCGCCGGCACCCGGCCGATGGATAGCGAGTAGCCGTTTGCGCCAAGACGGCACCGGGACGCGACTGCGAACAATCTAAGGGAGAACCAATGCCGGCGATCGAGGCGGCGTTGCGCGAAGTCGCCGACGCGGTCGAGCGAAGCCTCGGCGAACTGTTGCCGAGCGACGGCGGCGAGACGCCGCTGGCCGAGGCGATGCGCTACGGCGCGCTGGGCGGCGGCAAGCGGCTGCGGCCGTTCCTGGTGCTCGCCGGCGCGCGGCTGGCCGGCGCCCCGGATTCCGCGTCACTGCCGGTCGCGGCGGCGATCGAGATGGTGCACTGCTACAGCCTGATCCACGACGACCTGCCGTGCATGGACGACGACGTGCTGCGCCGGGGGCGACCGACGGTGCACGTGAAGTATGACGAAGCCACCGCCGTGCTGGCCGGCGACGCGCTGCTCACCGAGGCCTTCGGGGTGTTGGCGCGAGCCGAGATCGGGCCGGCCGAAACGCGCGCGGCACTGGTCGCCGGGCTGGCGCGGGCAGCCGGGCCGGCGGGCATGGCCGGCGGCCAGATGCTCGATCTGATGGGCGAGGGCAAGACCTGGGACGAGGCCGGCATCACCCGCATGGAGCGGCTGAAGACCGGGGCCCTGATCGCGTTCGCCTGCGAGGCCGGCGCCATCGTCGCAGCGGCACCGGCGGAACATCGGGCACGGCTGCGGCGTTATGGTGAACACCTGGGCCTCGCGTTCCAGATCACCGACGATCTGCTGGACGTGCGCGGCGAGGCCGGCGAGATCGGCAAGTCGGTGGGCAAGGACGCGATCGCAGACAAGGCCACCTTCGTCAAGCTGCTGGGCCTCGACGGGGCGCAGACGCGGGCCGAGGCGGAGATCGCCGCGGCGGCCGAACAGCTTGCAATATTTGGCGAAAATGCCGATTCTCTGCGCGCCCTGGGCGATTTCGTCCTGCATCGGCGCGCTTGAGCGCCGGCACCCACGCCAAGGCAAGGACCCGGCTTTTGTCCAACAGTAAAACCCCGCTTCTCGACCTGGTTCACGACCCGAAAGACCTGCGCAAGCTCAAGCCGGATCAGCTCGAGCAGCTTGCCGAAGAACTGCGCCAGGAGATGATCGAGGCAGTCTCGATCACCGGCGGCCATCTCGGCGCCGGGCTCGGCGTGGTCGAGCTGACAGTGGCGCTGCACTATGTGTTCGACACGCCCGACGACATCCTGATCTGGGATGTCGGGCATCAGTGCTACCCGCACAAGATTCTGACCGAGCGGCGCGACCGCATCCGCACCCTGCGGCAGGGCGGCGGCCTGTCCGGCTTCACCAAGCGGGCGGAGAGCCGCTACGACCCGTTCGGCACCGCGCACAGCTCGACCTCGATCTCCGCCGCGCTCGGCTTCGCCGTGGCCCGCGACCTGAAGGGCGACGACAACAACGTCATCGCGGTGATCGGCGACGGCGCGATGAGCGCCGGCATGGCGTTCGAGGCGATGAACAACGCCGGCAGCCGAGATACCCGGCTGATCGTGGTGCTGAACGACAACGACATGTCGATCGCGCCGCCGGTCGGGGCGATGAGCGCCTATCTGTCGCGGCTGCTGTCGTCGCGGCCTTACCGGGGCCTGCGCAATATCGCCAAGCAGCTCGCCAAGCACATGCCGGAGCGGATCGAGAGCACCGCGCGCAAGGCGGAAGAGTACGCGCGCGGCATGATCACCGGCGGCACGCTGTTCGAGGAGCTCGGCTTCTACTATGTCGGGCCGATCGACGGCCACAACATGGACCACCTGCTCCCGGTGCTGCGCAACGTCGCCGAGGCGCGCAACGACGGCCCGATCCTGGTCCACGTGGTGACGCAGAAGGGCAAGGGCTACGCCCCGGCCGAAGCGTCGGACGACAAGTATCACGGCGTGTCCAAGTTCGACGTGGTGACCGGCGCGCAGGCCAAGGCGAAGTCGAATGCGCCGCAATATACCCGGGTGTTCGCCGATGCGCTGGTGCGCGAGGCGGCCAAGGACGATGCCATCGTGGCGATCACCGCGGCGATGCCGTCGGGCACCGGCCTGAACCTGTTCGGCGCCGCCTATCCCGAGCGCTGTTTCGACGTCGGCAACGCCGAGCAGCACGCGGTGACCTTCGCGGCGGGGCTCGCGGCGGCCGGGCGCAAGCCGTTCTGCGCGATCTACTCGACCTTCCTGCAGCGCGCCTACGACCAGGTGGTGCACGACGTGGCGATCCAGCGCCTGCCGGTGCGTTTCGCCATCGACCGCGCCGGGCTGGTCGGCGCCGACGGCCCGACCCACGCCGGCGCGTTCGACATCACCTATCTCGCCACCCTGCCGGGCTTCGTGGTGATGGCGGCGGCCGACGAGGCGGAGCTGACGCGCATGGTCGCCACCGCCGCCGGCATCAACGACCGGCCCAGCGCCTTGCGCTATCCGCGCGGCGAGGGCGTCGGCGTGAACATTCCCGAGGACGCCGAGCCGCTGGAGATCGGCAAGGGCCGGGTGCTGCGCGAGGGCTCCACGGTGGCGCTGCTCAGCTTCGGCGGGCGCTTGCAGGAATGCCTGGCGGCGGCCGAGCTGCTGGCCGCGCGCGGCCTGTCGACCACGGTCGCCGACGCCCGCTTCTGCAAGCCGCTGGATGGCGATCTGGCGAACGATCTGGCCGACAGGCACGACGTGCTGATCACCGTCGAGGAAGGCTCGATCGGCGGTTTCGGCAGTCACGTGCTGGACCACCTGAGCCAGGCCGGGCGGCTGGACGGACGCGTGCAGGTGCGCTCGCTGACGCTGCCCGACACGTTCATCGACCAGGACAAGCCGGAGAAGATGTACGACATCGCCGGCCTGAACGCGCCGCAGATCGCCGACGCGGCGCTCGACGTGCTGGGCCTGGACCGGCTCGCGGCGGAGGCGCCGCAACGGGCGTGAGCACGTGAGCGCGCAACAGCACGCTCACAACATCAGGCGGGCCGTGTCCAGTTCGGCGCGGCCAGCGAGCGCGCAACAGCACGCTCACAACCGAAAGTCGGCCCTCGACGCAGTGCGTCGAGCCTGCTGGGCACGGCCATGAGCGCGCAACAGCACGCTCACAACCCTTGGCGGGCCGTGTCCAGTTCGGCGCGGCCATGAGTACCCAGCGCCTCGACCTGGTGCTGGTCAAGCGTGGCCTGGCCGAGAGCCGGGCCAAGGCGCAGGCGCTGATCATGGCCGGCAAGGTCCGGAGCGGCGAACGCCGGCTCGACAAGCCGGGCCAGCCGGTCGCCGCCGACATCGAACTTTCCCTGGACCAGCCGGAACATCCATGGGTCTCGCGCGGCGGCCAGAAACTGGCGCATGGGCTGGACCATTTCGCGCTGCCGGCCCAGGGCCTGACCTGCCTCGACGTCGGGGCCTCGACCGGCGGCTTCACCGACGTGCTGCTGCAGGCCGGCGCGGCCAGGGTCTACGCCGTCGACGTCGGCCACGGCCAGCTCGACTGGCGGCTGCGCCAGGACGAGCGCGTGGTGGTGCTGGAGCGCACCAACGCCCGGTACCTGACGTTCGAGCAGGTGCCCGAGGCGGTGCAGGCCGTGGTGTGCGATGCCAGCTTCATCGGCCTGCGCACGGTGCTGCCGGCGGCGCTGGCGCTGGCGGCACCGGGGGCGTGGCTGGTCGCGCTGGTGAAGCCGCAATTCGAGGTCGGCCGCGACAAGGTCGGCAAGGGCGGCGTGGTGCGCGACCCCGCCCTGCACGAGTGGGCCTGCGACACCATCGCCGGCTGGCTCGGCGAGCAGGGCTGGACCGCGCTGGGTGTCACCCAGAGCCCGATTACCGGACCGAAAGGCAACGTGGAGTTCCTCATTGCCGCCCGCAAGCCCGACTGAGCTCGTCATCGAGAACCTGGGCGGGCGCGGCGACGGTATCGCCACGGCCGAGGGCCGGCGCATCTTCGTCCCCTTGAGCACGCCGGGCGACCGGGTGCTGGCGGATCTCGACGGCGAGCGCGCCAAGGTCCTGGAGATCGTCGAAGCGTCGCCGCACCGCGTGACCCCGCCATGCGCGCACTTCGCCAATTGCGGCGGCTGCGCGCTGCAGCACATCGACATGGCCTGGCAGCTCGACTGGAAGCGCGGGCTGGTACGCGACGCGCTGGCGCGGGTCGGGATCGAGGCCAAGGTGGCGCCGACGCAACCGATCCCGCCCGGCCGGCGCCGGCGCGCGAGCTTCGCCGTCCAGCGGTTCGGCCGGCGGGTGGTGCTCGGTTTCAACGAGCGGCGCGCGCACCGGATCGTGGCGTTGAACGAATGCCACGTGCTGCGACCGGAGATCGTCGCGCTGCTGCCGGCGCTGCGGGCGTTTCTTGCCGAATTGAAGGTGCCCAAGAAATTCGACCTGCACGTCGCCTGGCTCGGCGGGCTGGACCTGTGGATCGCTGCCGACCTGGCCGACGATCTGGCGACGCACGAACGCCTGGCCGCCTTCGCCGACGATGCCGACCTGGCGCGACTGTCGGTCGGCACGTCGCCTGAGGTGGTGGTGATGCGCCGCGCGCCGGCAGTGCGCGAGGGCGGACGCGGCATCGTCCCACCGCCCGGCGGCTTCCTGCAGGCCAGCGACGAGGCCGAGGCCTGGCTGGCGGCGCAGGTTCGCGCGGCAGCAGACGGCGCGCGCCACGTCGTCGACCTCTACGCGGGCTGCGGCGTGCTGACGGCCGGCCTCGCCAGCAACGTCGACCTGAAACTCTACGAAGGCGACGGCGCGGCGGTGGCCGCGGCCCGCGCCGCCGGCCTCAACGCCACGCAGCGCGACCTGGCCCGCCGGCCGCTGCAACCGGACGAACTGAAGAATATCGACCTCGTGGTCCTGGACCCGCCGCGCGTCGGCGCCGCGCCGCAAGCGGCCGCGCTGGCCGCCTCAACGGTGCCGACGATCGCCTACGTCTCCTGCCACCCCGGCAGCTTCGCGCGCGACGCCAGGGCGTTGGTCGACGGCGGCTTGCGGCTAAGCCGGGTACAACCGCTCGACCAGTTCACCTGGTCGGCGCATGTCGAACTGGCGGCGGTGTTCACCCGCTAGATGCACGAAGAAGGGGCGCCCCAAGGCGCCCCTTCGAGGTTCCGGCTTGGAGAGCGCCGGCTACTTGTGCAGGTTCACCCTGGAGCGGTCGAACTCCTCCCGGTCCAGGCGGTCGTCCTGATTCACATCGTAGTGACGATGAACGCCGTCGCTGTACTCGCGCCGGCTGACAAAGCCGTCCTTGTTGGCATCCCAGCGATCGAACGCATCGTCGGTCCAGTAGGCCGACCGATCGTCGTCGATCCCCAGAATGGTATGACGCTGCCGGTCGAAAGTCGCACGGTCCATGCTTTCGTTCGGACCCATATCCTCGTAGCCGACGTCATTGCTGAAGCCCTGGTAGAACTCGCTATGGGTGACGTAGCCGTCGCCATCGACGTCCCAGGTCATGCTCTCGCCCGAGGTCGCAGCGCCCGCGGCCATCACCATCGCAATCACGCCAGCAGTGCCGGCCATCAAACGTTTCATCATGATTCGCTCCACTCTCTATTGCTGTACAGAGCCGTTATCGTCGGCTCATGGGGCTAACAGCAGAGTGGCGCGTTGGTTCCGAGATTTCCCCGTGGCAACGTGGCGAGGCTTCAGGCGACGCGGCGGCCGCTGCCGGGCTTGCTGTCCTCGTCGAACAGTTCGGCGAGCTTTTCCATCATCGCGCCGCCGAGCTGCTCGGCGTCGACGATGGTGACCGCGCGGCGATAGTAGCGGGTGACGTCGTGGCCGATGCCGATGGCGATCAGCTCGACCGGCGAAACCGTCTCGACCCACTCGATGACCTGGCGCAGGTGGCGCTCCAGGTAGTTGCCGGGATTGACCGACAGGGTGGAGTCGTCGACCGGGGCGCCGTCGGAGATCACCATCAGGATGCGGCGCTGCTCGGGCCGTCCGATCAAGCGGTTGTGCGCCCACAGCAGCGCCTCGCCGTCGATATTCTCCTTCAGCAACCCCTCGCGCATCATCAGGCCGAGACTGCGGCGCGAACGGCGCCAGGGCTGGTCGGCCGGCTTGTAGACGATGTGACGCAGGTCGTTGAGGCGGCCGGGGTTGGCCGGCTTGCCGTCGCGCAGCCACTTCTCGCGGCTCTGGCCGCCCTTCCAGGCACGGGTGGTGAAGCCGAGGATTTCGACCTTGACCGCGCAGCGCTCCAGCGTGCGGGCCAGGATGTCGGCGCACATCGCCGCCACGGTGATCGGCCGGCCGCGCATCGAGCCCGAATTATCGATCAGCAGCGTGACCACGGTGTCGCGGAAGTCGGTGTCGCGCTCCATCTTGTAGCTGAGCGCGTTCATCGGGTTGATGACCACGCGGGCGAGCTTGCCGGCGTCGAGCAGGCCCTCCTCCAGGTCGAATTCCCAGGACCGGTTCTGCTTCGCCAGCAGGCGGCGCTGCAACCGGTTGGCCAGCCGCGCGACCACGCCCTGCAGGTTGGAGAGCTGCTGGTCGAGATAGGTGCGCAGCCGGGCGAGCTCCTCCACATCGCACAGGTCGGCGGCGTCGATCACCTCGTCGAACTCGGTGGTGAAGCCGCGATAGGCCGGCTCGTTCGGGTTGCCCGGCATCATGTCGCCGGGGCGCCACTGGCGCCGGCCCTTGCCCGGCTCCTCCGACCCCATCGCCTGGCTGGCGTCGTCGCTGTCGACGGCGCTGCTCTCGTCCTGGCCTTCCTGGCTGTCGCCCTCGCCCTGGTCGGACTCCTGCGGCTGCGAAGCGTCGTCCGACGCGCCCTCGCCGCCGTCGCCGTCGCCATCGCCGCCCTCGGGCTGCTCGTCGGCATTCTCGTCGTCGTTGTCGTCGGAGGTGTCGTCCTCGTCAGTGAGGTCGTCCTCGCCCAGCTCCAGGTCGGCGATCAGCTTGCGGGTCAGGCGGGCGAAGGCGGCCTGGTCGGCGATGTTCTCGGCCAGATGCTCCAGGTCCTCGCCGGCATTCTCCTCGATCCACGGGCGCAGCACGTCGACCATCTGGCGCGCCTGTTCCGGCGGCGGCTTGCCGGTCAGCTTCTCGCGCAGCATCAGGCCGATGACCTCGGGCAGCGCCTGCTCGCCGGGATCGGTGACGTTGGCATAGCCGCGCACCCGGCAGCGCTCGTCGAGTTGCGCGTCGAGATTCTCCGACACGCCGATCATCCGGTTGGAGCCGATCGACTCCACGCGGGCCTGCTCGGCCGCCTCGTAGACCGCGCGCGGCATCGCGCCCTTCGGCTGGAAGCGGCTGTGCAGGTCGTTGTCGTGGTGGCGGATCCAGAGCGCCAGGCTGTCGCCGGCGCCACGGATCGAGGCGACCTCGCCCTCGCCCATGTCGCGCGAGGGCTGCGGCAGGCGGGCGCGGCCGGCGCGCAAGCCGGAGGCCTCGGTGCCGAAGCTGACGGCCAGTTCGCGGTCGCGCGCGATGGCGCGCACCGCAGCGGTCACCGCGCGCTTGAACGGCTCTGTCGGATTCTCCGGACGCGCCATCTCAGACCGGGTTACGAGAGCTGCACGCTGGCGGCGGACTCGGGCAGTTCCTCGCCGAAGCAGCGCTGGTAATACTCGGCCACCACCGGCCGTTCGATCTCGTCGCAGCGGTTCAGGAAGCTGACCCGGAAGGCGAAGCCGACATCGTTGAAGATGCGCGCGTTGTCGGCCCAGGTGATCACCGTGCGCGGCGACATCACTGTGGAGATGTCGCCATTGACGAAGCCCGAGCGGGTCAGGTCGGCGACCGAGACCATCGAGTTGATGTTCTTGCGGCCTTCGTCATTGGCCCAGTCCGGGCACTTCGACAGCACGATGCCGACCTCGTCGTCGTGCGGCAGATAGTTCAGCGTGGTGACGATGGACCAGCGGTCCATCTGGCCCTGGTTGATCTGCTGGGTGCCGTGATAGAGGCCGGTGGTGTCGCCCAGGCCCACCGTGTTGGTGGTGGCGAACAGGCGGAAGCTCGGGTGCGGCCGGATCACCTTGTTCTGGTCCAGCAGGGTGAGCTTGCCCTCGACCTCCAGCACGCGCTGGATCACGAACATCACGTCCGGCCGGCCGGCGTCATACTCGTCGAACACCAGCGCGCAGGAGTGTTGCAGCGCCCACGGCAGGATGCCCTCGCGGAACTCGGTGACCTGGACGCCGTCGCGGATCACGATGGCGTCCTTGCCGATCAGGTCGATGCGGCTGATGTGGCTGTCGAGGTTGACGCGGATGCACGGCCAGTTGAGGCGCGCCGCGACCTGCTCGATATGGGTCGACTTGCCGGTGCCGTGATAGCCCTGGATCATGACCCGCCGGTTGTAGGCAAAGCCGGCCAGGATCGCCATCGTGGTCTCGTGGTCGAACTGGTACGCCTCGTCGAGGTCCGGCACCAGATCGGTGGGCTCGGAAAACGCCGGCACGCGCATGTCGCTGTCGAGACCGAAGACCTCGCGCACACTGAGTTCGATGTCTGGCTGCGTGGGCAGGTTCGCCACATTCGCCTCGGCCGTCGCAATCGCCGTCATTGAGTCACCACCTACTCCGTCGGACCAGAAAATCTTGGGGCGCTAACCTCAGAAACTACCGCTGCTGACAAGGGTGCGGTAGGCGGCGGTTATCGCCTTGAAACGCTCCTCCACGCTGCGGTCGCCGCCATTGGCATCCGGGTGGTAGCGTTTGACTAGCTGCTTATAACGCATCTTGATCTGTTGCAAGTCGGGACGGCCCTCCAGGCCAAGTTCGTCCATCGCCTTGCGTACGTGTTTCGGGATGTGGCGCGCCTGCGGCGGCTCCGGCGCCGCCGCCTCGCCACCGAACAGACCGAAGACGTCGCCGACGCCACCGGCCAGCGCCTCCGCCTTGGCCCGGTCGCTCATCCGCCAGGTCGGACGATGTCCGGTCACCGCGTCGCGCTGATACTTCGCAATGTCGTCGTCGGTCATGCCCTGGAAATAGTTCCAGCGCTGATTGTACGCGCGCACGTGCTCCAGACAGAACCAGACATACTCGTTGAGGTTGGTCCGCGAACGCGGCGCGCGATGCTCCGCCTCGGCGGCGCAGCCGGGCGCTTGGCAGCGCCGCTGCGCCGACGCCTGCCGCAGTCTGAGGCCAGGGTCGGCCAGGGGAATCTCACGCCGTCGGGTCACGGCCGAAGTATGGGGCGGCGGGATTAACGTTTCAACGCCTGCCGGGCCTTGCCAGGACACCGCCGAATTTGGCAGCGTGACCGGCCCCGCCCGCCGCGTGCCAGGAGATCGAGATGAGCGTCGCCGACAGGATCGAAAGCAAGCTGCGCCAGGCGCTGGCGCCAAGCCGCGTGGAGGTCGTCGACGAGTCGCACAAGCATGCCGGTCATGTCGGCGCGCGCCCGGAAGGCGAAACTCATTTCCAGGTCGAGATCGTCGCCGACGCCTTCGCCGGCCAAAACCGCGTCGCCCGCCAGCGCCGCGTCTACGAGATCCTGGCGGCAGAGCTCGCCGGCCCGGTGCACGCGCTCAGCCTGCGCACCCTGACCCCGGACGAAGCCGCGGACTAGGCGAGCGGCGGCACTGCTCGACCGCGAAACACGAAGACACTGGCCCGAACGCAACCCATGGTGGAAGCTGGTTCATATTCTATTCATCTATTGCACCAATAGATGGTATGCTCGTCGCTGTGATGTGACTTTGAGTTGTATCGCAGTGAGAATTGCTAAACGGAGCGTTTGGGATATGGGGTCAGTCACCAGGGTGCGCCGTAACGTCAGGATCAACGATCGCCGAACCAGCGTGATGATGGAGCTTGAGCTCTGGGACGCGCTGTTCGAGATCTGCGAGCGTTCCGGCGTCTCGGTTCACGAAGTCTGTAGCGGCGTGCAGTCGGGCGTCGACAACGGCGAGAACTTCACCTCGGCATTGCGCGTCTACATCATCAACTACTTCCGTTCCAACGACGGCGAGCCCTCGCGCGACGCCGCCTGAGCGGCGCCGGCGTCATTCCGGCGAAGCGGCCGGCGGGCGGATGCGCAACGCGGTCACCTGATTGCGGTGGCGGCGCAGGATCTCGAACTCGAAGTCGTTCAGCGCGATGCGGTCGCCGACGTCGGGGATGCGCTTGGCCTCGTTGATCACCAGGCCGGCGACGGTGGCCGCCTCGTCTTCGGGCAGCTGCCAGTCGAGGTCGCGGTTGAGGTCGCGCACGGTCATGGTGCCGTCGACGACGATGGAGCCATCGGCCTGGCGGCGCACTGCCTCGCCGGATTCCACATCGTGCTCGTCGGCGATGTCGCCGACGATCTCTTCCAGAATGTCCTCCAGCGTCACCAGGCCCATCAGCGCGCCGTACTCGTCGACCACCAGCGCGAAATGCTCCTTGCGCTCGCGGAAATTGTCGAGCTGTTCGTCCAGCGTGGTGGTGTCGGGCACGAACCAGGGCGCGCGCGCCAGGCTGGCGACATCGAGGCTGGCCAGATCGCCGCGCAACGGGTGCAGCGCGCGCGCCAGGTCCTTGGCATGCAGCACGCCGACGATGTTCTCCGGGTTGTCGCGCCACAGCGGGATGCGGGTGTAGGGGCTGGCCAGGATTTCGGCGACGACCTTCTCCGGATCGTCGCCGATCTCGACCATCACCATGGAGCTGCGATGTACCATGATGTCGAACACCACCACTTCGGAGAGGTCGAGGATCGAGTCGAGCATGTCGCGCTCGGTCTTCACCATGCGGCCTTCGCGGGTGTGCAGGTCGATGGCGCCGCGAATTTCATCGGCCGGGGTAACCAGCCGGCCGCGACCGGTGATGGCGACGCCGAAGACGCGCAAGGTGGTGGCGACGATGGCCTGGATCACCGCGGTGATCGGCGCCAGCACGCGCACCACCACCGCCATCACCGGCGCCACCGTCAGCGCCACCCGGTCGGCATTGTGCAGCGCGTAGGTCTTCGGCATGACTTCGGAGAAAATCAGCACCAGGACGGTCATCAACGCCGTCGCGGCGACCACGCCAGGGTCGCCGAACAGCCCGATCAGCGCGCTGGTGGCCAGCGCCGAAGCCAGGATGTTGACCAGGTTGTTGCCCAGCAGGATCGCGCCGATCAACCGCTCGCGATCCTCGATCAGACGGTTGACGCCGGCGGCGCGCTGGTTGCCGTCGCGCTGCAGGTGATGCATGCGGGCGCGGCTGGCAGCGGTGAGCGCGGTCTCCGAGCCAGAGAAGACCGCCGACAGGATCAGCAGCACGACGATGGCGGCAACGGTCAGCACCAGCGTCAGTGTCATCGCGCCGCCTCCAGGGTCGCCAGAACCGCCTCGGCCGGCACCTCCTGGGTGATGAAGGCCTGGCCGATGCCACGCGCGCAGATGAAGGTCAGCCGGCCGCCGCGCACCTTCTTGTCCTGGCCCATGTGCGCCAGCAGGCGTTCGGCCGGTACGTCGCCCAGTTCCATTTCCGACAGCTTCAGGCGCAGGCCGGTGCTGGCCAGGTGATGGCGCACGCGCTCGGCGCTCTCGGCCGGCGCCAGGCCAAGCCGGACCGACAGGTCGAAGGCCATGGCCAGGCCGGCACCGACCGCCTCGCCGTGCAGCAGCCGGCCGTCATAGCCAAGCTCGGCCTCCAGGGCGTGCGCGAAGGTGTGGCCGAGGTTGAGCAGCGCGCGCATGCCCTGCTCGGTCTCGTCGGCGGCGACCACCTCTGCCTTGCGACGGCAGCTCTCGGCGATCGCCCGCGACAAGGCGTCGGGCTCCAGTGCCAGCACCGATTGGCCGGCGCGTTCCAGCCAGGCGAACAGCTCGGGATCGTCGATCAGGCCGTACTTCACCACCTCCGCGTAGCCGGCCAGCAACTCACGTCGCGGCAGCGTGGCCAGCGTGTCGGTGTCGGCCAGCACCAGGGCCGGCTGCTTGAAGGCGCCGATCAGGTTCTTGCCCTGGCCAGCGTTCACCGCGGTCTTGCCACCGACGGCGCTGTCGACCTGGGCCAGCAATGTGGTCGGCACCTGTACCAGGGCGACGCCGCGGCGCAGCAGCGCGGCGGCCAGGCCAGCGAGATCGCCGATCACGCCGCCGCCCAGCGCCAGCACCGCCTCGTCGCGCTGCACCTTGAGCTCGATCAGCCGGTCGAGCAGCGCGCCGAGCTGGGTCATCGACTTGGTCGCCTCGCCGGGCGGCAGGGCGATCTCGGCATGCGCGATGCCGCCGGCGTCGAGCCCCGCGAGGAGCGGTCCGAGCCAGCGACCGGCGACGGTCTCGTCGGTGACCACCGCGACCCGCTTCAGGCCGCGCGCCGCGAGCTCGGCGCCGGCCCGCGCCAGCAGGCCGGGCCCGATCAGGATGTCATAGCCGGCACCGATCGGCACCGGCACGCGCATCGGCCCGGACTCAGTCATGATTGACCGCGACCGGTGCGCCGCCACACCGCTGCAGCTCGGCGACGATACGCTCCACCACCTCCTCGTGCGGTCCCTCGCCGCTATCCACCACCACGTCGGCCTCGGCGTAGACCGGATAACGCGTGTCGATCAGGCCCTGCAGCACCTGGCGCTGGTTCTTGCCGGCCAGCAGCGGCCGGTTGTTGCGCCGCTTCACCCGACGCAACAGCACGTCGAGCTCGGCCCGCAGCCAGATCGAAACGCCATGCTGCTTCACTTTCTCGCGCGTCAACGGGCTCATGAAGGCGCCGCCGCCGGTGGCCACCACCTGCGGCGGGCCGTCGAGCAGGCGGCAGATCACGCGTTCCTCGCCGCGACGGAACTCGTCCTCGCCGAAACGGCTGAAGAAATCGGGAATGGTGCAGCCGGCGGCGGCCTCGATCTCGTCATCGGCATCGACGAAGGGCAGGCCGAGGCGCTGCGCCAGCCGCCGCCCGATCGAGCTCTTGCCGGCGCCCATCAAGCCGACCATCACAAGGGGGCGCTGCAATTGGAAAGAGGTGGCCGTGCTCATCCGGTCGACTGATAATCGGTGCCCGGCGCCGCCGCCTGGCCTGGACAAAACTGACCATGCCAAGGCGGCTCGCCGAAGTTCCGCCATAATTCACAGTAGCATACCTCGCCATCGCCTCCGAAGTCGCCCCGTTCATCGCGCCGGCACCTGCTCGGCACGGTCGTGACGTCACCCTGTGCATGCTAAGGTTGGCCGGCATGAAAATCGTCATTCGCCTGATTCTGGTTCTGATCGTGCTCGGCCTGGCCGGTGGCGCCGGCTACCTCGCCTTCGTCGACACCGCCGCGCCGCGCAAGAGCGTCGAAATCGTGATCCCCAATGACCGGTTCAAGGAGTAGGCGGCGCGCGTTCGCCGTCGCCCTGACCTGGCTCGCGGCGGCGGCCGCTCTGCCGGCGGCGGCGCAATCGACGGCGCCGGCAGGAAAGCCGGTGCCGTTGTTCCAGCGCCAAACCCTGCCGCCGCCGAGTACCGATCCCGGCGCGCCGAAGCCGGTGCTGCCAAGCCAGGCCGTGACGGCGGCGCCGAAAGCACCCGCCAGAGGCGGCATCCAGGTCGAGACGCTGGACAGCTTCGACCGTGGCGGCGTCGGCCTGCTGAGCGGCGCCGAGGGCGGGCTCGGCGAGACCATGTGGCAAGGCAGCCAGCGCCGGATGATCGACGCGCTGGTGCCGCGCCTGCCGATGCGCAGCCCGTCGCCGACACAGGCCGCGCTGACCCGCCTGCTGCTGCTGTCGGCGGCGGCCCCGCCATCGCCGGCCGAGGGCGAAACCGCCGGCGACCTGTTCGGCGCCCGGCTGGAGCGCCTGCTTGCCGGCGGCCATGTCGAGCAGGTGCTGGCGCTGGCCGAACGCGGCGCGGTGGAGCCGGCCAAGGTCGGCGAGGCCGGCGCCCGGGCGATCGCCGAGGCCTGGCTGCTGAAGGGCGACGACGGCCCCGCCTGCGCCATCGCGCAGGTTCGGCTGGCCTCGGCCGAGGATGCCTATTGGCAACAGCTTTCGACCTATTGCCTGGCGCTGGAGGGCGAACGCGCGCAGGTCGATTTCAACATCGACCTGATGCGCGAGTTCGACGTTCAGGACCCGGTCTACTTCGCGCTGCTGCCGGCGGTGATGGGCGGCAAGGCGAAGGCGCCGAAAAACCTGTCGGCGCCGAGCCCGCTGCACATGGCGATGATGCGCAAGGCCGGACTGAAGCCGCCGGTCGACGTGCTCGACGGCGCCGGGCCGGCGATCTGGTCGGTGCTGGCGCTGCACCCGAGCGCGGACACGGCGGTGCGGCTGGCGGCGGCGGAGCGGGCGGCGACGGTCGGTGCGCTGACGCCGGCGGCGCTGGCGCTGATCTATCGCGGGGTGACCTTTTCCGCCGGCGAGCTTGGCAAGGCGGAGCAGGCTGCGCGCGGCGAGCCTGGCCCGACCACCAACGCGCTGCTGTATCAGGCGGTGCTGGAGCAGCCGGAGGCCGAGGCGCGGGCCAAGATGATGCAACTGGCGCTGGCCACGGCGGAGCGCCAGAACCGGCTGCCGCTGCTGGCCCGGGTCTACCTGCCGCAGCTGCGCGAATTCACCCCGACCGGGGCGCTGAGCTGGTTCGCGCGCGACGCAGGACGCGCGCTGCTGGCCGGCGACGAGCTCGATTTCGCGCTGACCTGGTTTCGCACCGCACACATCGCCGCCGGCAACCGCGACACCGTGGCACTGGCGGCGGTGCTCGCATTATGGCCATTGTTGGCTGTCGCGGACGACGCGGCGCGGGTCGGCTATGCGGAAGAAACGCTAGACACCTGGTGGCAGGTCCGCCAAGAAGAGGACGCTGTCGACCGGTTTGCGCGCGCCCAGGCGCTGCTGGCCGGGCTTGACGTCACCGGCCAGCCGGCCAAGGAGTCGGCGTTATGGCCAATGGCCGCGACGGCTCCGTCGGAGACTCTGCCGGCGGCGTCCGGGCTGCTGCTGGCGGCGCTGGATGAAGCCGCAGAAGCGGTCCGCAGTGGCGAGACCGTATTGCTGGCATTGCTGGCACTGGGTGACGAAGGCCCGGGCGGACGCCATATAGGTACTGTCGCGGCGGCGGCGGACGCGCTGGTCCGGATCGGTCTCGGTCCGGCGGCACGCGGTCTGCTGGTCGAGGCGCTGTTGGCGCGAGGCTTTTGAGAGGTTGTGGAAAGAGTTATGTCTGACAATGTGTTACAGGTCGAACGCTTCCTCGAGATGTTGTCCGCTGAGCGCGGCGCGGCGCGCAACACGCTGGATTCCTACCGTCGCGACCTGACCCATTTCGGCGAGTTCCTGGCCGGCCCGCTGACCCAGGCGACGGACGAGGACATCCGCGACTATCTGGCGCGCCTGCACGACGACGGCATGGCCACGACGACGGCGGCCCGGCGGCTGTCGGCGCTGCGCCAGTTCTATCGGTTCCTGTACGCCGAGGGGACGCGGCGCGACGATCCGACCGCGACCGTCGACTCGCCCCGGCGCGAACGGCCGCTGCCGAAGCTGCTCTCCGAGGACGAGGTCGACGCCCTGCTGCGCGCCGCGCGCGAGGTCGGCGAGAGCGCCGAGGGCCGCCGGCTGGTCTGCCTGATGGAGGTTCTGTACGCCACCGGCATGCGGGTGTCGGAGCTGGTCACGCTGCCGCTGGCGGCGGCCGCCGCCGACCGGCCGACGCTGGTGGTCCAGGGCAAGGGCGGGCGCGAGCGCGTGGTGCCGCTCAACGAGCCGGCGCGCGAGGCGCTGGCCGCCTATCGCGAGGTCCGCGGCCGGTTCGTGCGCCGGCCGATCGACGATGCCTGGCTGTTTCCGTCGCGCTCGCGCGGTGGCCACCTGACCCGCCAGCGCTTCTCGCAATTGCTGAAGGAACTGGCGCAGGCCGCCGGGATCGACACCACCAAGGTCTCGCCGCACACCCTGCGGCACGCCTTCGCCAGCCACATGCTGGCGCATGGCGCCGACCTGCGCGTGGTGCAGAAGATGCTGGGCCACGCCGATATCTCCACGACGCAGATCTACACTCACGTGCTGAAGGACCGGATGTCGCGGCTGGTGCGCGAGAACCATCCCTTGCGCGGCTCGGAAAGCGACTGAGCCTCATGGCGCAGACGGACGGGCAGGAGGCGAACCGGCCGGCGACCGGGATGCGCGCCTATCTCGACTTCGAGCGGCCGATCGCGGAGCTGGAAAACAAGATCGTCGAACTGCGTCAGCTCAACGGCCAGGCGCACCCGGAAGGCGAGACCGGCGACATCAACCTCGACATCGAGGACGAGGTCGCCAAGCTGCAGGGCAAGGCCGACGCGCTGCTGAAAGAGACCTATTCCAAGCTCAGCCCGTGGCAGAAGACCCAGGTCGCGCGTCACCCGGCGCGCCCGCGGCTGTCCGACTATGTTGAGGCGCTTTTCACCGACTTCACCGCCCTGGCCGGCGACCGCACGTTTGGCGAGGACAAGGCAATCACCGGCGGCCTCGGTCGCTTCAACGGCCGCACGGTGATGCTGATCGGGCACGAGAAGGGGCGCGATACCGAAAGCCGCGTGGCGCACAATTTCGGCATGGCACGGCCGGAGGGCTACCGCAAGGCGATCCGGCTGATGCATCTGGCCGAGCGGTTCAAGCTGCCGGTGGTGACCGTGGTCGACACGTCGGGCGCCTATCCCGGCGTCGGCGCCGAGGAGCGCGGCCAGGCGGAGGCGATCGCGCGGTCTACCGATGCCTGCCTGGAGATCGGGGTACCGCTGGTCGCCTGTATCGTCGGCGAGGGCGGCTCCGGCGGCGCGGTGGCACTGGCGGCCGGCGACCGGGTGCTGATGCTGGAACACGCGATCTATTCGGTGATCTCGCCGGAGGGCTGCGCTTCGATCCTGTGGCGTACCGCCGACGAGGCGCAGACCGCGGCGGAGGCGCTGAAGCTGACGGCGCAGGACCTGCTCGGCCTGAAGCTGATCGACCAGGTGGTGCCGGAGCCGCTGGGCGGCGCGCATCGCCAGCCGGCGGCGGCAATCACCGCGCTGGGCGAGGCGGTGGCGGCGGCGCTGGACGAGCTGTCGACACTGGACGCCCCGACCCTGCGGCAGCAGCGGCGCGAGAAATACCTCGCCATCGGCCGTGGGCTGCCCGCCTGAGCGGGTGCAAGCGGCTGGTAATGCTCGTCGACATTTGCGACTCTGATCGCCAGCGACTCGCCGCCAAAGCCCGTCGATGATCATCACCTGCCCCGCTTGCGCAACGCAGTTCTTCGTGCCGGACGACAAGATCGGACCGAAGGGGCGCAAGGTGCGTTGCGCGCAGTGCGCCCATAGCTGGCGCCAGGAACCGGTGGCGCCGCCGCGCGAGCGCGCGCCGAAGCCGGAGATCGACGACGACGATCCCTTCGCCACCCCCGCCTACGAGGAAGGACCGCCCGACGAAGGCCTGGATGAGGCGCTGGACGACGACCTTGGCGTGCCGATCGACGACATCGACGACGAGGACGACGTCGCCGAGATGGCCGAGAAGCTCGGCGCCGATGGCGACGACGACATCGACGACGCCGAGCCGGCCAGGCGCCGTGGCGGCTGGCTCGGCTGGGTGGCGCTGCTATTGGTGCTGGCCGGGCTGGGCGGCGCCGCGGTGGTGCTGCGCCAGCAGGTGGTCGATTTCTGGCCGCCAGCGGCGCGCGCCTACCAGATGGCCAAGCTGGACGTGGTCGAGCCGTCGATGTTCGGCCTGTCGATCCAGAACGTCACCTCCGAACGCGCGATCGATTCCGGCCAGCGCGTGCTGCTGGTCAGCGGCGACGTGATCAACGACGCGGTGCAGCCCAAGCCGCTGCCGCGCTTGCGTGTCGCGCTGACCGACGCGGGCGGCAAGGAAATCTATTTCTGGACCGTGACGCTGGCGAAGCCCGAACTGGAACCGGCCGAGACGGTGCGCTTCTCCACCCGCCTGCCGAATCCGCCGGCGGCCGCGAAGAGCCTCGCGGTGCGGTTCGACGTGCACTGAGCATGAGCGCTCGCACTCTTAGGCAGGCCCTCGACGCAGTGCGTCGAGCCTGTTGGGCACGGCCGTGAGCCGCCCGGCCGCCAGGGTCGAGGTGCTGTACTCGGCGGCCGCCATCGCCAGCCGGGTCGCAGAGCTGGCCGAGGCGATCGCCGCCGACGACGGCGCCGAGCCGACCATCGTCTCGGTCCTGAAGGGCAGCTTCGTGTTCAGCGCCGACCTGATGCGGGCGCTGCACGGGCGCGGCGTGCACCCGCGTATCGACTTCATGATGCTGTCGAGCTACGGCACCGGCACCGAGAGTTCCGGCCAGGTCCAGGTGCTGCGCGACATCACCGATGACGTCAGGGGCCGGCCGGTGCTACTGGTCGATGACATCCTGGAAAGCGGCCGCACGCTGGCCTTCGCCCGCCAGCGTCTGCTGGAACACGGCGCGGCGCGGGTCGAGCTCTGCGTGCTGCTGGAGAAACCCGGCAAGCGCAAGGCGGAGATCAACGCGCGCTATGTCGGCTTCCGCACGCCGGACCTGTTCGTGGTCGGCTACGGCCTGGACTACGCACACTACTACCGCGAGCTGCCCTACATCGGCGTGGTGCAGCAGGACGACGACGCGGGAGGCGGCTGATGGCCCGCATCCTGGTGGCGGAAGACACCGAGGCGGTGCGCAGCTTCGTGGTCCGCGCGCTGCAGCTCCAGGGCCACGAGGTCGACAGCGCCGGCGACGGCGCCGCGGCGCTGGAGAAGCTGGCGGTTGCCGAGTTCGACCTGCTGCTGACCGACATCGTGATGCCGGTGATGGACGGCATCGCCCTGGCGCTGAAGGCGGCGCGCGACTATCCGGCGATGCGCATCCTGATGATGACCGGCTACGCCGAGGCCAAGCGGCGCGCCTACAACATGGAAAGCCTGATCCACGACGTGATCAGCAAGCCGTTCACCGCCGACGAGATCCAGCAGGCGGTCGCCAGGGCCTTGGTCGCCGAATAGAGTCGCCCGGGAACCGCACGAGAGCGGGGCACGAGGGCGGCGCACGGGAGCGGGAATGCCATGGCGTATGATTTTGAACTGATCGACGTGAACAAGGACGGCCGCGTGGCCACGGTCACGATCGACAACCCACCGGTGAACGTGATCACCGTGGCGCTGCTGGCGGAGCTGGAGGCGCTGTCGCACGAGCTGAAGGCGGACCCCGACCTCACGGTGGTGGTGGTGCGCAGCGCCGATGCGGATTTCTTCCTGGCGCATTTCGACGTCGCCGCGATTCTGGCGCGCGCGGTCGACTTCGAACCGCAGCGCGACGCGCAGCTCAAGCCCTACCACGCCATGTGCGAGCGCTACCGCACCATGAACAAGGTGATCATCGCGCAGATCGAAGGGCGCGTCGGCGGCGGCGGCAGCGAGCTGGCGGCATCCTTCGACATGCGCTTCGGGGTGCGCGGGAAGACCCGGGTGAACCAGATGGAGGTGGCGCTCGGCATCCTGCCCGGCGGCACCGGCACGCAGCGGCTGCCGCGCCTGATCGGTCCGGGGCGCGCGATGGAACTTATCCTGACCGGCGACGACATGGATGCCGAGACGGCGGAACGCTGGGGCTACCTCAACCGACTGTATGAGGCGGACGAGATCGGACCTGCGGTGCAGCGCCTGGCGCAGCGCATCGCCAGTTTCCCGCCGGAAGCGGTGCGGCTGGCCAAGGAGAGCGTGACGAGTAGCGAGAAACCGCTGTACGACGGCTTGCGAGACGAGGCCTACCTGTTCGAGCAGACGCTGCGCACCGAGGGCGCGCGCGCCAACATGCGACGCTTCCTGGAAATCGGCGGCCAGACCCGCGAGGGCGAACTGCGCATGAACGAGCTGTGCGCGGAACTCGGCGACACCGCGCCGGAGACACCGTAGACGCGACGCAGATTCTTTCCATAACGTCGCACGCACGCGCTATCTACAAAGGTCGGCGGGTATGGTGTATATTGCCGCCCACGGACCGGATATCCGAGGGCAGTATCGGCGGGTCTTGCCATAACCGGCAATCACCGATCAACTTGTGCCCGACCGTGGACGTCTGGCGTCTGGCGCCGCCAATTGCAGGTCTATGCGGGGAGCGGCAGCCGGGTCACCCGATTGACTCGACTGCCCTTCAGCGTGCCTGCGACCCGGCCGCCCGGCGCCGACGCCGATGGAAAGCGAGGGGATGACGATGATCAATGCCAGCAACATGCCGCCGCCGCAGGGGCTCTACGATCCCGCGCGCGAGCACGACAATTGCGGTATCGGCTTCGTCGCCAACATCAAGAACCGCAAGAGCCACGAGATCGTGCGCCAGGGCCTGCAGATCCTGGTCAACCTGGACCACCGTGGCGCCGTCGGCGCCGACCCGATGGCCGGCGACGGCGCCGGGATCATGATCCAGATGCCGGACCGGCTGCTGCGCGAGGAGACCGGCAAGCTCGGCATCGAGCTGCCGGCGCCGGGCGACTACGCCGTCGGCATGGTGTTCCTGCCGCGCCTTGAGGAGATCCAGGCGCGCTGCATCACGTCGATCGAACAGACCGCCGCGGCGGAGGGCCAGGTGCTGCTCGGCTGGCGCGATGTGCCGCTCGACAATGCCTGTCTCGGCGAGAGCGTGAAGCCGGACGAGCCGGTGATCCGCCAGTTCTTCGTCGCCCGCGGACCCGACACGGCCGACCAGGACGCCTTCGAGCGCAAGCTGTACGTGATCCGCAAGCTGTCGCACCACGCGCTGTGGGACCACGACATTCCCGGCCGCGGCGACTTCTACATCGTGTCGCTGTCGTCGCGCACCGTGGTCTACAAGGGCATGGTGCTGGCGCCGAACCTGACCAAGTACTACCTGGACCTGAACGACGAGCGCACCGAGAGCGCGCTGGCGCTGGTGCACCAGCGGTTCTCCACCAATACGTTCCCGTCGTGGAAGCTGGCGCAGCCGTTCCGCTATCTCTGCCACAATGGCGAGATCAACACCGTGCGCGGCAACATCAACTGGATGCTGGCGCGCCGGCACGCGATGTCGTCGACGGTGATGGGCGACGACCTGGAGAAGCTGTGGCCGCTGATCGGCGACGGCTCGTCGGACTCGGCGACCTTCGACAACGCGTTCGAGCTGCTGGTCGCCGGCGGCTATTCGCTCAGCCACGCACTGATGATGATGATTCCGGAGGCGTGGAAGGACAACCCGCTGATGGACGAGGATCGGTCCGCCTTCTACGAATACCACGCCGCGCTGATGGAGCCATGGGACGGCCCCGCCGCGATCGCCTTCACCGACGGCCGGCAGATCGGCGCCACGCTGGACCGTAACGGCCTGCGCCCGGCGCGCTACGTCGTCACCGACGACGACATCGTGGTGCTGGCCTCGGAAGTCGGCGTGCTGCCGATCCCGGAAAGCAAGATCGTGCAGAAGTGGCGCCTGCAGCCGGGCAAGATGTTCCTGATCGACCTGGAGCAAGGCCGGATCATCGACGACGCCGAGGTCAAGGCGTCGCTGGCCACCGCCAAGCCGTACCAGCAATGGCTGGACGAGACCCAAATCATGCTGGAGGACCTGCCCTCCGAGGTCGGCGCGATGCCGCCTGACGCGCAGACCCTGCTGCACCGGCAGCAGGCCTTCGGCTACAGCCAGGAGGACGTGCGCGCCTTCCTGCTGCCGATGGGCGTGACCGGGCAGGACCCGATCGGCTCGATGGGCCGCGACACGCCGATCGCGGTGCTGTCGGACCGGCCGAAGCTGCTGTTCGATTACTTCAAGCAATGTTTCGCGCAGGTCACCAACCCGCCGATCGATCCGATCCGCGAAGAACTGGTGATGTCGCTGGTGTCGCTGATCGGGCCGCGCCCGAACCTGCTCGACCCGGACCACGCCGGCACTCAGAAGCGCCTGGAAGTGCGCCAGCCGATCCTGTCGAACCTGGACCTGGAGCGCATCCGGCAGATCGAGAACCACGTCGACCGGGCATTCCGCACCTGCACGCTGGATATCACCTTCCCGGCCGCCGGCGGGCCTGGCGGCATGACGCATGCCATGGAGCGGCTGTGCCGCGAAGCCGAGGCGGCGGTCCGCGACGGTTTCAACATCCTGGTGCTGTCGGACCGGGCGGCCGACGCCAACAACGTCGCGATCCCGTCGCTGCTGGCCACCGCCGGCGTGCACCACCACCTGATCCGCACCGGTCTGCGCACCGAGGTCGGCCTCGTGGTGGAGACCGGCGAGGCGCGCCGGGTACACGACTTCTGCCTGCTGGCCGGCTACGGCGCGGAGGCGATCAACCCCTACCTGGCGTTCGACACGCTCTCGCATCTCGGCGCCACGTTGCCGGAGCCGGTATCCGAGGACCAACTCTACGAGCACTACATCAAGGCGGTCGGCAAGGGCATCCTGAAGGTGATGTCGAAGATGGGCATCTCCACCTACCAGTCCTATTGCGGGGCGCAGATCTTCGACGCGGTTGGCCTGTCGGCCGACCTGCTGGGCCGCTACTTCACCGGCACCACGTCGGCGGTCGGCGGCATCGGGATGGAGGAGATCGCCGAGGAGACGGTGCGCCGGCACCGCGTGGCCTACTCCGACGCGCTGCTGTTCCGCAACGCGCTCGACGTCGGCGGCGAGCTGCAGTTCCGGCTGCGTGGCGAGGAACACGCCTGGACGCCGGAGACCGTCGGCCTGCTGCAGCACGCGGCGCGGTCCGGCAAGCGGGCGCAATATGACGCCTTCGCCCGGCGGATGAACGACCAGGACAAGAAGCTGCGCAACCTGCGCGGGCTGTTCGAGCTGAACTTCGCCGAACAGGCGATCCCGCTGGAGGAAGTCGAGCCGGCCGCCGAGATCGCCAAGCGCTTCGCCACCGGCGCGATGTCGTTCGGGTCGATCTCGTGGGAGGCGCACACCACGCTGGCGATCGCCATGAACCGGATCGGCGGGCGCTCCAACTCCGGCGAGGGCGGCGAGGATTCGCAGCGCTACAAGCCGCTGCCCAACGGCGACCTGATGCGCTCGGCGATCAAGCAGGTCGCGTCCGGCCGGTTCGGCGTCACCACCGAATACCTGGTCAACGCCACCGACCTGCAGATCAAGATGGCGCAGGGTGCCAAGCCCGGCGAGGGCGGCCAGTTGCCCGGCCACAAGGTCGACGAGTGGATCGCCCGGATCCGCCACTCGACGCCGGGCGTCGGCCTGATCTCGCCGCCGCCGCACCACGACATCTACTCGATCGAGGACCTGGCGCAGCTGATCCACGACCTGAAGAACGTGAACCCGGAGGCGCGGGTATCGGTGAAGCTGGTCTCCGAGCTCGGCGTCGGCACGGTCGCGGCGGGCGTGTCGAAGGCGCACGCCGACCACGTCACCATTTCCGGTTTCGAGGGTGGTACCGGCGCCAGCCCGATCACCTCGATCCTGCACGCCGGCTCGCCGTGGGAGATCGGCCTGGCCGAAACCCACCAGACGCTGGTGATGAACCGGCTGCGCGGACGCATCGCGGTGCAGGTCGACGGCGGCGTGCGCACCGGCCGCGACGTGGTGATCGGCGCGCTGCTCGGCGCCGACGAGTTCGGCATCGCCACGGCGGCGCTGGTTTCCGCCGGCTGCATCATGATGCGCAAGTGCCACCTCAACACCTGCCCGGTCGGCGTCGCGACGCAGGACCCGGAACTGCGCAAGCTGTTCACCGGCGAGCCGGAGCACGTGATCAACTACTTCAACTTCGTGGCCGAGGAAGTGCGCGAACTGATGGCCGGGCTCGGCTTCCGCACCTTCAACGAGATGATCGGCCGGCGCGACAAGCTCGGCACCCGGACGGCGATCGAGCATTGGAAGGCGCGCGGGCTGGACTTCTCCGGCCTCCTGCACCCGGTCGAGCCGGGGCCGGGCGTGGCGATCTACAATTCGGAGAGCCAGGACCATGGCCTGGACAAGGCACTCGACCACAAGCTGATCGCCGAGACCCAGGACGCGGTAGCGAACAAGAAGCCGGTCAAGCTCGACCTGCGGATCGCCAACACCAACCGCACCGTCGGCGCCATGCTGTCGGGTCAGATTGCGCGCCGGCACGGCCACGACGGCCTGCCGGACGACACCATCCACGCCAAGTTCACCGGCAGCGCCGGCCAGAGCTTCGGTGCCTTCCTGAGCCGCGGCGTCACCTTCGAGCTGGAGGGCGACGCCAACGACTATGTCGGCAAGGGCATGTCGGGCGGGCGGATCATCATCTACCCGCCGAAGGTCTCGCCGGTGGTGCCGGAGCGCAACATCATCGTCGGCAACACGCTGCTGTACGGCGCGATCGCCGGCGAATGCTTCTTCCGCGGGGTCGCGGGCGAGCGGTTCGCGGTGCGTAACTCCGGGGTATCTGCCGTGGTGGAGGGCGTCGGCGACCATGGCTGCGAGTACATGACCGGCGGCATCGTCACGGTACTCGGCCGCACCGGGCGCAACTTCGCCGCTGGCATGTCGGGCGGCATCGCCTACGTGCTGGACGAGGACGGCGACTTCGACGTGCGCTGCAACATGGAGATGGTCGAGCTGGAGCGGATCGTCGAGGACGACGAGCGGCCGGAGACGCACGGCGCGGTCGAGCTGGTGCATGACATGACGCGGCACGACGCGCGCCGCCTGCGCGGGCTGGTCGAGGCGCACCTGCGCTACACCGGCAGCGCGCGGGCGCGGCAGATCCTGGAACGCTGGGGCCATTTCCTGCCCAAGTTCGTCAAGGTGATGCCGGTCGACTACCGCCGGGCGCTGTTGGAGATGCAGGCCAAGACGCAGGCCCCGGAACGGGTCGACGTGCAGGCCGCCGTGGGAGACTGAGTATGGGTAAGCCGACCGGCTTCATGGAAATCGCCCGGCAAGACCGGGACTATGCGCCGGTGGCCGAGCGGGTGCGGCACTATCGCGAATTCGTGCAGCCGCTGCCGGAGGCCGAGTTGCGCCAGCAGGGCGCGCGCTGCATGGACTGCGGCATCCCCTACTGCCACCAGGGCTGTCCGGTGAACAACATCATCCCGGACTGGAACGACCTCGTGTATCACGGCGAGTGGCGGATGGCGCTGGAAGTGCTGCACTCGACCAACAACTTTCCGGAGTTCACCGGCCGCATCTGTCCGGCGCCATGCGAGGCGTCGTGCACGCTGAACATCACCGACCGGCCGGTGACCATCAAGACCATCGAATGCGCGATCGTCGACCGCGGCTGGGAAGAGGGCTGGATCGGCCCGGAGATCGCCACCCGGCGCAGCGGCAAGCGGGTCGCGGTGGTCGGCTCCGGCCCGGCCGGACTGGCCGCGGCGCAGCAGCTCGCGCGCGCCGGCCACGGCGTCACCCTGTACGAGAAGAATGCCCGCCTCGGCGGCCTGCTGCGCTACGGCATTCCCGACTTCAAGATGGAGAAGCACATCATCGACCGCCGGCTGGCGCAGATGCGTGCGGAGGGCGTCGAGTTCCGTCCCGGCACGCTGGTCGGGGTCGACCTGAAGATGGAACAGGTGCTGGACGAGTACGACGCCATCGTGCTGTCCGGCGGCGCCGAAGAGCCGCGCGACATGCCGGTGCCCGGGCGCGAGCTCGACGGCGTGCACTACGCCATGCGCTTCCTGACGCAGCAGAACCGCCGCGTCGCCGGGGAGCCCGGCATCGACAACATGCCGATCCTGGCCGGCGGCAAGCACGTGGTGGTGATCGGCGGCGGCGACACCGGGTCGGACTGTGTCGGCACCTCGATCCGCCAGGGCGCCGCCTCGGTCACCCAGCTCGAAATCATGCCGAAGCCGCCGCTGCACGAGGACAAGGGCCTGACCTGGCCGGACTGGCCGCTGAAGCTGCGCACCTCGTCGTCGCACGAGGAGGGCACCGAGCGCGACTGGGCGGTGCTGACCAAGGAAGTGATCGGCGAGAACGGCAAGGTCACCGGGCTGCGGCTGGTGCGCGTGGAATGGGCGCTGGACACCGACGGCCGCATGACGATGACCGAGGTGCCGGACAGCGAGACGATCCTGAAGGCCGACCTGGTGCTGCTGGCGATGGGCTTCGTCGGCCCGGTGAAGGACGGCATGCTGGACGGCCTGCGGGTGTCGCTGGACGAGCGCGGCAACGTCGCCGCCAACACCGACGACTACCAGACCTCGATTCCGAAAGTGTTCGTTGCCGGCGACATGCGCCGCGGCCAGTCGCTGGTGGTGTGGGCGATCCGCGAGGGCCGGCAGTGCGCGCGGGCCGTCGACAGCTACCTCACCGGCGTGGAATCGATCCTGCCGCGCTAGACGAAACCGTTGTCATGCCGGGTTTGCCCCGGCATCACCGGTCGCCGCTTTGTTGCCGCTTAATGGTGATCCCGGGTCGCGCTCCGCTTGCCGGGATGACGAATCAATAGTGGCGCCCACCCGGCGCCGAAATCCAGGGAGGCCACCATCGAACTCAACGACGTCATCCGCACCACTTTCGCGGCCCGCGAGTACACCGGCGAAGACGTTCCGGACAAGTTGATCTACGACATTCTGGAGGTCGCGCGGTTCGCGCCGTCGGGCGGCAACCGCCAGGGCAACCGCGTGATCGTGGTCCGCAACCCGGAGACACGCGCCGAGTTCGGCAAGCTCACCATCCCCGCCGCGAAGCGCTACATCGCGCAGTCGAAGGCGGGCGAGAGCCCGTGGAACGCGGTCACCCCGACCAAGGTGAGCGACGCCGAGATCGAAGCGACCGAGCCCTCGCCGCACCTGACCGGCACGTTCTCCGCCGCCGCCGCCGTGCTGGTGTTCTGCGTCGACCTGAAGGTCGTGGCCTCGACCGACCAGCTGCTCGACCGCGTCGGCGTGATCAGCGGCGGGTCGATCTACCCGTTCGTGTGGAACGTGCTGCTGCTGCTGCGCCAGGCCGGCTTCGGCGGCACCATCACCACGCTGGCGGTGGCGCAGGAACCGGAGCTGAAGGCGCTGCTGCGCATTCCCGACGACCACGCGGTCGCTGCGGTGATGCCGATTGGCAAGCCGGTGAAGCAGCTCACCAAGCTGAAGCGCCTGCCGGTGGAAGCCATCGCCACGCGCGAGAGTTTCGACGGCATCACCTTTACGATGTGATCCCTGGCACCATGTGAACACGGGAGGGCCGCAATGGCTGAACCGGTCGCCTATATCGACTCGATCACCGAGCGCTATACCAGGCTCGGCTACGATCCCTATCGCTGGTACCGGCGCGAGGCGGCGCCGGCCTGGACCCCGCTGAGCAAGACGATGGCGGAGAGCCGGCTGGCGGTGCTGTCGACCGCCGGCGGCTACACGCTGGGTCAGGTCGCGTTCCACTACAAGGACGACACCTCGTTGCGCGGCATCCCGAAGGCGACGCCGCGCAACGCGCTTCGCTTTGCGCACCTGACCGAGCACTACCTGCCCGGACCGCGCCGCGACCCGAACTGCATGTTGCCGCTGGAACGCCTGCGCGAGCTGGAAGCCGATGGCCGCATCGGCGAGATAGCCGACCCGGTGCTGTCCTGCATGGGCGGCATCTACTCGCAACGCCGGGTCCGCGAGGAGCTGATCCCGGCGGTGGTCGAGCAGGTCGAGAGCAACAAGGCCGACGCAGCGCTGCTGATCCCGATGTGACCGGTTTGCCATCAGACCGTGTGTCTGATCGCGAACGAGCTGGAGCAACGGGGGACGCCGACGCTGGTATTGGGCGCGGCGCTTGACATCATGGAAGCCGGACGGCCGCCGCGCGGTGCGTTCTTCGACGCCCCGCTGGGCCACACCTGCGGCGCGCCGGATGCGGCCGACCAGCAGCGCGCGATCCTGCGCGGCGCGCTGGCCGCGTTCGACGCGATCACCGAGCCGGGCGCGATTGTGCACCTGCCGGAGCGGTGGAAGGCGGGCGACGGCTGGAAGAACCAGGCCAGCGACAGCACCGGCGGCGACAGCCGGCAGCCTCGCGACACCACCCCGCAGTGGCAACACCCCGCGGATGCGGTCGCGGCGGAGGGCGCGGACTGATGGCGGGCGCGCTCGACGTCCTCAGCCTGGCGACCTGGCCGGCGCGCCAGGGCTGACGCGCACAACCGCGAGATGCCCGGACCAAGCCCACGGGTGTCCGGTTAAGATTGGGGTGATTGTCCGTTTCCTGGTGCCGCTCAGGCGGTTGCGCTGCTTCGGGCGGCACCGGACAGAAGAACAGCGACCGATTGGTCCAGCTTCTGGACGTGGATGCCCCGAACAAGTCGGGGCATGACGACCTTATTTAGAAACATAGAGAACGCGTCATGGCCCGGCTTGTCCGGGCCATCCACGTCCCTGCGCTTGCAAAGACGTCGAGGGGAAGGCACAGGCCCGGAAGGGTTTTACCGGACACCCGTGGATCAAGTCCGGGCATGACGAGTTCTATCGATCTCCGTCATGGCTGGGCCTGACCCGGCCGTCTCCATGCCGGACGCCGCCGCTACAGGTTGAGTCGCACCTTGCCGATCTCAGCGAGGTCGTAGCCGCCGAGGCTGCCGGCGTGGCGCGCCGGGTCGGGGGTCGCCAGGAAGCGAAACAGCGCCTGCGGGCCCGGCTCGAAGTAGCTGCGCCGGCGCAGCACCAGGTCGAACCGCTCCCAGGCCAGCGCCACGAAGCCGAGCCCGTGCGTGGCCGCCACAGCCCGCGTCGCCATGCCCCAGTCGGCGGTGCCGGCGCGGATCGCCATGGCGAGGTCCTGGCCGGTCGCCGCGCGCGGCGCCTTCGGCAACTCGGCGATATCGACGCCGTCGGCGGCGAGCAGCCGGGCCAGCAACAACTGCGCCCCGGCACCTTCCTGGCGCAGCACCGGCCGCGTCTGGCGCCGTAGCGCGTCGGCGGGCGAGGTCAGCCCCAGCGGATTGCCGGCCGCGACAACCAATCCCTGCTCGCGCCGCGCGAAGGCGATGACCACCGCGTCGTGCAGGCCGGCACGGTCGCGCGTCGCCGCCAGATTGGCGTCCTCGTCGTCGCCGGCCGGGCGGTGGAAATGCACCGCCGCCATCGCCACCTCGTTGCGCGCCAGCCGCTCCAGACCCGCCGCGCTGCCCTCCGGCAGGCTGGCCAGGCCGGAGCCGGACTGGCGGATCGCCCACTCCAGCAGCGGATCGGTCGAGCCGCCGACGATGGCCGGCGCCGGAGTGGCATCGAAGCCCTCCGGCCGCGCCAGCCCGGCGGCGATCCAGCGGTCGAGCGCCGCGCGCGGGAACAGCCACTTGCCGGTCGCCTTCGAGCACGGGATGCGCCCGCCCGTCGCCAGCTCGTAGAGCTTGCGCTCCTTCAGCCGCAGATAGTCGGCGGCCTCGTCGGTCGTAAGATAACTTTCACCCTGCATATATATGCATAGACCTGCGAGTTCTTTTCTTCTTGCCGATGTTTAGCACGAATTCGTACACCCATGGCAATCGGGAGCGACAACATGACCGACAGCGCCTTCGCCGCCGCGCTCGACCTGATCCTGGGCGCCGACCCGGCGTTCCTTGGCATCGTGGCGGTGTCGCTTCGGGTGACGCTGAGCGCTGTGCTGATCGCGGCGCTGATCGGCCTGCCGCTCGGGACGCTGCTGGCGATGTACCGCTTTCCGGGCCGCTCGGTGCTGATCGTCGCGGTGAACGCGCTGATGGGCCTGCCGCCGGTGGTCGCCGGCCTGCTGGTCTATCTCGCCTTGTCGCGGGCCGGACCGCTGGGCGGGCTCGGGCTGCTGTTCACGCCGGCGGCGATGATCGTGGCGCAGACCCTGCTGGTGCTGCCGATCGTGGTCGCGCTCAGCCGCCAGGTGGTCGAGGAACTGTGGCTGGAATACCGCGACCACCTGACCTCGCTGGGGCGCACCGGGTGGGGCGCGGTGCCGACCTTGCTGTACGACGGCCGCTACGCGCTGGCGACCGCCCTGCTCGCCGGGTTCGGGCGGGCGATGGCGGAAGTCGGCGCGGTGCTGATCGTCGGCGGCAATATCGCCGGCCACACCCGCACGATGACCACCGCGATCGCGCTGGAGACCTCCAGAGGCGACCTGGCGCTGGCGCTCGGGCTCGGCATGGTGCTGCTGCTGCTCACCCTGGTGGCCAACGCGCTGGCCTTCGGCGTGGCCCGCATCGGCCGGCAGTACGCGGGCTGAGATGATGCGCGACGTCGCCTCGATCCTGCCGCTCGCCGCCGACGCGCTGGCCTTCGATGCCGGCGGCGGGCGGTTGATCGACGGTATCGAGCTTCGCGTCGACAAGGGCGACTGCCTGGCGCTGATCGGGCCGAACGGGGCCGGCAAGACGCTGCTGCTGCGGCTGCTGCACGGGCTGCTGCCGGCCAGCGGCGGGCGTGTCGCCTGGGCCAACGGCAGCGGCGCGGTCGGCGGCCGGCGCCAGCACGCGATGGTGTTCCAGAGCCCGGTGATGCTGCGCCGCTCGGCAGTGGGCAACGTGAGCCATGCATTGAGGGCCGCCGGCCACGGGCGCGCGGAGGCTCGCCGGCGGGCCTTGGCGGCGCTGGAGCGGTTCGGGTTGGCCGAGCTGGCGCCGCGCCCGGCCCGGGTGCTGTCGGGCGGCGAGCGTCAACGCCTGGCGATCGCGCGCGCCGCGGCGCTGGAACCGGAGCTGCTGTTCCTGGACGAGCCGTCCTCGGCGCTCGACCCCGGGGCGACGCGGCAGGTCGAGGCGATGCTGGCCGACCTGCACGGCGGCGGCATGACGCTGGTGTTCGCCACGCACGACCTGGGCCAGGCGCGGCGCCTGGCGACGCGGGTCGGCTTCCTCAACCGCGGGCGCCTGGTCGAGACCGGGCCGGCCGCCGACATTCTGCAATCGCCTGGACACGACGAGACGCGGGCGTTCATCGCCGGCGACCTCGCCTGGTAGGGAGACACCCGGTGCGCAAGCTGCTGCTGGCCCTGGTGATGAGCTTGAGTGTGTTCGCCGCGCAGGCCGGCGACCGTTTCATCGTCGTCGCCTCGACCACCTCGACGGAGAATTCCGGCCTGTTCGCCCACCTGCTGCCGATCTTCACCGCCAGGACCGGCATCGAGGTGCGCGTGGTGGCGCAGGGCACAGGCCAGGCGCTGCGCACCGCCGCCAACGGCGACGCCGATGTGGTGTTCGTGCACGCGCGCGCGGCGGAGGAAAAATTCATCGCTGACGGCTACGGCGTGCAGCGCCATCCGGTGATGTTCAACGACTTCATCATCGTCGGGCCAGGCGACGACCCGGCCGGCATCGGCGGCGGCAACGACGTCACCGTCGCGCTGCGGACCATCGCGGCCAGGCACGCGGCCTTCGCCAGCCGCGGCGACGACAGCGGCACGCACAAGGCCGAGCGGCGCCTGTGGCGCGCCGCCGGCGTGACGCCGGCCGGCGACTGGTACCGCGAGACCGGCGCCGGCATGGGCGCGACCCTGAACACCGCGGCGCAGATGGGCGCCTACGCGATGACCGACCGCGCCACCTGGATCGCCTTCCGCAACAAGGGCGACATGACAATCGCGGTGCAGGACGACAAGCGGCTGTTCAACCAGTATGGCGTGATTCTGGTGAACCCGGCGAAGCACGGCCATGTGAAGGCGGCGGAGGGGCAGGCGTTCATCGGCTGGTTGACGTCGGACGAGGGCCAGCAGGCGATCGCCGCCTACACCGTCGACGGCCAGCAGCTGTTCTTTCCCAACGCCAGCGACGTGGGGGCGTAGCTCATCGTGCCCATGGTCTTGCCGCCCGGCAACACCCACCTCACCCCAACCCTCTCCCCCCTGAAGGGCGGAGAGGGGGCGAGAAGTCGATGCCGAGCGAACTCCCTCTCCGCCGGCGGGGCGGAGAGGGTTGGGGTGCGGTGGGGTGCGCGCCGGCATAAGGACGCCGCCGGATGGCGACCTATTCCACCATCTCGGCAAAGCTGGTGAAGGCGAGCAGGTCGCCCGGCGCCACCGCGGTACGGTCGGCTTCGAGCTCGACCAGGCCTTCGGTCTCGGTCAGCGAGGAGATGATGCCGGCGCCGTCGCGGGCGAACTTGCGGGCGACCGGAACGAGGTCGTCGCCGGCGTCGAGGTGCACACGCACGAACTCGGTCCGGCCCGGTTTTTACTTGTAGGCGAACCCGGCACGCACCGGGCGCGGGGTGGCGCGGCGCACCGGCTCGCCGGCCAGCGCCGCGATCAGCGGGCGAACGATCTGGGTGAAGGTGACGTAGACCGCGACCGGGTTGCCCGGCAGGCCGACGAAGGCCGCCTGCCCGAGCGCACCCAGCGCCAGCGGCCGGCCGGGCTTGATCGCAAAGCGCCAGACGTCGAGCCGGCCGGCGCGCTCGACCGCCGCCTTCACGTAGTCGGCCTCGCCCATCGACACGCCGCCCGAGGTCAGCACCAGGTCATGCGTCGCGGCGGCCTCGGGCAGCGCCCTGGCGAGGCTCTCCAGGTCGTCGGGCAGGACGCCGAGGTCGGTGACGTCCAGGCCGAGCTGGCGGCACAACGCGACCAGCATGGCGCGGTTGGAATCGTAGATCTTTGCCGGCGGCAGCGGCTCGCCCGGCGCCACCAGCTCGTCGCCGGTGGAGAACAGCGCGACACGCAACTTTCGCCGCACCTGCAGGTGGGTCAGGCCGATGGCGGCGGCGAGGCCCAGGTCCTGCGGCTTCAGCCGGCGGCCGGCGGGCAGCGCGATGGCACCGGCGTCGATCTCCTCGCCGGCCGGACGGGTGTTCGAGCCCCGCGCGAGACCGGCCGGCAGCACCACGCGATCGCCTTCCAGCCGCGCATCTTCCTGCATGTAGACGGTGTCGGCACCGGCCGGCATTGGCGCGCCGGTGAACACGCGCATGGCGTACCCTGCCGGCAGCGGGCCGGCCACGGCGCCGGCGAACACGGTGTCGTCGACCCGAAGACGGGTCTCGCCGGCGGTGACGATGTCGGCCTGACGCACGGCGTAACCATCGACCGCCGAGTTGGCGAAGGGCGGCAGCGGCACGCCGGCGGCGATGTCCGCGGCCAGCACGCGGCCCAGCGCGTCGGCGACCGGCACGCGCTCGACCTCGGGCACGGCACCGATGCGCTCGCGGAAGCGGGCCAGCGCCTGCTCGATGGTGACCGAAGCCTCGCCGAGCGCGAAACAGTCGTCGGAAAGCTGCGCCATGGCTCAGTCCGCCACGGCGCCGCCAGCCGCGCCGGTCAAGCCCTCCACCGGCACCGCGTGCGCCTCGACCAGGTCGGCGATGGCGGCGATGTCGTGAAGCGCGACCTGCGGCAGGTCGGTGTCGCTGAAGTACACGTCGCTGGCGATGGCGCGGATGCCGGGCGTCTGCGGGTAGAGCGGCGCCTTGTCGTTGGCGGCGCGGTGCACCTCGATCTTCGGGAACGCGTCCCACTTGAAGCCCTCGACCAGCACGAAATCGACCGGGCTCAGCCGGCGCAGCAGTTCCGGCATGGACGGCTCGCGGGCGCCGCGCAGCTCGCGGATCAGCGCCCAGCGTTGCGACGAGCCGACCAGCACCTCCTCGGCGCCGGCGGCGCGGTGCTCGTAGGAGTCCTTGCCGGGCTTGTCGATGTCGAACTTGTGGTGCGCGTGCTTCACCGTCGACACGGCGTGGCCGCGCCGGCGCAGCTCGCCGATCAGCGCGGTTACCACCGTGGTCTTGCCGGCACCGCTCCAGCCGGCGAGCCCGATCACCCGCATGAGGCCAATCCCTGGGTCATGGCGCGACCATGACCGCGACGCCCGGCTCAGGCAAGGGCCCTGCCGCGCGCCATGCGGAACACGCCGGGGGTGAGCCCGGTGGCGCCCTTGAAGGCGCGGGTGAAGTGCGGCTGCGAGCAGAAACCGCAGGCCAGCGCGACGTCGGCCAACGGCGCCTCGCCCTCGCTCAACAGGCGGCGGGCGCGGGCCACGCGGCGCTGGTTCAGATAGGCGTGCGGCGAGTGGCCGACGGCGGTCTTGAACGCGCGGGCGAAGTGATAGGCGCTCAGGCCGGCCTCGTCGGCCAGCTCCTGCAGGGTCAGGTTCTGCTCCAGGTGCGCCTCGACGAAATCCAGCACGGCGTTGAGACGCCGGTTGTCGAGCGCGCCCTTCAGGCGTGGCAGACGCGCGGCGGCCGGCGACAGGTTGGAATAGTGGCGGATGATGTGCGCCGACAAGGCGGCCGAGAGCGTGTCGATCAGCAGCCGGCTGCCGGGCGCCGGATCCTGCATCTCGCGCAGCACCGACAGGCCGATCTGCTCGATCAGCGGGTCGCGGAAGCCGCCCTCGTAGCGCAGGCGCACGTTGTCCGGATCGACGTCGACGTCGGCCAGCGCGCTCAACGACAGTGGTGCGGCGGGCAGGTACATGTGCACGGTCTCGCCGATGTCGCCGTAGATCTCGATGCGGTCCTCGCGGATGCCGGCGGGGCAGAGCCAGACGGTGCCGGGACCGGCGTCGGCGTCCTGCACCAGGCCGTCGCCGCGCCGTTTCACCCGGGCGCTGGCGCCGCGGACCATGACCACGACCTCGGTCTCGCGCGGCTCGATCGGGCCGAGCTCGCCCGGCGCGTGGCGCCAGCGCTCGGCCAGCATGTGGCGCCAGTCGGTGTCGCGGCTGCTGCCCAGGCGACTGCCGGTCTGATACTTCGCGCGCCCGTGGCCGAGCAGGCGGGTCACGTCCGATCTCCTCGCATGGCCTGGAATTATGTCGCATGGCCGGGCGCCGCGCCTAAGGCTTTCGACCGCAGGATCGTGCAACGCGTCCGCAACGACGTGGAAGAAGCCGCGCACATAACGTGGCTAGGCTTCGGGTCAGGCGTCGCAATCCGGCGCGCGAAGGGAGCTGCGAGATGAACGAGAAGACTGGGAGCGAGACAACCGTCCTGGGCGCCTGCCCGCACGATTGCCCCGACACCTGCTCGATGCTGGTCACGGTGAAGGACGGCCGCGCCACGGCGGTGCGCGGCAACCCGACGCATCCGTTAACCCGCGGCGGCCTGTGTGTGAAGGTGAACAACTATCAGGACCGGGTCTACAGCCCCGACCGCGTGCTGTATCCGATGCGGCGCTCGGGCCCGAAGGGCAGCGGCCAGTTCGAGCGTGTCTCGTGGGACGACGCGCTGGCCGAGATCAAGGCCAAATGGGCGGCGATCGTCGCCGAGCACGGGCCGACCGCGATCCTGCCCTACAGCTATCTCGGCACCGAGGGCATCATCAACGGGCTCAACGTCGGCGATCCGTTCTTCAACAAGCTGGGCGCGACGATCTCGGAGCGCACCTTCTGCGATTCCGGCGCGTCGACCGCCTATGCCATGACCGTCGGACCGACCGCCGGGATGGACCCGGAGTCGTTCCGCTATTCCAAGTACATCGTGCTGTGGGCCTGCAACACGATGAGCACCAACCTGCACCACTGGCCGTTCATCGCCGAGGCGCAGGCGCAAGGCGCCAAGGTGGTGGTGATCGATCCCGTGCGCACCCGCACCGCCAAGAAGGCCGACTGGCACATCGCGATCCGGCCCGGCACCGACGCGGCGCTGGCGCTCGGCCTGATGAACGTGATCATCGCGGAGGACCTGGTCGACCACGACTATGTCGACAACCACACCGTCGGCTACGACGAGCTGAAGGCGCGGGTCGCCGATTATCCACCGGAGAAAGTTTCCGGTATCACCGGCATCCCGGCCGACGACGTCCGCACCTTGGCGCGCGAGTTCGCCACCACCGAGCCGGCGGTGATCCGTATCGGCGTCGCCATCGAACGTCACGCCGGTGGCGGCCAGACGGTACGCGCCGCGGCCTGCCTGCCGGCGCTGACCGGGGCGTGGAAGCACGTCGGCGGCGGATTGCTGCAGTTGCCGATCTGGGCCTTTCCGGTGGACTGGGGCACGGCGATGCGGCCCGACTTCATCACCCCGGGCACGCGGGTGCTGAACCAGTGGCGGCTGGGCCCGGCGCTGACCGGCGAGATGGACCTCGACCCGCCGATCAAGTCGCTGTTCGTCTACAACTCGAACCCCGCCGTGGTGGCGCCGGAGCAGGACAAACTGATCCGCGGGCTCAAGCGCGACGACCTGTTCACCGTGGTCTCCGAGCAGTTCATGACCGACACGGCGCTCCACGCCGACCTGGTGCTGCCGGCGACGACCCAGCTTGAACAGGAGGACATCATGTTCTCCTGGGGCCATTTCTACCTGTCGTACAACAACCAGGCGATTGAGCCGCTGGGCGAGGCGGTCTCGAACACCGAATTGTTCCGGCGGCTGGCGGCGACGATGGGTTTCGACGACCCGTTCTTCCAGCGCGGCGACGCGGAGATGATCGCCGGCGCACTGGACTGGTCGGCGCCGGCATTGGAAGGCATCACGCTCGATGCGTTGCAGCGCGACGGCTATGCGCGGCTGAACCTGCCGGCGGCGGACGAATATTGCCCACATCGCGAGGGCAACTTCCCGACCCCGTCGGGCAAGGTCGAGTTCGTGGCGTCGGCGGCGGCCGGCGGCGACTTCGTGCTGCCGCTGTTCCGGCAGGGCTCGGAGGAGCATCAGTCGGGCACGCCGGTCGACCCGCTGCCGACCTATATCCCGCCAAACGAGTCCGCGGCGACCAATCCAGGGCTGGCGAAGCGGTTCCCGCTCGCCCTGATGTCGCCGAAGAGCCACGCCTTCCTGAACTCGACCTACGCCAACCTGCCACAGCAGCTGCACCACGCCGGCGAGCAGTCGGTGCAGCTCAACCCGGCCGACGCGCGCGAACGCAATATCGGCGACGGCATGCCGGTGGTGGTGGAGAACGAGCGCGGCCGGTTCGAGGCGGTGGCGCGGATCAACGAGGACGTAATGCCCGGCGTGGCGGTGGCGCCGCTCGGCTACTGGCGCCAGAACACCCGCATCCAGGCCACCGTGCAGGCGGTGAATTCAGGCGCCTACGCCGACCTCGGCAGGGCGCCGACCTTCTCCGACAACCTGGTCCAGGTGCTCCCCGTGGCGGCGAGCCAGGCGGCGGAGTAGGTCAGGCGGCGGCGCCCAGGCCGACGTCGGGGGTGAGGCCGGCGGCCGGGTCGAGGCCGAACATCAGGTTCAGGGTCTGCACGCAGGCGCCAGACGCGCCCTTGCCGAGATTGTCCAGCACGGCGGCGAGCAGCACGCGCTCGCCGTCGGCGCTGGCGCAGACGTGCAGCGTCATCTCGTTGGTGCCGTTCAGCGCCTGCGGGTCGAGCTCGGCGCGGCCGGCGTCGTCGGCCAGCCCGGCGACCCGGACCCAGCGCTTGCCGGCATACCAATCCGCCAGCGCGCGGTGCAGCGCCGCCGCGTCCGGCCGGCCCGGCAGGTCGGCCAGATGCAGCGGCACCTCGACGATCATGCCCTGGGCGTAGCGGGCGACGTGCGGCACGAAGACCGGCGAGCGGGCCAGGCCAGCGTACTTCGTCATCTCCGGCTGGTGCTTGTGCGCCAGCTTCAGGCCGTAGGTATAGACGTCGGGCGCCTGGGCGGCCTGCGCGCCCTCGAACCGCTCGATCAGCGACTTGCCGCCGCCGGTGTAACCGGACATCCCAGAGACCGCCAACGGATAGTCGGCCGACAGCAGGCCGCCGCGCACCAGCGGGCGCAGCAGCGCGATGGCGCCAGTGGAATAGCAGCCGGGATTGGCGACGCGCGTGGCCTTCGCCAAAATCGCCTCGTGGTCCGGGTCCAGCTCGGCGAAACCGAACACCCAGCCGTCGGCGACCCGGTGCGCGGTCGACGCGTCGATCACCCGGGTGGTGTCGTTCTCGATCAGCGAGACCGACTCGCGCGCGGCGTCGTCCGGCAGGCACAGGATGGCCAGATCGGCGGCGTTCAGATACTCGGCGCGCGCGGCCGTATCCTTTCGGCGCTCGTGCGGCACCGAAATCAGCTCGATATCGGTCCGCCCGGCCAGCCGTTGCCGGATTTGCAGGCCGGTGGTGCCGGCCTCGCCGTCAATGAAGATGCGCGCCTTGCTCATCGCTCGTGTCCCGTTGGGCTGCGCGGAATATAATGTAGCCACGCGCGGCTTTCCACGGGGTTATCGAAGGAAAATGCCGCAATCATCCAGGGCCACGGGCCATGGGTCGATGACGCATCCTTCATCTACGAGGACAATTGAGCCACGACGATGACATTGCCTCACCAGCGCGCGCCCCTCACCCCGCCCCTCTCGCCCCTGCGGGTGGAGAGGGAGCCAAGACGCCGAAACCTCGTCGCTCTCCGCCCTTGGGGGCGGAGAGGACAGGTGAGGTGGGGGATTCGGCAGCTGGGTTTGGTTCTGGCGTCGATGCTCGCCACGCCTGCGCTGGCCGAGACCATCTTGGTGCCGGCCTCGCTGCCGCCGGCGGTGGCCGAGGTGTGCCCGGATTGCAACGAGGTGCTCCCCTGCGGCGACCCGGACGTGCAATACGGCAAGACGTTCCAGCGCACGGCGATGCAGGGCGAGCCGGCGCGCGCCTATCTGCTGACGCGGGCGCCGACGCGGCGCGACACCAATCCGCTGCTGGGCCAGGGCACGGCGGCCGAGGCGAGGGCGGCCCTGTCGCAGCGGCTTGGCGCGGTCCGACTGCTGGTCATCGAGGCCGACTGGGCCACCGTTCGGCTGCTGCAACCGGATGGCGCGCCGGACGTCACTGTCCGCGAGGACCAGCACGCCTGTTTCGCCGATCCGGCGCGCGGCCTCGGCTGCTGCCTCGGTGACGGGCCGCGTTCGCAAGGCTGCCTGCCGAAGGCCGACCCGCCGACCGCCATCGTCAGCTTTACCGACGGCGCCGAACGACTGCGCCTGCGCTACCCGGTCGGCGCCTACGAGATCCGGCTGCATCGTGGGCGCGGCACGGTCTACTGGTGCCACGGCTGGGACCGCGCGACATTGGTGTCGAAGTGAGCGAAACCGGCTAAGCTGAAGCAGCGAGGAACCGACCATGAGCATGATAATCCGGCAACTGGGCCCGTGCTTCTTCGGCGAGGTCAGCGGGATCGACCTGCGCCAGCCGCTCGATGCGGCGCAGGTTGCGGCGATCGAGGCCGGCATGGACCGCTATGCCGTGCTGGCCTTTCGCGGGCAGCAGATCGACGACGCGCAGCAGCTCGCCTTCACGCAGAATTTCGGCGCCCTGGAAGACACCGACGGCGGCCACGTGGTGCGCGGCGCCGACCGCCGCCTGCCGTGGCAGTTCGCCGATATCTCAAATCTTGACCAGCAGGGCGCCGTACTGGCTGCCGACGACCGCCGGCGGATGTTCAACCTCGGCAACCAGCTCTGGCACTCCGACAGCTCGTTCCGGCCGGTGCCGGCGAAGTATTCGCTGCTGCACGCCCGCGTGGTGCCGGGCACCGGCGGCGACACCCAGTTCGCCGACATGCGCGCCGCCTACGACGCGCTGGACGACGAGATCAGGGACGAGATCGAGGACCTGGTGTGCCGTCACTCGCTGATCTTTTCGCGCGGCAAGCTCGGCTTCGATGAGCTGTCACCGGAGGAGCAGGAGCTGTTCCGGCCGGTGCGGCAGCGCCTGGTGCGCACCCATCCGGTGAGCGGGCGCAAGTCGCTGTATCTCTCCGCGCATATTGGCGAGATCGAGGGCTGGCCGGTGCCGGAAGCCCGCTGCTTCCTGGCCGAACTCAACGAGCGTGCGACGCAGCCGTCATTCACCCACACCCACAAGTGGCGCGCCGGCGACCTGGTGATGTGGGACAACCGCCAGGTGATGCACCGCGCCCGCTGGTACCGCGACCGCGGCGAGGTACGCGACCTGCGCCGCACCACCATCGCCGGCGACGCGCCGACCGTCGAACAACAAGCCGCCTGACATCACTCACGAGGGAGAGACCGCCATGACACTTGCCGAGAAGACCGACGCGCCGATACAGGGTCCGGCCCACGCCAACCCCGCGACCGCGCCGCGCATCCAGGGCCGCCGCGATTTCTTCGAGTACATCGACCTCGGCGTGAAGCAGGCCAGCGGCGGCCAGCTCATGGCCCAGGTGATGAAGACCAAGAAAGGCCTGTCGGAGCCGACCGGCTGGCACTACCACACCTGCGAGAGCCAGTTCATCTACGTGATCAAGGGCTGGGTCGACCTCGACTTCGAGACCGGCGAGTCGATCCGCGTCGGCGCCGGCGAGTCGCTCTACATCCCCGGCGGCCTGAAGCACAACGAGACCGCGACGTCGGAAGAGCTGGAGATCCTGGAGGTCGCCGGCCCGTCCGAGCTCGGCACCGTCCCGGTCGACACCCCGCCCGGCATGAAGGGCTGACCCGGCTGCTCAGCCGAAGATGAAGTCGTCGGCGCCGATATCGGCGCTGACGACGCCAGTCAGCGTGACCCGCAAGGTCGGCGCGGCGGCTTCGAACACGAGTTCAACCCAGGCACCCCCAGGACCGTCGGTGATAGACAGCTCCGACAGGTCAGACGCTTCGACGAAAGACATCTTGTCTTCGCCGACGGCAAAGTCGGCGATCACGTCGGCGCCGTGACCGGTTGCGAACTGGAACACGTCGGCGCCATCACCGCCGATCAGTGAATCGTCGCCGACGCCGCCGGTGAGCATGTCGTCGCCGCCCCCGCCATTCAGGGTGTCGAACCCGGACATGCCCAGCAGGACGTCGTCGCCGCCGTCGCCATGGATGACGTCCGACCCGCCTTGCCCGCGAACCGTGTCGTCGCCGCCACCGCCATAGAGCTCGTCGCCGCCGGAATTGCCGTTGATTTCATCGGCGCCGGGCGTGGCGGCATCGTCCCCATCGCCGCGCAGCGTATCGGCACCGGCGCCGCCAAAGATCGTGTCTCGCCCGACCTCGCCGCTCAGGTCGTCGTCGTCGCCGTGACCCTTGAGCCAATCGTCGCCGGCACCGCCACGCAGCGCGTCGGCACCTGCGTTGCCGAACAAGCTGTCGTCGCCCGCCTCGCCGACCAGCGTATCGTTGCCCGCCAGCCCCCAAACGAGGTCGGCGCCGTCGCCGGCCATAGCACTGTTGCCATCGATATTCCCGATCAGGAAGTCGTCGGCGGCGCCACCCGAAAGCGTGCTGCCGCCATCCGCTTCCGACAAGCTATGATTGATCGACCGCACGGCGTAGCTGCCGGTCGCGTCCGCGGGATCACCCGGACCGCCGGCGACCACCGCGAGATGGTAGGTACCGCTGGTGACGGGCGCGAAGGTCACGCTCGGCATCGCGCCTTCAGCAGTGGGCGTGCGCGGGCCGAGGGAGGAATCGACCCAGACGGCGACCTGTTCCAGGTCGTCGGTCGCGCTGACCGTCGCGTCGCCGACGAACGTGTAGACATGACCGGCGGTCAACGTCATGCGGTAGAAGTCGATATCCGTGTCGCCGCGGTCGAGTTCGAACTGGTCGATCTGGCCGGAGAGCGTTTCGCCGGCTCCCAGTGTCACCGTGGAGCTCAGGTTGTTGGGGATGGTGTCGGTATACAGCAGGCCGCCGTCGATCATCGACACCGTGTAGCCGCCCGTCTTCTCGCCGGGATCGGCCAAGCCGCCGGCGCGGACCGCGAGGTGATACGTGCCGCTAACGACCGGAGAGAAACTCACGCTCGGCATTGCCCCTTCGGCGGTGGGCGTGCGCGGCCCAGAGCGCGAGTCGATCCAGATGGCGATTTCATCCAGGCTGTCGTCCGCGCTGACCGTCGCGTCGCCGATGAAGGTGTAGCCGTGATCGGCTACGAGCGACACGCGGTAGAAATCGCCGTCGATGGCGCTGCCGCCGAGGTCGGCGTCGTCGATCTCACCCGACAGCGTCTGACCGCTGCCCAGCACCACCGCCGAGCTCAAGTTGTTCGGCACGTTGTCGAGTGCCATAGCCCATCCTTCCGGCGCGCGCCGGCAATCACCAAGATCACCGGTTTCTGATGAGCGAGCGTAGCCATCAATGCAGGTACCGGCAATACGGCGCCACGCTCTCGCCAGCTACGTCGCTTCCGGCGCTCGTGTCATGAGGCGGCTGAACGGATAGTTGGAGCCGCCGGCCGGTTCACCAGCCACAGGCCCAGCATCGAGACCGCGAAACCGGCCAGCGCGCCGAGCCCGAAACTTTCGCCCAGCAGCAGCCAGCCGAGCCCGGCGGTGACGCCCGGTGTCAGGTACAGGTTGGCGATCGCGCGGCCCGCCGCCTGGCGCTTGAGCAGATACAGATAGGCAGCCATGGCGCCGAGTGAAACCGCGAAGGTGAGGTAGGCGAAACTCAGCGCCGACGCCCAGGTCACGGCAACGCGCGGGGTCTCGAAACCGGCGACCAGCAGCCAGCAGAACAGCGCCCCGGCACCGAGCTGCAAGGCGTTGCAGACCAGCAGCGGCGCGTCCTTGCCGTGGCGGTTGAAATACAGCGTGCCGGCGACGATGGCGAACAGCGAGACCACGGCCCAGGCGTGCCCGGCGTTGAGCGGGACGGCCTCCAGGCCGGCGCCGACCACCAGCACCACGCCGCCGAATCCGAGCGCGAAGCCGAGCCACTGCAGCGCGCTGAACCTTTCGCCCAGGCGGGTCGAGACCAGCGCGGTGACCACCGGCGCCAGCGCACCGACCAGCGCCATCGTCGCGCCCTTGATCTCGGTCATCGCCAGGTACCCGGCCGACAGGTAGGCGCCGTTCAGCAGCACGCCGGCCAGCGCCAGGTGCGGCCAGGCCGGCCCGATGCGGCGCCAGTCGGCGCGCAGGCTCGGCCAGAGTAGCGAGACGGCGATCAGCACCGCGCTGGCCACCGTGAAGCGGCTGGCCAGGAAGGTCAGCGGGCTGACGTCCGGCAGTCCGGCACGTACCGCGACGAAGGCTCCCGACCACAGCAGAATGAACGCAGCCGGCGCGACCAGGCGGGAGAACAGTTCGGGCAGGGCGTGGCACTCCGAAGGGATGCCCTTCGTGCCGGCAACAAGATACCCGGGTCAAGTGCACGGGTGTCCGGTTTAGCCCTTCCCGGCCTGCGCCCAAACGTCGACGCCCTTGCAGGCTCAGGGACGTGGATGGCCCGGACAAGCCGGGCCATGACGGGTTTTCAATGTTCTTCAATATCATCGTCATGCCCCGTCTTGTTCGGGGCATCCACGTCCAGAAGCTGGACCAATCGGTCGCGGTTCTTATGTCCGGTGCCGCCCGAAGCAGCGCAACCGCCTGAGCGGCAACAGGGAATGGGCAATTACCGCAAGCTTAACCGGACATCCGTGGGGCAAGTCCGGGCCCGACGACTTGCTCTCGTGGCGGGCTGCCGGCCGGCCCGGTGTCAGAACCGGCGCAGCAGGCGCTCGATGTAGTCGAGCTCGAAATCCGGGCGGCCGCGTTCGCCGGCGCGGCGGCGCAGCTCGTCGAGGATCTCGCGGGCGCGCTGCAGGTCGGACTGGGTCGGAATCTCGACCCGGCTGGTGTCGACGCCGCCGGAGTTCGTGGTGCGGCCCAGCGGATCCTCCTCGCGGGCCTCGTAGTTGCCCTCGCCGTCCTCGCCGTCGCCCATCTGGCGCGCCAGTTCCTCGGCCATGCCGCGCATGCCCTGGGCCAGCTCGTCGAGCGCCTTGGTCTGGTCCTGCGCCGCCGGTCCGGGCTGGCCCTGGCGCAAGGCATCGCGGGCGCCACCCATGTGCTGCTCGGCGCGGCCCAGCGCGTTCGGCGCGCCGGCCCCGGCCTCGTTGAGCTGGCGCAGGATCTCGGCGAGACGCTGGCGCAGCGCCTCCTGGTTGCCGGCCATGTCGCCCAAGCTGCCGGGCTGCTCGCCGGGCTGGCCGCTCGGGTCCTGGCCGTCGGCGCCGGGCTGGCGCTGGCCCTTGCGGCCGCGTTGATTCTGTTGCCCGGGTTGCTCGCCGCGCCGGCCCTGGCGCATCTGGCCCTCGCGGCCGCGTTGCGACTCGCGATAGGTCTTGTCGAGCAGTTCCTGCTGCTTGCGCATCAGGTCGCCCAGCTCCTGCATCTGCTGCTGCATGCCCTCGGCCTGCTGCGGCATCTGCTGCATGCGACCGGCCTGCAGGTTTTCCAGCATCTCCTGCAGCTGGCGCAGCATCTCACGCGCGGCATCCTTGGCGCCGAGCTGGGCCAGTTCGCGGGCGCGGTCGAGCATGCGCTTCAGGTCGTCCTGGTTCAGCGTCTTCGCGTTCGGGTCCATCTCGCCCGGCTCCTGGCCCTGCTCGGCCTGGCGCATCGCCTGTTCGGCCATCGCCTGCAGATACTTGTCGATGGCGTTCTGCAGCTCGTCCATAAGGCGCTGGATCTCGGCCTCGTCGGCATCGCGGGCCAACGCGTCCATCAGTGCCTGCTGCGCACGGCGCAGGTCGCGCTGCGCCAGCGAGAGCCGGCCGTCCTCCAGCCGTAGCGCCCCCTGCCACAGCAGTTCCTGGGTCTCGGGAATCGCGGTCGCGGTGCGGTCGTAGCGCAGCCGGCCGATGGCGCTGCGCAGTGTCATGTAGACGGTGAGGTCGTGGTCGAACGTGTCGGGCCCGGTCGATATTGCCGACAGCGCCAGGATCACCGGGCCGCGGCTCTCGTCGCCCCGGTTCAGGATGCGCCGCTGCTCGATCAGGGCGCGGGCCACCGGGTGGGTGAACTCGCGCGCCGGCAGCACCGTCTCGACCGCCTCGGAGACTCCGCGCTGCTCGATCTCGTCCTCGGCGACGAGCTGGACGCGAACCTTCAGGCCGGCCCAGGGGTGCGCGGTCAGGTCGTGGAAGCTGGGCTCGCCGGCCTCGCGGGCATTGATGCCGGGCAGCGGCAGGTCGAGCCGCAGCGGCTCGCCGCCGGCCTCCGGCGCCGCCTCGTCGGCCAGCTCGATGCGGGCATGCAGGCTGGCGAGGCCATAGTCGTCGGTCGCCTCGTGGTCGAGCCGCAGCGCCATCTGCTTGGTCGCCGACGGCGGCTTGGCAAAGGTCACGACCGGCGGCAGGTCGGGCACGATCTCGATCGGCCAGTCGGCGACCACGGCCTCGCCCTGCATCACCCGCAGGCGCGTGCCCTCGGTCAGTTCGTGCTCGATCTCGCGGTTCAGCGTATCCGCCTGGCGGAACTCGACCGGCGCCGCCGCCGGGTCGTCGCCGAGCCGCAGCAGCGCCACGCCCTGTCCGCCATACAGCCGGGCCAGCAGCTTGGCGCCGGTCGGTACCTTGACGGTGTCGCCGGTCGCCGGCCAGGCCAGCGGGAACGGCGCCATGTCGGTGTAGCTCGGCGGGTTGATCCAGGCCTCCAGCTCGGCCGGCACGCCGGCGGGGCCAGAAAAGTCAGGCGTCAGCGCGCGGGCCAGGCGCGGGCCGGGCTCGGCCCAGCCGACCGTGAGGCCGACGGCGAGCGCCAGGAACACGATGGCGCGCAGGCCATTGGGGTCCATCGCCGGCAAGCGCGGGCGCGGCCAGCCGACCTTGAGCCCGGCCAGCGCGGCGGCGGCGCGGCGGCGGTGCGCCTCCCACAGCGCGCGGCTGCCCATGTCGCCCAGGGTCACGAGGTCGTCGTCGAGCACCGCCAGCGGCCGGTGCGGCAGATCGGACGCGGTCTCCAGGCGGCGGCGCGCCTCGGCATCGGTCGGCCGGCGCCAGTAGCGCACCATCCACACGATGGCAGCGACCGCCGCCAGGGCGAAGACCGCGAGCACCGCCACGTGCAGCCAGCCGGCCAACGCCGGCAAGATATCCATCAAGGCGACGGCCACGAACAGGCCGATAACGCCGACCAGCGGGGCCAGCGCCGGCCAGGCACGTTCCCAGGCCAAAGCTAGCCAGGCCAGCTTCTGCCGGCGCTCGACATATTGGTTCAGGCGGTCGCCAGGCTGCATCAGCTCTCCCACTCGGGTTGCTGCGCCTCGCCGATCATCTCGGCGACCGACTGTCGCGGCCGCACCACGGCGAAGCGGTCGCCATCCACCAGCACTTCCGGCGCCAGCGGACGGCTGTTGTAGTTCGACGCCATGACCGCAGAATACGCGCCGGCGGAACGAATGGCGATCAAATCCCCGGCATCCAGCGGTGGCAAGTCGCGGCCCAGGCCGAGCACGTCGCCGCTCTCGCAGATCGGGCCGACCACGTCGGCCTGGCTCGTCGCGGCACCGGGCACCGGCGCGCGCACCGGGACGATGTCATGCCAGGCGTCGTACAGGGCCGGCCGGATCAGATCGTTCATCGCCGCGTCCAGGATCACGAAACGCTTGCCCTCGTCCTTGACATAGATCACCGCGGCCAGCAGCACACCCGCGTTGCCGACCAGCGAGCGGCCGGGCTCGCAGATCAGCTCCAGGCCGAGCCCGCCGACCGTGCGTCGCACCACTTCGGCATAGGATTGTGGCGACGGTGGGGTCTCGCCCTGATAGGCGATGCCGATGCCGCCGCCGAGGTCGAGCCGGCGGATCGGCAATCCGTCCGAGATCAGCGCCTTGGCCAGATCGGCCATGCGGGCAAAGGCGTGCTCGTAGGGCTCGATCTGGGTGAGCTGCGAGCCGATGTGCATCGCCACCGCCTCCGGCCGGATGCCGGGCAGCGACGCCGCCAGCCTGTAGACCTCGTGCGCGCGCTCAATCGAGATGCCGAACTTGTTCTCTTTCTTGCCGGTGGTGATCTTGGCGTGGGTCTTGGCATCCACGTCCGGGTTCACCCGCAACGCCACCACCGCCTCGGCGCCGCGCGCGCCGGCGACTTCCGACAGGGCGACGAGTTCAGGCTCGCTCTCCACGTTGAACTGCCAGATGCCGGCCTCGATGGCCTGGGCCATCTCCTCGCGGGTCTTGCCGACGCCGGCGAAGACGATCTTGCCGGCCGGCACGCCGGCGGCCAAGGCGCCGGCCAGTTCGCCGCCGCTGACCACGTCGGCGCCGGCGCCCAGTTCGGCGAAGGTGCGGACCACGGCCAGATTGTCATTCGCCTTCATGGCGTAGCAGACGGTGACGTTCAGGCCGTCGAGCGCGCCGGTCAGCTCGCGGTAGGACGCGCGCATGGCGCCGGCCGAATAGACATAGGCCGGCGTGCCGACACGGGCGGCGATGCGCGCCAGCGGCACGTCTTCGGCGAACAGGTCGCCGTCGCGATAGTCGAACGCGTCCATCACTGCTTCTGCTTCTCTTCGTCGGTCTTGCGCCGGAGCTTGCCCTTTTTACCACAGGCGGCGAGGACGGCGGTCAAGGCGGCCAGGAACAAGACGCGCCTTGTCACGACTTGAGTCGGGATGCCGGCGTGCTGTTGCGCGCTCACGCGAGCTCCTCCCGCAGGCGCTTGACCGCCGCGCGCACGTTGTCCGGTGCGGTGCCGCCGAAACTGGTGCGGCTGGCGACGGAACGCTGCACGGTCAGCACCTCGAAAACCTCGATGGTGATGCGCGGCTCGACCGTCTGCATCCGCGCCAGCGGCAGGTCGGCGAGGTCGACCTCGTGGTCCTCGGCCAGCTTCACCAGCGTGCCGGTGACGTGGTGCGCCTCGCGGAATGGCAGGCCCAGGGCACGGACCAGCCAGTCGGCCAGGTCGGTCGCGGTGGCGAAGCCGTCGCCCGCCGCCTCAAGCATCGCATCGGGGTTCACCGTCATGTCGGCGATCATGCCGGCCATCGCCGGCACGGTCAGCGCCAGCGTGTCGGCGACCTCGAAGACCGGCTCCTTGTCCTCCTGCATGTCCTTGAAATAGGTCATCGGCAGGCCCTTCATCAGCACCAGCAACGCGTTCAAGGCGCCAATAACCCGGCCGGTCTTGCCGCGTACCAGCTCCGCCGCGTCCGGGTTGCGCTTCTGCGGCATGATCGAGGAGCCGGTGGAGAAGGCGTCCGACAGGCGCACGAAGCGGAACTGCGCCGACGACCAGATCACCAGTTCCTCGGCCAGCCGCGACAGGTGCACCGACAGGATCGAGGCGGCGGCGAGATATTCCATGGCGAAGTCGCGGTCGGAAACCGCGTCCAGCGAGTTCGCCGCCGGCCGGTCGAAGCCGAGCGCCGTTGCCGTGGCGTCGCGGTCGATGGGAAAGGACGTGCCGGCCAGCGCGGCGGCGCCCAGCGGCGACTCGTTCATCCGCGCACGCGCATCGGCCAGGCGCGAGCGGTCGCGGCGCAGCATCTCGGCATAGGCCATCAGGTGGTGGCCGAAGGTCACGGGCTGGGCCGATTGCAAGTGCGTGAAGCCTGGCATCACGGTGCCGGCGTGGGTCTCGGCCTGATCGGCCAGCGCGCCGAGCAACGCCCTCAGGTCGGCATCGGCGGTGTCGATGGCGTCGCGTACCCAGAGCTTGAAGTCGGTCGCGACCTGGTCGTTACGCGATCGCGCGGTGTGCAGCCGGCCGGCGGCCGGGCCGATGATCTCGGCCAGCCGCGCCTCGACATGCATGTGGATGTCTTCCTTGGCGGCGGTGAACTCGAACTCGCCGTCGGCGATCTCCTGCTCTACCTGGTCCAGGCCCTTGAGGATCGCGGCGCCGTCATCGGCCGTGATGATGTCCTGGCGCACCAGCATGTTACAGTGCGCGCGGCTGCCGGCGATGTCCTGGCGATAGAGACGCTTGTCGAAGAAGATCGAGGCGTTGATCTTCTCCATGATCTCGGCCAGGCCGCGTTCGAAGCGGCCGCCCCAGAGCTTGTTGGTGTCGGCCATGCGCGGAACTCCCAGGTAGACGCCAGATAGACGGACGCAGCAAACATGTCGATTGAATGGTTGGCGACAAGGTTTATACGGCACATCGGCGCCGCCGTGGGGCTCGTCTTCGTCGCCGTTACCGGGCCCGCTATCGCGGCCCCGCCGGTCGCTGGCGCGATGGCCAACTTTATCGTGCACGACGCGCCGAAACCAGCGCCGGAGGTGCGTTTCGACGACGCCGACGGCAACCCGCTGACGCTGTCCGACTTCGCCGGCAAGGTGGTGCTGGTGAACTTCTGGGCGACGTGGTGCGGGCCGTGCAAGGTGGAAATGCCGGGCCTGGACGCGCTGCAGGGCGAGCTCGGCGGCGCGCGGTTCGAGGTGCTGGCGCTATCCGGCGACCGGGCCGGCATGAAGGCGATCCTGACGTTCTACGACGAGATCGGCGTCCTCCACCTGAAACGCTACGTCGACAAGACCATGGCGACGCATCGGGCGTTCGGCACCAAGGGGCTGCCCACGACGGTGCTGCTGGACGCCGAAGGGCGCGAGGTCGGCCGGCTGGTCGGCCCAGCCGAATGGGACAGCGACGATGCCCGCGACCTGGTGCGTTATTACGTCGAGCGCGTGGACAAGTAGCGCGCCATTCAGCGCGTCGGGACCGGCTCGCTGCCACGGTAGTCGTAGAAGCCGCGGCCGGTCTTCTGGCCGAGCCAGCCGGCCTCGACATATTTCACCAGCAGCGGACAGGGCCGGTATTTGCTGTCGGCCAGGCCCTCGTAGAGCACCTGCATGATCGCCAGGCAGATATCCAGGCCGATGAAGTCGGCGAGCTGCAGCGGACCCATCGGGTGGTTGGCGCCCAATCGCATGGCCTGGTCGATGCCCTGCACCGAGCCGACGCCCTCGTAGAGCACGTAGATCGCCTCGTTGATCATCGGCAACAGGATGCGGTTGACGATGAAGGCCGGGAAATCCTCCGCCGAGGTCGGCTTCTTGCCGAGCTTCTCGACCACCTCGTGCACCGCGTCGAAGGTCGTCGCGTCGGTGGCGATGCCGCGGATCAGCTCGACCAGCTCCATCGCCGGCACCGGGTTCATGAAGTGCATGCCGATGAAGCGTTCGGGCCGGTCGGTGGTCGCGGCCAGGCGGGTGATCGAGATCGACGAGGTGTTGGTGGCGATTATCGCCTCGGCGCCCAGCTTGGGGCACAGCTCGGCGAAGATCTGGCGCTTGATCTGCTCGTCCTCGGCCGCCGCCTCGATCACCAGGTCGCAATCGGCGAAGCCGTCGTAGCTGGCGATGGGGGCGATGCGGGCCATCGCCGGGGCGATCTCGTCGGCGTCGATGCGGCCGCGCGCGGCCTGCCGCTCCATGTGGCCGCGCACCCGGCCGATGGCGGTCTCGACCCGCGTGGAGTCGACGTCGCTGAGCCGTACGTCGTAGCCGGCCAGGGCGCACACATGAACAATGCCGTGGCCCATCTGGCCAGCGCCGATAACGCCGATCTTCTCAATCATCTAAGGGCTCCCCGGCCCATGGCGGTCAGTTCTTCGGCAGCTTGGCCAGCGCTTCCTCAAGCTCCGGTACTGCCTTGAACAGGTCCGCCACCAGGCCGTAGTCGGCGACCTGGAAGATCGGCGCCTCCTCGTCCTTGTTGATGGCGACGATGACCTTGGAGTCCTTCATACCGGCCAGGTGCTGGATCGCGCCGGAAATGCCGACGGCGATGTAAAGCTCGGGCGCGACCACCTTGCCGGTCTGGCCGACCTGATAGTCGTTCGGCACGTAGCCGGCATCGACGGCGGCGCGGCTGGCGCCGACCGCGGCGCCGAGAAGGTCGGCGACCTTGTTCAGCATCTCGAAATTCTCGCCGTTCTGCATGCCGCGACCGCCGGAGATCACGACACGGGCGGCGGTCAGTTCCGGGCGCTCCGATTTCGACAGCTCCTCGCCGACGAAGCTGGACAGGCCCGGATCGTCGACCGCGTCGACCGGCTCGGTCGCGGCCGATCCACCCTCGGCCTCGGCCTTGGCGAAGGTCGTGGTGCGCACGGTGATTATCTTGACCTTGTCGGTCGACTGCACCGTGGCCATGGCGTTGCCGGCATAGATCGGACGCACGAAGGTATCGGCGGCCTCGACCGCGACGATGTCGGAAATCTGCGACACGTCGAGCAGCGCGGCGGCGCGGGGCATGAAGTTCTTGCCGTTGGTGTTGGCGACCGCCAGGACCGCGTCGTAGTTCGGCGCCAGCGAGGCGATCAGCGCTGCCATCGGCTCGGCCAGGCGGTTGGCGTAATGCGCCGCGTCGGCGACGCGGACCTTGGCGACGCCGGCGACCTTGGCCGCCTGCTCGGCGACCGCGCCGCAACCCTGGCCGGCGACCAGGACGTCGACGTCGCCACCGACCTGCCCGGCGGCGGTGACCACGGCCAACGTGGCGCTATTCAGCTCGGCGTTGTCGTGCTCGGCAATGACCAGAACCGCCATCTCAGATCACTCCCGCTTCGTTGCGCAGCTTGTCGACCAGTTCGGCCACGCTTTCCACTTTCACACCGGCCTCGCGCTTGGCCGGTTCCACAACCTTCAACGTCGTCAGCCGCGGCGCGATGTCGACGCCCAACTCTTCCGGCGTCTTCTCGTCGATCGGCTTTTTCTTCGCCTTCATGATGTTCGGCAGCGACGCGTAACGCGGCTCGTTGAGGCGCAGGTCGGTGGTAACGATCGCCGGCATCGCCAGTTCCACGGTCTGCAGGCCGCCGTCGATCTCGCGCGTCACCTGTACCTTGCCGTCGGCCGGCTTCACTTCCGACGCGAAAGTGCCCTGCGGCCAGCCGAGCAGCGCCGCCAGCATCTGCCCGGTCTGGTTGCAGTCGTCGTCGATCGCCTGCTTGCCCAGGATCACCATTTCCGGCGATTCCTGCTCGACCAGCACCTTCAGGATCTTGGCGACGGCCAGCGGCTCGGTCGGCTGGTCGGTCTTCACCAGAATGCCGCGATCGGCGCCCATCGCCAGCGCATTGCGGATGGTTTCCTGACACTGCTGCACGCCGATCGAGACGGCGACGATCTCGGTGACGGTGCCGGCCTCTTTCAACCGGATCGCCTCCTCGACGGCGATCTCGTCGAACGGATTCATCGACATCTTGACGTTGTTGAGGTCGACGCCGCTCTGGTCCGGCTTTACGCGGGCCTTCACGTTGTAGTCGATCACGCGTTTGACAGGGACGAGGACTTTCATCCTGGACTGCTCCGAGTATTAGGCGGGACTTGGCTGCCGTGATGTCGTCACCGTATTACACGGGCGACAGCGCTGGCGCCAGGGGCACCGGCAACGGCGCGGCCGGCGACCACAACGGCCCGGAAAACGGCGCCCGGAACTTAGTGCGGCCCCTGGGACGAGTCAAACGCTATGTCCCACCCGCCGCGGCCCGCGTGGGCCGGGCGGCGGCAAGGGGTCGAATGCTGCGGTGGGCGGCTTATTCGCCGGCGGCGCGGGTCACGATGACGCGGCCGCGGCCACGCTTCACCAGATAGCCGCCGCGCGGAATCTGAATGTTCTTGGAAACCAGCATATCGTGCAGCGACTGCGCGATCAGTTCCGCATTGCGGTCGGTGCGCTCCGCTTCGGCCTCCGGTTGAGTCGCCAGCCATTCGGCAAAAGCGCGCTCCGCAATATCAGGACCGAGTGATTTCCGAAGCGCATTGAGTTTGCGCAACTCGCCCTTTTTCAGCGTGCTTTCATCAAAACCGGCGGATTTGCGACGGGGCATTCTCGACTCACTTTACGGCAGTAATTGAGGATGTCACCGCATAGAAGGTTTCGAGACTGAAGTAAATAGCAAACCTGTGTCGCCCGAAGTTGTCGCAACAGAATAGGATAATTGGCGGCGACTAATTCCAGGTGCTTCTTCGCCGCGATGGTCGGCGATGACCAGCCCCGCGCACGCCGGCGACGGTGTTGCCGGGCCGCGGCGATTGCCGTATGTTCCGCGCGTCGCACTCGTAGCTCAGCTGGATAGAGCGCTGCCCTCCGAAGGCAGAGGTCACAGGTTCGAATCCTGTCGAGTGCGCCAATATTTCCGGCGCGGGCGAGGCAGGCATTCATGCCTTCACCAGCGCGCCGACATCGGCCCAGAGATCCGACCGGACCGTCGTCGGCACGGGCATGACCTTCCGGGCACACATGACCCTGGAATCGCTCGAAGCGATCGAGCGCGCCGAGCCGCTGCCGCACTATCTCGAAGGCCGGCCCCGAAGGGACACCTATGCTGCGCCGCCTGCTACGGCCACCCCGGCGTGCTGGTGCACACCTCGAGGCGATCCGTTCGGCGCGCGAGGAAGGCTATTCGCTGGTCAGTTCGCGGAAGATGTCCTCAAGATCACCCTCGTGCGTCGACAGATCGGCGATCGCGTGGCCGTCGGTCTGCACCGCGGCCAGGATGTCGCGGATCGAGCGCTGACTGGGGCGGTAACGCACCACGACCTGACGCGGCCCGGTGAGTTCGGCATCCAATGCAGCCAGTGCCGGCGGCAGCGTGGCGAGGTCGCGGTCCAGCGTCAGACGTAGCTCCTTGGCGTCAAGACGGGCGACCAGGCGGTCGGTGTCGTCGCAGGCGACAACCTTGCCACGATGGATGATGGCGATGCGCCGGCACAGTTCCTGGGCTTCCTCCAGGTAGTGCGTGGTCAGCACGATGGTGACGCCGGCGGCGTTGAGCTGGCGTACGTGCGCCCAGAGCTGCTCGCGCAGGTCGACGTCGACGCCGGCGGTGGGCTCGTCCAGCACCAGAATCGGCGGCGTGTGCACCATCGCCTTGGCCACCATCAGACGCCGTCGCATGCCGCCGGACAGCGACCTGGCATAGGCCCCGGCCTTGTCAGTCAGGTGCACGGCGGCGAGAATCTCGTCGGTGCGGCGCTGGCGGCGCGGCACGCCGTACAGCCCGGCCTGGAACTCCAGCGCCTCGCGCGGGGTGAAAAAATTGTCGATCGCCAGTTCCTGCGGGACGATACCGATGGCCGCGGCGGCGTGGCGCGGCGCGCGGTCGAGGTCGTGGCCCCAGATGGTGACCTGGCCGGCGGTCTTCACCACCAGGCTGCCGAGGATGTTGATCAGCGTCGACTTGCCGGCGCCGTTCGGGCCGAGCAGGCCGAAGATCGAGCCGCGCGGTATCGCCAGGTCGACACGATCCAGCGCCGGCGGCGCGCCCGGCCGATAGCGCTTGGTCAGACCCTGGATCGAGATCGCCTGGGATGGCGCCGCACCGTGCCTATCGTCACGGTTGATCGCGCCGCCGCTTGCCGTATCATCCGCGCGGCGCGTGGCCTCAGGTGCGGGAATGTTGACGATGGAACCCTCCGAAGTGATCGAAACCGAGACGACGGTCGTGCGGTGCGACGGCGGTGGCGGCGCGCTGGGCCACCCGCAGGTCTATCTCAACATGGGCGACAAGCGCGAGATCGACTGTCCCTATTGCGGCCGGCTTTTCACGCTCAAGGCTGGTGCAAGCGCGCACGCCCACTAGGCCGTTTCGCGGTTGGCCGGCACCGGGCCGGTGCCGGCTTTGCGCGAACGAACCGGCTACAGCTCGATCTCCAAGCCGTCATAGGCGCTGATCACTTCCAAAGGCGGGCCGTCGGCGCGGCTCAGCTCTTCGAAGCGGCGGGTCTCGTTCAAAATGCCCACCAGCGCGGCATCGTCGTTGTTCGGCTCGTGGTGAAACAGCGCCAGCCGCCTGGCGCCGGCGCGCGACGCCAGTTCCACGCCGAGCACGTTGGAGGAATGGCCCCAGTCCTCCTTCAGCGAGACCGTCTCGGCCAGCGAGTACATGGCGTCGAACACCACCAGGTCGGCGCCGCGGAAGAACTCGGCGAAGGCCGCCTCGCTCGGCTCCGTCTGGCCCTTGTGCTCCGAATCGGTGGAATAGACAGCGACCTTGCCGGCGTGGGTGAAGCGCCAGCCGTAGCTGTCGCCCTCGTGGTGCTGCTTCAGCGCGCGCACGGTCATGCCGGCGATTTCGTGGTCCTGGTCGGGCGCCAGCTTGTGAAAATTGATCGTGGCGCCGAGCTGGCTGAAGTCGACCGGGAAGCTGGGCGCGCCGTGCTGGCGCCGAAGCGCGGCCTCGACGTCGTCGTGGCAGCTATAGATCTCGATCCGATGGCCCGGGATGTAGGCCGGCACGAAGAACGGGAACCCCATGATGTGGTCCCAGTGCAGGTGCGACATGAAGACGTGGAAGGTCTTCGACTTGTCGGCCCGCTGCTGGCGCAGGAAGTCGTTGCCGAACTCGCGCACGCCGGTGCCAAGGTCGCAGATCACATGATCCTCGCCGACGCCGTCGATCTCGACACAACTGGTGTTGCCACCGAACGTGCCGGCGACCTCGAAGCCCAGATGGTCGTCGATGAACTTGTCGATGCCGGCCACGTCCGGCGCGCCATGCTGGGCAGCGGCGGCCAGCGCCCGGCGCACCTTGTCACGGACCTGGACGGCGTTGAGCGGCGCCGACAGCGAACCGCGCGTACCCCAGAACCGCACACGCATGGTCACTTCGACGCCGCCTCCAAGGCCGCCAGGGCATCGGCGGACAGGGCGGCGACCGCATCGGTCACCGTGGGATGGACGGTGACGACCTGATGAAAACGGCTAATGGCGAAAATCTCCTGCACCACGGAGGTCAGTGCCGCGACCATGAGCTGGCCGTTGCGCTCGCGGCACAGCCGGGCGCCCTTGGCGACACCGCGCAGGCCGCCGGAACTGACATAGTCGAGCCCGGCGAAATCGATCACCACCAGCGCGTCGCCGGATTGCTCGACGGCTTCGACCACCTTGGCCTGAAAGGCGGGCGCCTCGTCGTTGGTCACCCGCCCGGCCGGCCGCAACACGCGCACGTCGGCATAGCCGTCGATGCTAAAGGTCAGCGCCAATGGTCCCTCCGTCGCATCCCCCCTTGCACGAATATATGGCACGAGTGGGCCGATCGAGCCGAGCCGAAATCGCCCGCATGGTCAATCCGCCGCCTGCACTTCGTCGTCACGGCGGATCCGGTACAACGCCAGTTCGGCGTCATAGTACGACGTTGTGGTCCCGGCATAACCCATGCCGAGCTTTTCCATGACACGGCGCGAGGCGACATTCTCCAGCGCCGCCAGGCCAAGGATTTCCGCGATCGACAGCCGCGCGAAGCCCCAGGCCAGGGTCGCGTGCGCCGCCTCGGTGGCCAGGCCCAGGCCCCAGTATCGCGGCAGCAGGGCATAGAGCAGTTCCACCGTATCGGCGACGTCGGGCAGCGGGCGCAGGCCGCAATAGCCGAGTAGGGCGTTGCGGCGGTCGACCACCGCCATGGCGCCACAGCCGGCCTTGGTGAACTCCTCGCGGGCCTTGGCGATAAAGGCGTCGGCGAACTTGCGTGCCTCTTGCGCGTCGCCCATTTCGCCGACCGCGAGATGCTGCGTGACGTTCGGGATCGCGAACAGCCGGCCGATCGCCTCGGCGTCGCCGCGGTCAAGCCGGCGCAGGCGCAGGCGGGCGGTTTCAACTTCCATCGCGCCACCTTAGCGTCGCGCAGGGCCGGGTCCGACCGGCCGATTGCGGATCGGACAGGGCTGATTCGTCACGCAGCGATCACACCATAGTCTCCATAAGTCGCCAAGCGCCGGGCGCGATCGCACGCCGTTCACGCAGAACTGAGCGGCGGTGTATCGGGCAAGGATATTGGCAAGGCCGGGACGACTCCCAATATGTCCGAACAACGGCGCGAACGCCTGCCCGCGCCCCGGCAAGGCAGGCGCTGCGTCGGCCGCCGGCTTCGGCCGGCGATACGGTCTCCGCCACCGCGATCGCAATGCCCCCTCCCCCTCCCCAGCGGTCGCGGTGGCGGTGTACTGGCCGCCGCGATGCTCGCACGACGTTTGGCGGGGACGCCCACCTGACAATTGTCAGATGCACGGGAATCGGCAACATTGCGGCATGTCGACCGATCGTCTCGGCGGGCCGCGATCCGGCGGTGCGCGGCTGGATCTGCCGCTGGGCAGCTTCCTGTGGCTCTGGCTGCCGTTGGGCTGGCTGGTGTTTCACTTTGGCTGGCGTATTGCCGACGAAGCCTCCTACCGCCGGATCTGGGACAGCGAGCAGGGTCCGGAGGAAAACGCCACCAACCTGCTGCTGCTGGTCGCGGTCGCCGCCGGGATCGCGACACTGCGCCACTGGCGGCGGCTCGGTTCGCCGCTCGCGATCACATGGGTCGCGGCGATGACGGTGGGCTGCTTCTACTTTGCCGGCGAGGAAATCAGCTGGGGTCAGCACTGGTTCGGCTGGGGCACGCCGGAGGGCATCGCGCAACTCAACGACCAGGGCGAGACCAACCTGCACAACATGTCGAGCTGGCTCGACCAGAAGCCGCGCCTGGCGCTGGAATTGTGGACCCTGTTCGGCGGCGTGCTGGCGACGCTCGGGCTGGCGGCGCGGCTGCGGCTGACCGGCGGATTCTGGACCTGGGTATGGCCGCCGCGGCTGGTATTGCCGAGCGCGCTCCTGGCGCTGGCCGTCGGTTGGCTGGAGCGCATCAAGGGCCTCGCCGGCTGGACCGACCAGTGGCCGATCGACGTGCGATTGAGCGAAACCCAGGAGTGGTACTTCGCCCTGTTCCTGATGCTCTCGCTGCTGTCGATCTGGCAACGCGCGAAACAAATGCAAACGCCGGCGGCGCCACGACAAAACAATTAACCAAACTTACGGTTTCGCGATTGGCAAAACAGAATTTCCCGATTTGCGTTGCAAATTGCGAAGAATCCCAACCCGAACTTAAGGCCCTCGCCGCAAGCAACTGAAATATAACATGTATTTCAAGCGCATATCGTCAGCGGCTTGGCAAGCCTTTTGCTGAGTAACGAAAAGTCCCTATTGGGACATGGCGGGGCCAGCGTTGTGTGAAGCGACCCCCTTTGTTGACGTTGGTCCCGCCGCCATCCCCTTCCAAGCCCTGCACCTGGACGGCTTCCACAGCGGTCGCGAACGCCGGCTGGCGCGCCTGCTTGCCGGCCTGATCGCCGCCGACCCGTTCCTGCACGATGCGCTCGGCTGCGTCCGACGGCTCGGTCTGCCCGACGCCTGGATCGGCGCCGGCGCTGTCCGTCGGCTGGTCTGGGACCGGCTCGCCGGCCATGACTGGCCGACGCCGCTGGACGACGTCGACGTGCTCTACTTCGAGCCGCGCGAGCTCGGCCGGCGGGCCGAGGCCGACGCCCGGCGTCGTCTGGCGCTGTGGCGGCCGGCGGTGCCGTGGTCGGTGAAGAACCAGGCCCGGATGAATCGCCGCAAGGGCCAGCCGGCCTACCGCGATACCGGCGATGCGATGCGCTTCTGGCTAGAGACGCCGACCTGTGTCGCGGCCCGGCTGGACCGGCGCGGCCGGGTGCGGGTGCTGGCGCCCTACGGGCTGGCCGACCTGTTCGACGGCCGGTTGCGGCCGACGGCGGCCGGGCGCCGCGCCAGGTCGGTCTACCAAGCCCGCGTCGCCGCCAAGGGCTGGCTGCGGCAATGGCCGATGCTGCGCGCCGAGCGCCGATGCGTTGACGGGCGCGAGGCAACTCAGTAAGTTGCGCGCGAAATGATCGCGCCGACCCATACGCGCCAGTTCAACGGGCGACTTATTGGCCCGGCCCTCACGCAGGGCCGGGACGATGCCGTTGTAGCTTGGCTAACGCGGATGGATCCGGCGCAAAATGATACCTAGACGCGCATCCACGCACATTCAGTTTGAACGACGCAGCAGGCGGGCCTGAGCCGGGCCGGCGCGTGTTCGCGCAGCTGTTGCGAGAATGAAGGACGCAGACGTCATGACGACGATGCCCGTACACAAATACAAGCAGTTCCCGCAGATCGACCTGCCGAACCGGCAGTGGCCGACGAAGACCATCGACCAGGCGCCGACCTGGTGCTCGGTCGATCTGCGCGACGGCAACCAGGCGCTGGTCGAGCCGATGGGCCGGCACAAGAAGGTGAAGTTCTTCGAGCACCTGTTGAAGCTGGGGTTCAAGGAGATCGAAGTCGGCTTCCCGGCCGCGTCGGACACCGACTTCGACTTCGTGCGCCACATCATTGAAAACGACATGATCCCCGATGACGTGTTCATCCAGGTGCTGACCCAGGCGCGTCCGGAACTGATCGAACGCACGTTCGAGTCCCTGGAAGGCTCGAAGAACGCCATCGTGCACCTGTACAACTCGACCTCGACGACGCAGCGCCGGGTGGTGTTCAACCAGGATCGCGACGGCATCAAGAAGATCGCCACCGACGCCGCCGCGCTGGTCAAGGAACTGACGCCGCGACTGCAGGCCGGCGGCACGCGCGTGCGCTACGAATACTCGCCGGAGAGCTTCACCGGTACCGAGCTGGACTTCGCGCTGGAGGTCTGCCACGCGGTGATGGACATCCTGCAGCCGACCGCCGACGAGCCGATCATCTTCAACCTGCCGGCGACGGTGGAGATGGCGAGCCCGAACTACTACGCCGACCAGATCGAATGGATGTCGCGCAACTTCAAGGAGCGCGAGAAGGTGATCTTGAGCCTGCACCCGCACAATGATCGCGGCACCGCGGTGGCGGCGACCGAGCTGGGCGTGATGGCCGGGGCGCAGCGTATCGAGGGCACGCTGTTCGGCAACGGCGAGCGCACCGGCAATGTCGACATCGTCACCCTGGCGCTGAACATGTTCAGCCAGGGGGTCGACCCGAACCTGGACTTCACCGACATCAACGGCTCGATCGAGGTCGCCGAGTATTGCAACCAGCTGCCGGTACACCAGCGTCATCCCTATGCCGGCGAGCTGGTCTATACCGCGTTCTCCGGTTCGCACCAGGACGCGATCAAGAAGGGCATGATCGCGCAGGAGAAGAGCAACGACGCGGTCTGGGACGTGCCCTACCTGCCGATCGACCCGATGGACGTCGGCCGCAGCTACGAGGCGATCATCCGGGTCAACAGCCAGTCCGGCAAAGGCGGTGTCGCCTACATCCTGCACACCGAGTACGGTATCGACATGCCACGCGAGATGCAGGTCGAGTTTTCCAAGATGGTACAGAAGATCACCGACACGTCCGGCACCGAGATCACCCCGGCGCAGATCTACAACACGTTCAACGAAACCTATCTGGAGCCGACCGATCCGTTCGAGCTGGTCGACTACAAGCTGAACTCGGGCGCCTCGGCCAACGAGGTGAAGTGCGAGGCGACGGTGAAGCACAACGGCGCCACCGTCGCGGTGAAGGGCCAGGGCAACGGTCCGATCGACGCTTTCGTGCACGCGCTGACGGAGGGCTGCGGCATCGAGGCCAGCTTCCTCGATTATCACCAGCACGCGATGGGCTCCGGCTCCGACGTGGAGGCGGTGTGCTTCATCAAGCTGGCCGGCGCCGGCAACGCCAAGGCCTACGGCGTCGGCGTGCACCCGAACACCAACACCGCGTCGATGCTGGCGATCGTCAGCGCGGTGAACCGGCTGGCGGCGGCGTAGATGGCGGTGGCGACGATGCGCGCGCGAAACGTCACAGCAAGGACCGCCGGCACGACGGCGACCCGTGAAATGGTGCCGGCATGAGTATCTGGCTGGTACTCGTCGTGACCATCGCCGCGCTCGTCGTCGGCTATGTCTTCGGCACGCGCCAGTTGAACGCGCGTATCTCGATCCCAGAGCTGGCGCGGCTTTGGGAGCAGCACCTGCTGGACAGGCACGGCGCGGATGGCGTCGGTGGCAGCGCCGCCGAAGGCTACCGCCAGGGACTGCGCGACATGGGCCGCGCGCTCGTTATCGGCGATCCGCCGCCGCCCGACGCGTGACCGAATAGCCACACTGCCGACGCCGATATGTCACGCGGCGTTGGCTTCCTTACTTGCGCAAGACATAATCCCGACGACGCAGTGATTCGCCGACGCGTCGCCCGCATGGGATTTTCCCGACTATGGCCGTCGACCAAACGACAGTGCCACCGGTGTCACCTTATCTCACCGTGAGTGACGCGGCGAAGGCGATCGAATTCTCCAACACGGCCTTCGGGGCCAATGAACCGTTTCGCGTGATGGCGCAGGACGGAGGGCGAACTTGTCGCGCATCGCTTCGGGCCGGTGATCGCCGGTTGACGGCGAACGACCGCCTTCCCGAATACGACGGCACCACCGCCACCATCCATCTCGCGGACCGCAAAGCCGACCGCGTCTGCAGCGCGCTTGCGATGCCGGCGCGACGGTGGTCATGCCGCTGGACGACAGGTTACGGCGTGACGGTCTTGGCAAGCTGCGCGACCCGCTCGGCCCGGTCCGGCCGAACGGCGCGCCGATCAAGCGCAGCACTCGCAAGGCAACGGCAAGGATGGCCCGTCAGGCCGCTGCGTCGTTGCCGGCTCGCCGCACCGCCGGGCGCATGCCACGGGCGACGAGCAATCCAGTTCAACGAACGTCTGGGAAGGTAAACATGGCCCTTAAAGCAAAGGCGGCGACCAAGAAGAAGGCGCCGGCGAAGAAGAAGGCGGCGGCGAAAAAGAAAGCGGCCGTGAAGAAGGCACCGGCGCGCAAGGCGGCGGCGAAGAAGGCCCCCGCGAAGCGGGCTGCCAAGAAAGCCGTCGCGAAGAAGTCGCCGGCTCGGAAGACCGCCGCGAAGAAGACAGCGGCGAAACGGGCACCAGCGAAGAAGAAGGCCGTGAAGAAAACCGCCGCGAAGCGGGCGCCGGCGAAGAAGAAAGCCGTGAAGAAGACAGCGGCGAAGCGGGCACCGGCAAAGAAATCGGCCGTGAAGAAGACGGCCGCGAAGCGGGCGCCGGCAAAGAAGAAGGCGGCGAAGAAAACCGCGCGGCGGCGCTAGCCGTACGGCGCGGCGCCAAGGCGCCACGCATCACGCAGACATGACAACGCGGAACGACCTCGCATCGGATGATGCGAGGTCGCCTGCGTGTTCTTTCGTTCGCCTATTGCCGTAGCGACTCGAGGAGCTTCACGGCGTCCTCGTAGCCTTCGAACTGCGTGTCGCCGCGCATCAGCGGCTCAAGCAGCTCGCGCGCCTTGTCCTTGGCGCCGGCGGCGCTGTAGGCGTAGGCGAGGTGGTACTGGATCTCGAAGTTGTTGGGCCGCGCGCTCGCCGCCTCGCGCAACAGTTCGATGGCGCGATCGGTCTCGCCGCGGCGCGCCAGAATCCAACCCAGCGTATCGACGATCTCCGGCGAGGTGCGTTCGCCTTCGTTGGCCTTCTCGGCAAACTCCAGCGCCCGTGGATCACCCTTGCGGTCGTACAGCCAGGCCAGATTGTTGCTCACCACAGGGTTGTCCGGCACCAACGCCGCCAGTTCCTCGTGGTACTTCAACGCCTTGTCGTAGTCGCCGTCAGCGAGGTAGTGGCTGGCGCGGGCGAACTGCGCGGCGGTATCCTTGGGGTTCCTTTCGATCCAGCTTTGCATCAGAGCCAGGCCACGCTCGCGCTGCGCGTCGGCGACATAGGCCTGGTACAACCGGTGCGTCAGCGGGCCGGTCTCCTGCCGGTCGAGCGCCGCCTGATAGGCCGCCGCCGCGCCTTCGGGATCGCCGGAGCGCATTTTCACGTCGCCGATCAGCGCATAGCCGCCAGCCTGGTCAGGGTGCATGTCGCGCACCTTCTCGGCAGCCACCAGCGCCGGCGCCGACTTGCCGTCGGCTAGCTCGACCTCGACCAGCGACTGGTACAGAGACACGCGTTCCGGCGCCAGATCGATTGCCTGCAGCAGCGCACGGCGCGCACCGCCGAGGTTCTTGGCAAGCGTCATGGCGCCGGCCAGACGCTGTAGGGCGACCGGCGACTCCGGCACCAGATTGACCAGCCGCCGATAAGTCGACACGGCATTCGACGCATCCTGGGCCGCGAGGTAGGTGCGCGCCAGTATGTCGAGCGCCAACGCGTTCTCGGGCGCGTCGGCAACGAACGCACGCGCCATTTCGGTCGCCTCGGTCGTCTCGCCGCGTTGCACCAACGCCGTGATCAACCGGGTCCGCGCCTCGACCATGTTCGGCTGCGCGGCATTGGCCTTGCGCAACCAAGCCAGCGCTTCATCGCGCCTACCCTCGCGCGTCTCCAGCTTGGCCATCGCCAGCAACGCGGACAGCGAATTCTCGTTGCGGCCGAGCACCTCCTGGTAGCGCTTGCGCGCCGCATCGAAGTTGCCTTCGGACTCGTCGAGCTGGGCCAGGTTGATGTGCGCCGGCGCGAAGGTCGCGTTCTTGGCGAGCGCATTGCGGAACGACGCGCGGGCGCCGGCAAGATCGCCCTTACGCGCCAGCACGGCGCCCATCAGGTTGTCCGGCATCGGGCTGCCGGGCAGATTGTCGCGCATCGCCTTGGCAGCGGTTAGCGCTTTGTCGGTCTCGTTGTTGCGAAGGTGAGTCATCACCAGCAGGAAGTTGGCCTGGCCGGCGGACGGATCGTCCTCCAGCACCTTCTCCAGCTCGCTGACAGCGGCGGCGCTTTCGCCGCTGCGCAGCCGGCTGACCGCGAGGCGAGTGCGCAACGCGGTGTTCTCCGGATCCTCCTCGGCGATCTCCTCCATCAGCGTCGCGGCCGCCGCCGGCTGCCGGTTCTGCATGTAGGCTTCAGCCAGCATCGCCTTCAGCCGCAGGTCGTCAGCGGTCTGCTGCTGCAGCGGCTCAAGCAGCGCCACGGCCTTGTCCGGCTGCTTCTTGCGGAGATAGACCTGCGCGAGCAACTTTTGCGCGGCGGCATTGTCGGGCAGCAGACCGAGCAGCGTACGAAGTGACGTTTCCGCCTGCTCGTATTGCTTGGCACGCTCCGAGAGAATCCCCATCAAGTAGAGCGCCTGCGGATGACGGCGCTGGAAGTCGCCCATCTCCTGCAACGCCGTGATCGCATTTGCCTCCTGGCCTTCGCGCGCCAGGTAGACGGCGTTCAGGTAGTGCGCGATCGGATGTTTCGGCAGGCGCGCCAGCACCGCGTCGATGTCCGTCTTGGCTTCCTGCCGCTTACCCTGCGTGATCAGGATCTCGGCGCGGCCGAGCCGCGCGGTCGCCGCGTTCGGATCGGCCTCGATCGCCGCGCTGAACGCCTTCAGCGCACCCTCCGGATCGTCCGAGCGCCGGCGCAGCTGCGCTTTCATCAGCCGCCCGCGCTCGTTTTCCGGCGCCGCCGCCAGCGCCCGGTCAACCTCGGCCTCGGCCCTATCGAATATCTGTTGGCGGTAAAGCAATTGCCCGAGATTCAGACGCGCCTCGACATTCTCCTCGTCGAGCTTCAACGCTGCGTCGATCTCCTCCTGCGCCTGTTCCGGTTCCCGCTTCAGCAGGTGCGCACGCGCCCGATAGCCGTGCACGGTGGCCTCGATCTCCGCACCGCGGTCGCCGGGCGTGATCTGTGCGAGCACGTCGTCGGCCTGGCCGAGGCGGACAAAGGTTTCGGCCAGCAGCAGAACGATGCGCGGTTCCTCGATGCCCAGCGCGCGCGCCTGCCGCAGTTCCTTCTCGGCGGTGCGCAGATCGTTAACCCTGAGTGCGACGTCGCCGAGCGCCAGGCGGGCCTCGCCGCTCTCCGGGTCGGTCTTGACCGCGTTCTTGAACTCGATGACCGCGGCGCGCAGCTTCCCGTCGGCGAGATGCTGGCGTCCGGCGGCGATATGCTGCGACGCATCGCCGGAGCTCCGGGCGGCGACGAAAATAGCGCCGACCACGGCAATCACAACCAGCGCGCCGACAATCAGCAGCCAGCCGCGCAGGCCCATCCCCTTGCGCTTATCCTTGGCCATTTGCGTCCTCCAATCGATGTGCGCGCGGGCGGCGCGCGCAACCTTAGTCCTTGTAAGCGATCCCGAGATCGCGCATCAGGTCGTAGAGCGTCGGTCGGCTGATGCCGAGCAGCTTCGACGACTTCGAAACGTTGCCCTGGGTCAGTGCCAGGGCCTGACGCACGACGCGACGTTCGGCCGTCTCGCGTGCCTCCTTCAGGTTTGGCAGCACCTGGCTCTCATCGGCGGTCTCCAGCTCCAGGTCCTCCGGCGCCAGCACCTTGCCGTCGGCCATGATCACCGCCTTCTTCATGCGGTTCTCGAACTCGCGCACGTTGCCGGGCCATTCGTAGCTGGCGATGGCGGCACGCGCAGCCTCCGATAGACCACGGATCGACTTGCTGTATTGCTCGTTGAGGCGAGCGAGGAAGAAGGTGGCCAGCAGGTTCGCATCGCCCTGACGCTCGCGCAGCGGCGGCACCGAGACGTTGATCTCGTTCAGGCGATAGAACAGGTCCTCGCGGAACCCGCCATCGGTCATCATCGTCTGCAGGTTCTGGTTGGTGGCGCAGACGATGCGCACATCGACCGGAATCTGCTTGCGGCCGCCGATCCGCTCGATCATCCGGTCCTGCAGGAAGCGGAGCAGCTTGGCCTGCAGGCTGAGCGGCAGGTCGCCGATCTCATCCAGGAACAGCGTGCCGCCATCGGCCATCTCGATCTTGCCGATGGTCTGCTTGGTGGCGCCGGTAAAGGCGCCCTTCTCGTGCCCGAACAGCTCGCTTTCCAGCAGGTTCTCCGGAATCGCGGCACAGTTGATGGCGACGAAGGGCTGGTCGGCGCGCAGGCTGGCCTTGTGCAGCGCGCGGGCCAGCAGCTCCTTGCCGGTGCCGCTCTCACCCAGGATCAGCACGGTGACGTCGGTGGTGGCGACTTTCTCGATGGTGCGGCAGACGCGCTGCATCTCCGGGTCGCTGGTGACGATGTCGGCGAAGGCACCGCCGGCGCCGCCCTGCATCAGCCGGCGGTTCTCCTCCTCCAGCGTGTGCACGTGCCAGGCGCGGCTGATGATCAGCTTCAGCACCTCGATATCGACCGGCTTGGCGTAGAAGTCGTAGGCGCCCATCGAAATGGCGCGCACCGCGTTGCCGCGTTCCTCATTGCCCGAGGCGACAATCACCTTGGTCTGCGGCCGGATCGACAGGATGCCCTCCAGCGTCGCCAGGCCCTCCGTGGCGCCGTTCTCGTCCGGCGGCAGGCCGAGATCGAGCACCACCACCGGCGGTTCCTGCGCGCGTACTGCGGCCAGCGCCGAATCGCGATCGCCGGTGACCTCGATCTCGAAGTCCGACATCGCCCACCGCATCTGGCTCTGCAGGCCCGGGTCGTCCTCAACCACCAACAGCTTAAGGGTCTCGTCAGCCACGCGTTATCCTCGCTCCGCCATTTCCGCCGGCGCTCGTTCATCGACGCCGCCGTCGTCGTCTCGCTGGCGCAACAGTACCCGCATCGTGGTACCGCTGCCGGGTTGGCTCAGCACTTCCAGGCGCCCGCCCATCGTGCGCACCAGCTCGCGGGTCTGATAGGCGCCGATGCCATAGCCCGACCCCTTGGTGGTACGCAGCGGCCGGAACAACTGGTCGCGGATGAACGTCGCGTCCATGCCCGGACCGTCGTCGATCACCTCGATCACCGCCATCCGGTCCTGCTCGTCCAGGCGCACCGTCACCGCACCGTCATCGCCGACCGCCTCGCGCGCATTCTGCACCAGATGGCCAACCACCGCGGTAAGCGCCTCCTCGTCGGCCATCGCCTGCAACTCGTCGTGGCCGTTCGGCTGCAACACCACCGCCGGCGCGCCGGTCTGCCAGGGCGCCAGCACCTGGCGCAGCAGCGGCGCCAGCGACAGTGGCCGGTTCTCGCGCTGCTGCGTCGCCGGCTCCTGACGCAACTGCCCGAGCAGGTTGCCCATCTTCTCCACCGAGTTGCGTACCGTGTTCATCGCGTCCTTCTGGAACTCGGGATTGTCCCAGTGCTTGTTGGCATTAGACAGGATCAACGACAGTTGACCGGTCACGTTCTTGATATCGTGCACGACGAACGCGAACCGGCGATTAAAGTCCTGCAGCTGCTGGGCATCGACCAGCGCCCGCAACACCGCCTCCTCGGCCAGATAACCGCCGACCTGGCGACCCAGTGTCTTCAGCAGGTCGTAGGCCTCCCAGCCCGGCTGGTGCGGCACCCGCGGCTGGCCCAGGATCAGGAAACCTTCCAGCCGCTCGCGGTGCTGTAGCGGCACGATCAGCCAGCTGCGCCGCAGGTCCACGATCCATTCCGGCAGCTCCAACCCGTCATAGGCGTCGGCATCCTCGCGCCATTCGCTCAGATTGACGATCCAGTTGTGCTGCTCGAAGTAGCGCACCAGCGTGCTGTCGAACCCGACATAGGGCAGGTTCTCTGGAAAATTCCAACGCCCGGCGGGGAAAAAGGTTCGCTCGTTGTCCCAGCGCATCCACAGCGCGCCGGCCGGGCTCTCCACGATCGAGGCGATGGCGCGAATGGCCCGGTCGTATAGGCGGTCGTCGCTGGCCGACATGCTGGCGATGAACTTCTGCCACTCCTCGCGATAATCATAGCGATAGGAGAAGAAGTTGCGGCTGATCACGAAGCGCAGCCAGGCGCGGCTGGAGCCGGAGCTCAGCGCCAGCAGCATCAACAGCACCGCGACCGCGAAGAAGATGATCTGCAGCGTCGGGCCCCACTGGCCGCCGACATTGCGCAGATAGAAGCCGACCGCCGCCATGCCGACCAGATAGACGCCGCTGCCCACCACCGAGGCGGTGTGGAACACGGCGCGGCGCGAGACGTGGATGTCGGTCGACCATTCCTTGTTGCGGCCCGCGGCCACCGCCAGCAGCGGCACCGCCAGCGCGTTGATCGCGCCCCGCGCCTGTTGCAGCGGCTCGCTGACCCGGTTCAACAGCAGCGCGTCGGCATAGATGAACAGGTCGTAGACGAACACCGCGCCGAGCGCGAAGGCGACGAATTTCAGCGACCAGAGCAGGTTCTCGTCGGCGTTGCGGACGATATTCTCGATCAGCACCAGGCCGGCCACCGCCAACCCCAGGCGCGAGACGATGACCGCCTGCGGCAGGCTTATTAGGCCGGCTGCATGGAGCGTGTTCAACGCCATGATCGCCAGTGCCGCGATGCCCAGGCCGGCGACCATCATGCGCAGATAGCGGGTCGTCAGCGCCGGGCGCAACACGGGCTGAACCAGGCTGGCGGCGAAGGCAATCCAGGCCAGCGAGCGCGCCACCTCCGCCGCCGCGGCCACCGCCGGCGGCACCAGCGCACCTTCCATCGCGGCCGCCAGCGACCACAGGACGGAGAACACGCACGCGCCAAGCAGCAACAGGCCAGCCGGCCGCCGGCTCCCCGCCAGAAGCAGCAAGACGGTCAATGCCAGAAACGCGACAGTTGCCGCCAGGTAACTTACGGCCGTGACTTCGAACGCCAACGTATGACCCCTGGGAGGTCGATCGTAGTCGATCGATCAGCGCACGCCTGCGGCTCCAGGCCACAGGACGACGCGAACAGTCTGCAACAGAATAATGATGTCGAGGAACAGACTACGATTCTTGATGTAGTACAAGTCGTAGGCCAGCTTTTCCTTGGCATCCTCAATAGAAGCGCCGTAGGGATAGCAGACTTGGGCCCAGCCGGTGATGCCGGGCTTTACCCGATGGCGCTCCGAATAATACGGCACCGCCTCGCACAGCGATTCGACAAAGAACGGACGCTCGGGGCGCGGCCCGATGAAGCTCATCTCGCCACGCAGCACGTTGATCACCTGCGGGATCTCGTCGAGACGGGTCTTGCGGATGAAGTTGCCGACGGCGGTGATGCGATCGTCGTCGGCGGCGGCCCAGCGCGGGCCGGAACTGGCCTCGGCGTCAACCTTCATCGAGCGGAACTTGAGCAGCGTGTAGACCTTGGCGTCGCGGCCGACCCGATCCTGGCGGTAGAAGATCGGACCCGGGCTGTCGAACCGGATCATGATCGCGGTCATCGCCATGATCGGCAGGGTGAAGAGCAAGAACAGCGTCGAGACGACGACGTCGACCACCCGCTTGGTCACGTCCTGGCTCAAGCTGACGCGGAAGCCGTCGGAGAAAATCAACCACGACGGGTCGAGCTCGCTCAGGCTGATCTTGCCGACCTCGCGCTCCACGAAGGTCAGGAACTCGGTGACGCGCAGGCCCTTCAGCTTGCAGTTGAGCAGCGCCCGCACCGGCAGGCCACGGCGATTGTCGGGCGCGACCACGATCTCGTCGGCGTCGAACCGGTCGATCTCGTCCCACAGTTGCTCGGCGCTGATGTCGCCGCGCGGGATGCGGGCGGTCGACTGCAGCAGCGGATCCTCGTCGTCGATGGCGACGAAGCCGACGATCTCGAAACCGTTGTTGCGGTTGGTCGGAATCACGTCGAGCAGACGCTTGGCCCGCTGGCCGGCGCCGATCACCAGCACCCGGCGGCGGAATACCGCAACGTCGGCGATGGTCAGGAACAGCAGCCGGGTGAACAGCAGCAGCGTGATCGCGCCGGCGATCGCCAGCACCAGCATGTAGCTCGGCGGATACTCGTCCAGCGACAGCGCCGACAGGTAGAGCTGGGTCAGCGCGTAGATCACCAGCGCGATGATCACGAAGCCGAAGCTGAGCCGGATCAGCATCAGTCGCCGATTGGCCATCACGTCGCGGTTGTACAGGCCCAGCGACGACAGGATCACCACGCACAGCAGCGCCAGGAAGATGCCGAAGTATGAGATCAGCTGGTCGCCGGTGGCGGCCAGGAAGCCAGGGTCGATCTGGGTGGTCAGCAGCACTTGCGCCAGGCACAGCAGGACCAGAGCCTCGATCGTCCCGAGGAAGATCGAGGAGCCTGCGATGTAATGCCTGAACAGCCGGATCATTTCAGTTGACGAGCCCGCAGTTGCGTCGCGAGGGAAATCGTTTCGGGACTGAAACCATGTGGCGCGTTCGTCGCCCGCGACAGTACGTCACCAAGCGGCCGCGAGGTCCATGCATTTCGTCCCTGTTGTCCCGGCCCAAGCCGCGGCGTCTCCTGACGCGCGACAATGGTCCGATGCCTGCTGAATCGCATGGCGTTGCCCTCCAAGCACGTTCCCATGCAGAACGATCACGGCTTTGCACCGCAAGCCCCGTGCCAGAGTGAACCCGTACAGTAAATCAATCGTTTAGCCCACAAAGCGACGGCATTTTTCTGCCCAACAGAGCCACTTTGCGCCGGCCTGAGACATCGAAGGGACGAATCGTCCCGGCGCGAGACATTGTTGTGGCGCCGATGGCACCCTGGCTGTGACGGAAAGCACATCGGCCGGCCCGGATTATCCGGACCGGCCGATGGCGGGGGGCGCTGGGAGGGGGCGCCCTTGGGGAGGCGATGGGTACCGTGTCAGGCGCGCCAGAACGGCTTGGCGGCCTCGAACTCGGCCTGCGAGGTGCTCAACCCGATATCTTGCAGATCGCGCGCCGACAGTCGGGCGAGTTCATCGCGCTCGCGCAGCCGACGCTGCCACAGACGCAGGCGGGCGACGGCCCGGTCAAGGAGGGCGCCACCGCCCCCGTGCGTGGAGATTTTGCCTAAGGTAATGTCAGTCATGGTCAGGACCCTCATTGTCTCACTAGGCAATAGATCGGGGCGGCTTGCGCGCCGCACAAACGACAATAGATCATGATATGAGTGATAAAATATTATCCTAGGAGACCGTCGTGACGCAGCTGCCACCGCTCAACGGACTGCGCGCCTTCGAGGCTGCGGCACGCCATCTGTCGTTCACCGAGGCGGCTGCCGAACTGCACGTCACCCAGGCGGCGATCAGCCACCAGATCCGGCGGCTGGAGGAGCGGCTTGGCCTGGCGCTGTTCCGGCGCGCGCACAAGCGGCTGGAACTGACCCCGGCGGCGGCCGGCTACTTGCCGTCGGTACGGCGCGCCTTCGACGAGCTGCGCGAGGCCACCGACAAGCTGCTGGCCCGCGACCGGCCACGCGGACTGACGGTATCGACCACCGCCTCCTTCGCGGTGAAGTGGCTGATGCCGCGGCTGGCGCATTTCCAGCGCGCCTATCCGGAGATCGAGGTGCGGGTGACCACCGGCACCGGGCTGACCGACTTCGCGCGCGACGAGGTCGACCTGGCGGTGCGCTACGGCTTCGGCGACTGGCCCGGCGTCAGCGCGGTGCAATTGCTACGCGAGGACGTGATCCCGGTCTGCAGCCCAGGCCTGCGCGACGGCGAACCGGGGCTGCGCCAGCCGGCCGACCTGGCGCACCACACCCTGATCCACATCTCCGCCTACGGCGACGACTGGCGGGTGTGGCTGACCGCGGCCGGCCTGCCGCAGATCGACCCGACCCGGGGCCTCAACGTCGACCTGGCGCTGTCGGCGATCCAGGCGGCGGTCGACGGCGCCGGCGTGATGCTGGGGCGCACGGCGCTGGTCGGCGATGACCTGGCGGCCGGCCGGCTGGTGGCGCCGTTCGATCTCGTGCTGCCGGCCGAGGCCGCCTACTATGTCGTCTACCCGCCGGCCACGGCGGACGAGCCCTGCGTGCGCGCCTTCCGCGACTGGCTGCTGAGCGAGGTCGCGGGCGAGGCCCCGACGCAGGCCTGAGCCTTGACGGCGCCCCTGGAGCTACGGCGCCATGTGTCGCTGCAGCGCCGGCAGCAGTTCGCCATCGCCATGCATCGTCGCCAGGACAAGGAAGCAAGCGTCGTCGACGCTGTCATTGAGCCGCGCCGCGTCGTCGGCGAGCGCCGTCGCCAGCGCCGTCGAGTAGGCATCCGTATCGGCGGCGCGCCGATCCCGGACGCTTCGATTCAAACGGTCATAGATCCAGCGATAGTGAACCTCGTTGCAGGCTTTGCCGCCGAGTACGAAGACGCGGTGGTCGCGCGGCTGGAAGGCATCGATCAGGCCGGCGAGCGCGCGTTTGGTATAGCCACGGAAGCCATGTGTGCCGTACTGGCGCCAGTTCTTCGGGCCGGGAAGAATATGCAGTTGCAGGATCGGACGATCGGCGCTCGCGGCCCAGCCACCGACTTTCCCGGCGAACGTGAGGTCCTCGGGAAAATGCTCCAGCGCCGACTGCGACACGATCAGCGTTGCATCGCCCAGCACCTCGTCGGTGATCGACTCGGCGGGCGCGGCGACGAACCGGCAACGCGGATCGCGCGTGCTGTGGCGGTCCCAGGCGTCACGACGCTCGACGTCGATGCCAAGGTAGCTCTCCATGGTACCAAATCGTTTCGCGAATAGCTTGGCATAGCCACCCTTGCCGCAACCAACATCCACAATCCGGACAGTGCCCAAAGCCGCTTCGATAGCTTCGACCGGCAGACCGAGCCAGAACAGATTTGACAGTATGCGCGACGGTGATGCGGTTCGCGCGAGACAGTCGCCCGGGTAGGCGGATGCCTCGATGCGGAAGGGGATAACGTCGGACAAGGTCGGCTGCGGGCGTAGTTCTTCGACGATGTTGAAGCCGAAATAGACGGCTCGCTGCAGCAAGTTCATCGGGAAGTCGCCGTTGATCCGGTTCGGCGTCGAACGTGTCTTGTGCGGCAATGGGCCCGCCTCCTGCTTCACCGACAACGTCACGCGACGTTATGCTGATATCAAGGCCTCGCGTGTACTACGAACAGGCACAATGGCGAAGTGCGGATGCAGCCACAACATCAGGATCCGATATTGCGCTGCATTGCCCGCCCTGACGTCGGCGGCCTAGGGAGGAAACGAATATGACCCACGGAATCATCTGCGCGGCGCAACCGGAATCGACCGAGGCCGGGGCGGATATGCTGAAGGCCGGCGGCAACGCGGTCGACGCGGCGATCGCCTGCGCGCTAGTCGCCGGCGTGGTCGACCCGCAGATGTGCGGCATCGCCGGCTTCGGCAGCCTGCAGTTGAAGCGGGCCGGCGAGGCGCCGATCTGCATCGACTTCCACGGCAAGGCGCCGATGGCGACGCGACCGGACATGTGGGCCGACCGCATCGAGGGCGAGACCCGCGACGGCTTCGGCTTCATCCTGCGCGACCGGGTGAACGACGTCGGCTACCAGTCGATCACCGCGCCGGGCAGCCTGAAGGCCTACCACGAGGCACAGTCGGAGTACGGCGTGCTGGCCTGGTCCGACGTGGTGCAGCCGGCGATCGACTATGCCGAGAACGGTTTCGCGATCCGGCCGCACGTCGACTTCTGGTTCAACCTGAACGACGGCTCCGGCCGGGTGCCGCCGGTCGACCGGCTGCGCTTCACCGAGTCCGGCCGGCGCATCTACTTTCACGAGGACGGCAGCCTGCGCCGGGCCGGCGAGACGCTGAAGAACCCGGACCTCGCCAACACGCTGCGCATCATCGCCAAGGAGGGCGCCGAGACGCTCTACACCGGCCGGCTGGCAGAGAAGATCGACGCCGACATGCGCGCCCACGGCGCGCTGCTCACGGGCGAGGACCTGGCCGCCTACCAGACCGTGCACACCAAGCCGCTGGAGGGCCGCTACCGCGACTGGGACATCACCACCAACCGGCCGCCGGGCGGCGGGCTGATGCTGCTGGAGATGCTCAACATGCTGGAGAATTTCGATCTCGCCGGCATGGGCCACAACACCTACGAATATGTCCGCACCGTCGCCGAAGTGATGATGCGCGCGACTTCCGACAAGGACCGGTTCATCGGCGATCCGGCCTTCGTCGACGTGCCGGTCTCGCGGCTGGCCGACAAGGACTACGCACGCCAGCTCGCCGAGGCGATCAAGGCCGGCGAGCGCGGCTCGGTGGAGCGCATCGAGCGGGCGCCGGAAGCGGCCGACACCACCCACGTCTCGGTGCTCGACGAACACGGCAACGCGGTCACCATGACGCACTCGCTGGGCATGCCCTCGGGCGTGATCACCGACGGGCTGGGCTTCATGTACAACGGCTGCATGGGCGTGTTCGACCCGCGCCCGGGCCGCGCCGGCTCGCTGGCGCCGGGCAAGGGGCGGTTCAGCTCGATGTGCCCGTCGATCCTGTACCGCGACGGCGAGCCCAAGCTGATCCTCGGCGCGCCGGGCGGCACGCAGATCGCCATGGGCGTGCTGCACGCGATCCTGAACGTGGTCGATTTCTCGATGAGCGCGGTGGAGGCGGTCTCGGCGCCGCGCTTCTCGGCGACGTCGAGCGCCATCGACGTCTCCAACCGCATTCCGCGCTTCATCCAGCGCGCGCTGGAGGAGGACGGCTACGAGGTGATCCGCAATCACCTCGGCTTCGGCTTCGCCGCGGTGCACGCCATCCTGGTCGACCCGACGAAAGGCTGGACCGGCGGCGCCGACCCCGGCCACGACGGCATGGCGATCGCGGTGTAGTCAAAGGTAAATGGATCGTCATCCGGACCGAAGCGGCTTCAGCCACCCCACCTTACCGCAACCCTCTCCGCCCCGCTGGCGGAGAGGGAGCAGCAACGTTACTGCCCCAGCGTTCCTCTCCGCCCTTCAGGGGGGAGAGGGCAAGTGAGGTGGGCGAATGCCGACGCATTCGACTCACACCTGCGGGACATTGTGCTCAGGCCGGGTCGGCCACCTCGATGGCGTCGACCTTGTCGGGGTAGAAGCACAAGCGGTCGGCGATACGGGCGACTTCGGGCAGCGGGTCAGCGTAGACCCAGGCGATGTCTTCCGCGCCGTCCTTCAGCGAGTAGTAGCCGGCGGTGCCCTTGTACGGGCAGGCGGTGACGCGGTCGCTCGCCACCAGGCGGTCCATGCGCACGTCGGCCGGCGGGATGTAGTAGCGCACGGCGTGGCCGGTTTCGACCAGGAACAGCGCGTCGGTGGTGTCGGCGACGACCTCGCCGCCGGCGGTCACGGTGACGCGGCGCCTGGACGGCAGCACGTCGACGCGCACGAAGGGGTCGCGGGGGTGCACGAAGACCTCCTCGTCCTCCTCCCACCAGCTGTCGACGCGGCCCCAGTAGAAGCCGACATAGTCCTTCATGCCGGCGATCTCGTCGTACGGCACCTCGTAGGACCAGACCGCGTTCTCCGCGACGCGGTCGCCGACCTGGATCGACCAGTAGTTGGCGTCGCCCTTGAACGGGCAGTGGGTCGCGTGCTCGGTCGGCGTCATCAGGTCCAGGCGCACGTCGTCGCGCGGGAAGTAGTAGACCGGGGTGTGCCGGGTTTCGCGCACCAGCAGCGTATTCAGGCTGTCGGCGACGGTCTGGCCGGCGAACATCACCCGCACGCGCTTGGGCGTGCGCTGAAACGTGACCTGGTAGCCGGGGTGGTCGGCGTAGCCGGACGGCCGCGACGGTTTGCGGGGCTGGGTCATGCGGTACCTCCTGCTGGTTTCAAGTAAAGGGGGCGCGGGTCCGGCATGGTCAGAATGATCAGGGCCGCGCCAGCATTGCAGGCCGCGCCGAAAGCGATGACCGGCGCGTAGGAGCCAAGCACGTCATAAGCCAGCCCGGCCAGCGGCGGGCCAACCAGGGTGCCCAGCGCGACGGAGCTGTACAGCATGCCGATGATGGCACCGATCGAGCGGTCGCCGAAATAGTCCGCCGTCAGCGCCGGGGCCAGGGCCACGAAGCCGCCATAGAACACGCCGAAGAACAGCGCGAAGATGGCCAGCGTCCACACGCCGTCGGCGCCCAGCCACCAGAGCTGCATCACCCCCATGCCGACGAACATCAGCGCGAAGCCGCGCCGGCGGCCGATCCGGTCGGCGCCGCCACCGACGAAGAACCGGCCGAGCACGCTGCCGACGCCGATCAGCGAGAACAGCCAGACGCCGGTGGTGGCATCCAGGCCGACGTCGGTGGCGAAGGGCGCCAGGTGGACGAAGGGCACGAACAGCGCCAGCGACGACGCGGAGGTGGCGATGTAGAGCACCCAGAAGGTCGACCGGCCAAAGGCGTGGCGCGCGCCACGGCCACGGCCGCCGGCCGGCGGTGCCACCTTCGGCGCCGGGTCGCCGTCGGGATAGAGCCCGCGTTTGGACGGGTCGGCCTCGATCAGGAACGCGGCGCCGAGCCCGAACACGGCGGCGACGCCGGCCAGCGCGCCATAGGCGCCGCGCCAGCCGAACAGCTCGATCAGCAGCGCCGCCAACGGCGGCATCGCCAGCGTGCCGACGCCGATGCCGGCGACCGCGAAGCCCGAGGCGGCACCCCGCCTGCGCATGAACCAGCGCTGGATGGCGCCGATCGCCGGCACGTAGGCGAAACCGACGCCGACACCGACCAGCAGGCCGTAGCCGAGGTAGATCTGCCACAGTTCGTCGGCAAAGGCGGCCGAGGCGACGCCGATGGCGACCAGCGCCATGCCGAAGATCACCAGCCGGCGCGGGCCATAACGGTCGGCCAGCGGCCCGCTGACGACACCGAGCCCGAAGTAGAAGAAGCCGCAGATCGAGAATACCAGCGAGACCTCGGCGCGGGCCGCGCCGAAGGTGGTTTCGAGGACCGTAAAGAAGGCGGCGAAGCTGTAGGGGATGCCGAAGCCGATCAGCAGCACCACGAAGGCGGCCGCCACCACCACCCATCCGTAGAAGATCGGCATCGGCGACGGGCCTCAGGCCGGCCGGGTGGCGACGATGAACAGCCGGCGGAACGGGAACGGCGTGCGGCCGCCGGCGGCGACCGGATAGGCCTGGCGCAGACGGGCGCCATACTCGGCCTCGAAGGCGGCGCCGTCGCCGTCGTCGAGCGCCGCCAGCACCGGGCGCAGCGCCGTGCCGCGGACCCAGTTCAGCACAGCGTCCTCGCCGTCGAGCAGCTGCAGATACTCGACTTGCCAGATATCCAGGCCGGCGCCCAGGGCGGCGAGCAGGTCGTAATAGACTTCCGGCGCGGCAACGGGATCGGTCTGCAGCACGCCGGCGAGCTTGGTCGTCCAGGCCGGGCTGTCGGCGACCTCGCGCATCAGGGCATGCGACGGCTGCTGAAAGTTGCGCGGCATCTGCACCGCCAGCACGCCGCCCGGCGCCAGGTGACCGAACAAACGCGGAAACAGGTGGTCGTGGCCGTCGAGCCAGTGCAGCGCGGCGTTGGAATAGATCACATCGGCCGGCGCGGCGGGCGCCCAGTCGGCCAGATCGGCAGCCTCGAAGGCCGCGCCGGGCGCCGCTTCGCGCGCCGTGGCCAGCATGTCGGCGGAACGGTCGACGCCGGTGACCTCGGCCTCCGGCCAGCGCTCGTGCATCATCTTGACCATAGCGCCGGTGCCGCAGCCGAGATCGTAGACCTGGGCCGGCGCCGGGTGCGCGACGCGGGCCAGCAGTTCCAGCGCCGGCCGCGCGCGGTGGTCGGCGAAGGCGAGATACTGCGCCGGGTCCCAGCGCATCGCCGGCCCTACTGGTCGTCTTTCTTTTGTGGCGCGCGCAGCGTGTCGCGGAAAATGGCGAACATGGTGCGCGGGTCCGGCACGCCGGTGACGGGCAGCTTGTTGGCCTCCTGGAACTTCGACAGCGCCGTCTTCGAACCGGGACCGTAGAGCCCGTCGACAACGCCGGAATAGTAGCCCTGCGCCTTCAGGGCCTCCTGCGCGCGGCGCATCACTTCCTCGTAGACGGCGACGCGATGCTCGCCATTCTCGGCCCGGATCAGCCGGCTCTCGGTGGTCAGCCGGTACGGCATCAGCAGCCGGATCAGCTTGATCGCGGCCTCCGCGTAGCGCTCGTCGGGGCGCTGCTTGCAGTAATTCTCCATCAGGCCGAGCAGGACCTCGCCGGACTGCCACGAGGCAGCGTCGTAGGTCTCCTCCATGTGCAGGTTGTGGGCGCTCAGGAAGCCGAGCAGCCAGCCGCCCATCACATAGAAGGTCTGCGACTTGTCCTGCACATGGTTGACGAAGTCCTGGCACGACGCCAGGCCCGGCCCCTTGACCGCGAACCGGCCCTGTTCGTCGGCGGCTCGGACCGTCGTCGCGGCCGTTGTGGCTAGCATCAGGGCAACGACAAGAGCGGGGCGCAGGCGCGACATGAGAAAATCCTTCTGGCTGGTCGCGGCGAACTTACGCCGCGTGGCAGAGAAGACGCAAGGCGACCTCAAGCGAGCTTGATGCAGCTCTCCAGGCGCGCCCGGCCGCCCTGGCATGAGGCCGGCGCACAAGCCATACTGCGCCCGATCGGGCGATGGGCACGCAGGTCGATACTTCTGCGCAGCTGGCTGACCTTCGCAGGTGCTGGCCGGTGCCGGGCTGCTGCTTGCGGTGGCAAGTCACGGCTGCCGAAGCTGGTCGAGCAGGCGCGCGCCATGCCGGCAGACCTGGTGCTGACCTACGGCACCAGCGCCACGCTCGGCATCATCGGCACCAAGGACAATGTCGACAATCGGCGGTTCCTGTTCGACCTCCCGGTCGTGTTCACCATGGTCGCCGACCCGTTCGGCACCAACGTCGCCGAGAGCTTCGCTCGCAGCGGCCGCGCCAACGTCGCCGGCACCTTCAACCGAGTGCCGGAGACGGTAAACGTGGCGGTGGCGGTGGCGAAGAAGCTGAACCGCTACCCGCCCCTCGCCTTCATGCAGATCGTCGAGGCGGTGAACAACTAGCCGGCCGTCTCCATCAGGTGCTTCAGCGCGGCGTCGACGCCGCCGCGCTGGAACGGCACGCCGGCCAGGCTCAGCCCCATTTCCACGCCAGAAAGCGTGCCGGCGAGCGTCAGGTCGTTGAACGCGCCGAGGTGGCCGATGCGGAACACCTTGCCCTTGAGCCGGGCCAGGCCGTTGCCGAGCGACATGTCGAAATGCTTCAGGATCAGCGCGCGCAGCGCGTCGGCGTCGTGGCCCTCGGGCATCACCACGGCGGTCAGCGCGCCGGAATATTCACGGTCGTCCCTGGCCAGCACCCGCAGTCCCCAGGCCTGCACCGCCGCGCGCGTGGCGGCGCCGTGGCGGGCATGGCGGGCGAAGACGTTGGCCAGCCCCTCCTCGTTCAGCATGTCGATGGCGGCGCGCAGGCCGTAGAGCAGGTTGGTCGCCGGGGTGAAGGGGAAGGCGTCGTCGGCATTGGCCGTCAGCATCGCCGACCAGTCCCAGTAGGAGCGCGCCAGCCCGGCCGACTTGTGGGCGGCCAGCGCCTTGTCGCTGACCGCGTTGAAGCTCAGGCCCGGCGGCAGCATCAGGCCCTTCTGCGAGCCGCCGACGGTGACGTCGACGCCCCACTCGTCATGGCGGTAGTCGATCGAGCCCAGCGACGAGATGGTATCGACCAGCAGCAGCGCGCCGTGGCCGGCGCCGTCGATGGCTTTCCGCACCTCGGCGACGCGGCTGGTGACGCCGGTGGAGGTCTCGTTGTGCACAACCGCGACCGCCTTGATCGCGCCGGCGCCGTCCCTTTTCAGTTCTTCGGCAACGCGCTCGGGTGGGACGCCGTTGCCCCATTCCTGCTCGATCAGCCGGACCTTCAGGCCGAGCTTGCCGGCTAGCTCGCGCCACAGCGAGGCGAAGTGGCCGGTTTCGACCATCAGCACCTCGTCGCCGGGCGACAGCGTGTTGACCAGCGCCGCCTCCCAGGCACCGGTGCCCGACGCGGGGTAGATGATCACCGGCTTGTCGGTGCCGAAGACCGGGCGGATGTCGCGCAGGATGCCGCGGGTGAGTTCGGCGAATTCCGGGCCGCGATGGTCCATCGTCGGCTGGTCGATGGCGCGCAAGACCCGGTCCGGCACGTTCGTCGGGCCCGGAATCTGCAGAAAATGTCGGCCGGTATGCAGCGCCATAAACGTCCTCTCGCTCAGGAAATCGCTAAGAATTGCACCTACATTAACGCAAACTAGGGCGGGCGAACGCAGCAAAGGGGACCCTCGCCATGAACCTCGGCGATATCCTGGTGGCCAAGGGGCTGGTCACCACCGAACAGATCAACCAGGCACTGGCGCATCAGCAGGAGAATGGCGGCCGCCTCGGTGACAGCCTGGTCGCCCTTGAGATCGTTACCAAGGAGCAGATCGACGGCGTGATCGGCGAGGCGCCGCGCGCGCCGCTGGGGCTCGACGACTGCGGCATCGATTCGATGTTCCTGCTCAACCTGATGCTCAAGGGCATGTACACCGAGAACATGGAGCTGGGCTCGCAACTCGCCGACGCGATGAAGGTCAGCGGCGGCATGGTCAACCGGCTGATCGACGAGGCGAAGGAACGCAAGCTGCTGGAAGCGACCGGCAGCGCCGGTGGCGGCGCCAGCGTGGTCGCCGAGATGCGCCACCAGCTCACCCGCCTGGGCCGCGAGTGGGCCGCCGAGGCGATGCTGCAGAGCCAGTATTTCGGGCCCGCGCCGGTATCGCTGGAGGCCTACCAGGATCGCATCCAGATGCAGCGCATCACCAACGAGTGGGTCAGCCGGCCGATGCTCGACGACGCGTTCAACGAGATCGTGGTGCCGGACACGTTCGTGCGCCGGCTCGGCCCGGCGGTGAACTCCGGCACGGCGATCCTGATCTATGGCCCGGCCGGCAACGGCAAGACCACCATCGCCGAGATCGTCGGCCACATCTTCCAGAACGTCGTCTACGTGCCCTACTGCGTGGAGATCGACGGCGACATCATGAAGGTCTACGACCCGACCATCCACAAGGCAGTGGCCGGCAGCGCCGGCGCGGAGGAGACCGGCCGCGGCGCCCGGCGCAGCAAGATTGACCCGCGCTGGGTGGCGTGCTACCGGCCGATGGTGATCACCGGCGGCGAGCTGACCATCGAAATGCTCGACCTGAAGTTCAATCCGATGGCCAAATTCTACGAGGCGCCGCTGCACATCAAGGCGCTGAACGGCACCTTCTTGATCGACGACTTCGGACGCCAGCGGGTGAAGCCGGAGGACATCCTGAACCGCTGGATCGTGCCGCTGAACAGCCGCGTCGACTATCTGACGCTGCACTCCGGCAAGACCATCCAGCTGCCGTTCGACGAGATCGTCATCTTCTCCACCAACCTGCACCCGAACGACCTGATGGACCCGGCATTCCAGCGCCGCATCGCCTACAAGCTGGAGACGCTGGAGCCGGACGAGGCGCTGTTCCGGCAGGTGTTCGACAACATGGCCAGGGCACGCGGGTTGGAACTGACCGACGACGTCTACAACCAAGTGGTCGCCGCGGTGCGCGAGAACGAGGCGCCGCTGGCCTACTTCCAGCCCAAGTTCGTGATCGACCAGGTGCTGGCGTCGTGCAAGTTCGAGGGCGTGAAGCCGCAATTCACCTACGAGTTCGTCGAGGACGCGATGACCAACCTGTTCGTGCAGGCGTCGGAAGCGCAGATGTTCGGCGTGGCGCGCAGTTGACGATGCCCGACGTCAAGCTGCGCCAGGCGCGGCCCGGCGACGAGGCGGCGCTGACCGCGCTGTCGCTGCGCTCGAAACAGTCGAACGGCTACGACGATGCGTTCATGGCCGCCTGCCGCGAGGAACTGACGGTCACGCCCGACCATCTCGCGCGGGGCGAGCACTGGGTCGCCGAGGCCGGCGAACTATGCGGGTACGGTTGGCTGCTGGCGAATCAACAGGCGCGGACCGGCGAGGTCTGCGCGCTGTTCGTCGAGCCAACGTGGAAGCGCAAGGGCATCGGCCGGGTGCTCTGGCAGAAGCTGCTGGCGCGGGCGAAAGAACAGGGCCTCGCCATGCTGCACCTCGACGCCGATCCCTACGCGGTACCGTTCTACGAGGCGCAGGGTCTTCGGATCACCGGCACGTCGCCGTCAGGCTCGGTCCCGGGGCGCGAGATCCCGCTGATGCAGATCGATCTCTAGCGCAGCGCGGCCGGGTCGAGCGAGAAGACCAGCGGGTAGTATGTGCCCCAGGTGGCCCAGCGCTTGCTGCCGGCCTCCGAGGAGGTCCACATCAGGCCATCGGGGGCGAAGCCGATGTCTTCCAGGCCGGCCATGAGGCGGTAGGTGGCGAGAACCTCGCCGGTCTCGGGGTCGACCTTCTGCACGGTGCCGCGCTGGCTGTCGGACTGGCTGAGCCAGAGCATCCCGTCGGCATCGAAAGCGGCGCCCTGGGTGCGGGGCGAGATTTCCAGGCTGCGGGCGACGTGCTGCTTGCTCAGGCCCGGCGGCTCGGTGGCAGCAGCGAAGGTGGCAAGCGTGATGACGTTCACCACGCCGTTGCCGGGCTTCTTGTAGGTGCCGACCCAGAGCTCGCCGTCGCGATAGGCGAGAAACGAGCCCTTCAGCGGGAAGCGCAGCGACAGCACCTTGACCACCGCGTTGTCGGTCTGCGCAGGGTCGAAGGCCTTGGCCAAACTGAGTTCGTAGAGCCGGCCGGTGTCGGAGACGAACAGCCGGTCGCCGCCGCCATAGGCCAGCCCGCCGGCATGGCCGCAATAGTGGCCCAGGTCGAAGTGGCCGGTGACCTTCAGGGTCGCGCGCTCGATGCGGTAGAGACGGCAGGCCGGGCTGCGGCCCTCCGAGTTGTAGGTACCCAGGATGACGTGGTCGCCGGCCACCGTGAGCCCCTGCGGCACGTCGCCGTCGTCGATCCCCGGCACCCACAGCTTGTGGCGGATGGCGTCGCCGTTGGCCGGCGCGTAGAGCGCGCGGTCGATGTAGGTCGGGCGCGTGCCGGCGACGTCGTCGTCGACGGCGAGCGCGGGCGATGCGGCAAACAACGCGAGCGCGGCAAGCGCCCACCTCACCCCGACCCTCTCCCCCCATTGGGCGGAGAGGGGGCGAAGCGTCGATGCCGTGCGGACTCCCTCTCTGCCCCTGGGGGCGGAGAGGGTTGGGGTGAGGTGGGGGAACATCGTCGAGGACACGTGGCTACGCCAGCGCCCGGTCCAGCAGCCGGATGACATGCTCGGCCTCGCGGCCGGCGCCATCGCGGATCTGCTGGCGGCAGGAGGTGCCATCTGCGACGATCAGGGTGTCGGCGTCGGCGGCGCGCACCGCCGGCAGCAGGCTGAGCTCGCCCATCGCCATCGACGCGTCATAGGTCTTGGCGTCGTAGCCGAAGGCGCCGGCCATGCCGCAGCAGCTCGACGTCACCGTGCGCACCTCCAGCTCCGGGATCAGGCGCAGCACGCCCTCAACCGCGCCCATCGTGGCGAAGGCCTTCTGGTGGCAGTGGCCGTGCAGCAGCGCGCGCCGCTGCGGCAGCGACCTCAACGGCAGGTTCAGCCGCCCGGCCCTGGCCTCCCGGCTGAGGAACTCCTCCACCAGCATGGCCTGGCCGGCGGGGCGGTCGTCGCCGAGGCCGAGCACGGTCCATTCGTCGCGCAAGGAGAACAGGCAGGACGGCTCCAGCCCCAGGATCGGCCAGCCGGCGTCCAGGGCGGGCTGCAACGCGGCCAGCGCGCGGCGCGCCTCCTCCCGGGCCTGGTCGACCAGACCGGCGGCGAGGAAGGTGCGGCCGCAGCACAGCGGTCGGCCGCCGTCCTCGATCACGTGCACGCGGTAGCCGGCACTGGCCAGAACGCGTTCCGCCGCGCGGGCGTTCTCCGGCTCGAACCAGGTGGTGAAGGTGTCGGCCAGCAGCACCACGTCGCCGGCCTCGCCGTCGGACTGAAAGGCCGGACGGAACCGGCCGAAGTGCCATTTCGGCAGCGGCCGGCGGGCCGAGAAGCCAAGCCAGCTTTCGGAGAGCTTCGCCAGGCCCGGCAGCTTGTCGCGCAGGTTCATCAGCGGTGCCAGCCGGCTGGCCCAGGGCGCGTAGCGCGGCAGGTAGGCGACCAGCTTGTCCTTCAGCGGAATGCCGTGGCGGCGGCGGTAGTGGTACATCACCTCGGTCTTCATCCGGGCCATGTCGACGCCGGTCGGGCATTCGCGCTTGCAGCCCTTGCAGCCGACGCACAGCGACATGGTCTCGGCCATCGCCGGGTCGGTGAAAGCGTCCGGGCCGAGCTGGCCGGAGATCGCCAGCCGCAGCGTGTTGGCGCGACCGCGTGTCAGGTGCTGTTCGTCGCCGGTGACGCGGAACGACGGGCACATCACGTTGGCGTCCGACTTCCGGCAGGCGCCGTTGTTGTTGCACATCTCCACGGCGCCGGCGAACCCGGCCCAGTCGGACCAGTCCAGCGCCGTCGACGGCACGTCGGTCCTGTAACCGGGCTTGAAGCGAAACAGCGAGCGGTCGTCCATCTTCGGCGGGTCGACGATCTTGCCGGGGTTGAAGCGGCCGTCGGGGTCGAAGCGCTGCTTGATCTCGCCAAAAGCGCCGACCAGTTCGGGGCCGAACATCGGCAGGTGGAATTCCGAGCGCACCAGCCCGTCGCCATGTTCGCCGGAGTGCGAGCCCTTGTACTCGCGCACCATGGCGAAGGCTTCCTCGGCGATGGCGCGCATCTGCTTGGCGCCGTGCTCCTGCTTCAGGTTCAGGATCGGGCGCACGTGCAGGGTGCCGACCGAGGCGTGCGCGTACCAGGTGCCTTCGGTGCCGTGCTTGTGGAACACCTGGGTCAGGCGGTCGGTGTACTCGGCCAGGTCCTTCAGCTCGACCGCGCAGTCCTCGATGAAGGAGACCGGCTTGCCGTCGCCCTTCATCGACATGACGATGTTCAGCCCGGCCTTGCGTACCTCCCAGATCTCGGCCTGGAAGGCCGGGTCGGTGGCCTCGACCACCGCGCCCGGAAAGCCGAGCTCGCCCATCATCTCAACGAGTTGGCGAAGCTTGGCGAGCTGCTCGTCGGCATCCTCGCCGGCGAACTCGACCAGCAGCACCGCGTCCGGCTTGCCCTGGATGAACTTGTCCATCGAGCGGGCGAAGATCGGGATCTCGCGCGCCAGCTCGATCAGGGTGCGGTCGACCAGTTCGACCGCCGTCGGGCCCAGCGTGACGATGTGCTGGGTCGCGTCCATCGCGTCGTAGAAGCGCGGGAAATGGCAGACGCCCAGCGTGCGATGCGCGGGTATCTCCTGCAGGTCCAGGGTCAGGCGCTGGAACGCCGCCAGCGTGCCCTCCGAACCGACCAGCAGCTTGGCCAGATTGCCGCCCTCGGGCGGGACCATGTCGATATTGTAGCCGCCGACCCGGCGCAGTAGTTTGGGAAACCGCTCGTCGATGGCCTGGGCGTGGCGGCTGGCGATGGCGCGCAGGTCCTGGGTCAGCACCCGGCCGGGCTCGTCCAGTTCGGCCAGGTTGCCGGAAACCTCGGCGAAGCGGTGCTCGCTGCCATTGGCCAGCAGGGCATCGATGCCGGCGACGTTGTGCACCATGTTGCCGTAGCGGATCGAGCGCGAGCCGCAGGAGTTGTTGCCGGCCATGCCGCCCAGCGTCGCCTGAGCCGACGTCGACACGTCGACCGGGAAGAACAGCTTGTGGCTGCGCAGGTAGCCGTTCAGCCGGTCCAGCACCAGGCCGGGCTCGACGGTGATCCGGCGCCGGTCCGGATCGAACTCGATGATGCGGTTGAGGTGCTTGGAGCAGTCTACGACCAGCGCACGCCCGACGGTCTGGCCGCATTGCGAGGTGCCGCCGCCGCGCATCAACACCGGCACGCCGGCCTCGCCGGCAATCGCCACGATCGCGGCGAGATCCGCCTGCGTCTTCGGCACCGCCACGCCCAGCGGTTCGATCTGGTAGATCGAGGCATCGGTGCTGTAGCGGCCGCGGCTGAAACGGTCGAACAGCACGTCGGCCTCGGTTTCGCGGCGAAGGCGGGCTTCGATATCGGCGCTCATGGCGATCGCGGGGCACTCGGGATGGGGTTTCGGGTAACGGCCGTACCGTAACAGCGCAACCATAGCGCGGAAACCAGCCACGGCCGGCGTGCGAAACGAGTGACTTGTGCTACCGGTCCATTTCGGCGACCCTGCCAAGGGTCACTAAGCTATTGGAGTGGCTTTGCGAAAAAGCCTTTCCGGCGAGCGGTCGGCACGGCCCGCGGCGCGGCCTGCCCAGGCCAGGTCAGTGTCGGTTGCACCGAGGACCAAACGATGCGCCTGACCATATCGCAACGCATCTCGCTTGCGTTCGGGTTGCTGCTGTTCCTGTTCTTCATCACCAGCGCGGTCACCTATCTGCTGACCTCGCGCATCGAACAGGACGTCAGCGACGTCGCCGCCGTCGAAGACCCGCGCGAGGCGGCGGCAATCGCCGTGAATGCCGGGCTGGCGGAACTGTCGCGCGACGTCGCCGTGTTCAACACCGGTCGCGGCGACAACCAGCAGCTGCTGGTCGCCGATCGCGCCGAGCTGGACGACGCGCTGGCGGCGCTGGACGAGCTGATCCCGCCGGACAGCGCGGACGCCAACAACGTCGCCCTGCTGCGCGCCAAGGTTACCCAGGCGCAGGCCAGCGCCGGCCGCGTGGTCGGCGCCGCCATCGACCTGCAGGGCGAGGCGGCGGCGCTGCGCCAGCTCGGCAGCCGGTTGCTGGGCAGTCTGCGCAGCTGGCTCGCGGGCAACGCCGACAATGCCGACCTGCGCGGCGCCGTGCTCGACATGATGGCGGCGGGCGAGGCCGGACTCGGCGCGGCGCTGACCTACCTGACGGTGCCGGAACCGGCGATCGCGGCGGCGCTGGAGACCGCCATCGGCGACTTCCAGACCGCCTCCGGACGGTTCCGCGCCGCGACCAGCGATCCCGCGGCGCTGGCCTGGCTCGATGCCACGCTGGCCGCCGGCGAGTCGCTGCGCCGGCAGGGCACCGGGCTGGTCGAGGGCGCGCGCCGTCTGCAGGGCCAGCTCGACGATTTCAACGCCGCCGTGGCCGAAGCCCGCGCCGTGGTCGGCGACCGGCTGGTGCCGTCGATCCGCGCCGGCCGCCGCGCCGCGCTGTCCGATCTGGCGACGTCGACCGAGACCTCGCTTATCTACCTGCTGGTGATGACCGGCTTCGGCGTGTTCGTCGGCGCCGGCGCCTCGGTGCTGCTGTCGAACGGCATCCTGCGCCCGGTGCAGGAGCTGACCGAAGGCGCCGAGGCGTTCGGCGCGGGCCAGCTCAGCCACCGCATCGACATCGGCTCGGAGGACGAGTTCGGGCGGCTTGCGCGGGCGTTCAACCGGATGGCGGAAAGCCGGCAGCGCGCCGAGGAGGCGCTGCGCCAGCTCGCCCACCACGACCCGCTGACCAAGCTGCCGAACCGGACGCTGTTCCAGATCCGCCTGGTGGAGGCGCTGGAGAACGCGCGCCGCACCGACCGCATGGTCGCGGTGCATTTCCTCGACCTGGATCACTTCAAGGACGTCAACGACACGCTGGGCCATCCGGCCGGCGACCTGCTGCTGCAGCACGTCTCCGGGCGGCTGTCTGAATGCGTGCGGCGCTCCGACACCGTGGCCCGGCTCGGCGGCGACGAATTCGCCATCATCCAGACCAATCTCGACCACCAGCGCGGCATCGCGGTGCTGGCGCAGCGGATCATCGACTCGCTGTCGAAGCCGTTCGATCTGGACGGCGAGATCGTCTACACCGGCACCTCGGTCGGCATCACCGTCTATCCGCAGGACGACGCCGAGGCGGAGATGTTGATCAAGGACGCCGACATGGCGCTGTACCGCGCCAAGCAGGAAGGCCGCGGCAAGTACCAGCTCTACAACCCCGGCATGAACGACGAGGTGCAGGCGCGCAAGACGCTGGAGCAGGAACTGCGCAAGGCGATCGAGCGCGAGGAGTTCTTCCTTACCTACCAGCCGCAGATCGAGCTCGCCGACGGCCACGTGGTCGGCGCCGAGGCGCTGATCCGCTGGCAGCATCCCGAGCAGGGCCTGATCTCGCCCGGCGATTTCATTCCGGTCGCCGAGCAGGCCGGGTTGATCACCAAGCTCACCGAGTTCGTGCTGCGCGAGTCCTGCAAGCAGGCCAAGGGGTGGCAGAATGCCGGGCTCGGCGACCTGCGGGTATCGGTCAACCTGTCGCCGGTCGACTTCAAGCGGCCGGACCTGATCGCGCTGATGAACCGTATCCTCACCGAGTCGGGCCTGCAGGCGAAGTACCTGCACCTGGAGATCACCGAGGGCATGGTGATGAGCGGGATCGACTCGGCGATCGAGACGCTGTCGGCGCTGAGCGCGCTCGGCATCGAACTGTCGATCGACGACTTCGGCACCGGCTACTCGTCGATGAACTACCTGAAGCAGTTCCCGGTCGGCGGGCTGAAGATCGATCAGAGCTTCGTGCGCGACATCCTGGTCAACCGGCAGGACGCGTCAATCACCAAGGCGATCATCAAGGTCGGGCACAGCCTGAACCTGAAGGTGATCGCGGAGGGCGTCGAGACCCGCGAGCAGATGGACTTCCTGCGCCTGCGCGCCTGTGACGAGGTGCAGGGCTACTGGATCAGCCGGCCGCTGGCGCCGGAACAGTTCGCCGAGTTCGTCGCCAAGCACGAGCCGCACAGCTTCCTGCACGGAACCACCACGGAAACCGACGACGCGGCGGAGTAGCGTCGCCGGGTCGTCGAGACGCGATTGCCGGCGCGTTGACCGCCGCGTGCGACCCGGCCCTACTCCGGCAGCGTCACGAAGCGGTAGAACTGGATCACATCGGGCGTCGGCGTGCCGAAATTTCGTTCGTAGGATTCCAGAATCGCGCCGGTGCGGTAGAGGTAGCTCAGCGCCAGGTCGATCACCAGGCGCAGGTCCTCGTCGTCGCGCGGCAGCGCCAGGGCGTAGGGCTCGTCCGTGAAGGTGCCTTGCGAGACCGCGAAACGCTCCGCCTGCGCCGTGTCCTGGAGCACGCCAAGCAGGATCGCCCGGTCGGCGACGTAGGCCGCCACCCGGCCTTCGGCGACGGCCGCCACCCCGTCGGCATGGTCGCCAAAGGCGACCAGTTCCACACCCTCGATGCCGGCGAGCGGGCCGGTGCGCAGCCAGGTGTAGGCGGTCGTGTTGGCGCGGAAGCCGAGCGCCTTGCCGGCCATCGCCGCCTTCAGCGTGTCCGGGTCATGGTCCGCCGGCACGCCGGTCACCAGGATGTCGCGCAGCGCCTCGGGCCCGCGGCCGGCGACGACGGCGCCGACGCCGGTCATGAAGGTCGGAATGCTGAAAGACACGATCTCGCGGCGGCGCAACGTCGCCGTGGTCGCGCCACAAAGCACGTCGATCTCGCCATTCTGCAACGCCTTGAAGCGCTCGCCGGTCTGGACCTCGACGATCTCGGCGGCAATGTCGGTCAGGTTCGACGTCTGCACGATGGCTTCGGCGACCATGCCGCACAACTCCACCGAAAAGCCGTAGAGCTGCCCGTCCTTCAGGTAGGCGAAGGGCGGCGCATCGGTGCGCACACCTAGCCGGATGGTCTTGTCCGAGACGATCCGGTCGAGCGCCGTGCCGGCATTCGCGGTCGGGACGGCGACGAGCGCCATGATTGCCGCGACGGCGGCGTATCTGAGGTCGAAAGCATAGGGCCGCATGTTCGTTCCCCGGCTGAAGCGGTACGCGCGACGCGGAGGAAGCGTAGTTGCCTGGTCGCCGAAGCTCAATCGCAGTGGGCTGTTGCGGCCTGGCGGCTCAGTACAGCTTGCCGCCGTTGGGGATGGTGCGTTCGGGCTGGATCAGGACGACCTCGCCGTCGGCGTCAGGGAAGCCAAGCACCAGCACCTCCGACATGAACTTGCCGATCTGGCGCGGAGCGAAGTTCACCACCGCCGCGACCTGGCGGCCGGGCAGGTCCTCCACGCTGTAGTGCCGGGTGATCTGGGCGGACGACTTCTTCTCGCCGATCGCCGGGCCGAGGTCGACCCACAGCTTGATCGCCGGCTTGCGCGCCTCCGGAAACGGTTCGGCGCGGGTGATGGTGCCAACGCGGATGTCCACCTTGGCGAAGTCGTCGTAGGACAGGGTCATGCGTTCGAGGTCTCGCCAGCTTCGGTCTTGCGGCGCGGTCGGAAGCGGCCGGCCAGCGAGCCGGCACGGGCCAGCGCCTTGTCCAGCGCCGCCATGGTCTTGGCTTGGTCCTCGCCGTCGTCGTCGAGCCAGACCCGCATCACGGAGAGGTAGACCAGGCCCAGCCCCTTGACCTGCAACGGCTGCAGCGGCCCCCAGGGTTCGACCTTGGCGGCCGCCAGCATCCATTGCAGCGAGTTGCGCAGCGGGCCGGCGGCCAGCGCCAGCGCGGCGGGCGGCGTGCGCAGGGTCTCGCGCGCCAGGGCGCGGATCGCATCCTTGTGCGGCCGCAACGCGTCGAGCCGGCGCATGATCACGTCGAACAGGCGGTCCTTGATCGGCTCCTCGCCGATGTCTGGATCGGTGCCGTCGAGCATCTGCTGATCGATACGGGCGCAGAAGGCGCACAGGATCTGCGACTTGTGGCGGAAATGCTTGTGCAGTTCGGCCGGCTCGATGCCGGCCTCGGCGGCGATGTCGGCCAGCGAGGGCGCGCACCAGCCACGGCTCGCCGCCAGCCGCAGGGCGGCGTCGACGATGGCATCCTTCGGGTCGGGTACCGACTTGCGTGTCGCGCGCTTGGCCATGGCTAGAGAATAGGTAGCGCTCCGCCCGGCCGCAACCGGACTTCCGGGCCGCATCGGCCCCGCCTATGCTGTCGGCAAGAGGATTGGGAGAGAAACACACATGCCGACTTTCAGTGCCGCCGCCTTGACCGACCTGGTGCAACGTATCTGCGTCGCCGGCGGCTCCAGCCCGGAAGAAGCGACCCAGGTCGCCGAACAACTGGTCACCGCCAACCTGTACGGCCACGACAGCCACGGCATCGGCATGGTCCCGGCCTACGTGAACTCGCTGATCGACGGCAAGCTGACGCCGAACCAGGAGATCGAGGTGGTGAGCGACCGCGGCGCCTACCTGCTGGTCGACGGGCACTGGGCCTACGGCCAGATCTGCGCGCCGAAGGCCATGGAACTCGGCATCGCCAAGGCCAAGGAGATGGGCATCGCCGTGGTGGCGCTGCGCAACGCACACCACATCGGCCGGGTCGGCGCCTGGGGCGAGATGTGCGCGGCGGCCGGGTTCGTCTCGATCCACTACGTTAACGTCACCTCCGGCCACATCGTGGCGCCGTGGGGCGGCTCCGACGCACGGCTGTCGACCAACCCGTATGTCACTGCCTTCCCGGGCACCGCGAACAACCCGCCGATCATCCTCGACATGGCGACCTCAAAGGTGGCGATGGGCAAGGTGCGCGTGGCCTACAACAAGGGCGTAGAGGTCGACGCCAACACGCTGATCGACGCCGAAGGCCGCGAGACCCGCGATCCTCGCGTCATGTTCAACGAGGACGGGCCGAAGGGCGCGCTGATGGCCGCCGGGTTGCACAAGGGCTACGGCCTGGCGTTGGCCTGCGAGATGCTGGCCGGCGCCTTCGCCACCGGCGGCACCAACCTGCCGGACCGCAGCCCGCGGCCGACGATCACCAACAACATGCTGACCATCATCCTGGATCCGGAGATGTTCGGGCCGCGGGCCGACTTCGAGCGTGAGATCGACGACTTCACCGCCTGGGTGAAGGCCTCGCCGCCGGCGCCTGGCGTGGAGCGGGTGATGGTGCCTGGCGAGCCGGAGCAGAAATCGAAGGCCGACCGGCTGGCCAACGGCATCCCGGTCGACGACCAGACCTGGCAGGAGATGCTGGAGGCGTCAGCCAAGGTCGGGCTGAACCGGTCCGACGTGGAACAGATGGCGTAGCGGCGCCCGCGCGACAACAACACCAACAAAGGGAAAGTGCGCATGAAATCCAGGCTCTGCGAGCGGTTCGGGATCGAGTTTCCGCTCTTCGCCTTCAGCCATTGCCGCGACGTGGTCGCCGCCGTGACCAATGCCGGCGGCGTCGGCGTGCTGGGCGCGGTCGCGCATACGCCGGAAAGCCTGGAGATCGAGCTCGACTGGATCGACGCGCAGGTCGACGGCAAGCCCTACGGCATCGACCTGCTGGTGCCGAACAAGCTGGACGCCAAGGAGGGCGGGCTGAGCGCGGCGGAGGTCGAGGCGCGGGTGCCGGCGGAACACCGGGCGTACATCGTCGATCTGCTGGAGCGGCACGGCATCGACACCGCCGACCTGTGGGACGCGCCGGTCGGCGACGATTTCGGCGACAACTACCGGGCGGCCGGCGCCGCCAGACTGATGGACGTCGCCTTCGCGCACCCCATCGCGATGATCGTCAACGCGCTGGGCGTGCCGCCGGCCTACATGCTGGAACAGGCGCACGCCAAGGGCATCGCCGTCGGCGCCCTGACCGGCGCCAAGGCGCACGCGATCAAGCATGCCGAGGCCGGGGTCGACGTGCTGGTGGTCTCCGGCACCGAGGCCGGCGGCCATTGCGGCGAGATCTCCACCATGGTGCTGATCCCGGAAGTGGTCGCGGCGATGCAGGCCTATCCCGACGTCGAGGTGCTGGCGGCCGGCGGCATCGCGACCGGGCGGCAGATGGCGGCCTGCATGGCGATGGGCGCGGCCGGCGCCTGGTGCGGCTCGGTGTGGCTGACCACCGCCGAGGCGGAGACCATTCCCACGGTGAAGCGCAAGATGCTGGCGGCGACCTCGCGCGACACGGTGCGTTCGCGCAGCCGCACCGGCAAGCCGACCCGGCAACTGAAGTCGTCGTGGACCGACGCCTGGCACGCCGCCGGCGCGCCGGACCCGCTACCGATGCCGCTGCAGGGCATGCTGTCGAAGCCGACGATGGCGAAGGTCGACAAGCTGGCGGAGAGCGGCCATGCCGGCGCGCAGGAACTCGCGACCTACTATGTCGGGCAGGCGGTCGGGTTGATGAACCAGGAGCAGTCGGCCCGATCGGTGGTCTATGCCTTCATGGAGGACTATGCCGAGGCGGTGGAGCGCCTGTCGGCGACGATGGCGGAATAGCCTTGTTCGCGGCCGCAGTGTCGGCCGTCTTTACAAGCTTCGACGTCGCCCGGCGCCGCGGCGCACCTTGAATGGCGGAAACCCGGCCTTGCCGTCGCATGGTGCGGTTTTTGCTTAACAGCTTGAGAACAGAGCTTCGAGACGCCCAAAGCGTCCGGACGAGGGGAAAGTAGTAGAATGTCCATCCGTACCACCGTGCTTGCCGGCGCTCTGTCGGCTGCGATGATCTTCGCCCTTTCGAACGCCGCGCATGCCATCATCGAGGATCCGGACGACAACAATCCGACGCCACCGGAATTCAGCGTCAGCGGTCCGTGCAGCATCGACAGCAACGACTTCCCGAACAGCGGCGCGGTGATCAAGACCATCACCGGCCTCGGCCCGTGCACGCTCACCATCGACAACACGCCGGTGAACGCCGTGCACAACCCGCCGTTGGAGCACGTCGTCAACAACACCAGCTATGTGTGGGAAGGTTTCCGGTTCGACATCGACCCGCAGTTCGGCATCGAGTTCGTGAGCGTCGTCGACCAAAGCGGCACCTTCACCCAGGTCGGCGGCAACGCCTTCTCGGCGATCTTTGACGCGGTCGGCGCCGGTCAGGGCATCGGCGACACCGCGGTGTGGCAGTTCCAGATCGCCGACACCACCGGTCCCAGCCTGACGCAGCTGCAGTTCACACAGCAGGCGATCGTCCCGGAGCCGGCGATGGTCGGGCTGCTCGGTCTCGGCCTGGTCGGGCTGGGCCTGGCGAGCCGCCGCCGCAAGTCGCCCCGAGCCTAACCCGCGAGCTGCCTGCCGCGCTTCTCGGCCGCCTTCACGGCACGCGTCATCAGCGCCGGCAGACCCGCCTTCGCCATCAGCACCTTCAGCGCGGCTTCCGTCGTGCCGCCGGGGCTGGTGACGTTGACGCGGAGCTGGGTCGGGTCGTCCGCGGCGGTGGCGGCGAGTTCGCCGGCACCGGCCACCGTCGCCTTGGCCAGCTGCAGCGCGAGCTTCGGGTCGAGGCCGACCTCGACGCCGGCGGCCGCCATCGCCTCGATCAGCAGAAACACGTAGGCCGGGCCGGAGCCGCTGACGGCGGTGACCGCATCCATCAGGGACTCATCGTCGAGCCAGGCGGTCTCGCCCACGGCGGCGAGCATCGCCTCGGCCGCCTTGCGCTGCTTCTTCTTGGTCTGTGGGTTGGCGCACAGCACGCTCATGCCGCGCCCGACCGCGGCCGGCGTGTTCGGCATCACCCGGACGATCGCGGCGGCGTCGCCGACGTGGCGGGCGATGTCCTCGATGCGCTTGCCGGCGGCGATGGAGACGAAGGCGGCACCGGCGGCGGCATAGTCGGCGTAGACCGGCGCCACCAGGTCCATGGCCTGCGGCTTGACCGCGAGCATCACGATCTCGGGTTTGAATTTCGCCGGCACGGCGGCGGCCCGATCAACCGCCTTCACGCCCTTGGGCAAGGCGACGCGGCTGGCGTCGAGCGCCGGCTCGACCACCACCACGTCGGACTTCTTCAGGCCGCGCGCGAGCCAACCTTCGAGCAGCGCGCCGCCCATCTTGCCGCAGCCGATCAGCAGGATCGGCCCGGCCTTCAACTGTTTCATGGCATCTTCGCCTTCGTCATGCCTCGCCGACGGTTTCCAGCATCGCCGCGTCGATCGCCTCGGTCGGCGTGCGCCCGCCCCACAGCACGTACTGGAAGGCGGGATAGAAACGCTCGCACTCGTGCAGCGCGATGTCGATCAGTTCCTCGACCTGACGCGCGGTCGGCGCCACGCCCTCGCCGACCAGGACCGCGTGGCGGAACATCGGCATCGCCTCCTCCGACCACAGGTCGAAGTGGCCGAGCCACATGCGCTCGTTGATCAGGCCGAGCAGCAGGTAGACCGGGTCGAACTTGTGCTTGGCGACGCGGATGTCATAGGCGCAGGCGATCTGCAATGCCCCCTGCCCGTCGCTGTAGGAAAAACCGAGCTGGTACTCGCACCAGCCGCCGGTCACCGAGACCGACAGCTCGTCGTCACCCTGCCGGTCGAAGCTCCACTCGTTGGCCGAGACGATCTCCTCGACAACGTCGAGCGGATGCGTCGTTTCGCTGGCGAATTCCACGGCTGAGCGCATGGCAGACGACTCCTTGCGACCGGAACAGGGTTGCGTTGGGGGCGGCAGGCGGGTTCGGCGTTGCGATCTCACACCCCATGCGCGAGATATAGTGGGTGCGGACCGAATCAAACACCATGTCTGCTACGGTACCAGATGCGAGTCAGGCTGCAACCGCTAGCGGGCATCGATCCACAAGGAATTTGCAGTGGGGCACAAGTTGCCACCGCAGCGAGTCGCGGACAGGGCGTAACGCTCTGACTCTACGACTTTTTCGCCCTCGACTTGGTCGCCGTCTTGCGAGCGCGGGCCGGCTTGGCCTTGGCCTCAAGCTCGGCGATACGGGCGGCGAGGCGTTCGTTTTCCTCCCGCGCAGCCTGGGCCATGGCCTTCACTGCTTCGAATTCGTCGCGGCTGACCAGTTCCATGCGGTCCAGCACCCGTTCCAGGCGCTGGCGCACCAGCTCCTCGGCCTCGCGCCCGGCGCCCTGCGCCACCCCAACGGCCGAGGTGGCGAGCTTCGCGATGTCGTCCAGCACCCGTCTGCGCGCGTTCATCGGCTAATTTCTCCGTGGCAAGCGCCTACCCCCTCATATGGGCACGGCGCCGTCATGGCAATTGCGGCGCTTAGCCGCTACCAATGGCGGCGATGATTCCCGCCGTCATCCCGTTCCCGCAGATCGACCCGATCCTGATCGAGATCGGCCCGCTGGCGATCCGCTGGTATGCGCTGGCCTATCTCGCCGGGCTGATCGGCGGCTGGCGCTACGTGCAGTGGTTGAACCGGCACGCACCCAAGGCGATGACGCCGGCGCAGGTCGACGACCTGCTGCTGTGGATCACGCTCGGCGTCGTGCTCGGCGGGCGCATCGGCTATGTGCTGTTCTACAATTTCGGCTACTACCTCGATAACCCGCTGCAGGCGCTGGTGATCTGGCGCGGTGGCATGTCGTTTCACGGCGGCCTGCTGGGCGTCGTGCTGGCGATGGTGCTGTTCTCGCGCCGGCACAAGCTGGCGCTGCTCGCCATCGCCGACCTGCTGGCCTGCGCGACGCCGATCGGGCTGTTCTTCGGCCGGATGGCCAACTTCATCAACGCGGAGCTCTATGGCCGCGCCAGCGACGTGCCGTGGGCGATGGTGTTTCCGTCCGACCCGGAGCAGGTGCCGCGCCACCCGAGCCAGCTCTACGAGGCGGCGCTGGAGGGGCTGCTGCTGTTCGCGGTGCTGTTCTGGCTGGCCCGGTTCCGCGGCATCCGCCACCGGCCCGGCTTCGCCACCGGCGTGTTCCTGATCGGCTATGCGGTGGCGCGGATGATCGTGGAACTGTTCCGCGAGCCGGACGCGCATATCGGCTTCCTGGCCGCCGGATCGACCATGGGCCAGATGCTGTCGGTGCCGATGGTGCTGGGCGGCGCCTACCTGATCTGGCGGGCCAGGCGGTGACGCCCATGGAGGCACACTTGCGGCGGCTGATCGCCGTGGACGGGCCGCTGCCGGTGTCGCGCTACATGGGCGAGGTGCTGACGCATCCCGAACACGGCTACTACGCGCGGGCCGACGCCATCGAGGCCGACTTCCTGACCGCGCCGGAAGCGAGCCAGATGTTCGGCGAACTGGTCGGGCTGGCGCTGGCGCAGTTCTGGCTCGATGCCGGGCAGCCGGGCGCGGTGAGGCTGGTCGAGCTGGGCCCGGGGCGCGGCACGCTGATGGCCGACCTGCTGCGCGCGACGGCCCGGGTGCCCGGCTTCCATGACGCGCTGGACATTCACCTGGTCGAGGCCAGCGCCGCGCTGCGCCAGGTACAGGCGATGGCACTCGCCGGCTGGACGCCGACCTGGCACGACGGGCTCGGCACGCTGCCGGCCGGATTCTGGCTGCTGGTCGGCAACGAGTATCTCGACGCGTTGCCGGTGCGTCAGGTGAAGCGGCTGGCCGACGGTTGGCACGAGATGCTGGTCGCCGGCGGCAATGACGGACTGCACTTCGTGCTGAGCCCGGGGCCGCTGGCGCTGGAGATCGAGGCCGACGAGGGCACGGTGGTGGAGCTGGGGCCGGCGCGGGAAGCGGCGGTGGCGGCCATTGCCGCGCACCTGGCGCGACACGGCGGCTGCGCGCTGCTGATCGACTACGGCCCCGACCACGGCCCACCGCAAGCGACGTTGCAGGCGATCCGCGGCCACGCCCGCCATGAGGTGTTGGACGCGCCGGGCGAGGCGGACCTTTCCGCGCATGTCGACTTCGCCGCCTGTGCCGAGGCCGCACGCCAGGCCGGCGCCGCCGTGCACGGGCCGGTGCTGCAGGGCGGGTGGCTGCGATCGCTGGGGATCGAGGCGCGGGCGGCGCAGTTGCGCCAGCAGGCGGCGCTGGGAACGGTGGATCGCGCGCTCGACCGGCTGACGGCGCCAGCGCAGATGGGCACGCTGTTCAAGGCCCTGGCACTGACCGCGCCGGGTGCGCCGACGCCGGCGGGATTCGAGGGCAGGCCGTGAAACAGCACACCGCGAAAGCCTTGGCGACAGTCCGGCACGGGTTCTTCGGCCGCGACGGCGGCGTCTCGGACGGCATCTACAGTTCGCTGAATTGCGGCTACGGCTCCAGCGACGCGCGCGAGGCGATCCACGAGAACCGAACCCGGGTCGCCGGCGCGATGGGCGCTGCTCACGACGACCTGCTGACCCTCTACCAGGTGCACAGCGCGAACGTCGTCGAGGTCACCGAGACCTGGGATGTGCTGCACCCGCCGAAGGCCGACGCGGTGGTGACCACCACGCGCGGCATCGCCTTGGCGGTGCTGGCGGCCGACTGCGCACCGATCCTGTTCGCCGACGCCAAGGCCGGCGTGGTCGGCGCGGCGCATGCCGGCTGGAAGGGCGCGCTGGACGGCGTCGCCCAGGCCACGGTCGAGGCAATGGTGGCGCTGGGCGCCGAGCGCGGGAATATCGCCGCCGCCGTCGGCCCCTGCATCGCGCAACCGTCCTACGAGGTCGGGCCGGAGTTCCGCGAGCGTTTCCTGACCGTCGATCCAGGCCACGGCCAGTGGTTCATCGCCGGCCAGGACGGCCGCTTCCAGTTCGACCTTACCGGCTTCGTCGCCAGCCGACTGGACGTCACCGGGATCGGCGCGGTGGAGCGCCTGGACATCGACACCTACCCGGAGAAGAATCGGCAGTTCAGTTACCGCCGCGCCACGCACCGTGATGAAGCGGGCTACGGCCGCGCCATCTCCGCCATCGTTCTCGACTAGGGGGTCGACATGCCCGTGCTGCAACTCAACGCCGAAGAAGGCCTGTTCTACGAGTGGGAGAGCCCAGCGGCGGACGGCGGGCTGACATTCGTGTTCGTCAATGCGGTGACCGGCGACCTGGGGCAATGGGAGGCGGCGGTGGCGCCGGGCCTGCGTGCGGCCGGCCATGGCACGATTGGCTACAATTTTCGCGGTCAGGCGAACAGCCCGGTGAAGGACGATCGGGCGCTCACCGCCGAGCTGATCGTGGACGACCTCACCACGCTGATCGCCGAGTTGAAGCCGACGCGGCCGGTGCTGGTCGGCCTGTCGATCGGCGGGCTGTACGCGGCGCGCGCGGTGGCCGGCGGGGTCGACGCAGCCGGACTGGTGCTGCTCAACACGCTGCGCCGGATCGGTCCGCGCCTGCAATGGATGAACGAGGCGACGCGGCGCGCGCTGATGGCCGGCGGGCCGAACATGATGCGCGAGGTGCTGTCGCCGCTGATCATGGGCGACGCCTTCCTGGCCGCCAACCGCGACCAGATGCTGGCCCCGACCCCGGACTATGTCGGGCTGGAGCCGGGCTCGACCACGGCGCGGCTGGTCGACGGCATGGTCGAGACCGACTGGGGCTTCGACTACAGCCAGCTCACCCTGCCGACGCTGATCGTCACCGGGCGGCAGGACCGGGTGTTCTACGACGAGACCGACGTCACCAATCTGGCGCGCACCATTCCCAACGGGCGGCGGATCGACTTCCCCGATGCCGGCCACATGCTGCCGGTCGAGGCGCCGCAAGCGTTGCTGGCCGCCCTGATCGGCTTCGGCAACGAGCTGACTAGTTGAGGGTCCTGCATTTCAGCGAGGCCGAGCTGGCCGGCCGGCGCGAGGCGGCGTGCCGGGCGATGGCGGCGCGCGGGCTGGACGGGATGCTGCTGTTCAAGCCGGAAAGCCACTACTACCTCACCGGCTACGACACCTTCGGCTACTGCTTCTTCCAGTGCCTGTACCTGGGCGCCGACGGCCGGCTGGCGCTGCTGACCCGGGCGCCGGACCTGCGCCAGGCACAGCAGACCTCGATGATCGAGGACATCCGCATCTGGGTCGACGGTATCGCCGACCACCCCGCCATCGGCCTGCGCGACATGCTGCGCGAGCTGAAGGCCGGCAAGCGGCTCGGCATCGAGCGCGACACCGCCGGCCTGACCTCGGCGCAGGGCCGGGCAGTGGACGCCGCGCTGGCGGCATTCGCGCTGGAGGACGCCGACGACCTGGTGAGCCGGCTGCGGCTGGTGAAGAGCGCGGCGGAACTGGCCTACGTGCGCGAGGCGGCGAAGCTGGCCGACGCGGCCTGGGCCGAGGCGGTCAGGCTGACCCGGCCCGGCGCCGACGAGGCCGAGATCGTCGCGGCGATGCAGGGCGCGGTGCTGGCCGGCGGCGGCGACTACCCCGGCAACGCCTTCATCGTCGGCTCGGGCGCCGGCGCGCTGCTGTGCCGCTATCGCAGCGGGCGGCGGCAGCTCGATGCCATCGACCAGCTCACGCTGGAATATGCCGGCGTCTACCGGCAATATCATGCCTGCCTGATGCACACGCTGCTGGTCGGCGAGGCGTCGGACGAACAACGCCGGATGCACGCCGCCTGCCTGGAGGCGCTGGAGGCCTGCGAGGCGGCGCTGAAGCCGGGCGAGCCGCTGGCCGACGTGTTTCACGCGCACGCCCGGGTGATGGATGAGCGTGGCTACAATGCGGCCCGGCTCAACGCCTGCGGCTACAGCCTGGGCACGGTCTATCCGCCCTGCTGGATGGACTGGCCGATGTTCCATGCCGGCAATGCGGAAGTCGCAGCGCCGGATCAGGTGTTCTTCCTGCACATGATCCTGATGCATAGCGAGACCGGCCTGGCGATGTGCCTGGGCCATACGGTGCGGGTGACCGACGACGGCGTGGAACGGCTGAACCGAGCCGGCCTGGAGTTGGTGGTGAACGGCTGAACCATGCCGCACATGATCTTTCTCGCGGTCATCATGATCGTCGGCCTGGTGGCGAGCTGTGCGCTGGTGGGCTAGCGCGCTCGTGCTGCTCGCGCTTGTCGCCTGCCAGGCGGCACCGCGGCCGTTCCAGCCGGGTGACAAGAACCAGCTCAGGGCGCTGATGCGCCAGGTCGAGGTGCTGCCGGAAGCGCCGGACCCGGCGGTGGTGCTGGCCGCGGTCGACGGCGCGCCGGCCGATGGCGACCTGAAGCTGGCCCGCGCGATGCGCCAGGCGCTGGACCAGGCCGGCGTGCTGCTGGTGCCGATCCCGGACGATTCGACTCCGGTGCTGATGGGCGCGGTGCATATCGAGCCGGCGGGCGACCTGCGCCGGCGGGTCGAGATCACCTGGACGCTGATCCGGCCGGACGGCCGGGAAGTCGGCAATGTCGGCCAGGCGGAGGAACTGCCGCGAGCGCTGGCCGAGGGCGACTGGACCGTGCTGTCGCAGGCGATCGCCGATGCCGGGGTACCGGCCGTGGTCGAGTTGCTGCGCATCGAGGCCGAGCGGCGGGTACAGCGCGACGCAGATGGTGAGGCCGGGCGCGCGACCGGGCGCGAGTAGGCCCGCGTTTACACCATCGGGGCCGCTGGCTATGTTGACGCCCGCGCGGGCACGGCGACAGGTGAAGCATGAAACTGGTGGCGGGCAACTCCAATCGCGAGCTGGCGGCGCGGATCGCGGACTATCTGTCGCTGCCGCTGACCAAGGCCGACATCCGCCGCTTCGCCGACATGGAAGTGTTCGTCGAGATCCACGAGAACGTCCGCGGCGAGGACGTGTTCGTGCTGCAATCCACCTGCAAGCCGGCGAACGACAATCTGATGGAACTTCTGGTGCTGCTGGACGCGCTGAAGCGCGCCTCGGCGCGGCGCATTACCGCGGTGATGCCGTATTTCGGCTACGCCCGCCAGGATCGCAAGTCGGGCTCGCGGACGCCGATCTCGGCCAAGATGGTGGCCAACCTGATCACCACCGCCGGCGCCGACCGGGTGCTCACGCTGGATCTGCATGCCGGCCAGATCCAGGGCTTCTTCGACATCCCGACCGACAACCTGTTCGCGGCGCCGGTGCTGACCCGCGACATCAAGCAGCATATCGGCGAGGACCGGCTGATGGTGGTCTCGCCGGACGTCGGCGGCGTGGTGCGCGCCCGCGCCCTGGCGCGACGGGTCGATGCCGACCTGGCGATCGTCGACAAGCGGCGCGAGCGCGCCGGCGTCTCCGAAGTCATGAACATCATCGGCGACGTCGAGGGCCGCACCTGCATCATGGTCGACGATATCGTCGATAGCGGCGGCACCCTGTGCAACGCCGCCGAGGCGCTGATCGAGAAGGGCGCGACCAAGGTCTATGCCTATATCTCGCACGGCGTGCTGAGCGGCGGCGCGGTGCAGCGGGTCTCCAACTCCAGCCTGCAGGAACTGGTGGTCAGCGATTCGATCCCGGCGACCAAGGCGATGGTCGAGAGCCCGAAAATCCGCACCATCACCATCGCGCCGCTGATCGGCGAAGCGATGCGCCGGATCAGCGACGAGAGCTCGGTGTCGAGCCTGTTCGACGACCTGCCGGACAACGGAGTCTGAGCCAGATGGATTTCAACGATTCAGCCGAAGAGGCCGCGTTCCGCGCCGAGGCGCGTGCGTTCCTTGAAGCCAATGCCGAGCGCAAGGCGAACCAGCCGGTCAACGTCGACCGCGCGCGCCGCGACCCCGCCACCCTGGTGAAGACGGCGAAGGCGTGGCAGGCGAAGAAGGCGGAAGCCGGGTTCGCCGCCATCACCTGGCCGGAGACCTACGGCGGCCGCGGCCTCGCCCCGATCTTCCAGGTGATCTACAACCAGGAAGAGGGCAACTTCGCGGTGCCGCGCGGCGTGTTCGAGATCGGGCTCGGCATGTGCATCCCGACGATGATGACCTATGCCACGCCGGCACAGCAGGATCGCCATGTCGGCCCGGCGCTGCGCGGCCAGGAGATATGGTGCCAGCTGTTTTCCGAGCCGTCGGCCGGCTCGGACCTCGCCGGCCTGCGCACCCGCGCGGTGCGCGACGCCGACGACTGGGTGATCAACGGCCAGAAAATCTGGACGTCGGGCGCGCATTTCTCCGACTTCGGCATCATCGTCACCCGCTCCGACCCGAGCCAGCCGAAACACAAGGGGCTGACCTTCTTCTTCCTCGACATGAAGGCGCCCGGCGTCGAGGTGAAGCCGATCAAGCAGATTTCCGGCGCCGCGAATTTCAACGAGGTGTTCTTCACCGACGTGCGCATCCCCGACACGCAGCGCCTGGGCGAGGTCGGCGAGGGCTGGAAGGTGTCGATCACCACGCTGATGAACGAGCGGCTGGCGGTCGGCGAGGCGCCGGGGCCGGATTTCGACGAGATCATGCAACTGGCGCAACGGCTGGAGCTGGACGGCGACGCGGCGGTCAAGGACCCGGCCGTGCGCGAACGACTGGCCGACTGGTACATCCGCTGGCAGGGCCTGAAACTGTCGAAGTTCCGCACCATGACGGCGCTGTCGCGCGGCGAAACGCCGGGCCCTGAATCCTCGATCACCAAGCTGGTCTCGGCCGGCAAGCTGCAGGAGATCGCCGGCTTCGGCATGGACATGATGGACATGGCCGGGGTGATTTCCGACCCGGACGAGGCGCCGATGCAGGCGCTGTTCCAGGAGGCGCTGCTGTACGCGCCGGCGCTGCGCATCGCCGGCGGCACCGACGAAATCCTGCGCAACATCATCGCCGAACGCGTGCTTGGCCTGCCGCCGGACATCCGGGTCGACAAGGAACTGCCGTTCGACCAGCTCCCCACCGGCACCGGCTAGAGCGTTTCTGACATTGACTGAATCGATGGGGGATTCCCTTCCGGGTTGATTTGTGATTCAAGCTGGGTGCTGGAGTTGGAGGCCAGCTTGGATGGTCCGACCCTATTCGAACGATCTTCGTGAACGTGTGGTGGCC